>NZ_JBKFDG010000006.1:0-312327 GCF_046452315.1 Hylemonella sp. W303a | reverse complement strand
CCATGTGCGCCGCCAACACGGTGGCGTGCGGATTCAGTGAGTCGTCGAGTGCGCCGAGCGCAAGCGTTCAAGGCAGCCAGTCAAATGCAGCGGTGCGGTCCGGCAAACCCCAATGCGCGTCGTAGCGCGGCCCAAGGAAATAGAGCCCATCGGGCATGAAGGTCGGAGCCGCCGCGTCCCGGCTGCGGGCCGCGACGACCTCGGCCATCCATTCAGGAGGCTTTTTGCCCTGACCGATCACGATCAGGCAGCCCATGATGTTGCGGATCATGTGGTGCAAGAAGGCGCTGGCTTCGAATTCGAAGCGCCAATAACAGATGTCTGGTGCGTCGGCGTCAGCGCGCGAGCCGCGCCGGCTGATGTCCACGCGCATCAGGTTCTTGATTGGCGACAGGGCTTGGCAGGCCGCGGCACGAAAGGAGGTAAAGTCGCGCTCGCCCAAAAGATGGGGCAGGGCGGCTTGCATGGCATTCAGGTCCAGCGGCTGGAACACCCAGCCCACGCGCCCTGCCTCCACGCTGGGCCGTACGGGCGACTGCAGCAGCACGTAGGCATAACGACGGCTGGTCGCGCTGGCGCGGGAGTGGAATTCAGCGGGCACAGGGTGCGCCCACTGAACCGCGATGTTGGACGGCAAGTGGGTGTTGGTGCCACGCACCCAGGCGTAGGGCGTGCGCTGTGCGTTCGTGTCGAAATGCACGACCTGCATCAAACCGTGTACCCCGGCATCGGTCCGGCCCGCGCAGAGGGTGGTGATGCGCTCGTCGGCAAACCGGGCCAGGGCGTGCTCCAGCCGGTCCTGCACCGTGCGCCCCGAGGGCTGGCTTTGCCAACCGTCGTAGGCGGCGCCGTCGTAACTCAGGCCCAGGGCGACGCGCATGCCGCGGTTATCGAGTCCGCGCTGCGGCACACCGCTTGCACATCAACCCAGGGCCGCCAGGGCCTGTTCGGCGCGTGCCTTCATGTCGCCCTCGGCCTCGGCGATGATTTCCTCGATCAGCGCCCGCGCGCCGTCGGTGTCGCCAATCGCTTTGAATTCGTCCGCCAAGGCCAGTTTGGTGGCCAGCGGATCGTCCTCGGCGTCGGCGGCCGTGGGGGCCGCGCTCAGGCTGGGCGATGGTGCATCCAAGTCCAGCGAGAGGCTGCTCAGATCGAAGTCCACCGCGGGTGGCTCGGGTCGTGCGGCAGCGGCGGCCGGTGGCGGCGGGGGCGTTGGTTCACCGAAATCCAGGTCGGCTTCCGGGGAGATGTTGCTCATCGTCTCGCCGGACTGGTAGATGGCGTTGTCAGGGTCCAGCTCGCGGCCCAGCACGCTGATCACGTCCCATTCGGGGCCACTGCCGCCACTGGCTTGGTGCGCTTGTGCGGCGATCTGGGTGAAATTGGTCAGATCATTGCGTTTCGCGTAGATCTCAGCCAGTTTCTGGTGAATGGCCACGCGCTTGGGTTGGCGCGGCAGCGCGTCCTTGAGGATGTCCTCGGCTTGCTGGTCACGGCCATAGGACAGGTAAAGCTCGGCTTCGGCCACCGGGTCCACATCGTCCCCTGCGGGCACGGAGGGAGCGCCTTGCGGATCGCCGGGCTCTACATTGGCCTGCATGCTGTCTTCGAACTCGTCGGCTGCGGCCCGTTGCTTGCGTCGGCGGTACACCAGCAAGCCGATCAGCAGGGCGGCCAAGCCTGCGCCTGCGGCAGGGACTACCGGGTTGGCCAGCAGATCATTGACCAGTTCGTCGAAAGAGACAGTGTGCTCCGGCGCAGCGGGCGTGGCCGCGGCGGCTTCTTGGGCCGCAGCCCCCGCAGCCGATGTGACGGGCACGGAGCCGTTGTCCGGCGCCGGGCTGGGCGTGGGAGCACTGGTCGCGGGCGCGGCGGGTGCAGGGCCTGCCGCAGGTGGCGTGGGCGCCGTGGCCTTGCTCAACTTTTCGAGTTCGGCGATGTTCTTGTTCAGCGCGGCACTGCGTTCCGCCGCCTCACGGGCCTTGCGTTCCTCGGCGAGGGCTTGCGCGCTTTGGGCTTGAACCGCGCCTTTGGACAAGGTGAGCTGGTCGGGCGTCGTCGCAGCGGGGCGGCGGTCTTGCACCTGCGGTTGCACGTTGCCAGCGGTCTGGCGCTGGGGCGCGGCGGCACGCGCGGGAGCGGCATCGGCGAGACGGCGACGGTAATCGTCGAAGTCCAGGTTCTGGGCGATGACGAGCTGGCGTGCCTGGGTGCGGGTCACGTTTTGCGCGGTGTCGGCGCCAGGCAGGGTGAGCACGGCGCCGGTGCGCAGACGGTTGACGTTGCCGTTGACGAAGGCTTGCGGATTGGCGCGCAGCATGGCCACCAGCATCTGGTTGAGCGAGACCTGCACATAGGCGGGCTGCTTGGCCATGTGGGACATGGCGATGTCGCTTGCGGTATCGCCTTGTTTCACGGTGACCCGCGTGCTGCGCGGGGCTGCCTTCTGGCTGGATTCGGTCTTGGCGGCAGGTGCGGCCGAGGCGGCGGGTGAAGCAGCCTGTGCCGGGGCTGCGGATGCGCTCTCGCTGGCCGCCGGTTGGGGAGTGGCAGGAGCTTGCGCCGCGGCATCGGGGGCCGGCGCGGGCTCCACCGCCACAGCGGGGCTGGGGACGGAGGCCGCCGTGCCGCCCGCGACAGGTTCTTTGGATGCAGGCTCGGTCGGTGCTGCCGATACCACCGGGGCCGCCGGTTCGATGGCAGGCGCAGGTTCCGGGATCGGGGCTGCGGGGGTGGGCAGCGCCGTGGTCACGGGGGGCGTGAAGACCGGCGCCGCGCTTTCGGGCGCAGCGGTGTCGGCCGATTTGCCGCCGTCCGGAGCGCTGGCGGTTTGCGCGCCGCCCGGGGGGGGATCGAACAGCAGGGTGTAGTCGCGCACCAGCCGACCCGAAGCCCACGTGGCTTCCAAGATCAGGTCAACATAGGGTTCATTGACGGCCTGTGGGTTGCTCAGGCGCAGGAAATACCGCCCGTTGGTTTGCTGCAGCGTGATCTGAAGGCCGTTGAGCGCGGGGCTGTACTCCATGCCGCTGGCGGCGAAGGAGGCCGGCGAAGCCAGTCGGGCGCGCAGCGAGGCGGCGTCTTCGTTGCTGATGTCCAGCAGTTCGACCTCGGCGCGCAGGGGTTCACCCAGCGAAGACTGGACCACCGCGCGGCCCAGGGACAGCGCATGGGCTGCGGCGCTGAACAAGCCGAGCGCCGTTGCGCAGGCCAGGGCCAAGGCGCTTTTTTGAAGCACGCCTGGTTGCCAGCGGGCGCGGTGGGTTTGGGCGGAAATCACAAGGGCCTCCGAAGATCGGATTGGGGCTGAGAATCAAAAAGTACCATAGCATCAATGACTTGCCTTGACAAGCTGAGAAGATGCTTAATCTTTGCGTTTTCTTTCGCTTTGCACCCGTTCGAACCTGATTGGGCGCGTTCGGGGGCACTGGGCGGCCGTGAGCGGCCGCCGTCATTCAGGCACTCAAGCCTGCAGCAGGATGCGCAGCATGCGGCGCAGCGGTTCGGCCGCACCCCACAGCAACTGGTCGCCGATGGTGAAGGCGCCTAGGTACTCCGGGCCCATGGCCATCTTGCGCAGGCGGCCCACGGGGATGGTCAGCGTGCCCGTCACGGCCACCGGCGTCAGGTCACGGATGGTGGCCTCCTTGTTGTTCGGCACCACCTTCACCCAGGCGTTGTCGGCGGCGATCATGGCCTCGATGTCGGCCAGCGGCACATTCTTCTTCAGCTTGAAGGTCAGGGCCTGGCTGTGGCAGCGCATCGCGCCGATGCGCACGCAGAAGCCGTCGACCGGCACGGCCGGCGAGCCGAAGCCTTCACCTTGCCCCAGAATCTTGTTGGTCTCGGCGCCGCCCTTCCATTCTTCGCGGCTGACTCCATTGCCCAGGTCCTTGTCGATCCAGGGAATCAAGGATCCGCCTAGCGGCACGCCAAAGTTGGCGGTTTCCTCGGCCGACAGGCTGCGCTGCTTGGCGATGACCTTGCGGTCGATCTCCAGGATGGCGCTCTTGGGGTCGGCCAGCAGGCTCTTCACCTCGGCGTTCAGGGTGCCGTACTGCGTGAGCAACTCGCGCATGTGCTGCGCGCCGCCGCCGCTGGCGGCCTGGTAGGTCTGGGTGCTCATCCATTCCACCAAGCCCGCCTTGTACAGCGCGCCCACGCCCATCAGCATGCAGCTCACCGTGCAGTTGCCGCCGATCCAGTTCAGGCCGCCCTTGGACAGGGCGTTCTGGATGACGGGCAGGTTCACCGGGTCCAGGATGATGACCGCGTCGTCCTTCATGCGCAGGGTCGAGGCCGCATCGATCCAATGGCCCTTCCAGCCCGCCGCGCGCAGCTTGGGGAAGACCTCGGTCGTGTAGTCACCGCCCTGAGCGGTGATGATGATGTCGCAACGCTTGAGCGCGTCGATGTTGTGCGCGTCCTGCAGCGTGGTCTCGTTCTTCGCCATCGCCGGGGCCTTGCCGCCCGCGTTCGAGGTGGAGAAGAACACAGGTTCGATCAGGTCGAAGTCTTTTTCCTCGACCATGCGATCCATCAACACCGAGCCGACCATGCCGCGCCAGCCGACCAGACCTACCAACTTGCTCATTACCGTGCCCTTCACAACATCAGGTTAAAAACAAACAGCGTTCCTACACACACCGCGTCGCTGTGACTCAACCATGGGAATTTGGGGCTGTGATCCGGCTCCGACTCGTCGTTCGGTGCCGGGGAGGGCGCGCGACGAGCGGGGCGAGGTCAGCCCTTGATCGTCGTGGTTTTGGTGATGTTCGCGCGCGCTACCCCGTCAGCCAGGATGGCGGCGGTGTTCAGAAGGAACAGGCGGGCGGGCGACATGGCGCAGGATTGTAGCGGATGGACGCCTGGTTTTGAGGGCTGTGGAACAATCGCGACTCTTGGCGGCGCGCCGTGCCGCCGCCGATGCACGCGATGCATGCCACCGACCGACGCTTCATGAATTCCACCGTCTCCCCTTCCTTTCGCAAACTCCCCGCGCGTTATGCCGCCGTGGTGATGCCTTTTTTTCTCTCGCTCATGATGTCAGGCATCATTTCCTTCATCAGCACCTTGCGCAGCATTGGCTGGCAGGCCATGTCTTTGCAAGGCTGGCTGGGCGCATGGGCGCTATCCTGGGTGGTGGCCTTTCCGACCGTGCTCTTGCTCTTGCCCGTGGTGCGTCGTCTGACGGCCATGGTGGTGCAGATCGAACGCTAAATTCAAGGGATCCTTTGGACCGTGATTGAGCGCTTGCCGCTGACATGAACCCGCCCGCCGTTATGCGATTGAGGTCCGCCCCGGACATCGCGGGCGCCGATGCGTCCGAGGATTACTTCCTTGCGCCCGAGAAGCTCATCACGGGCAATCCGAAGCAGACGCTTTGGATGCACTACACCGATCCGACGAAGCAGTACTTCGTGGGGGTGTGGCGCAGCGAACCCGGCAAATGGCGTGTCCACTACACCGAGGAGGAGTACTGCCGCATGCTGGATGGTGTGAGCATCATCACCGACGAATGGGGCCAAGCGGTCACGGTGCGAGCGGGGGACGAATTTGTGGTGCCAAGAGGCTTCGTCGGCACCTGGGAAGTGGTGGAGACGACGACCAAGCGTTTCGTGATCTACGAGAAGAAGCCAGGTTGATAGCCTTCCAACTCCCGGTCCAAGCGTGGATTGCCGATGTCGCTGGCCAGCAGGGCCGCCACGGTAAAGCTGGCCGAGTCGCCCAGGCGCGCCTGGTAAGCCAACGCGCGAGTGGTGAATTCGCGCATGCCCGCGCCCTCGGCCAAGGCACGCAGCTCCGTCAGCCAGTGGGCAGTCTGGTGCAGGTTCTGGACCACGGCCACGCTGCATAGCGCGTCCAGGGTGTAGCCCTGGCCCCAAAGATAGGCGTCGGGCAAGCGCGCGCAGCGCCGTAGCGCGTCGACGAGCAGGGTGACGGCCAGTTGGGTGTCTCCGCGCGCGACGGCGACCAGGCCCAGGCCACGCCCGGAAATACCTTCCCAGCACGGATCACCCAGGTGGCAGCCCAGAGCCCAGGCCTGCTCGAAGCGTTCCGCCGCGCCCGTGACGTCGCCGCGCAGCAGGTCCAATTCGGCGCACAGCGATTGCGGCCAGGGCAGGAACGCGGTCCAGGCCCGTTGCGCGAGTTGCAGGGAGCGTTGGAGCGCGCTCGCGGCTTTGTCCAGATCCCCCGTCAGCAGCGAGGCGCGACCGGACATCGAAAGCGCGTAGGCGAGCTGCCGGGTGTCATTCGCGTTGTCGGCCAGCGCGCAGGCTTGGTCCAGCACCGCGATCGCGTCCGGGTAGTGGGCCGTGTCGCTGAGCGCCGCGCCCTGCACGGTGGCGATGCGCGCCTGTTCCGCGGGGTCGTCCGCGGCCATGGGCGCGGCACGCCGCAGCCAAATCAGTGCGCGCTCGTAGCGGCCCCTCAGAAACTCGATGTAACCCAGTTCACGGCAGGCTGCCGCGGCCAGGGCGGGGCGGACAGAGCCGGCCTCTTGGCATACAGCCAAGGCCTCGTGCAAGGCTGCCGCGCCTTCTTCGTCGCGGCCCCGAGCGGCATGCACCAGGGCACTGCCCAGTGCCACGCGAGCGCGGGTGCGCAGATCAGGGTCATGGCTGGCATCGGCCTCGACGACGGCGCGGCGCAGGCAATGCAGCCCGGCGTCCAGCGCGCCCGCGCCGACGGCGGCTTCACCGGCTTCGAGCTGCGCCAGTGCGGCGGCCCGGCCCGTGGCGGGTTGGGTAATGGGGCGCGCGGTGGCGGTGTGGATGGCCGCGTCCAGGGCGGGGCCGGGCATGACACCCAGTTCGCGCCGGAACAGTTCGCGGCAGGCCGCGGCCTGTCGGGCTGCCGCGATGCCATCACCGGCCACGGCGAGGCAGCGCACCAGCAGCACCTGGAAGTCTTCGTCCAGCGGGTTCGATTGCACGAGGCGGCTCGCGATCTCAGCCGCGTCGGAGGATAGGCCCGCAGCCAAACGCTCCTGAGCGGCCTCATGCAACAGCGCTTCGGTGGCCGCGCGCAGGCGGCGTCGCTCGGTGGCGAGCCAGACTTCAAAGGCTGGGCAGTTGGGGAAAAACATGCCCTCCAGCAGATCCCTGCCCAAGCCGGAGAGTTGCAGTGCCTCTGTCCAGACGCCTCGGGTCACTGTTTCGATGTCCACGCAGGTGTCGTTCGGCAGCGTCAGCAGGGGGGCCTCGACGCGAGGCAAGGTCGCGTCCCCGAGCAGTCGGCGCAACTCGCTCAGGTTCCAGCGCAATGCGGCCAGCGGGTCTTCGGCGTCTTCGAAGAGCAGCGCCGCCAGATGGGCACGGGTTGCAGGCACTGGGCGGCAAAGCAGGTAGGTCAGCAAGGCCCAGGCCTTGCGCCCGCGTGGCGGGGTGACGGCCCAGCCATCGCGTTCGACGCGCGGCGGACCCAGCAAATGGATTGAAAGCGTGGGCATGCCAGGCGATGGTCGCGCAGGCCGCGCCGCAACGCAAGCCTGCGCGACCGGACCTCATTCCGCGGTCACGGGATCGATGATGGCCTTGACCTGAGCAACACTGTCGGCCGGAAAGCCGCCACGCTGAGCATGCTCGCGGACCGCGTCACCACTCTCGGCGTTGTAGATGCAGTACATCTTGTCGGGGGTGACGAAGCTTTGCACCCATTGCACGCGTGGGCTCATTTCCTTGAGCACACCGCAAGACTTCTGCGAGATGGCCTGCATTTCTGCGGACCGGGTGGCGCCGATGCCGGGGATGGCGCGCTCGATGACGAATTTAGGCATGGGGAACTCCTGTGAAAGTTGAAGGAGCCCCAACGATAGGTGGCGGGCGTGTGAGCCGGCGTGTGACGCACCGGCCCGCGAGCAGTCTCAGCCCAAGGCCTTGACCACCGCGTCCCCCATCTGCACCGTGCCGACCTTGGTCGTGCCTGCGCTGTGAATGTCCGGCGTGCGCAGTCCCTGAGCCAAGACTTTTTGCACGGCGGCTTCGATGCGCTGGGCTGCGGCTTCTTGGTTGAGGCTGAAGCGCAGCATCATCGCAGCCGAGAGGATGGTGGCCAGCGGATTGGCGACACCCTGGCCCGCGATGTCGGGCGCGCTGCCATGGCTGGGTTCGTACAAGCCCTGGTTCTTGCTGTTGAGGCTGGCCGAGGGCAGCATGCCGATGGAGCCGGTCAGCATCGAGGCTTCGTCGCTCAGGATGTCGCCGAACATATTGCCGGTGACGATCACGTCGAAGGACTTGGGGGCCTTCACCAACTGCATGGCCGCGTTGTCCACGTACATGTGGTCCAGCTTCACGTCGGGGTATTGCTGGCCGATTTCGGTGACGATGTCCTTCCAGAACTGGAAGGTCTCCAGCACATTGGCTTTGTCCACGCTGGTGACCTTCTTGTTGCGCTTTCGCGCGGCCTGGAAGGCGACGTGGGCGATGCGCTCGATCTCGGGGCGGGTGTAGCGCATGGTGTCGAAGGCTTCTTCGGCGCCGGGGAAGGCCCCGTCGGTGGCCGTGCGCTTGCCACGCGGCTGGCCGAAATAGATGTCGCCGGTCAGTTCACGCACGATCAGGATGTCCAGGCCTGAAACCAGTTCGGGCTTGAGGCTGGACGCGTGCGTGAGCTGCTCGTAGCAGATGGCGGGGCGGAAATTGGCGAACAGGCCCAGGTGCTTGCGCAGGCCCAGGATGGCCTGCTCGGGGCGCAGGGCGCGTTCAAGCTTGTCGTACTTCCAGTCGCCGACCGCGCCGAAGAGGATGGCGTCCGCTTCCTTGGCGAGCTTGAGCGTGCTCTCGGGCAGCGGGTGCCCGGCAGCTTCGTAGGCGGCACCGCCGACGGGGGCGGTTTCCATTTCGAACTTCAGGTCCAGGGCCTTGAGCACCTTGACGGCCTCGGCGATGATTTCGGTGCCGATGCCGTCACCCGGCAGAACTGCGATTTTCATTTTTAGGTTTCCAGTGTCTTATTCGGGAAACGCTGCGGAACCGGCTTTGCCGGGCCGCTGGCGTTGCCCCTGCAAGGGGTGGCGGAGCGCCCAACGAGGCGCGCAGCCTGGGGTGTGCTTAATGACTTACATCACGTGCGCTAGCCAGGGCTTGGTCGCCAAGCGTTGCGCTTCGTAGGCCTGGATCTTGTCCTTGTGGCGCAGGGTCAGGCCGATGTCATCAAAGCCGTTGAGCAGGCAGTACTTGCGGAAGGGCTGCACATCGAAGGCAATCTCCTCGCCCTGAGGCTTGACGACCACTTGTCGCTCCAGGTCGATGGTGAGCTGGTAGCCGGGGAAGGCCGCGCATTCATCGAAGAGCTGGGCCACCGTGGCCTCGGGCAACTGAATCGGCAGCAGGCCGTTCTTGAAGCAGTTGTTGAAGAAGATGTCGGCGTAGCTCGGCGCGATCAGCGCGCGAAAGCCGTACTGCTCGATGGCCCAGGGCGCATGTTCGCGGCTGGAGCCGCAGCCGAAGTTCTGCCGCGCCAGCAGGATGGAGGCGCCCTGGTAGCGGGGCTGGTTCAGCACGAAGTCCGGGTTGGGCTTGCGCGAAGCGGGGTCCTGACCGGGGTAGCCTGGGTCCAGGTAACGCCACTCATCAAACAGGTTGGGGCCGAAGCCGGTGCGCTTGATCGATTTGAGGAACTGCTTGGGAATGATGGCGTCCGTGTCCACGTTGTCGCGGTCCATGGGGGCCACCAGGCCTTGGTGCACGGTGAATTTCTGCATGGTTGGATTACTTGGTCATTTCCTGGATCTTCTCGCCGGCCTTTTCCAGGCCCTTGCCAACGGAATGGCCGATTTCCTTGGAGTCTTCCTTGACGCCGGACCAGGTGCTGCTGCAAGCGGCCAGGACCAGGCAGGTCGCGACGGCGCCGAAGCAAAGGGTGATGCGTTTCATGCGGCTGTCCTTTCGTGAGGCGGGTGAGTGCGGCGCTTGGGCTGTCAGGGCGTCGCTCAGGCGATCGTGCGGATGTCGATGAAGTGGCCGTGCACGGCGGCGGCGGCGGCCATGGCCGGGCTGACCAAATGCGTGCGCCCGCCCGCGCCTTGGCGGCCTTCGAAGTTGCGGTTGCTGGTCGAGGCGCAGCGTTCGCCGGGTTCCAGCCGGTCGGCGTTCATGGCCAGGCACATGCTGCAGCCCGGTTCACGCCACTCGAAGCCGGCCGCCTTGAAGATATCATGCAGACCTTCGCGCTCGGCTTGTTCCTTCACCAGGCCCGAACCCGGAACCACCAGAGCCAGCTTGATGTTCTTGGCGACTTTCTGGCCCAGCTTCTTGATGACGGCGGCGGCCTCGCGCATGTCTTCGATGCGGCTGTTGGTGCACGAGCCGATGAAGACCTTGTCCACGTAGATGTCGTTCAGGGGCTTGCCCGGTTCCAGCGCCATGTAGGTCAGCGCGCGTTCGATGGCACCGCGCTTGACGGCGTCTTTTTCCTTGTCCGGGTCCGGCACGCGGCCGTCGATGCCCAGCACCATCTCGGGCGAGGTGCCCCAGGTCACCTGCGGCAGGATCTGGGTCGCGTCGAGTTCGACCACGCGATCGAACTTCGCGTCCGCGTCGGAGTGCAGGGTCTTCCAATAGGCCACGGCCTGGTCCCATTCCACACCCGTCGGCGCCATGGGGCGGCCCTTGACGTACTCGATGGTCTTCTCGTCCACGGCCACCAGGCCCGCGCGCGCGCCCGCCTCGATGGCCATGTTGCAGACCGTCATGCGGCCTTCCATGCTCAGGGCGCGGATGGCCGAGCCCGCGAACTCGATGGTGTAGCCCGTGCCGCCCGCAGTGCCGATCTTGCCGATGATGGCCAGCACGATGTCCTTGGCCGTCACGCCCTTGGCCACCTGGCCTTCGACCTTGATCAGCATGTTCTTGGCCTTCTTGGCCAGCAGGGTCTGGGTGGCCATCACGTGCTCGACCTCGCTGGTGCCGATGCCGTGCGCCAGCGCGCCGAAGGCGCCGTGGGTGCTGGTGTGGCTGTCGCCGCAGACCACGGTCATGCCGGGCAGGGTCGCGCCGTTTTCCGGGCCGATCACGTGCACGATGCCTTGACGTTTGCTCATGAAGGGAAAAAAGGCCGCCGCGCCGTATTCCTTGACGTTCTTGTCCAGCGTGGTGATCTGTTCCTTGCTGATCGGATCGGCAATGCCTTCATAGCCGCGCTCCCAGCCGTTGGTCGGCGTGTTGTGGTCGGCCGTGGCGACCACGGAACTCACGCGCCAGAGCTTGCGCCCAGCCTGACGCAGGCCCTCGAAGGCCTGGGGGCTGGTGACTTCATGCACCAGGTGCCGATCGATGTAGAGGATGGCGGTGCCGTCTTCCTCGGTGTGGACGACGTGCTCGTCCCAGATCTTGTCGTAAAGCGTTTGTCCCATGGTGGCTACTTTGCGTGAGTCTCTGGAGAAAGGGGCATTTTATGCGGGGCGACGTCGCGGACATTCCTGCTGCACGGGGCCCTGCGGGCTGGCGTGGTTTTTGGAGACGTGGATTTGTGGCAAGCTCGCCCTCATGCTCATCCCCGAAAAAGAGGTCGAATTCAGTGCCGTGCGCGCCCAGGGCCCGGGCGGGCAGAACGTGAACAAAGTGTCCAGCGCGGTGCACCTGCGCTTCGACATCCGTGCCTCATCCCTGCCCGACCCCGTGAAGGAACGGCTGCTGGCGTGGCCGGACCAACGCGTGAGCAAGGACGGGGTTGTGGTCATCAAGGCCCAGACCGCGCGCACCCAGGAGCAGAACAAGGCCGAGGCTTGGGCGCGACTGCTCGAGTTGGTGGCGCAGGCCTCTCACATTCCCCGACCGCGCCGCGCCACCAAGCCGACACAAAGCGCCAAGCTGCGCCGTCTGCGCCGCAAGGCCGTGCGTGCCGAGGTCAAGGCGGGCCGTAGCAAGGTCGTGGACTGAGTCCCCGCCCAGGCGCGTGTGGCCCCTTCAGTTCCCGACCCCTCACACCCACCGGCCGCTTGCTTTCCCGTCAGCGCTGAAGAAAGGCTGGCACGCCGCGTCCTTGGGAGGCCAGGAAACGCATCATCGGGTCCACCACCGCGCGTACCGCCGTTCGTTCGCCGACGCGGTCGCGCCAGGCCACCAGGCGCGGGGTCGCGTCCGTCATGCCGGCGCCCTTGCGATCGGCGAACACATGGGCCATGTAGAAGGCGATGTCGGCGTAGGAGTAGGGACCGGCCAGGTACTCGCGCGTGGCCAACAGGGCGTCCATCTCCTTGTAGTGACGCGCGCAAGCGGCGCAGGCCGCGACCGCCGGGGCGCTTTGCATGTCGTTTTGCAGCCCAAAGAGCCGGACCACGTTCGGGAAAAAGACTTCGTCGGACTGCAGCTCCAACTGCCGCGCGCGGGCTCGTTCGGTGATGCCGGGCGGCCACAGGGCGAGATACCGGGGCCCGGGGTAGCGGTCTTCGAGGTATTCGAAGATCTGCGTCGAGTCGAACAGCGCCACCTCGTCGTCGACCAGCACCGGAACCTGTTGCTTGATCGGGTTGACCCGCAGCACCTCGGGGTGCCTGGGTTGATAGTCGTCGTCGGTCGTGAAGGGCACCATGACCAGTTCGAAGGCCAGGCCTTTTTCACGCGCCGCGATTTCGGCCTTCGCGCCGAACATGCTCAAGGGGCCGGAGTAGATGCGAGTTTGCATGGACGCAACTTCATCAGAAAGCGGCGTGGGGCGCATCGGGTGTAGACCCGGTGCCTGGGGGTCAGCCCGCTTGCACCTCGATGGCCCAGGCGGTTTTGGCCCAGGCTTGTGCTTCCTCGTGCAGCAGCCAGGCCGATTGCGGCCAAGCGCGTCCCCAGCCTTCGGGGTAGTCCAGCCGGACCGAGCGCAGCCCGTCCCAGCTCAGTCGCAGGCCTTGCAAGTCCGGCTCGCGCCGAGCGTGGCAGAGGATGACCGCCAGCCGCAGGGACAGCAGCTGCAGCACGAAGTCGGGATCGTCGAGCTGCAGGCCCTCCAGCTTACGCAGCTTGCCCCGGTGGCCCAGCACCAGCTGGCTGAGACGGTGCAGCTCGTTCATGGTGAAGCCGGCCGCATCGGCGTTGTCGAGGATGTAGGCGCCGTGCCGGTGGTAATCGGTGTGCGAAATCGCGCTGCCGATCTCATGCAGCTGGGCGGCCCAGTTCAGCTTGCGCAGGTGCCGAGCGAGTTCGTCCGGCTCCAGGGCGGCATGCTCCTGCACCAGCGACATCAGCAAGAACTCGGCGACCCGGCCCACGCGCTGGGCTTGGCGCTCGTCCACGCCGAAGGTATGCGCCAAGCGCTGCACGCTCAGGCTGCGCTGGTCGCTCTGGGCATGTTCACGGTCCATCAGGTCCACCAGCGCGCCGTGCCGCAGCGCCCCCTGGGCCACATGCATCTCGTCGAGCTGCAGCAGGGAGAACACGGCGCGCAGCACCGACAGGCCACCGCCGATCACGGCCCGGCGGTCTTCTTTGATGCCGTCGAGACGCAGGCGTGAGGCGTCCCCCGCCTTGAGGAGTTTGTCCAGCAGCCAGTCCAGCCCGGCGCGGGTGATGCGTTGCGCGGGCACGCCGGTTCTTGGATTGAATTCGGCGTCCAGCACATCGCCCACCGCGCCCACCGTGCCCGAGGCGCCGTACACCGTGTCCCAGCCGCCCTCGCCCTGGCTCGCGGGCTGGCAGTGGCCCAGCACTTCCTCCAGCACGGCCTGGGCCGCGACCTCGGCCGTCTCGAAGGCCGCGGCACTGAACACGCCTTCGGTGAAGTAACGCATGGACCAGGCCACGCTGCCCACATGGTAGGAGTCCATGAAACGCGGGCGCCGACCCTGACCCAGGATGAGCTCGGTCGAACGTCCGCCGATGTCCACCACCAGCCGGCGTTCGCTGGACTGAGGCAGCATGTGCGTGACGCCCTGGTAGATCAAGCGCGCTTCCTCGCGGCCCGAGATCACCTCGATCGGAAAGCCGAGCAGTGCCTGCGCGCGGTTCAGAAACTCGTCACGGTTGCGTGCTTCGCGCAGTGTCTGCGTGGCGACCGCGCGCACCTGGGCGCGCTTGAAACCGGCCAAGCGCTCGGCGAATCGGCCCAGGCAATCCCAGCCGCGTTGCATCGCTTCCGCGGTGAGGTTGCGGTCCTCGTCCAGGCCGTTGCCTTGGCGCACGGTTTCCTTGAGGTATTCACGGCGCTTGAGCAGGCCATGGTCCAGCTGGGCGATTTCGAGTCGAAAGCTGTTGGAGCCCAGGTCGATCGCGGCGAGTTCGGTTCCGTTTTTCATGTCAGGGCCGCACTATATGGCAGGGCAATGACGCTGCCGTGACGCAAGCATGAGGGGCCTGCGTGGGGCTTTCATCGCGGGCACCCGCGGAACTGGCTCTGCCAGGCCGCTGGGTGCGCCCCTCCGCTTAGCAGGAGGGGGTGGCGAAGCGAACGAAGGGAGCGGAGCCTGTGGAGATCACACTCCAATTTTTCCGCCATCGTCGCGCGTGATCACCAGGGTCGCAGAACGGGGACGGGCGTTGCCGCCATCAGGCCAATGGCTCTCGAACTTGGCCGGATCGCCGATGTCCTTGTCATCCGTGTTCTCGCCCGGGTGCTGGATGTTCACGAACAGCGCGCGACCATCGCCCGATTCGGCGATGCCGGTGATCTCGCAGCCCTTGGGTCCGACCAGGAAGCGGCGCAACTGGGTGCCTTTTTGACCGACCTGCGCACCCACATAGGTGTCTTGTGTGCGGGTGTTGCCCGCGCCCACGTTGACGATGGTCTGCTTGCCACCATCGCCCACCTGGCCGGGCACGGCGGCGAGCATCATGCAGTTCGTCACGTCGGTGTAGGCACCATCGTCAGTCTGTAACCAGGCCAGGCCGGGCACGGCGTCGCTGAACCACAGACCGTCGGGGCTGGAGAAATCATTGTCCGCCGTGAGGCCCGACAGGTTGATGTCGGGCGAGCTGCCGGCGCGCGCGCCGAAGAGGTACACGTCCCATTGGAAGGCGAGTGCGGCCGGATTGCGCTGCTCATCGGCGAAACGCACGATGTGGCCGTTGGGGTTGCCCTCTTGCGGCTTGCCGTTTTTCGGGTCGTTGTAATAACGCGGATTGGCCGCGTTGGTCTTGTCCACGGGGCGAGAGCGGGCGTTGGTGTTGGTCAGCGTCACGTACACGTCGCCGGTGCGGGGATGGATGGCGGCCCACTCGGGGCGGTCCATGCGGGTCGCGCCCACGGCGTCGGCGGCCAGGCGGGTGTTGACCAGCACGTCGGCCTGGTTGGCGAAGGAGTAGTTCTTGTTGTTAGCGTCGATGCCGTTCTTGCCATGGCTCAGTTCCAGCCATTCGCCGCTGCCGTCGTCCTTGAACTTGGCCACGTAGAGCGTGCCCGCGTCCATGTACTTGTCACCGGCGGACAGGCCTTGGTTGGCATCCTTCGGGTCCCAGTTGCGAGCGGAGACGAATTTGTAGATGTACTCGTTGCGTGCGTCGTCGCCCATGTACCAGACCAGGGGCTGGCCCGGCACGACCGGGCCCAGGCAGGCGCCTTCGTGACCAAAGCGGCCCAAGGCGGTGCGCTTCTTGGGCGTGCTCTTGGGGTTGAAGGGGTCGATCTCCACCACCCAGCCATAGGTGTTGCTGACATTGCGGTAGTCCTCCGCGGCGCTGGCGCCACGCACCTCGGTGTTCCAGCGGGCGTAGAGGTCATCGTCACCCACGGTCGCCCAGCCCTCGCGGCCAGCGCCCGCCACGCCGTAGCGTTTGAAGGCAGTCAGTTCCTTGGCGCTGCGGCGTGCGTCATCGGCGCTCAGACGGCGGAAGTAGCCCGCCCAGTTTTCCTCGCAGGTCAGATAAGTGCCCCAGGGCGTGGTGCCGTTGGCGCAGTTGTTCACGGTGCCCCGGGTCTTGCTGCCGTCGGGTGCGTACTTGGTCTTCACGAGGTCGTTGCCCGCGACGGGCCCCGAGAGGACCATGTCGGTCAGGGTGTGGATGCGCCGGTTGTAGCGCGAGTCTTGACGGTAGCTCCAGGTCTTGCCCTTCTTCTGCGTCTCAATCACGCTCACGCCGTGCAAGTAGAACTCGCGTTGGACCTCGCGCGCGTCGGTGCGGCGGGCTTCGTCCTTCGAACCCACGATGGTCTGACCCGCGGCGTGCAAGAAAGCGGGCGTGATGGCTTCGTGGTTCATCACCAACAGGCCTCGGTCGGTCGCGCGCGAGGCCCAGCGGCCTTGCGCGTCCATGCCGAACCAGGTCATGCCGTCGTGGTGGTCACCCGCGCGACGGTCATAGCTGGCCGGATCGTCCGTGCCGTCGTTTTTGTAGGCGGGCACGCCTGCGGCGATCGGATCGCCCAGGCGGTAGAGCACGGTGGCCGAGTAGCCAGCGGGCAGCGCCACGGTGTCGGCCAGATGCTTGGCCACGGGGTTGAAGTTCAGCGTCAGACCCGCGCCTTCCGAAGCCGGCGCGGCGGCCCGCGCCAGACCGCCGATGCCGCTGAGCAGGGCGGCGCCCGCCGTGCCAGCGCGCAACAGGCCACGGCGGCTCATGCGTGTGGCGATCAGGGTTTCCAACGGCGCCTGGGCGCAAGGGTTGTAGCCGACCTCATCGGGATCGATCGCGGGGGTGAAAGGGTTGTGGCTTGGGTTCATGGTGCGGACCTTGTCGTCATGGGCATCGTCGAAGTGCACGCGTGGGCGTTGAACCCACGGGCGCAGGAGAAAAGCGGAACCATCTTGGGCAGTCTGTGTGACAAGCCCATGAACCCCGCGCTACACTGCGCCGCCCCGCTTGTCACAGACGCGTCACAAAAGGTTCTTAAATTCAAGCTGCTTTCCAAACAACCCCATAGGAGTCCTCGATGAAAGCTCGTTTGAATTTCCGCATCCTGGGTCTGAGCGCCGCCCTGGCCTTTGCCGGCGCCGCTTTCGCCCAGAACGTGACCGGCGCGGGTGCCAGCTTCCCTGCCCCCCTGTACGCCAAGTGGGCATCTGACTATGCCAAGGCAACTGGCGCTCAGATCAACTACCAATCCGTGGGTTCTGGCGCGGGCATCAAGCAGATTGAGGCCAAGACCGTGGACTTTGGCGCTTCCGACGCTCCCCTGAAGGACGAGCAACTGGCCGAAAAAGGCCTGGTGCAGTTCCCCACCGTGATGGGCGGCGTGGTGCCCGTGGTCAACATCAAGGGCATTCAGCCCGGCCAGCTCAAGCTGACTGGCGCCGTCCTGGCCGACATCTACCTGGGCAAGATCACCAAGTGGAATGACCCCGCGATCGTCGCGCTCAACAAGGGCCTCAAGCTGGAAGACGAGCTGATCGCCGTGGTGCGCCGCGCCGACGGTTCCGGCACCAGCTTCCTGTTCACCAACTACCTGAGCAAGGTCAGCCCCGAGTGGAAGGAAAAGGTCGGTGAAGGCACCGCTGTGAACTGGCCCACGGGCGCGGGTGGCAAGGGCAACGAGGGCGTGGCCGCTTTCGTGAACCGCCTGCCCAGCTCGATCGGCTACGTCGAGTACGCCTACGTCAAGCAGAACAAGATGACCTACGCCATGCTGCAGAATGCCGCTGGCCAGTTCGTCGAGCCGGACTTCGACACCTTCAAGGCCGCCGCCGCTGGCGCGCAGTGGGACAAGAGCTTCTACCAAGTGCTGACCAACCAGGCCGGCGCCAAGTCCTGGCCCATCACCGGCGCGACCTTCATCCTGATGCACACCAAGCAGGACAAGCCCGCGCAAGGCGAAGCCGTGAAGAAGTTCTTCGAGTGGGCCTACAAGAATGGTGATGCCACCGCCGAAGGCCTGGACTACGTTCCGATGCCGGCCAGCGTGAAGGCGCAGGTCAGCAAGCTGTTGACCACGGTCAAGTAAATCCACCACGCGTTTCTTCCTGACGCGCAACCACGGCGTCCCCTGGACGCCAAGAAGCCACGCAGCCGCCATGAGTACATCCGCCCTGCCCACCGTTCAGCCGGATTCCGGCACGAAGACCCGCACCCGCGCGCCTGGCGCCTGGTTCGACGTCGTGTTTGGTGTCCTGGCGCAGGGGGCCGCCTGGCTGACTCTGGCGCTGCTGGCTTCCATCTTGATTTCCTTGGTGGTGGGCGCCTGGCCCGCCATCCACAAATACGGCCTGGGTTTCCTGACGAGTCCCGTGTGGGACCCGGTGCAGGAAAACTTTGGCGGTCTCGTGATGATTTACGGGACGGTGGCCACCTCCGTCATCGCGCTCTTGATCGCCGTGCCCGTGAGCTTCGGCATCGCGCTCTTCCTGACGGAAATGTGCCCCGCCTGGCTCAAGCGTCCGCTGGGCACTGCGATTGAATTGCTGGCCGCCGTGCCGTCCATCGTGTACGGCATGTGGGGCCTGCTGGTGTTTGGCCCGATCCTGGCCACCTACGTGCAGCAACCGCTGCAGAAACTCTTGCATGGCGTGCCCTACCTGGGCGCGCTGGTGTCGGGGCCGCCGGTCGGCATCGGCATCCTGTCGGCGGGGATCATCCTCGCGATCATGATCATTCCCTTCATCGCCTCCGTCATGCGCGATGTGTTCGAAGTCACGCCGCCCATGCTCAAGGAGTCCGCCTATGGGCTGGGCTCGACCACCTGGGAGGTGGTCTACCAGGTGGTGCTGCCCTACACCAAGACCGGGGTGGTGGGGGGCATCATGCTCGGCCTGGGTCGCGCCCTGGGTGAAACCATGGCCGTGACCTTCGTGATCGGCAACATGAACCAGCTCGACACGCTCAGCCTGTTCGACGCCGCCAACAGCATCACCTCGGCCCTGGCGAACGAATTCGCTGAGGCGGGCGCGGGCCTGCACCAGGCGGCGCTCATCTACCTGGGGCTGGTGCTGTTCTTCATCACCTTCGTGGTGCTGTCCTTCTCCAAACTGCTGCTGGTCCAGCTCAAGAAACGCGAAGGGGACAAATCGTGAGCAACCCCACGCTCGACAACATGCGTCGCGCCGCCTATGCGCGACGCAAGCGCACCAACGCGATCGCGCTGACCCTGTCACTGTGCGCCATGGCCTTTGGCCTGTTCTGGCTGTTCTGGATCCTCTGGGAAACGCTCTACCTGGGCTTGAGTGGCCTGGCCTGGAGCACCTTGACGCAGATGACGCCACCGCCCAACGAGGCTGGGGGCATTGCCAACGCCATCTACGGTTCCTTCCTGATGGTGCTGCTGGCAACGGTCTTCGGGGCACCCATCGGCATCCTGGCCGGCATCTACCTGGTGGAGTACAAGCCCAAGGGCTGGCTGGCCGAGACCACGCGCTTCGTCAACGACATCCTGCTTTCCGCCCCCTCGATCGTGATCGGCCTCTTCGTCTACGCCATCGTGGTCGCGCGCTTCAAGAGCTTCTCCGGCTGGGCCGGCGTGATTGCCCTGGCGCTGCTGGTGATTCCCGTGGTGATCCGCACGACGGAGAACATGCTGCAGCTCGTTCCCGCCGCCATGCGCGAGGCCGCCTACGCCCTGGGCACGCCCAAGTGGAAAGTCATCACCATGATCACCCTGCGCGCGGCCATGGCCGGCGTCGTCACCGGCGTGCTGTTGGCGGTGGCGCGCATCGCGGGCGAGACGGCGCCGCTGCTGTTCACCGCGCTGAACAACCAGTTCTGGAATTCGGACCTGGGCTCGCCCATGGCCAGCCTGCCCGTCACGATCTTCAAGTTCGCGATGAGCCCGTATGAAAACTGGCAGCACCTGGCCTGGGCCGGCGTGTTGCTGATCACCGTGGCCGTGCTGGGACTCAACATCCTGGCGCGCTTGATGACCCGCAAGCCGCGTTGACGCAGCCCCCACCCCCACGCACGCCCCATGTTTGCCAGCGACCGCTCCACCCACGTCCACGGACCTGAAACGCCTGTGATGAATGCCATGGAAACCACCCACGCTCCCGCCGCCGCGCCTGTGAACGCAGTCGTTCCCTCCAAGATCGCGGTGCGCGACCTGAACTTCTACTACGGCAAGTTCCACGCGCTCAAGGGCATCAACCTCGACATTCCCAAGGACAAGGTCACGGCCTTCATTGGTCCGTCCGGCTGCGGCAAGTCCACCCTGCTGCGTGTGTTCAACCGCATGTACGCGCTCTACCCCGAGCAGCGCGCCGAGGGCCAAGTGCTACTCGACGGCGACAACCTGCTGACCAGCAAGCAAGACGTGGCCCTGCTGCGCGCGCGCGTCGGCATGGTGTTTCAGAAGCCCACGCCGTTCCCGATGTCGATCTATGACAACGTGGCCTTCGGCATCAAGCTCTTCGAATCGCTGTCCGACACCGACATGGAAGAGCGCGTGGAATGGGCGCTGCGCAAGGCCGCGTTGTGGAACGAGGTGAAGGACAAGCTGCGCCAGAGCGGCTCCAGCCTCTCCGGTGGTCAGCAGCAACGTCTGTGCATCGCGCGCGGCATCGCCATCCGCCCCGAGGTGCTGCTGCTCGACGAACCCTGCTCGGCGCTGGACCCGATCTCCACCGGCAAGATCGAGGAGCTGATCACCGAACTCAAGAATGACTACACGGTGGTCATCGTGACGCACAACATGCAGCAGGCCGCGCGCTGCAGCGATTACACGGCCTACATGTACCTGGGCGAACTGGTCGAGTTCGGCGACACCGAGCAGATCTTCTTCAAGCCGGTACGTCAGGAGACGGAAGATTACATCACCGGCCGTTTCGGTTGAGCGGCGACGCCGTTCTCACTGAAGACGCACCGAACGAACCGCAGGAGCACAACATGCCCGACAAACATCTTTCCACCCAGTTCGACAGCGAGTTGAGCACCGTCTCCAGCCGTGTGATGGAAATGGGGGGACTGGTCGAATCCCAGGTTCAGCAAGCCATCCTGGCCCTGGCCCATTTCAACGCCGAAGCTGCCCGCGAAGTCATCTTGCTGGAAAAGCAGGTCAACGCGATGGACATCACGCTCGATCACGAGATCGCCTCCATCATCGCGCGGCGCCAGCCGACCGCGCGAGACCTGCGCCTGCTGATGGCCGTCTCCAAGGCGGTGGCCAACCTGGAGCGCGCGGGCGACGAGGCGGAGAAGATGGCGCGCATGGTGCTGTCCATCCTTGAGGCGGGTGCGCCTCGCACCTTGCCTACCCCGGCCTTGCGCATGGAGGCCGACCTCGCGGCCAGCCAGCTCCGCAAATCCCTGGATGCCTTCGCGCGTCTGGACATCGATGCCGCCACGGCCATCCTGCGCGAAGACGATTTGATCGACCGTGAGTTCGGCAGCTTCACGCGGGTGCTCATCACCTACATGATGGAAGACCCCCGCACGATCTCCAGCAGCCTGGACTTGCTGTTCCTGGCCAAGGCCATCGAACGCGTGGGTGACCACGCCAAGAACATCGCCGAGCTCATCATCTACATCGTCAAGGGCGCCGATGTGCGCCATCACACGATCGAAGAGATCGAGGCCATGCTGAAGTGAACACCACCGGACTGCGCTAGCCGCGTGGCCCGGGTTGAAGGCTGTAGTGCCCATGAAGCAACCGACTGTTCTGATCGTTGAAGATGAACCGGCCATCGCCGAGTTGATCGCCGTCAATTTGCGCCACAACGGCTTTCAGCCCACGCTCGCGCTGGATGGCGAGAGCGCGCAGCGCGAGATCGACGCGATGCTGCCCGATCTCGTGCTGCTGGACTGGATGCTGCCCGGCGCCAGTGGTCTGACCCTGGCGCGACGCTGGCGCGGGGACCCGCGCACCAAGGCCGTGCCCATCATCATGCTCACCGCGCGCGGTGACGAGGCCGACCGAGTGGCGGGCCTGGACGCGGGCGCGGACGATTACATGGCCAAGCCTTTCTCAACCAAGGAGATGCTCGCGCGCATCCGCGCCGTGCTGCGCCGTCGGGCGCCCGAGCAGGCCGCGGTGACGCTGGAGGCCGGCCGTCTCAAGCTGGACACCGCCACGCACCGCGTCAGTTTTGACGAGCAACTGCTCAAGCTCGGCCCCACCGAGTTCAAGCTCTTGCACTATCTGATGAGCCACGCAGAGCGCGTGCACAGCCGGGGCCAGCTGCTCGACAAGGTCTGGGGTGACCATGTCTTCATCGAGGAGCGCACGGTGGACGTGCACATCAAGCGCCTGCGCGAAGCCTTGGGTGGTGCTGCGCCCATGATCGAGACCGTGCGCGGCGCTGGCTACCGGCTCACGACCCAGACGGTCGCCACCTCTTGACGGTGGTTTAATCCAGCCCGCGCGCGGGATCGCGCGGCCACGTGCCGTCGCTCGGCGGCACCGTTCACGAGCTTTTCCATGCTGTTGCGCATTTTTTCCTTCCTGCTGTTCCAGGCGCTCGGTGCGTGGCTGGGTTACCAGATCGCTCCCGGTGTTTTGCAGATCCGCGGCATGCTCGCGGGCATGCTGGCCGCCGGCATGCTGTGGAGCTTGTACGACTTCACGCGTGGTTTGCGCGTGTTGAAATGGCTGCGCGAGGACTCACTGGCCATCGCGCCTCCATTGCGTTGGGGTCTCTGGGGGCAGGTGGCGGAACGCGTGAGTCGCGCGGCCCGCACCCGGGAGCGTGCAGCGCGAGAGAGTCAGCAACGCCTGCAAAACGTCTTGTCCGCCTTGCAGGCGTCGCCGAATGGCGTGTTGCTGCTGGACGCCGCCGGCCGCATCGAGTGGCTCAACCAGACCGCGGCGGCGCATTTGGGCCTGGACCCCGCGCGTGACTTGCAGCAGCACTTGGTGAATCTGGTGCGCAACCCGGCCTTCACCGCCTACATGGCCTCGGGGCAGTACGGCGGTGGCGTCACCTTGCCAGGGCGCAGCCACAGCAGCATGAATCCGGTGCGCCTGTCCGTGCAATTGCACGAGTACGGCGAAGGTCGACGCCTGCTGCTGTCGCGTGACGTCACCATGTTCGAACAGGCCGATGCCATGCGCCGCGACTTCGTGGCCAATGTGTCCCACGAGATCAGAACCCCGCTGACCGTGCTGTCGGGTTTCGTCGAGACATTGCAAACCTTGCCCTTGCAGGAAGAGGAGCGCACGCGCTACCTCGGCCTGATGTCCCAGCAGGCCGAGCGCATGCAGGCCTTGGTGAGTGATCTGCTGATGCTGTCTCGTCTGGAAGGCAGTCCGCCGCCGGGGGGCGGTGAGTGGGTGGCGTTGCCTGCCTTGATGCGCCAATTGCAACAGGAAGCGCAGACCCTGTCGGCCGTGCTGCATCCATCGAAGGGGCAGTCCTCTGCTCCAAGCGGTCCCGTCGAAGCCAAGAAGGGAGGCCAGTCCCTCGACTTCGAGGCCGCGCCCGCCTACGAGCTGGCAGGTGCCAGCACCGAGTTGCACAGCGCTTTGTCGAACCTGGTCAGCAATGCTGTGCGGTACACCCCAGCCGACGGCACCGTGCGCTGCGGCTGGCGTTTGCTGGGGCAGTCCGCTGCGGTTGAAGGCGCTGAGTTTTGGGTCCAGGACACCGGTCCCGGCATCGCCGCGGAGCACATCCCGCGGCTGACCGAGCGCTTCTACCGCGTCGATCGCAGCCGTTCACGCGAGACCGGTGGCACCGGGCTCGGTCTGGCCATCGTCAAGCATGTCGCGCAGCGCCATGGTGCCGAACTGACGATCGAAAGCACTCTGGGCCAGGGCTCACGCTTCGCCTTGTTGTTTCCCGCCAACCGTTTGCGCCCGATGGCCTGAGGTGTGCGAGCCACCCAAGCCGGAAGTCGGCTGGGATCGGTGCGAACTCAGCTGTGCTGGCGCGCTGTCGGTGCGCGACGCAGAACCCGCCAGAGCATGAACCAGAACGAAGCGGCCGCCAGCGCCAAGGCGACCGCTCCCGCAACCCAGAAAGCCACAGGCGTTCCCATGGCCGCCCAGGGGCCCAGCCCTAGGTAGGCCAGTCGATAGCCACCATACAGACCCAGTCCCCAGAGCAACACGCCGTAGACCACGAAGGGCGTCACTGTGATGCGCCAACAGCGCAGCAGGAACACCCCCAGCGACTGAAGACCATCGAAGAGGTGGTAGAGCGCGACCCAGGCCAAGAGTGGCGTGGCCAAGGCCAAGGTTTGCGCGCTGGGTGCGTACATGCTGGCCAGGGGCGCGCGCAGAAGCGCCAGCGTGGCCGCGAGCAGCAAAGCGCTGCCCGCCACCAAGCCCAAACCGATGCGCACAGCCTGACGCGCACGCGCGGGCTGGTTCGCCCCTAGCCAGTAACTGGTGCGCGCGCTGCTGGCGATGCCGATGGCCAGCGGCATCATGTAAAGCACCCCGGCCATGTTCGCGGCGATCTGATGCGCGGCGGCCGCCGCCGTGCCCAGGCGCGCCACGAACAAGGCCATGAGCGTGAACGAGGTGACCTCCACCAGCAGGGACATCCCGCTGGGCAAGCCCATGCGCAAGAACCCAGCCAGCGTTCGCATGTCAGGCCGCTCGGGTCGGCGCCAGAGTCGATAGGGTGTGTAGAGCGGACGCGTGCGCAGCAGCCATGTCGCGAGCAGCAGGAGGCTCAACTGCACCAGCAGGGTGGCCCAGGCACAGCCCGCCGCGCCTTGGGGGGCTAGGCCCAGACCGCCCAGCGCGAACCAGATGGAAAGAGGAATCTTCAGCGCGAGTGAACCCAGCTGCAACCATGTCACCCATTGCGGATGCCCCAAGCTCTGATTCAGTGTGGCGAACAGCCTGAACAGCAAAGCCACGGGCAAGGCCAAAGCCAGCACCGTCAGGTAGTGCGTGACTTCGCCGCGCAAGGCGTCGGGCACTTGTGCCCAAGCCAGCAAGGGGCCCGGTGACAAGAGCACGCACATGCCCAACAGCGACAGGCCCGCCCAGAGGTAGATGGACTGACGCACGGAGTAACCCAGGCGGCGCGTCGCTTCCTGCCCCGCCTGAGGCGATGGCTGGCGCGCCCCGTCGCGCAGGCTTGCGCCATGCAGTTCGGCCCAGACCGGCAGCAGCGCCTGCAGTACCCCCATCAGGCTGATGTAGACGCTCATGTAGATGGCGGCGCCAACCGAAAGCGCCGCCAGCGAGCTTTCTGAATAGCGCCCGGCCACGATGGTGTCGGTCACCCCGTAGGCGATGGTGGCCAGCTGTCCAGCCAACACCGTCAGGGCGTGGCGGGTCACGAGGCTCAATTCACTCTTGCGCGTGTCGGTCACACGGAGGCCAAGGGGGCGTGTTTGGGTTCAGCGCAGGCGGCGCAGCACCACCAGGCCGTCTTCGCCACCCTGGCGAGGATGCTCCAGCAGCGTGACGCGTTGCCAGCGCGAGCTGTCCAGCAAACCGGGCGTTTGCTGCAACTTGTCGCGATCGATCACCAGCCAGGTGCACTGGGTGGCGTCGGTCAGTGGCTCCAGTCCGCGGCTGCGCACCACGCGACTGTGGTACTGCAGCGCAGCCACTTGAGCGCGCGAGAGGCCGAACCACGCCAGGCAAGACGCTTGCGCCGTTTCAGGCATGGCCTGCGAGGAAGCCTTCGCGCCGCCGTCGAGGATCACCGCGTCCATGCGCAGGATCAGCGGTCCGTAGCTGCGCGCGTGGTCGAGTGGCGGCATCCAGAGCGTGGTCAACAGCAGCCAGCACAGCGTCACCCCGCCCGCGGGCAGCACCATGCTCTTCCAGAGCGCGGCGCGGTGACGCCCGATGCGCCACTTCACCAGCCAAGCCCATACCAGCGTGCCCAACAAGGCGAAGACAAAGGGCAAGATGACAAAGCGCGGTTCGAAGTAGGGCGCCAACTTGGCGATGTTCGCCGCCGGTTGAGGTGGGACACCGGTTTGCATGGCGATCCAGTAGGTCCAGATGAACAGCGCGCAAAGGGTGAAGAACAGCAGCGTGAACCAGTCGATCAAGGCCGTCACGCCTCGACTCATGGTGGGCAGGGCAAAGGCTGCGAGGGCCGCCAGCGCGGGCAGGGCCAGCAACAGCGCGCGATCACCCGCGGGCGTCAGCGCGGTCGTGCCCACGGTCAGCAGGGCCCAGCACAGCGGCAGGGACAGGTGCCGACTGGGCTGATGGCCGAGCAAGCGACCTTGCCAGCGCCACAGGGTCCACAGCGCGAACGGCCACACCGGCCAGGTGAACCACAGCAGCATTCGGCCCAGGCTCTGCCACCGCGTGGCCGCGTCAGGCAAGCCGAATTCGCTCCACCGCACGCGCCAGTGCCACAGGTCCAAGACGCTGGCCAGCACCGCGACGAAGACCGTCAAGGCCGCGAGCCGCCACAGCCCGTGGCGATGGCGCGCGGGGTTCTCGACCGCTTGAGCATGGTCCAGTGCGTGGAACAGCAAACCACCGACCGACAACAGCAGGGCGAGGATGGGAGCGCCCGAGAGCGTGAGGCCCGTGAGTCCGATGCCCGCGGAAATCAGCGGCAGCCAGCGAAGGTGCGGCAGGGCCGCGTAGGCATAGAAGCTCAGCGCGACGAAGCAGAGCTGGGCCGCCGCAGGCGTGGTTTCATGCGCCAATTGGGCCAGACCCAGGCAGGCGATGAAGGCCAGCAAGCCGCCATCCGCCAGCGCGCGGGCGTAGTCGCGGGGCTCGGCCTCGCCGCCGAACGCGAAGCTCACGGGCTGCGCCAGCGGGCTGCGCGCGAGGTGATAGATGCCATACCAAACGCTGAGCAGCGTGAGCACGAGCAGACCGATGAAGGGAATGCGCGCGGCAAAGCCGGGATTGATCCAGTCGGGCGCCAGCTGGAGCGCCCAGGCGCCCAGCCAGTAGGGGAGCAAGGCGTCCAGGTCGGTCGGCATCCCACCGAGCCGGGGTGCCAGCCAGTCCGTGTGGCCCGCAGCCAATTCCGCCATGTAGCCAAAGGCGGTGATGTCGGCGCGTTTCCAGGGCGTGCGTCCGATGAAGCCTGGCAGCACATAAGCCAGGCACAGCAGCCAGAGGGCAAGGCGCGGCAGGCGTCGGACGGCGCCTTGGGCAACGATGGCGGGATTGGTCACGGTGGCGGGATGATATAGGCGGGATGTTGCGCCGCGGTATCCGGAGGGTCAGGAAACAAAAACCATGGAAACAAAAAAGGCAGCCGTGTCTTGGCTGCCTTCTTGCTTGTGACCTGACCGGGGTCGGGTCCGACGTGTGCTTACTTGGCAGCCGTCTTGCCGTAACGGTTGCGGAACTTCTCGACGCGGCCACCCATGTTGTCGACGGACTTTTGCGTGCCCGTGTAGAAGGGATGCGATTCGCTCGAGGTGTCCAGCTTGAACAGCGGCAGCTCGCGGCCATCGTCCAGCTTGATGGTTTCCTTGGTCGGAGCGCAGGAACGGGTCACGAACTGGAAGTTGTTGGACAGGTCCAGGAAACAAACTTCGCGGTAGTTCGGGTGAATGCCTTCTTTCATGATGCTTCCTTCTCATGTGCGGGAGCCACCGGGCAACCTTGCGCAAGCCGATGCGCAATACTGAAGTTCCTGGCACTTTCCGCGAACAGCCTAAGATTGTCGCACAAAATCAAGTACTTGGCCAGGTCCGATGGCCCGGTGAGCGTGGCTGGGCGAAGAGTCGCTGCCTTTTGCCTATTCCCTATTGCCTATTCCCTATTGGGTGGGGTGCGGTGCGGTTGGCCCGCCCACGTCGGCGCCGGGGCGCTGCGGTGATGGCGTCCGCCAGATGGTCGGCGAAGGCCCGAACCAGGGGCTGCAACGAGCGACCCTCGAGCGAGAGCACCTGCACGCGCCTGCGTGACAGCGTGTCGTCGGTGATCGGTCGTGCCACGAGTTCTCCTTGATCGATGAGTGGCTGCACCGTGAGTTGCCCCGATAGCAGGATGCCTGGCGTGCGCAACAGCGGCAGCAGCACCGAGGAAAAATTGCTCACGAACTCCGCCTGGTAGCTGAGACCCGCGTGGGTGCAGGCCAAATCAAAGAGCTGGCGGGTCGTTACGCCGCGGCTGCCCACGGCCAAGGGGTAGCGAACCAGTTCTTCGAGTGACAGCGAGGTCCGTCGAGCCAAGGGGTGGTCTGGACGCAGGATGGCCAGCACGGGCGCGGTCGCGTGGTGTTCCACGTGCAAGCCGGGCTCGGGCGCGACGACGTACTTGATCACCAAGTCCACCTCGCCGCGGGCGAGCAGGGCGCTGACCTCGTCGGGCGCGCCCACCAGCAACTCAAGCTGGGCGTCCCGCCAAGTTTCCTGGAATTCCAGCATCACCTGGGGCATGAAATGGGCCGCGAATCCCTCCGTGCAGGCCAAGCGCACTCGCGCTGCTTCCTTGCCGCCCAGCTGCCGTACCGCGGCGATCACGGGTTCAGCATCGCGGACAGTGGTGGACAGATGCGCGCACAGGCGCTCCCCCGCGGTCGTGAGGCGCATGCCACGCGCCTGGCGCTCAAACAAACGCACACCCAGACTCTCCTCCAACTTGGTGATTTGCCGGCTGACGGCCGAACCCGCGACAAAGAGCTGCGCCGCCGCCTGGTTGATGGATCCACTGCGCGCGACTTCCAGGAAGTAGCGCATCGGGATGCTGAGCAACTGAGGATTCATGTGACCCATGGAGTGATGCCTGAAAAGCAATGATAGGTTGCTTAATCAGTATTTGGAGAAAGCCTCTTCTGGCCTTGTACTTGCGTCTTCCAGATGACTTGCCGCATCCATCCATGACCACACGTGACGAAAGCCTGGCGCAAGCGCGCCGCCACTTTGACGAGGGCCGATTCGAGGCCGAGTTGGCGCGCCGCGTCGCGCTGCGCACCGAAAGTGATGCGGGCCCAGCAGGTCCTGCCTTATGGGCCTACCTGCGGGACGAACTCCAGCCGCTGCTTTCATCGATGGGGTTCGCTTGCCAGATCCTTGACAACCCCGTGGCGGGCGGTGGCCCTTTCATGATCGCCCATCGCCACGAGGCCGACGACGTGCCAACGGTGCTCGGTTACGGACATGGCGATGTCGTCAGCGGGCAGGAAGGGCGATGGTCGCCGGGCTTGGAACCTTGGCGGCTGCAGGCACGCGACAACCGGTTTTATGGCCGAGGCACGGCCGACAACAAAGGCCAACACAGCATCAATCTGGCGGCGTTCGCCGCCGTGCTGCGCGCCCGTGAGGGGCGGCTCGGATACAACACCACCTGGCTGTTCGAGATGGGCGAAGAGGCGGCCTCGCCCGGGCTGCACGCGGTCTGCGAGCAGCACCGGGAGCAGTTGCGCGCGGACCTGTTCCTCTCCAGCGATGGGCCGCGCGTGCGCGCCAGCCGACCCACGCTGTTTCTCGGTTCGCGTGGCGCGGTGAACTTCAGCCTGCGCCTGCGCAGTCGGGCGCGCCCCTACCATTCCGGCAACTGGGGCGGCGTGCTCACCAACCCAGCCGTGGTGCTTAGCCATGCCGTGGCCACCTTGGTCGATGCCCGTGGTCGGCTGCGTGTGCCGGCCCTGTGTCCGCCGCCACCACCGCCCAGCGTGCGCGCGGCATTGGCGTCCATTCCCATTGGTGACGATCCCGACGCGCCCGAACTTGACGAGGGCTGGGGAGAGCCGGGACTCAGCCCCGCGGAGCGCCTCATGGCGTGGAACACGCTGGAAGTGCTCGCGCTCGGCGCGGGATCGGCGGAACGGCCGATCAATGCCATTCCCGCCGAGGCCGTGGCCCATTGCCAGTTGCGATTCGTCGTGGGCACGCCGTGGCGGGACCTTGAACGCCACGTGCGTGAGCACCTGCAAAAACAGGGTTTTGGCCAGGTGGAGGTGTCCGTGTCGATCTCCGGCGCCGCCACGCGGCTGGACCCGTCCAATCCGTGGGTCGAATGGGCGCAGCGCTCGATCGAGCGCAGCTGTGGTCAACGCGCCGACGTCTTGCCCAACCTCGCTGGCTCCTTGCCCAACGATGTGTTTGCCGACCTGCTGGGCATGCCCACTTTGTGGGTGCCTCATTCCTACCCGGCCTGCGCTCAGCACGCGCCGGACGAGCACTTGCTCGCTCCCGTGGTCCGCGAAGGGCTGGCCCTGATGGCCGGCCTGTATTGGGACTTGGGAGAGCCCGCCGCCCCGTGGCGCGAAGGTGCCTTGGCATCCTCGCGCGCCCTTCTTTGATGTCATCTCCAGGAGAACCTTGATGTCTAACACCTCCTCATCGCCCCGACTGTCGCGTCGGACATTCCAGTTCGCGGCGCTGCTCGCCGCCCTCGGTGCCAGTCAGGCCAGTTGGGCCCAGAACTATCCGGTCAAGCCCGTGCGCTTGGTGGTTCCCTTCCCGCCCGGTGGCGGCACGGACATGGTGGCGCGCGCATTGGGGCAAAAGTTGTCCGAGCGGCTTGGGCAGCCGGTGGTGGTCGACAACCGTCCCGGTGCGGCAACCATCATTGGGACCGAGGCGGTCGTGAAGTCGGCGCCGGATGGCTACAGCATGTTGTTGTCGGGCTCGACCAGCTTCACGGTCAATCCGGCCTTGCGCGCCAATTTGCCCTACGACCCCGTGAAGGATCTGGCGCCCTTGGCCATCGTGGCGCGGGCTCCGCTCGCTCTGGTGGTGGCAGCCTCTGCGCCTTGGCGCAGCACCCGCGAGCTGGTCGCCGCTGCCCGCGCCAAGCCGCGCGACCTGCGCTACGCCACCTTTGGCTCGGGCTCCGGGCCGCATCTGGCCGGTGAACTGTTCGCCTTGGCGGCTGGCGTCGAACTGCAGGATGTGCCTTACAAGGGCAGCAGCCAGGCCACGCTGGCGGTGATGGCGGGGGAAATTGAAATTGGCATTGACACGGTGGCGACCATCGCTCCCCATGTGAAGTCCGGCAAGTTGCGCGTTCTGGGCATCGTGGGGGCCACGCGCTCATCGCTGTTGCCGGACGTCGCGACCTTGAGCGAGCAAGGTTGGCCCGAGGCCACTTTCGATGCTTGGTACGGTTTCGCCGTCCCGGTTCAGGTGCCTGCGCCGATCCAGCAGCGCCTTGTCAGCGACCTCCAAGCCGTGGCCGCCGATCCCGCATTGCAAGCGCAATTGCGCGCGCAGGGCATGGAGCCGGTCCAGCTGGGCCAGCAGGCATTCGCGGCACTGATGCAGACCGAAATCGCCCGCTATCGGAACCTGGCGCAACGCGCGCGCATCGTCGCCGAGTGAACCTCCAAGCCGATTGCTTGACATGAAAACGGCCGCGTGAGGCGGCCGTGACTGCGTGTGCGCGAGGCAGGTTCGGGGGTCAGCCGCCGCGGCGCATCATGTCGAAGAACTCGTTGTTGGTCTTCGTGGCGCGCATCTGCTTGAGCACCATTTCCATGGCTTCGATCTCGTCCATGTTGTAGAGGAACTGACGCAGGATGCGGGTCTTTTGCAGGATCTCTGGCTGCAGCAGCAGTTCCTCGCGGCGCGTTCCGCTGCGCGACAGCTGGATCGAGGGGAACACGCGTTTTTCGTACAAGCGGCGGTCCAGGTGGATTTCGCTGTTGCCCGTGCCTTTGAATTCTTCAAAGATCACTTCGTCCATGCGGCTGCCGGTGTCGACCAGCGCCGTGGCGATGATGGTCAGGCTGCCGCCTTCTTCCACATTGCGTGCGGCACCCAGGAAACGCTTGGGGCGCTGCAGGGCATTGGCGTCCACGCCGCCGGTCAGCACCTTGCCGGAGGACGGCACCACGTTGTTGTAGGCGCGGGCCAGGCGGGTGATGGAGTCCAGCAGGATCACCACGTCCTTTTTCAATTCCACCAGGCGCTTGGCGCGTTCAATCACCATCTCGGCCACGTGCACGTGGCGCGCGGCGGGTTCGTCGAAGGTCGAGGCGATGACTTCGCCCTGCACCGTGCGCTGCATCTCGGTCACTTCTTCCGGGCGCTCGTCCACCAGCAGCACCATCATGTGGCTGTCGGGGTAGTTGGCGCTGATGGCGTGGGCGATGTGCTGCATCATCACCGTCTTGCCGCTCTTGGGCGGCGCGACCAGCAGGGCGCGCTGGCCTTTGCCGATGGGGGCGATGATGTCGATGATGCGGCCCGTGATGTTCTCATCGCTCTTGAGGCCGTCGCGTTCCAGGCGCATCTGCTCCTTGGGGAACAGCGGCGTCAGGTTCTCGAACATCACCTTGTGCTTGTTCTGCTCCGGCGCCCCGCCATTGACCTTGTCCAGCTTGTTCAAGGCGAAATAACGCTCGCCGTCCTTGGGCGTGCGCACGTCGCCTTCGATCAGGTCACCCGTGTGCAGGTTGAAGCGCCGCACCTGGCTGGGGCTGATGTAAATGTCGTCCGTGCTCGCGGTGTAGCTCGAGTCAGGGCTGCGCAGGAAGCCAAAGCCATCGGGCAGGATTTCCAGCACGCCGTCGGCGTAAACCGTTTCGCCGGCCTTGGCGCGCTTTTTGATGATGGCGAACATCAGCTCTTGCTTGCGCATGCGGCCGGTGTTCTCGATTTCCAGCGCTTCGGCCTGTTGCAGCAGTTCGGAAACGTGCAAGGCCTTGAGTTCGTTGATGTGCATGGGGTCCCTCGGTAGGGAGTCGGTGGAAACTGGGGGGAGGGTGAACGGGGAGTTCTGGGCAGAGTCTGACGCGGGTGGACAGTCTGCCGGATTCTGACCGGCGGCCGTGCGGGCCATCGATGAGCGGGACTGATTATGACAGGAAAAAATGCGAGGCCCACGCACTTCGCAGACGCATTCGCTGACGCAAAAAAAAGACCGCGCTCCAAGGGATGGCGGTCTTTGTCGCGGACTGTCGGCCCGGGGGCCGGTTCCGGGCGCGGCAGACTCAGGCAGCGAGCTGCTGGTCGATGAAGGCGGTCAATTGGGCCTTGCTCATGGCGCCCACCTTTGTGGCGGCCAACTGCCCGTCCTTGAAGAGCATCAGCGTGGGGATGCCGCGAATGCCGAACTTGGCCGGAATGTCGCGGTTTTCATCCACGTTGAGCTTGGCAATCTGCAGCTTGCCTTGGTACGTGCCAGCCACTTCGTCCAGCACGGGCGCGATCATCTTGCAGGGACCACACCATTCGGCCCAGTAGTCCACCAGCACGGGCTGGCTGGCGTTCAGAACGTCAGCTTCAAAGGAAGCGTCGGAAACATGCTTGATGAGGTCGCTGGCCATGGAAAGCTCCTTGATGTGCTGTGTATGGCGATGGATGTGAAGTACGGGTCTGGCCTAGATGGGTCGTGCTGCCTCGATATCAAGGCGAGCGGGCGATGCGGCTACAGTGCGCGGGATTGTGACAGAAAGCATGAACCATCGTTGGCGGCGCTGGCTTGAGACCGTCGCCGAATCCTTGCGTGAGCGGCAGGTCCACCCCGCCCGCGCGGTCGTGTTGCTGCCGTACGCGCAACTGATGCCCGTGGCAGCCCGATTCTGGGGGGAATTGCACCCCGCAGGTTTCGCGCCGCGCTTCGAAACCACCCAAAACTGGGCCCAGGCCCTCGCCGGCGCAGCCGAAGCCCATGGCGGGTTTCCAGGCCCGGAAGGCGTGGATTTGCGCTTCAAGCCCGCGCTGGACTTGCTGACGGCGCATGTGCTGCTGGAGCAGGCGGGGCTGGGCGCTCGGGCCGCGGTGGCGGCGCCGATGTTGCTCGAAGCCGCTCAGCAATTGGCGCCGCTGGCGGCGGCGCAGCCACCTTCCCAGCGGGCCGCCTGGGGGCATCGTGCCGGGCAGGCCGCGCGCACGGGCCTCGACGAGGGGCTGGAGGACGAGGTGCTGCGGCTGGAAGCGGCGGTGGCCCAGATCGCCGTGGCTTGGGTGGTGAATTCTTCCTATGGCAGCGATGTGTTCTTTTCATCGCAGGCGCGGGCTTCGACCGACTGCCTGCTCGTGGTGCCAGGGCTGCAGCCAGACCCGTTGGTGGAAGGGCTGCGCACGGCGTGGGGCAGCGCTCTCGTGGTGCTGGAAGCTCCAGCCAGCCCTTCCCAATCTGCTCCCGGGTCTGACTCGGATACCCCTGCCGGCATGCTTGCCGTCCATGCCGCGATCGATGCCGCCGACGAGGCGCAACGTGCGGCCGCATGCATCCTGCGTCATCTGCAAGCCGGTCGTGCGCCTGTGGCCGTCGCCGTGATCGACCGGGCGCTCACGCGCAGAGTGCGGGCCATGCTGGCCCGCCACGGCGTCCAAATGCGTGACGAGACCGGCTGGAAGCTGTCCACCACCCGCGCAGGTGCGCAGGTCATGGGCGCACTGCGCGCATGCGCTCGGGACGCTGGGAGCGATGCCGTGCTGGACTGGCTCAAGCACGCGCCGGCCTGTGACGAGACGGCGCTGAGCGCTCTGGAGGCCGCCTTGCGTCGCCAGCCCCGGCGCTTGTGGCGACATGCCTCGGCGGGGCTGGTCGATGCGTCGACAGCTCAGTTCGAGGAAAGTGGCCTGCAGGTCCTGCTGCGCGACCTTGAGGCCTGGCGTGTCGCCTTGATGGGGGGGCGCAGTGCGCGCACTCTGCACGAGTGGTTGGAGGCCCTGCACGCCTTGCTGGGTCAGTGTGGAATCTGGGACACGCTGATCCGGGACGAGGCCGGGCTGGAGGTGTCCCGAGCCTTGCACTATGTGCTGGACGAAAACGGTCATGCCGCGCCGCAACTTCCTCCGCAGGCGCTTTGGGCGCGGCGCCGGTGGTCCTTGAGTGAGTTCACGGGCTGGGTGGACCGGGCCCTGGAGTCCGCGATTTTCAAGCCAGCCTACCCCTTGCGTGAACAGGCCGTGCTGCTGCCCTTGGCGCAGATGCTGGGGCGTGACTTCGGCGCCATCGTGCTGCCGGGATGCGACGAGCGCAGCCTGCCCGCCGCGCCAGACCCCACCGGACCGTGGACCGCTGCCCAACGTGCCGCGCTCGGCTTGCCCACGCGCGAGGTTCTGAGGGCTGCGCAGCAGGCCGCCTGGGACGAAGCCGTGTCGCGTGCCTGTCCCATCGATGTTTTGTGGCGTGGCAGTGACTCGGATGGCGAACCGCTGTTGCCCAGTGCCCTGGTGCAGCAGTTGGCGTGGCGTGCGCGAGAGAGGCTGCAATCCGGCGCGCCGAATGGCGGGGGAGGGAACGCGGTCGGTGCGTCCGGGACCAGCGATGCCACCCCTGCGGAGGCATCGGCGGTGGTGGCGGGATCGGTGCCCGATCCGCGTGTTCGCCGCGCGGTGGTGCCCGCACCGACTCCCAAGCCATCGCCTCGCTTGGTGCCAACGTGGTCCGATGCGCTGCGGCCCATGCGGATTTCGGCCAGCGCCTACCAGGACTTGCGTCATTGCCCTTACCGCTTCCACGCCCTGCGTCTCCTGGGGCTGCGTGAAACCGAGGAAATGGAAGGGGAACTCGACAAGCGCGACTTCGGCCTCTGGTTGCATGCGGTGCTGCAAACCTTCCATGCCCAGGACACCCCCGATGGCGGCGGCAGGGCAGACCGCGCGGCGCGATTGGATGCGGCAGCGCAAGCGGTCGCCCGCGAACAGCGCTTGGCCGATGATGAGTTTTTGCCCTACCAAGCCGCCTGGCCCCGGGTGCGCGATGGCTACCTCGATTGGCTGGCCGAGCACGAGGCCGAAGGCTGGCGCTTCGCGCTCGGCGAACATCCGGCCGAACAGGCGCTGGAGCTCGTGACGATCTTCGGTCGACTCGACCGGGTGGACCGGGCCTCGGGTGCCCTGATGGTGATGGACTACAAGACCGAGGCTGAGCAGACCACCCGCAACCGGGTGAAGGAGCCACTGGAAGACACGCAGCTGGCGTTTTACGCGGCCTTGCTGTCCGGGTCGGGGCAACGCGGTGAGGTGGCCCTGTCCTCGCAGACTTCGCTGTCCGGCCCTTTGCGAGCGGCTTATGTCAATGTCGGTGAGGGCGAGACGCGGCGGCATGAGCAGCCGGAGATCGCGCAGGCTCGCGCGGCTTTGCTGGAAGGCTTGGAGCACGATCTGACGCGCATCGCCCAAGGCGCGCCCTTGCCGCCGCTCGGTGAGGGCCCGGTGTGCGACACCTGCGCTGCGCGCGGCCTGTGCCGCAAGGATTTCTGGAGTGAATAGTCCCGTCCGATGGAAAACATGTCCGTGAAGATGCAAGCGGCGTACGAACACAACGGCCGCCTGGTCAGCCGCGAGGCCTTTTACGCCATCGCTTGCGATCCGAGCCGGCATGTGGCCGTGGAGGCCTGCGCGGGCGCGGGCAAGACCTGGATGCTGGTCTCGCGCATCCTGCGCGCCTTGCTGGGCGAGCGGGGCGACGACGGCGCCCAGGCGCATGAAATCCTGGCCATCACCTTCACCAAGAAGGCCGCGGGGGAAATGCGCCAACGCCTGATGGAGTGGCTGGCTGAATTCGCGCAGGCCAACGACGACCGCTTGCGTGAGGAGTTGCGCGCGCGTGGTGTCGATGCGGCGCGCCTGGACGCGCTGGTGACGCCCTTGCGCGGCCTGCATCTGCGCCTGATGCAGCAGGCGCGGGGCGTGCAGATCCGTACCTTCCACAGCTGGTTCGCCGCCTTGCTGCGCAACGCCCCGCTGGCGGTGTTGGAGGAACTGGGTCTGCCCGCGGCCTATGAATTGCTGGAGAAAGACGACGAGGCGAAAGCCCAGGTCTGGCGCCCCTTTCATGCACGTCTGCTGCGCGAGCATGAGAAGGGCGGAGAGGCCCTGGCGGACTACCAAGCCGCCGTCGCCGCGCATGGTCGCAGCCAGACCGAGAAGGCGCTGGAAGCCGCGCTCGACAAGCGCGTGGAATTCGCGCTGGCCGACGCCCAGCGTGACGCGCAGGGCGCCAGCGTGCTGGAGACCTCGGTGCCTCGTTTCGAGGTCCTGTATCCGGAACTCGCTGCGGCCGACGGCGCGCCGCCGCTGGATGCGCTGCTCAGGCCTGGCACCTTGAGCGACGTTGTGTGGGAGGCGGCGCGCTTGCTGGGCCAGGCGACGCAGCCCAGCTTCCGGGACAAGGGCTTGGCGCTTGAACAAGCCCTGACGGCTGCCGATCCGCAGGCTGTGCTGGAAGCCATGTTCACCGAAGGCGGCCGGGGTGCGCCGCGCAAGTTCAGCGACAAGGTGGCGGGCATCGAACGCATACGCGACATTCAGCAGGAGGTGCTGCGCGTGCTGCAAGCCCAGCAGCAACACGAGGCCTGGATGCACCAGCAACGCATGACCCGGTTGGCGCGAATGCTGCTGGAGGAATACGCAGCCTTGAAGCGCGAGCGCGGTTGGGTCGACATGAGCGACGTCGAGCGCGCGGCACTGCACTTGCTGGAGCGCTCCGAGTTGAGCGCCTGGCTGCAGCAGCGCCTGGACGCGCGCACGCGCCACCTCCTGATCGACGAGTTCCAGGACACCAACCCGCTGCAATGGCAGGCCTTGCATGCGTGGCTGTCGGGCTACGCGGGGGTGGGGGGAGGTGTCAGCGGAGCGGGGGGGGCTCCGCGCCTGTTCATCGTGGGCGATCCCAAGCAAAGCATCTACCGCTTTCGCCGCGCGGAGCCGCAGATCTTTCGGGCCGCGCAAAGTTTCGTGCAAGCCTTGGGCGGTGATCTCTTGGCCTGTGATCACACGCGTCGCAACGCCCCCGCCGTGCTCGCGCGGGTCAACGCCGCATTGGGTCAGGCTCAGTCGCAGGGGGAGTACGAGGGTTTTCGCGCGCACACCACGGAATCCACGCAGGCCGGGGACGCCTGGATGTTGCCGTCGATCGAGCGCCAAGCCCGCGACAAAAAGGAGGCAGTCACGGTCTGGCGCGACAGCCTGCTCGCGCCGCGCCTCACCCCCGAGGACACCCTGCGCGTGCAGGAGTGCCGTCAGGCCGCGCACTGGGTCGCGCAGCGCATCCAGGCCGGGATGTCTCCCAAGGACGTCATGGTGCTGGCCCGCAAACGTGATCGATTGGTGGCCATGCAAACCGAGCTGCTGGCTCTGGGCGTGCCGGCCACTCAGCCAGAGCAGGCGGATCTCGGCGCCGCGCCCGAGGTGCAGGACTTGACCGCTTTGCTGGACGTGCTGGTGTCGCCCGGTCATGATTTGTCACTGGCGCGGGTGCTGCGCTCTCCCTTGATGGGCTCTCGCTCGGGTCTGGATGACGCAGCATTGATGGAGATCGCAGCGCGGCAGCGCGGCGGCAAGCAGTCCTGGCTCAATCTGTTGCAAACCACGCCCGCCGAAGCCTGGTCTCATCGGGACTTGCGCGAGGTGGGTCCGCGCTTGCAACGCTGGCAGCAGTGGGTGCGGACCTTGCCACCGCACGATGCGCTGGACGCCATCTACGCCGACGGCGACGTGGTGGCTCGTTACGTTGCGGCCGCGCCGGCGCATCTGCGCGCGCGCGTTCACACCCATTTGCAGGCGCTGCTGGAAGCGGCCCTGCAGTTCGACGGCGGACGCTACGCCACGCCCTATGCCTTGGTGCGGGCCTTGCGGTCGGGCCGTTTGCCCGCTCCCGCGCAGCCCATGCCCGAAGGAGGCGCGGTGCGCCTGCTCACCGTGCACGGTGCCAAGGGGCTGGAGGCAGAGACCGTGCTGATCCTCGATACCGACACGCCGCCCCAGCGCGCACAGACCATGAGTGTGCTGCTGGACTGGCCTGGTGAGGCGCCGACACCCCGAAGCTTCGTCTTCCTGGCCAGCGAGAAAGAGGAGCGCCTGCCGCCCAGCGCGCGGGACGCTCACGCCCGAGAGCAATTTGCGCGCAGCCGCGAAGAGTTGAACATGCTCTACGTCGCGCTCACGCGCGCGCGCAGGCAATTGCTCATCTCCTCTGTCCGGCCCCATCAGCAGAACACCGAGGGCAAAAGCTGGTGGCAGCGCTTGTCGCCCGAGTGCCAGCCATGGGGGTCGCCCATCCTTCAGTCGCATGCCGAGGGCGACTCCCCTCGGCATGCGCCGGCCCTCCCCGCTGCGGCCTCGTCGTCTGACATCGTGCTGCAAGTGTTGCCCGACATCCGTTATGGCCCCGTGCCGACGCCTGAGCCGCCTTCGGAGAAAGAGGCCTTGGCCGCGCGCATCGGGTCGGCCATGCACCGCCTGTTGGAGTGGACCGATCTGGACGCGGAGGATTTCAGCGCGGCTCAGCTCGAGCGTGTCGGCGCCGAGCAGGGGCTGACGTCCAGGCAGGCCAGCCAGGCCGCTGACATGGCGCGTCGCATCTTGCACGGCGAAGCAGCGTGGGTCTGGCGCAGCACCGACGTCGCGTGGTGCGCCAACGAAGTGCCGGTGGTGATTGACGGACAGGCAAGACGCATCGACCGGCTGGTGCGCCATCGGGATGCCGCTTGGTGGGTGCTGGACTACAAGTCCGCGAGCTATGCCCTGGCCGAGGCGGTCACGCGGGCGCAGATGCTCGCGCAGTTGCGTGCTTATCGTGACGCCGTGCGCCTTGCCTGCGCTGGCGAAGCGGTGCATATCGCCTTGCTGGACGCGCAAGGCCGCTGGGAAACGCTGACGTGATGCCAGCCAGCACAAACACGCCCACACTGAACGAAACCTGGGCCTCGAAACCTTGGCCTGTACACACAAATTTCTCAAATGCGAACGCACCCTAGGACACCCGCATGACCACGCAGGCAATCGCATCACCCCAGCGTCGTGACCTCATCAAGGCCTTGGCCGGCTTGTCCGGCCTGGCCTTGCTTGCCCCGCAGGCCACGGCAAGGGCCCCCGTGGCTCGTATCCGGTTTCGCGAGGATCCCTTTGCAGCCGGCATCGCGAGCGGGTCGCCCTCGCCGGATGGTTTCGTGTTGTGGACCCGCTTGTTCGGCGACGAACTGGTCGAGGCGGGGCCAGTGCCCGTGCGCTGGGAAGTGTTCGAAGAGGGTGGCGAGCGTCGAATGATCGCCCGTGGCGAGGCCTGGGCCGAACCCGAGCTGGGCCATGCCGTGCACGTCGAGGTGGCTGGGTTGACTCCCGACCGCTGGTACGGCTACCGCTTCATGGTCGGAGGTACGGTCAGCGCTTCGGGGCGAGCGCGCACCTCGCCCGCGCCAGGTGCCGCGGTGGACCGCTTGCGCCTGGCCTTGGCCTCCTGCCAACGCTGGGAGTCCGGTCACTACGCGGCCTACCGGCACATGCACGCGGATTCTCCCGACCTGGTGGTCTTTGTCGGCGACTACATCTACGAGCGGGCCGGTGCATCGGCCGGTCCCGACGAGCCGCGTCACCATGACCTGCCTGAGGCCCGCACCCTGGCGAGTTACCGCGCGCGTTACGCCCTCTACAAGAGCGATCCCACCTTGCAGGCCATGCATGCCGCCTGTCCCTGGCTGGTGACCTGGGACGATCATGAGCTGGAGAACAACAATGGCGGCAGCTGGTCTGTCACAGACACGCACGACTTCGCCGCGCGCAGAGCGGCATCCTACCAAGCGTATTACGAGCACATGCCCTTGCGTGCCGACGTCATGCTCAAGGGTGTGCGCGGGCTGCTCGCTGGCGTGGGGGGCTTGCACATCCATCGTTATCACGATCATGGACGCCTAGCGCGGCTCTATCTGCTGGACAACCGGCAGTACCGCGACCGCCCTTTGTGCGGCAGGGAGCCCACGGCGGCCGAAGCCAAAGTGTGCCTGCGGGAGGAGCCCGCGTCGCGTCGTTCCATGCTGGGACGCGAGCAGGAGCAATGGTTGGAGGGCGCGCTGAGGGAGTCGCGTGGCGCAGGCACGGCCTGGAACCTGATCGCGCAGCAAACCCGTTTCACCCCCGTCAACTATGCCCAAGGCTTGGGCGTGGCCGCGGGCACCGATGGCTGGGATGGTTACCCGGGCGCGCGTCAAACGCTGATCGATGCCCTGTTGGCAAGCGAGGCGCGCAACCCCGTCATCCTTGGCGGGGACATTCACAGGAACTGGGTGGAACAAGTGCACAAGGATCCCTATGCCATCGATTCTCCGGTGGTGGCCGCAGAGTACTGTGGCACCAGCATCACCTCCACGGTGCGGGGTGCATCCCAAGAGGCGGACGCGAAGGCGCGCCGTGCGAACCCCCATTGTTTGTTGGTCAACTCGCTCAAGCGGGGCTATGGCCTGATGGATCTGTCACCTCAGAAGCTGGTGATGTCCCTGCGTGTCGTGGACGACGCTGCTCAAGTCAATTCCGGCGTCGACACCTTGGCCACCTTCGTCACCGAGGCGGGGCGCCCGGGCGTTCGGCCACTGGTTTGACGCTCAGACCATGGCTTGCGCCGCGTCCCCCGTGGGCAAGATCGTGCCATCAAGTCACAACATTTGCTGTCTAGAATGTTCCGCCAGGCACGCCATGCCGTGCATCGGCATGCTCCGCGCCGCCGAGCCGCCCGCCGTCATTCATCCGGCCGCGTTCAAACGCGGCCATCCACGCGACCATTGATTGGGATACATCTTGAAAATTGCCATCGCCGGGACAGGCTACGTCGGCCTGTCCAATGCCGTATTGCTGGCGCAGCAACATGAAGTCATTGCCTTGGACATCGATCCGGCCAAGGTTGACCAGATCAACCAACGCCGCTCGCCCATCGAAGACCGGGAGATCGAGGACTACCTGGCGAGCAAGCCCTTGAAGCTGCGCGCCACACTGGACAAACAAGCGGCTTACGGGCAGGCGGAGTACGTCGTCATCGCCACGCCCACGGACTACGACCCGGACACCAATTACTTCAACACCCGATCGGTCGAGGCGGTGGCGCGTGACGTGATGGCGATCAATCCGCGCGCCGTGATGGTCATCAAGTCCACCGTTCCCGTCGGCTACACCGAACAGCTCAAGCGCACGCTGGGGTCCGACAACATCATTTTTTCCCCCGAGTTCCTGCGCGAGGGCAAGGCGCTCTATGACAACCTGCACCCGAGCCGCATCGTGGTGGGTGAGCGTTCGACGCGCGGGCAGGTTTTCGCGGATTTGCTGCGCCAGTGCTCGCTCAAACCCGATGCCGCTGTGCTGCTCACCGAGAACACCGAGGCCGAGGCGATCAAGCTGTTCGCCAACACCTTTCTGGCGATGCGCGTGGCCTTCTTCAACGAGCTGGACACCTATGCGGCCGTGCACGGCCTCGACACCCGCCAGATCATCCAGGGTGTGGGCCTGGACCCGCGCATCGGTAACCACTACAACAACCCCAGCTTTGGTTACGGTGGCTATTGCTTGCCCAAGGACACCAAGCAGCTGTTGGCCAATTACCAGGATGTGCCGCAGAACCTGATCCGCGCCATCGTGGACGCCAACACCACGCGCAAGGACTTTGTGGCCGAAGAGATCCTGCGGCGCCAGCCGAAGGTGGTGGGCATCCACCGCCTGATCATGAAGGCCGGTAGTGACAACTTCCGCGCCAGCAGCATCCAGGGTGTGATGAAGCGACTCAAGGCCAAGGGCGTCGCGGTGGTGGTTTACGAGCCCGTGCTCAAGGAAGACAGTTTTTTCGGCTCGCGCGTCATCCGCGACCTGGCCGAATTCAAGCGGACTGCCGATGTGATCGTCGCCAACCGCCGCGTGTCCGAATTGGACGATGTGCCAGACAAGGTCTACACCCGCGATCTCTTTGGCGGTGATGCCTGAGATCCTGGTGGGTCCGTGGAACGTAAAATCCAGGGTTCCTGTTCACTCCTGAGACTCCTCCATGTCCGTGATCTCCATCCGCAACCTTTCTGTCGGCAACGCGCAACCCTTTGTCCTCTTCGGGGGCATCAACGTGCTGGAGTCGCGCGACCTGGCGTTGCGCGCGTGCGAGGAGTACGTGCGCGTCACGAGCAAGCTGGGCATTCCCTATGTCTTCAAGGCCAGTTTCGACAAGGCCAATCGCTCGTCGATCCATTCCTACCGCGGCCCCGGCTTGGACGAGGGTCTGCGCATCTTCGAAGACGTGAAAAAGAGCTTTGGCGTGCCCCTGATCACGGACGTGCATGAACCGCATCAGGCGCAGGCCGTCGCCCAGGTCGTGGACGTGCTGCAGTTGCCCGCGTTCCTGGCCCGTCAGACCGATTTGGTCGTGGCCCTCGCCAAGACGGGGCGGGTCATCAACATCAAGAAGCCGCAGTTCCTGAGCCCCTCACAGGTCGGCAACATCGTCGAGAAGTTCAAGGAAGCGGGCAACGACCAGCTCATCCTGTGCGATCGCGGCACCTGCTTCGGGTACGACAACCTGGTGGTGGACATGCTGGGTTTCGGCGTGATGAAGCAGGTCAGCGGTAACCTGCCCGTGATCTTCGATGCCACGCATGCGCTGCAGCAGCGCGCCCCAGGGGCGGCGGCCTCGGGTGGACGCCGCGAGCAACTGGTGGATCTGGCCCGCGCCGGCATGGCGGTGGGCCTGGCGGGTCTGTTTCTGGAGGCTCACCCCAATCCGGACAAGGCCCTGTGCGACGGCCCCAGCGCCTTGCCGCTGGACAAGCTGGAGTCCTTCCTGACCCAGATCAAGGCCTTGGATGATCTGGTGAAGTCCTTCGTGCCCCTGGACATTCGCTGACCACGTCGTGCGTGACGGCGGGGCACTCCCGCCGCCGCGTCCACCACGGCTTGGGCGCGCGGGTCGACCCCAAGCCGGGCGCACGATCCATCGATGGTCCAAGGTCTGATTTTTGAACGAGGTACGACATGCTCAAGCTTTACATCGGCAACAAGAACTACTCGTCCTGGTCCATGCGGCCTTGGGTGCTGCTGCGCCAGGCGGGCATCCCCTTCGAGGAAGTCAAGGTTCGTTTCGACTCCTTCGAGGCGGATTCCGAGTTCAAACGGACCATCGCGCGAGTGAATCCGGTGGGCAAGGTCCCGGTGCTCACGGATGGCGAACTGGTCATTTGGGATACGCTGGCCATTGTCGAGTACCTGGCGGAGACCTTTCCAGACAAACATCTGTGGCCACAAGACCGCGCGCGTCGCGCGCGCGCGCGCAGTGTCTGCGCCGAGATGCATGCCGGGTTCACGGCCTTGCGCACCCACTGCAGCATGAACATCGAGGCCGACCTGTCCGAGGCGGGCGCCCGCATCTGGCGCGAGCAACCCGCGGTGCAGTCGGACGTGCTGCGCATCACGCAGATGTGGCGCGAGCTATTGCGTGAGAGTGGTCGCGAGGAACTGCTTTTTGGCGATTTCTCGATTGCCGACGCCTACTTCGCGCCCGTGTGCACGCGCCTGAAGACTTACGCCTTGCCCGTGCCCGAGGACATCGCCGCCTACATCGCGCGAGTTCATGCCCTTGCGGGTGTACGGGCCTGGGTGGACGATGCCCTGGCCGAACGGGACTTCATCCCGTTCGATGAGCCTTATCGTCAAGCCCCCGCCTGAAGCTCGCCGGTATGGCGCGCTGATCAGCGCGGCTTGCCGCCGCGCCCCTGGCTTGCGGACCATTTCGGCGCATAGGCCGTCATTTCACCGAGTCGCCGTGCCAGCTCAATGCCGGTGGTGGTCAGCAGGTAGCCTTCGGTGTCGTGGTGCAGCAGTCCCGTCGCGCGCAGCTCCTTCAAGCGTGTGTTGAGCGTGTTGGGTGTGATGCCTCCCACGCTGTCTTGCAGCAACCGGAACGTCTGTGCGTGGCCGTCACGCAGGGCCCAGATCACCCGCATTGCGTAACGAGATTCCAGCAGCGCCAACAGCTGTCCGACGGCCGCGCTGTCCTTCGTGCCCATGTCCTTGGCACCGGACTTGCCGCCGGCACCGAGGGTGTTTTTCGCTGTGCCGGTCATGGGTAGAAATGCGCGGTGAAACAGGCAGGTGCCTGGGCGGTGCGGAGGGAGGCGCAATATAGCGCAGTTTTCCGCGTGCTACAACATTCATAGCTAAGGGAACACCGCAGGCGTGCGAAAAGCACGAAGCTGACCGAGTGGAACCACGCCGGGGTGGCGTCAGAGGTAGATTTTTTCCATCAGACGCAACAGCGTGCGGCGTTCGGCCGCGCTCAGCCGCGCGGTCACCTGGGCGTCGTTTTGACTGGCCGCTTGTTCGGCCTTGCGCGCGAGTTGGCGGCCCGCCGTTGTCAGGTGCAGGCCCAGGGCACGGCCATCACTCGGGTGGGGTCGGCGTTCGATGAGCCCACGTTTTTTCTCGTAGCGCTGCAGCATGCCAACCAGATTGGGGGGCTGGATGTTGAGCACACTGCAAAGCTGGCGCGACGTGATGCCGGGGTTGTGGTGGATCAGCGAGAGCACGGAGAACTCGACTGGGCGGAGTTCATAGGCGGCCATGCGCGGCAGGAAGCTGGCGATGGCCGCGAGCGAGACGCGCCGCGCGCTGTAGCCGACCAAGGTTTGCAGGAAGCCGGTGTCCACTTGATCCACCGCAGACGCTAGCTCCTTGGGCGTGACCATGCGCTTGCTGCGCGCATTCTCGCGAGTGGGGGCCCGCGTGGCGCGGCGGCTTGCGGTCGATGAAGCGCTGGAAGAGGACGACATCAGGACATCATGAATGAAGAACGCCCCGGCGGGCTGTGAAGCACGGCCGGGGCGCGAACCGACACGATCAGGATTCAGCGGTGAAGCCGACTTTCTTGACCAGGGGGCCCCAGCGCTTGAACTCCGATTCGAGCGAGGCACGCATGGCCTGCGGCGTGCTGCCCGCCGCGACCAAGCCGATGGCGGCCAGACCGTCGATCACGGCCTTGTCCTTCAGCGCGGCCTGGATGGCGGTGTTCGCGGCGTTGATCACGTTCGCGGGCGTCTTGGCCGGGGCAAAGAAGCCGAACCATTCCTCGGCCACGATCTCGGGATAACCCAGCTCGGCGAAGGTCGGTGCGTCGGGTTCAGCCACGCGCTTGGGTGCGGACACGGCCAGGATGCGCAGTCGGCCGCTCTTGGCGTGGGCCAGCGAATCACCGGTGGGCGTGACGCAAGCGGCGATTTGTCCACCGACCGTGTCGTTCACGGCTGGCAATGAGCCGCGGAAAGGCACGTGCTGGAAGGTGATGCCAGCATTGACACCGAACAGCGATCCGACGAAGTGCGGCATGGAGCCCGCGCCGGGAGATCCGAAGCTGGATTTCTCGGGGTTGGCCTTGGCCCAGGCGATGAAGTCGCTGAGCGTCTTGACGTTCTCGGGAACCATCGGGCCGATGGCCAGCGCGAAAACCATCTGAGCGCCGATGGAGATGGGCGCGAAATCCGCCATCGTGTAGTTCATCTTCGTGTACACGTGGGGGTAGATCGTGAGCGCCGAGGCTTGCGCCAGCGTCAGCACGGAGCCATCGGCGGGCGAGGTCTTGAGGGTTTCGAGCACGATACGCCCGCCCGCGCCGGGCTTGTTTTCCACCACCGGGTTGCTCTGCGCATAGGAGGTTCCGCCCAGTTTGTCGGCCACGCGACGCGCCAGGCTGTCGCCCGCGCTACCGGCCGGGAAGCCGTAATAGATCTTGGGCTGGGCCACCTGCGCGAACGCAGGCAGCCCTTGCAAGGCTGCCAAGGCGGCGCCGCCGCCCAGAGCCATATTGAAGTGACGTCGATTCAGGTTCATGGTTTGTCTCCTAATGTGAAGTTGTCGAGGGGCGGAAAAGGCTTCCGACGCCGGGCAGATGGTACTGCCCGTGCCCCGGGTCGGTTCTATCGTGGCGCCATCCGCAGCGCGCCGTCGAGACGGATGACTTCGCCGTTGAGGTGGCCGTTGGTCACGATGTGGCTGGCCAGCCGCGCGAACTCCTCGGGCTCGCCCAGGCGCTTGGGGAAGGGAATCGAGGCGGCAAGCGATTGCTGCACCTCCGCCGGCAGTTCCTTTACCAAGGGCGTGGCGAACAGGCCGGGCGCGATCGTGCAGACACGGATCGCATGTTGTGCCAAGTCCCGCGCCATGGGCAAGGTCATGCCCACGATGCCGCCCTTGGAGGCGCTGTAGGCTTGCTGGCCGATCTGGCCGTCGTAAGCGGCGATCGAGGCGGTGAACATCATCACGCCGCGTTCGCCGTCGTCGAGCAGGGGCAGCTTGGCGCAGGCGGCGGCAAAGAGGCGACTGACGTTGTAGCTGCCGATGAGGTTGATGTTCACCACGCGGGCGAACTCCTCCAGTGGCGCGGGGCTCCCGTCCTTGGCGACGATGCGCTTGGCCGTGCCGATGCCCGCGATGTTCATCAGGATGCGTGCCGGTCCGTGCGCGGCCTCGGCCTTGGCGATCGCCGCAGTCACGCTGTCTGGGCTGGTGATGTCGCAGACTTGGAAGAGGCCACCGATCTCGGCCGCCACCTTCGTTCCAGCGGTGGCGTTCACGTCAAGCACGGTCACCTTGGCGCCGAGCCGGGCCAGTTCGCGCGCGGTCGCTTCGCCGAGTCCCGAGGCACCGCCGGTCACGAGCGCGGCTTGTCCTTCAATCTTCATGGTTGTCTCCTGGGGTTGCGCGGATCGTCACTCGGGTTTGAGGATGCCGGGAGCCACGTCGTCGTGCAGGGCCTGCACCAGCGCGTCGCGGTGCTTGAGCACGGCGCGCTGGTTGATGGAACCCTTGTCGGTGACTTCCCCCTTGTCAATGGACGGCGGTTCGGCCAGCAGCAGCGCGCGCGCGATGCGGTTGGCGCTGCCGGTGGCGCCGCGCGCCAGTTCATTGATCACGGCCTGCATGCGCTGGCGCACGGGGGCGCTGGACAACACTTCGCTCATCGGCGCGTCCGGCCCCAGTCCACTGACCGTGCGGCACGCAGGCGAGGGGAAAATCAACGCGCCGACTTCCTTGCGATTCAGGCCGGTCAACACCACGTCCTGCACCAAGGGGGCGCCGGTCACGATGACCTTGGCCCGCAAGGGGCCCACGCTGACGAAGGTGCCCGTGGCGAGCTTGAAGTCTTCCGCGATGCGACCGTCGAACTTGAGGCCGCGGTGGATGTTGTTCTCGTCGATCCACAGCACGGCGTCACCGGTGCAAAGGTAACCTTCCTCGTCGAAGGCCTCGCGGGTGGCGGCTTCGGAGCGCCAGTAACCTGGCGTCACATTGGGTCCGCGGTAGCGCACTTCGATCTTGCCGTCCACTTCCACCAGCTTGAGCGTCATGCCGGGCACCGGCACGCCGATGTCACCGGCCTTCACGTCCGGGCTGTTGACGAACATCGCCGAGGGCGCGGATTCCGTCATGCCCAGGCCCGTGGCCATGACGATGCGCTCGCCGATCTCCGCCTCGGCCGTGGCATGCAGGCTGTCCCAGACCGGTTGGGCCAGGCCCGCGCCCGAGTAGAAGAACATCTTCACACGCGACAGCAGCGTCTTGCGCAGCGCGGCGTCTGTCTTCATGGCCTGGGCGATCATCTCGAAGCCTGTTGGCACGTTGAAGTACACGGTGGGCGCGATCTCGCGCAGGTTGCGCAAGGTCTCGGCAATGCCAGCCGCCGTGGGCTTGCCATCGTCGATGTACAGGGTGCCGCCATGCATCAGCGTCAGGCCCACGTTGTGGTTGCCGCCAAAGGTGTGGTTCCAGGGCAGCCAGTCCACGAAGATCGGCGCTTCCTCGGCCAGCGCGGGCAAGGAGAGGGTGATCTGCTGCAGGTTGGCGCACCACATGCGGTGCGTGTTGATCACCGGCTTGGGCATCTTGGTCGAGCCCGAGGTGAAGAGGAACTTGGCGATGGTGTCGGGGCGCACGGCGTGCATGGCCACGTCCACGGCGCCCTTGCCGCTGCTGCGCGGCACCGTGTCATGCAGAGATTGCAGCGTCTGGGTCTTGCGGCCTTCGATCCGACCTTGTGCCAGCACCACGGTGACGTTCTTGCCCACGGTGGCCTGGATGGCCTTGCCGTACCTAGCGCCGTCGGCGGCGAAGACCAGGCCCGGCGTCAGCGTGTCCATCACGTGGCGCAGCTTGTCGTAGTCTTGGCTCACCGTGGCGTAGGCGGGTGACACGGGGCAATACGGAATGCCTGCGTACAGACAGGCCAAGGACATCAGCGCGTGTTCCAGCGTGTTTTCGCTGAGGATGACCACGGGGCGCTCGGCGCTCAGGCCGAGGTCCAGCAGGGCCTGTCCGACGCGTCGAGCGCCGCCCAGGGCCTGGGCATAGCTGACGCGGATCCAATCCCCCGTCTTGCCATCGGGCAGCTGTTCGCGGCGCGCGAAGAAGGTGCGGTCGGGCGCGGCTTCGGCCCAATGCAACAGATGGTCGCTCAGGCGGCGGGCGTAGGGGCCCAGGGGCAGCTCGGCGTCGACATAACGCACGGCGCGGCCTTGCGCGTCCTGGCTTTCGCGCACTTTGACGCGGGTGACGCCAAAGCGCACGGGGCGGTATTTGGCCCCCACGCTCCCCGCTACGCGAGGTTCGCTGCCCCCGACCGCAGGCTTGCCCTGCGCTTCGCTCGGGGTGGGGCTTCGCTGGCCTTGGGACGGCTCGGCGGCGTTCAACTGGCTTGTGGTGCTCATGATTTTTTCACCTTCACGGCCTTGCCCTCGAGGAAGGCGCGTACGCGGGCCTTGGCCTCGGGCGCGCTCTGGGCGATGGCGGCCATCATGGCCTCGGTCAGGAAGCCTTGGTCCGCGGGCTGCTCAGCGATGCGGGGCAAGGCGTGGATCAGGGCGTAGTTGGTCAGCGGCGCGTTCTGCGCCACGCGAGCGGCCAGTTCCAGGGCTTTCTCGAAGGCTGTGCCTTGCGGAACCAAGTACTGGGCGAAACCCGCTTTCTCTCCATCGGCTGCGTTGTAGACGCGGCCGGTGAGCATCATGTCCGTCATGCGCGCCGCGCCGATCAGCCGCGGGATGCGCACCGCGCCGCCACCGCCGACGAAGATGCCGCGCGAGCCTTCGGGCAGCGCATAGAACGTGGTGTCGTCCGCCACGCGGATGTGGCAGGCAGAAGCCAACTCCAGGCCGCCTCCGACCACCGCGCCGTGCAGCGCGGCGATGACGGGCACGGGGCCGTACTGCACGCGCTCGAGCGCGGCGTGCCACATGCGCGAATGGTGCAGGCCTTCGCCCGCGTCGCGTTCCTTCAGTTCGGAGAGGTCCAGGCCCGCGCAGAAGTGCTCGCCTTCACCCGTGATGACGGCGGCGCGCACGCCGCCTTCGCCGGTGGGCAGGTTCTCAAAAAGGTCGCGCAAGGCGAGGATCAGGCCGTCATTGAGCGCGTTGCGCTTGACGGGTCGGGAAAGGCGGATCACGGCGATTTCGTCGTGATCGCCGCGTCGCTCAAGGTGCAGGTCAGGGTTCGTCATCTTGTGTTTCCAATGGGGATGAATTATTGTTATGAGAAATAACCAATTCAAGCTGCGGACCCCAAGCTTTCTTCGGTGTTTACCCGCGAATTTCCCCATTCCAAAACCAGGCTTTGCGCATGGACCACAAGAATCTGATCGCCATCGACATCCACACCCACGCTGAGGTGAGCTGCTGGAATCCTTTTGACAATTACGGCGAGGAGTACGACCGCGCCGCTGATAAGTACTTCCGCTCCAGTCGTAGGCCGACGATCGCGGAGACGGTCGCCTACTACCGAGAGAGAAAGATCGGCTTGGTGATGTTCACCGTGGACAGCGAGGCGCAGCTGGGCCGCCGTCGCATTCCCAACGAGGAGATCGCCGAGGCGGCCAAGGCCAACAGCGACATGATGATGTGCTTCGCCAGCATCGATCCGCACAAGGGCAAGATGGGCGCGCGTGAGGCCCGTCGCCTGATCGACGAACATGGCGTCAAGGGCTTCAAGTTCCATCCGACGGTGCAGGGCTACCACCCGTACGACAAGATGGCGTGGCCGATCTATGAAGTGATCGCCGAGTACAAGCTGCCGGCCATCTTCCATACCGGGCACAGCGGCATTGGCAGTGGCATGCGTTGCGGCGGCGGCCTGCGGCTGGAGTACAGCAATCCCATTCACCTCGACGACGTGGCGATTGACTTCCCCGACATGCAGATCGTGATGGCGCACCCTAGCTGGCCTTGGCAGGACGAGGCTTTGAGCGTCGCCATGCACAAGCCCAATGTTTGGATCGATCTCTCGGGCTGGAGCCCCAAGTACTTTCCAAAGCAGTTGGTCCAATACGCCAACACGCTGCTGAAAGACCGCATGCTGTTCGGCAGCGACTATCCGCTCATCACGCCCGAGCGCTGGATGAAGGATTTCGAGGAGGCGGGCTTCAAACCCGAGGTGATGCCTGGCATCCTGAAAGACAACGCGGTGCGCCTGCTGGGCCTCACTTGAGAGCAGGATGCACGCTGCCTAGGCGTGCCGGCTTCTGACGGTTGAATATCGGGTTTACCCTGAAATTTCCGCTCCCTCGCGCCCGCTCATGCGCGGGGTAAGATATTTCAAACCGTTATATCTAACAGTCTGTTTTTTGGCTTGCGGATGCAACGGTTTGCAGCGACAGTAGCGCACCTTTGCCCCGTTGTGCTCTTGCGTTTCCGCTGCCGGGACGTGTCCGCGCGGTCATGGTGAAGTGCCGCGCGCTTGCGCGATGGCGGCCATATTCAGACTTATTAAAAGGAGTCAACTCTCATGAAAAAACGATCCTTCCTGGGCGCTTCGGCCCTGGCCCTGGTGGCCGCGCTCGGCTCCACGGCCGTGCTCGCGCAGGACGTGTTCAAGGTCGGTCTGATCGTGCCCATGACTGGGCAGCAGGCCACCACCGGCAAGCAGATCGAAGCTGCCGTCAAGCTCTACATGGCGCAAAACGGCGACACCGTGGCGGGCAAGAAGATCCAGCTCATCGTCAAGGATGACACGAGCATTCCCGATGTGACCAAGCGCCTGGCCCAGGAACTCGTGGTCCAAGACAAGGTGGACGTGCTCGCGGGCATGGGCATCACGCCCTCGGCCTTCGCCACCGCGCCCATCGCCACGCAGAGCAAGACGCCGCTGGTCGTGATGGCCGCGGCCACTTCCAGCATCACGCTGTCCTCGCCCTTCATCGTGCGCACCAGCATGACCTTGCCGCAGACCTCGTCGCCGCTGGCTGACTGGGCCGCGAAGAATGGCATCAAGAAGGTCGTGACCCTGGTTTCGGACTATGGTCCTGGCATTGATGCCGAAAAGTTCTTCACCGCCCGCCTGACCGCTGCGGGTGGCACCGTGGTTGAGTCGATGCGCGCTCCCATGCGCAACCCCGACTTCGCGCCCTTCCTGCAAAAGGTGCGTGACCTCAAGCCCGATGCCCTGTTCGTTTTCGTGCCCTCGGGCGCGGGCGCCGCGGTCATGAAGCAGTTCCAAGAACGTGGCATGGACAAGGCGGGCATCAAGCTGATTGGCACGGGTGACCTCACGGACGACGACCAGCTCAACGGCATGGGCGACGTGGCCCTGGGCGTCGTGACGTCCATGCAGTACTCGGCCTACCATCCCTCTGCCAAGAACAAGGCCTTTGTTGCCGCGTTCAAGAAGGCCAATGGCTTCCGCCCGAACTTCTTCGCAGTCGGTGGGTATGACGGCATGCATGTGATCTACGAAGGTCTCAAGGCCACCAAGGGTCAGGGCGGTGAAGCCCTGGTCAATGCCATGAAGAACCTCAAGTGGGAAAGCCCGCGCGGCCCGGTGTCCCTGGACCCCGAAACGCGTGACATCGTTCAGAACATCTACCTGAGCAAGGTGGAGCGCAAGGACGGCGAGCTGTACAACGTGGAATTCGACGTCATCAAGGACGTGAAGGACCCGGGCAAGGCCAAGTAAGGCTGAGCACATGGGGCGCCCCTGCACAGGAAGGGGCGCCCATGTTTTTTCATTGGCATCTTTCTCCTCCTCCTGATTCCGGATTCGTGTTTCTCGGGTTCGCGCTTTTCGAGTCTGTGTCCCCATGCTGACCATACTTTTCGACGGCATTGCCTACGGCATGCTGCTCTTCATCCTGGCGGTCGGCCTGTCCGTCACCATGGGCTTGATGAATTTCATCAACTTGGCCCACGGCGCTTTCGCGATGGTCGGTGGTTACCTCACCGTCATCTTGATGCAGCGCCATGGCGTGCCCTTCCTGCTGTGCCTGCCGCTGGCCTTCCTTGGGTCCGCGCTGCTCGGTGCCGTGCTGGAGCGCACCCTGTACCGGCCGATGTACAGCAAGCCGCACCTGAATCAGGTGCTGTTCTCCATCGGTTTGACCTTCATGGCCGTCGCGGTCATGGACTACTTCTTCACATCCAGCCAACAGATCGTCCAATTGCCTGAGTGGCTCAAGGGGCGTACCGAGCTGGGTGATGGCACCGCATGGGCGCTTGGCATGGGGCATTACCGCCTTTTCATCATCGCGGCGTGCGTGGGCTTGACGATTGCGTTGCAGACCATCCTGAGTCGCACCCGTTTCGGCAGCCGCTTGCGTGCCTCGGTGGACGACCAGCGTGTCGCTGCGGGCCTGGGCATCAACGTCAACGCCGTCTTCCTGCTGACTTTTGCCGCGGGTTCCGGCCTGGCGGGATTGGGTGGTGCGCTCGGCGCCGAGATCCTGATCCTGGACCCGAGCTTCCCCCTGCGCTACATGGTTTATTTCTTGATCGTGGTCGCCGTGGGCGGCACCTCCTCGATCACCGGTCCGCTGCTCGCCGCCCTCTTGCTGGGCATCGCCGACGTGGCCGGTAAGTACTACATCCCGCGCTTTGGCGCGTTCATCGTGTATTTCCTGATGATCGTTATCTTGATCTGGCGCCCACAAGGCCTGTTCGTGCGCAAGGGGGGCAAAGCATGAACGCGACGTCTTCTCTCCATGAGCACGCGCGCTGGAAGCGCTGGGAGCCTGTCTTCTGGCTGCTGGCGCTGGCCTCACCCTGGTATCTGAGTGGTCATGCGCTGCTCATCAACGAAGTGGCCATCGTCGCCTTGTTCGCGGTGTCACTTGATCTGATCATGGGGTACGCCGGGGTCGTGTCGCTGGGCCACGCGGCCTTCTTCGGCATGGGCGCCTACGCTGCGGCCCTGTTCGCCAAGCACATCCATCCCGATCCCGTGCTGGGCCTCTTCTTTGGCATCGCCGCCTCCACGGTGCTTGGCGCGGTGGCTTCGTTGTCCATCATGCGTGGCACCAGCCTCACCTTGCTGATGGTGACCATGGGTGTTGCCTTGATCCTCATGGAGTTGGCCAACAAGCTCGACTGGCTGACCGGTGGCGCCGATGGCCTGCAAGGGGTGATCATGGGCCCCGTGCTGGGCCGCTTCGAATTCGATCTCTACGGTCAGGTGGCCGCTTGGTACTCCCTGACGGTGTTGTTCGTGTTCTTCTTGCTCTCGCGCCGTTTCGTGCATTCGCCCCTGGGCGGCACGCTGATGGCGCTGCGTGACAACCGGCTGCGCGCCATGGCGATCGGTGTTCCCGTGACGGCGCGCCTGGCCCTCATTTACACCATCGCCGCGGGCGTGGCGGGCGCAGCGGGGGCGCTGCTGGCGCAGACCACCAGCTTTGCCTCGGTCGAGGTTTTCGCGTTCGACCGCTCGGCCGACCTGGTGTTGCTGGTCGTGATCGGCGGCGCGGGCTGGCTGTATGGCGGCGTGATCGGCGCGGCCATCTTCAAGGTGTTGCAGGATTGGATTTCCTCGATCACCCCGCAGTACTGGACTTTCTGGATCGGCTTGTTCCTCGTCGTGCTGATGATGGTGGGTCGTGAGCGTGTGATCCGTCCTTGGACTTGGGTATCGCGGAGCAAGAAAAAATGAGTGCTTCCGACATCGTTCAAAAAGACGTCGTCCTGTCGGCCCAAGGCCTGGTCAAGCGCTTTGGCGGCATCACCGCGACGGGCAATGTGAGCCTGGACCTCCAGCGCGGCGCGCGCCATGCGCTGATCGGACCCAACGGGGCGGGCAAGACCACGCTGATCAACCTGCTGACCGGCGTGCTGGAGCCGACCGAGGGCCGCATTCTGTTGGAAGGTGAAGACATCACCCGTCTCGCGCCGCACCAGCGTGTGCGTCGCGGCATGGTGCGCACCTTCCAGATCAACCAGCTGTTCGACACGCTGACGCCCTTGCAGACCCTGGCGCTGACCGTCTCTCAGCACATGGGCTTGGGGGTGCGTTGGTGGCAGCCCCTGGGGCGCGACCCCAAGGTCGTCGAGCGTTGCGAAGTGCTGCTGGAGCAGTTCCGTCTGACCGAGGTGATGAACCAGCGCACGGATGTGCTGGCCTACGGCAAGCGCCGCTTGTTGGAGATCGCCATCGCGCTGGCCTGCGAGCCGCGCGTGCTGTTGTTGGACGAGCCCGTGGCGGGCGTGCCCGCAGGCGAGCGCGAGGAACTGTTGCAGACCGTCGCGGCCCTGCCCGCCGATGTGTCAGTTCTGCTGATCGAACACGATATGGACCTGGTTTTCAGTTTCGCCAAACGAATGACCGTTCTGGTCAACGGCACGGTGCTCACCGAGGGCAACCCGGATGAAATCGCCAACGACCCGCGCGTGAAAGAGGTTTACCTGGGTCATGCGGAAGGGAGTCACGCATGAGTGCGCTTCTCCAAGTCGAGAACCTCAGCGCCGGTTACGGCGAAGCCGTGGTGCTCAATGGCGTGTCCGTCACATTGGATCAGGGCAAGACGCTGGCGCTGTTGGGACGCAATGGCACCGGCAAGACCACGTTCATGAACACCCTGGCTGGCGCCACGCGCCAGCACGGCGGCAGCATCAACCTGGACGGCGTGGCCTTGCACAAGACGCCCTTGCACCTGCGCGCCGCCGCTGGCATCGGGTGGGTGCCGCAAGAGCGCAATATCTTCAAGTCGCTGACGGTCGATGAGAACCTGACGGCGGTGGCGCGGCACGGCGCCTGGACCCCGGCCCGCGTCTACGAACTCTTCCCCCGCTTGGCCGAACGCAAGACCAACCTGGGCTCCCAGCTCTCCGGCGGTGAGCAACAGATGCTGGCCGTGGGCCGGGCTCTGGTACTCAATCCCAAGCTCTTGCTGCTGGACGAGCCTTTGGAAGGCTTGGCGCCCATCATCGTGCAGGAACTGCTGCGCGCCATTGGCCGCATCACGCGCGAGGAGGGCCTGTCGGCCATCATCGTGGAGCAGCACCCGCAGGCCATCCTGGCCATTTCCGACCAAGCCGCCGTGCTGGACCGGGGCACGGTGGTGCATTCCGGCACCGCCCGCGCTTTGCTGGATCAGCCCGAACTGCTCGACAAATTGCTCGGCGTGGCGCGTTGAGGCGACCCCTTCGCCTCGCGGGCTTCAAAAATTCCAGTTTTCCCTAGGAGTCACAACATGAACCGATTGAACCGGAGATCCGCTCTCGCCCTGTTGGGCACCCCCTTGGTCGGCGGCCTGGCGACGCTGTCTTCGCCCCTGGCGCTGGCCCAGAGCTTTCCCAGCAAACCACTGCGCATCGTCGTGCCCTTTGGCGCGGGCGGCGTGGCCGATTTGACCGCGCGCATCGTGGCGCAGAAGCTCAATGAACTGCTGGGTCAGCCCGTGGTGATCGAGAACAAGCCAGGCGCGGGCGGCGTGGGTGCGTCCGACCAAGTGGCCAAGTCCGCGCCGGACGGTCACACACTGCTGCTGATGTCCAACGCGACCGCGGTCAGCGCCACGCTGTTCAAGAGCCTGCCCTATGACTCGGTGAAGGACTTCACCCCGGTCAGCACCTTGGGGCTGTTTGACATCGGCGTCGTTGTTGCCAGTGACTCCAAGTACAAAAACTTCGGGGAGCTGTTGGCGGACGCCAAGGCGAACCCGGGCAAGCTCAACATCGGCAGCATCAACATCGGCAGCACGCAAAACCTCTCTGCCGAGCTGTTCAAGTCGGTCGCGGGCATCGACGTGCAGATCGTGCCCTTCAACGGCACACCGGCCGTGGTCAACGCCTTGCGTGGCAAGCAGGTCGACGCGGCGGTCGAAATCCTCGCGCCTGTCATGGGGCAGATCAAAGGAGGCGCCCTGCGCGCCCTGGCCGTGACGAGCGAAAAGCGCTCCGCCGCATTGCCGGATGTGCAGACAACCAAGGAAGCCGGTTTGCCCGCCTACCTGTCCTCGTCGTGGAATGCGCTGGCGGTGCCTTCGGCCACGCCCAAGGCCGTGGTCACTCGTCTGCACAAGGAGATCCAAACCGCGCTCGCCGACCCCGAAGTCAGCAAGAAGCTGCGCGAACTCAATATCGAGCCGCGTGGCCAAACGCCCGAGCAAACCGCCGCCTTCCTCCAGTCTGAAATCAAGCGCTGGGGCGACGTGATCGTGAAGGCCAAGATCCCGCTGCAGTGAGTGCGCCCTCTGCGCGGTCTTCGTGTCCGCGCATGATGGATTGCAAGAAATAACAGCTGTTCGAGAGGACGGCTGTTTTTTTTATGCCTGCCACCAAAACGGTTTCTCGGTTGCCATGAGAATGCCGAGGCCAGCGGAACCCGAGCTGCTGTTTACGCGCAGCTCTACCTCACAACACAAGGAAAAACATGAACTGGTTTGAAAGGATGACGGTGCGTCAAAAATTGACGGCCGGCTTCGGCGCGATTCTCCTGATCCTGGTTTTCCTCACCATCGCAGGTCTGCGCGAGGTGGGTGTCATCAAGCAGGCCCTGGGAGAAAACTCCGAGAAAAATTCGTTGATCCAGCGTTACGCGATCAACTTCCGAGGCAGCGCACACGATCGCGCGATCGCCATACGCGACGTGGCAGCCTCCGTCAGCCCGGAGGAACTGCGGCGCGAGGTCGCTGAAATCGAACGCCTGACTGCGTTTTACGCCAAGTCGGCGGTGCCGCTGGATCAGATGCTCGCGCAGGACCGGTCCATCCACCCCGAGGTGCCCCGCCTGCTGTCGGCCATCAAGGCCACGGAGGCCCAGGTACTGCCCTTGATCACCAAGGTGATCCAGCTGCGCACCGAGGGGCGGCGTGAAGAGGCGCAGCAAATCGTGTGGCGCGATCTCAAACCATTGTTCGTTGAATGGCTGGCCCGCATCAACGCCTTGATCGATTTCGAGGAGAACTTGATCCAGCAGCGTTTGGCGCAGGCCGAAGGCACGGCGACCGGCTTTTCCACGCTCATGATCGCCTGGACGGTCGTGGCAGTGCTGCTGGGCGCGGCCGCGGCCGCGCTGATCTCGCGCGCGGTCACGCGTGCCCTGGGCGCCGAGCCCTGGCAGGTGAAGGCCGTGGCCGATGACATCCGCTCGGGCAATCTCGCCGCCGACATCGACACCCGCGGCGCGGACCAGGACAGCGTGATGGCCGCCATGAAATTCATGCGCGACGGTCTGTTGAAGGTGGTCTCCGGGGTGCGGGCCTCGGCGCAGCAGGTCGCGGTCGCCGCGGTTGAAATCGAGCGTGGCAACCAAGATCTGTCCGCGCGCACCGAAAGCCAAGCCAGCACCCTGGAGCAGACCGCCGCGTCAATGGAAGAGTTGGGCTCCACGGTGCGGCAAAACGCTGACAGCGCCCAGCAAGCCAACCAACTGGCCCAGAGCGCCAGCGCCGTGGCGATGCAGGGCGGCGAGGTGATGAACCAAGTGGTGGAGACCATGAAGGACATCAACCAAAGCGCGCGCAAGATCGCCGACATCATCAGCGTGATCGATGGCATTGCCTTCCAGACCAACATCCTGGCGCTGAACGCCGCCGTGGAAGCCGCGCGCGCGGGGGAACAAGGTCGTGGCTTCGCGGTGGTTGCGGGCGAAGTGCGCAGCTTGGCCGGACGCAGCGCCGAAGCGGCGCGTGAGATCAAGGCCTTGATCTCGGCCAGCGTGCAACGGGTAGAGCAAGGCGGCGCGCTGGTGGACCGCGCGGGCACGACCATGGACGAAGTCGTGGCCAGCATCCGTCGCGTGACCGACCTGATGGGGGAAATCAGCACCGCCAGCGCGGAGCAAAGCGCGGGCGTGTTGGAGGTCGGCGAAGCGATCAGCGGCATGGACCAGACCACGCAACAAAACGCCGCCTTGGTGGAGCAGATGACCTCGGCCGCCGTGGATCTGAAGAATCAGGCGCAGGGTCTGGTGCAAGCCGTCGCGGTCTTCAAGCTCTCACAAGACGGCTCGGGCACGCCCGCGCTGGGGCGTGCCGAACCGGCGGGGCGACTCAGCTTGGCTTGATGTCGGCGGCCTGAACCACCGGCTTCCAGCGCGCGAATTCCGCCCGGATGTGCGCGCCGAACTTCTCGGGCGTGGTGGGGGCCGCGATCGCGCCCTCTGTCTGAAGGCGTGTCTTGAGCTCGGGCGCGTTCAGCGCTTGGTTGACGTGGGTGTTGAGCTTGCGCACGATGTCCGCGGGCACACCGGTGGGCGCGACGATGCCATACCACTGGTCCGCCTCGAAGCCTGCGTAGCCGCTTTCCGCCACCGTCGGCACGTCCGGCAGGGCGTCCAGGCGCTGCCTGCTGGACACCGCGATCGCACGCAGCTGGCCGGACTTGAAGAAAGGGATCAGCGCGGGCGCGCCGGTGAAGATCACCTGGGTCTGACCGGCCACCAGGTCCTGCACGGCGGGTGCGGTGCCTTTGTAAGGCACATGGATCATGTCGGTCTTGGTCTGTAGCTTCAGGTATTCGGTCGTCAAGTGCGCCGCGCTGCCATTGCCGCCCGATCCGTAATTGATCTTGCCCGGGTTGGCCTGAACATAGGCGACCAGTTCCTTCAACGTCTTGGCGGGCACCGACGGATGCACCGCCAGCACGTTGACCACGTTCGCCACCCAGGCCACGGGGATGAAGTCCTTGAGCGGGTCGTAAGTCAGTTTGGGATAGATGTGCGGGTTGACCGCGAGCGTCCCGATGTGGCCCATGAACAGGTTGTAGCCGTCGGCCGTCGCGCGGGCGGCCTTGTCCGCGCCGAGCGAGCCGCCTGCTCCTCCGATGTTTTCAATGACCACCGATTGGCCCAAGGATTTCGTGAGTTCCTGCCCGATGGCACGGCCCAGGATGTCCGCGCTGCCCCCGGGCGTGAAGGGCACGATGAGGCGGATGGGTTTGTTGGGGTAGCTGGCCGCGCCTTGCGCTTGCGCGGCCGCGCTGCTTGCCAGCGCCAGGGTGCCAAGCACGGTCAGGGTGGCCTCGCGGCGATTCGGATGCTTCATGTCTTCTGTCTCCATTGTGGTTATGGTCTTCAGCCTGGGGCTGCGGTTGCGTGAGCCATCGAAGTGTAGAGGCGGCACGACGGTTGGGCAATCCGCGCGCACCGGTCAAGCGCTGGGCTGCGCCGCGTTCGCAGTCGGGGTCAGGGTTGTGGTCGGTTTCAGTGGCCGGAGGGGGCCTGCGCGCCCTTGCGCGCCAGCAACAGCAGGGCGAGCGCGGCCGAGGCCAGCATCAGCAGCAGGCTCACGGCGTTGAGCACCGGCGTGGCGCCCTCACGCATGCGGCCGTACATCAGCACCGTGAGCGGAGCGTCGGAGCCGACGAGCATCAAGGTGGTGTTGAAGTTCTCGAAAGACATCAGGAAGGCCATGGCTGCCGCGCCCGCCATGCTGGGCCACAGCCAGGGCAGGGTGATGGTGCGCAGCACCGTGAGGCGGCTCGCGCCCAGATCCAATGCAGCTTCCTCCAACGAGCGGTCGAAGCGGCGCAGGCGCGCAGCAATGGTCAAGGTGGCGATGGTCGCGATGTAGCAAAACTGCCCCAGGATGACCAGGGGCAGGCCGGGTCGCAGGAAGTCCAGCTCCACGCCCCAGACCGCGTCGGCGAAATTCGCCAAGCGGCTGGCGAAAGCCAGGATGGAGATACCCAGGATCACGCCCGGGATCACCAGCGGCGCCATGCTCAGCAGCGCGAGCGCGCGCTTGCCCGGAAAGTCAAAACGCTCCAGCAGGAAGGCATTGCAGGTGCCCACCCCCACCGACAGCAGCGTGACCCACAGCGCCACCCAGGCGCTGATGCCGATGCTGCCCAGCAGTTCCGCGTCGTGCAGCAAGCCGGTGCGACCCTCGCCCGCGCCATCCGACAGGAACCAATCCAGCGTGAAGCCCCGCCAAGGCGGCGTGGGGTAGTCGGCGTTGTTGAAAGCGAAGACCGCCACCACCGTCAGCGGCACGAAGAGAAAGAGGAAGAACACCGCCACAAAGGCCGCGAGTCCGTGGCGTTGCAGGGCAGGGCGGGGCAGGCTGGGGATCATGGGCGCTTCATGGCGTTTGCATCACGGCGCCCAGTCGTTGCCGCGTCAGGCGCAGTCCTGCCCACACCAGCAGGCTGGACAGCACCAGCAGCAGGAAACCGAAGGCCGCGCCCTGGTTCCAGTTGAAGCGCGTGATGAACTGGGTGTAAATCTGCTCGGTGAACCAGAGCGAGTTCTTGCCCCCCAGCAAGGTGGGCGTGAGGTAGTTGCCCAGGCAGAGCATGAACACCACGATGCAGCCCGAGGTCATGCCTGGTGCCGCGTGGGGGATCACGATGCGCCAGAGGATGCTGGCGTGGCTGCCGCCCAGGTCGTAGGCGGCCTCGATCAGGCTGTTGTCCAGGCTTTCCAGGCTGTTGACCAAGGGGATCACCATGAACAGCAGCGAAGCGTAGACCAGGCCCACGAGGATGGTGGCGTCGTGGTAGAGCAGCTCGACCGGCTGCGTGGCCAAGCCCGTGGCCTGCAGCAGGCTGGACACCACGCCGGTTTCACGCAGCAGCAGGAACCAACCCAGGGTGCGCACCATTTCGCTGACCCAGAAGGGGAGCAGGCACAGCACCAGCAAGGCCAACTTGGCGCGGCCTTGCGCGACCTTGGCGATGTGCCACGCGACGGGAAAGGCCAGCAGCAGGGTGAGCGCCGTCGCCATCAGGGAAATGACCGCCGTGCGCACGTAGGTGCGCCAATACAGCGGCTCATCGACGAAGGTGCGGTAGGGGTCCAGGCTGAAAGCGTATTCGCCCGGCCCCACCCGGGTCTGCAGGGACAAGAGCAGCAAATCAATGTGGGGCAGCACCACCAGAGCACCCAGCCACAGCAGCGCGGGTGTGAGCAGCAGGGCCAGCATCCAGCGGTGCGACGAGTTCGTTGCCATGACGCAGTCCGGGCGAAGTTGTCAGGCCGCGAAGCACCAGGCCTGCTCGGGCCGGTAGCTGAACAGCACGGCATCGCCCGCGCGCAGGTCTGCCAGGCGACCGGTGAGTGGCAGGGCGATGTTCAAGGTCTGGCCACTGGCGTCCTCGCGCACTTGCACCGTGGAATTGCCACCATCGAACAGCACGCTCTGCACCCGCGCCTGCCAGCGCAGGCCGTCGGGTGCGGACGTCAGTTCATGGGTGCTCCGGCCGATCTCGATCGCCTCGGGGCGCACGAAAATCTGGGCTGTGTGTTCCGCCGCCAGCTGAGCATCGCCCGCGCGACGCGCATGCAAGGCCATGCCCCCCGAGGTGCGCAAGGTGACCCGCTCACCCTCGATGCGCTCCACCCGGCCCTCGACGCGGTTATTGTGGCCGACGAAGCCCGCGACAAAGGCGCTGGCCGGTTCGTAATAGAGCTGCTGGGGGCGGCCCACTTGCTCGAAGCGGCCCTGGTTCATCACCGCCACCTGGTCCGACATCACCAAGGCTTCGGATTGGTCGTGCGTGATGTAGACGAACGTGGTGCCGACTTCGGCTTGCAAGTGCTTGAGCTCCACCTTCATGTGCTCGCGCAGCTTCATGTCCAGCGCGCCCAGGGGCTCGTCGAGCAAAAGCAGCGCGGGCTCCAGCACCAGGGCACGTGCAATCGCCACGCGCTGTTTTTGCCCACCGGAAAGTTGCTCGATGCGCTTGTCCTCGATACCGGGCAGGCCCACGCGCCGCAGCATGTCACGCACCTGGTCTCGCGCCACGGAACGTTGGACCTTGCGCGCGCCGCCCAGTTGGCTGAGACCGTAGGCGATGTTCTCGCCCACGCTCATCATCGGGAACAGCGCCAGGTGCTGGAACACCATGTTGACGGGCCGACGGTTCGGCGGCACGCCCACCATTGAGTGGCCCTTGATGCGGATGTCACCTGAATCGGGCGTGATGAAGCCCGCGACCATACGCAGCAGCGTCGTCTTGCCGCAACCCGAGGGGCCGAGGATCGAGAAGAAGGAGCCGCGCCGGACCGTCAGGCTCAAGTCCTCGACCGCCGTGTACGCGCCGTAGCGCTTGCCGACGGCGAGGAGTTCGAGATCGGATTCGCCGTCGTTCACCAAGCGCATATCCCTGAAAAGACTGTCATGCGGAACTTGCCAGCTGGCAGGGGCTTACTGCGCCGCTTTCACGCGGTCCAGCACGCGGCCTTCGATGTCCTCGATGCCCGCGGGAACGGCCGGGTACCACTTGATGTTTTTCAGCGCGGCCTCGGGGAAGCTCTCCGCGAACTGCTTCTTCAAGGTGTCGTTCATCCGCTGGTCCGCGCCCTTGCTGGCCGTGAAGTTGCCCGCAGAGCTGGCGACCTTGGCCGCGATCTCGGGGCGCAGGTTGAAATTGATCCAGGCATAGGCCGCCTCGTCATTGCGACCCTTGGCAGGAATCGCGTAGGTGTCCACCCAGCCCAGCGCACCGGACTTGGGCGCGATGAACTTGATCTCGGGCTGGGTCTTGTTCAGCCCCCAGCCGCCCGTGTCCCACATCATCGCGGTGGTCAACTCGCCCGAGCGCAGGCCGGCCAGCAGCTGGTCCTTGCCGTCCCAGTAGAACTTGACGTTCTTCTTGCAGTTGATCAGGGTCTGGCCCACTTCGTTCATCAGCGCCGCATAGGCCTTGGCATCGTTGTAGAGCGCGAAGGGGTTCTTGCCGCTGGCGAAGGCGAAGGCGATCAGCGTGGGGCGCTTGAGGCGCATGCTGACCTTGCCCGCGTTCTCGGGAGCGCAGAGGTCGGGGTAGTCGCTGGCCTTGGACAGCTTGGTGTTGACCACCAGGCCGTCCGTGCCCCAGATGTGCGGCAGGCCATAGACCTTGCCGTCGACCGTGGTGTTGGCCTGGGTGGCTTCCAGCATGGAAGGAATGAACAGTTCGCGCTTGATCTTGGACAGGTCCAGCGGCTTGTAGATGCGGAATTCGGTCTGTGGTCCAGCGATGCGGTCCTGGCTGGGTTGGGCCAGGTCAAAGCCCGCGCCCGCGGTGGCGCGCAACTTGGAAATCATCTCCTCGTTGTTGGAGAGCGTGATCTCGACCTTGATGCCGGTTTCCTTGGTGAACTGCTCCACCACGTCCTTGGGCGCGTAGTCGGCCCAGGTCAGCAGGCGCAGGGTTTTGTTCTGGGCGTGGGCCAGGCCGCTGGCGGTCAGGGCCAAGGCGGCCAGAGTGATGCAGGTGAGGGTGCGCTTCATGGCAGGCTCGCTTTCTCGCAAACAATCAAAAATGGCTGGGCGTGACAAATGCCGCGTTCGGGGCTGCCTCGCCCACGGGCGGGGCAGGCAAAACGGCGAGTCACATTACCACAGCATTTTTGATGCCCGTTGACGAAGCGCCTGAGCGCCGAACCCAGGCTGCCTGGGTTGACAGTGCCTTGTTCAGCCCAGGGCTTGACCGAAAACGCGGCCCAGCGCGGCGATGCCCTGCTCGATTTGCGCGGGCGGCACGGTCACGAAGCTCAGACGCAGGGTGTTGGCGTGGCGCGCGTCTGGCGTTGCGAAGAAGGGCGCGCCGGGTACATAGGCGACGCCGGCCTCGACCGCGCGGTCCAGCAGGGCGGTCGCGTCCAGCGCCGCGGGCAGTTCAACCCAGAAGAACATGCCCCCGACCGGTGCGTTCCAGCGGCAACCGATGCCTTGCAGGTGGCGCAGCAAGGCCGCTTGCATGGCGTCGCGCTGAGCTTTGTAGCGCGCGCGGATGGTGGGCACGTGCTCGGTCAGGAAGCCGTTCTTGATGACCTCGTGCACCACGCGCTGGTTGAAGCCGGGTGTGTGCAGGTCGGCCGCCTGCTTGGCTTGCAGCAGCTTGGGGTAGAGCGTCTTGGGCGCGACCACGTAACCCAGTCGCAGTCCGGGCGCCAGCACCTTCGAGAAGGAACCGAGGTAGATGGCACCGCCGTTCTCGCCAATGCCCAGTCGCGCGCTCAGCGGCGCGGGCGGCGGCGCGTCGAACCAGAGGTCGCCATAGGGGTTGTCCTCGACGATGGGCAGGCCGATCGCGGTCGCCTTCTCGGCGAGTTGCGCGCGGCGCTGCGCCGAAAGGCAACGTCCGCTCGGGTTCTGGAAGTTGGGCAGCAGGTACATGAAACGCGCGCCGCGCGCGGCCTCCAGCGCCTCGGGCAGCGGGCCTTCCTCATCGCCTTCGATGGCAGTGAAATCACACTCGAAGGGCGCGAAAGCCTGCAGCGCGCCGAGGTAGGTCGGCGATTCGACCGCCACCTTGCTGCCCGGGTCCACCAGCACCTTGCCCACCAAGTCCAACCCTTGCTGCGAACCGGTGGTGATCAGCACCTGCGCCGCGTCGACCGGCAGGCCCTGGGTGCCCAACTCGGCGGCCACCCACTCGCGCAGCGGGCCATAGCCCTCGCTGGCCGCGTACTGCAGCGCTTCACGCGGCGTGTCGCGCAGCACGCGGGCCGTGGCCTCGGCCATCGCGGCGACCGGGAAGGTTTCGGCCGCAGGCAGACCGCCCGCCAGCGAAATGATGCCCGGGCGTTCGGTGACTTTGAGGATTTCGCGGATGGTCGAGGGATTCAGTCGTGCGGCGCGGCGGGCCAGGGTCCAAGGCATCAGGTTCTCCGGGAGCGGTGGAAAGGAATCAACGGGTTGGTTGTTCAGAGTGTGGCCTCGACCGCGCGGCGCAGCGCGGGCGTGACCTCGGGCAACACACCAAACCAATGCTGGAAGGCGGCGCGGGCCTGGTACAGGAGCATACCGAGGCCGTTGACGGTGACATGCTGGCCGCCAGGCCGTGTTCTGGCGGCCGCGAGCAGCGGGGTTTCGAGCGGGGTGTAGATCACGTCGCACACCAGGGCGGTGCGGGGCAGGGCGTCGAGCCGGATCTCCAGCGCGTCCTGGCCCGTCATCCCCAGGCTGGTGGTGTTCACCAACTGCGTGCAACCGTCGAGCGCCGCATGGCGTTGCTCCCAGGGCCAGGCGTGCCAACGCGTGCGTGGGTAATGCGCGCCGAATTCCGCGGCCAGGGCCTGGGCTTTGTCCAGGCTGCGGTTGCAAATGCGAATCTCGGGCGCGCCTTGCTCGCCCAGCACCGCCAGCACCGCGCGAGCCGCGCCACCCGCGCCCAGCACGGCCACCGGGCCCGCGTGCGGGCCGCTGTCGGCGCGCCAACTCGGCTGCGCTTCGCGCAGGCTCTGCACATACCCCTCGGCGTCGGTGTTGTAGCCCAGCAGCTCGCCGTCCTTGACGACCAGGGTGTTGATGGCGCCGATGCGCGCGGCCAGCGGGTCGACGCGGTCCACCAGCGACAGCGCCGCCACCTTGTGCGGAATCGTCAGGTTGCAGCCCGCGAAGCCCAGGGCACGCAGGCCGCTCAGCGCCTCGGGCAGTTGGCCGGGTTGCACCGGCAGAAGGACGTAGTCGCCCTTGAGGCCATGCTCGCGGATCCAGTGGCCGTGGATGACCGGCGAGCGGGAGTGGCGCACAGGCCAGCCCATGACGCCAGCGAGGGTGTAGGTGGATTCCATGTCAAGCAGCAGGGGGGAGCAAAGAGGGCGCGGAGGCATGCGTTGAGAGGCCGGGCGCGGAGAGAGGGTCAGAGGAGAAGACCTCGGCCGTGATCTGTTGAATCAGCTCGATCATGGCCTGTTGGGTCAAGGTGGTGGTGCGACCCGTTGCCGTGGCGATCACCAAGCGGCTGAGCAAGGGGCTGGTTCGTTCCCGATTGTCCGAACGGCCTTGTCCCAAGCCGATCGGGCATGCGCGGTAGGCTTCAGGCCGGGTCGCGCTGGTCAGGGCGTGGCGCGGCAGCACGGCATACCCCATGCCGTCGGCCACCAGGTCGAGGATGGCGGCCACGCCGTCGATTTCCAGTGCGATGGTCGGCTTGCAGCCGATGTTGCCCATCTCGGCCTCGACCAGCATGCGCAGCGCGTTCGGGCGGCTGGGTATCACCAGGGGCAATGTGCTGACTTCTCGCAGGCTGATGGTCTCGCCGCGCAGTTCGAGCTTGCCGGATTGGAGTTTCTTCGCAGGGGCCGCGGCGCTGGCGCCTGTGGCAAGGCCCGCGCCAAAGCCTGTGCCCACCCCTGCACCTGCACCTGCGCCAGCATTGTGGGGTGTGGGACCGCCGGTGTTGGGCCCGATCAGCAGCAGCATGTCGTCCATCAGCGGCATGGCATCGAACTCCGGGCTGGGCGGCGGGTTGTAGAGCAAAGCCAGGTCCAGTCGCCCGGTCAGCAGGCCTTCCTGCATGGAGATGGTCAGTCCCTCGCTGATGGACAGCGCCGCCGCGGGCAGGCGCTTGCGGAAGGCGCGGGTCAGCGGCACGGTCAGCAGCCGCGCGATCGAGGGCGGCAGGCCCAAGGCCACGCGGCCCGCCAGCGCACCGTGGACCCGCCCCAGGTCTTCGCGTGCACGGTCCACCTGGTGCAGGATGCCTCGCCCATGGTCCAGCAACAACTTGCCCGCCTCGGTCAGCGTGACGCCGCGTCCATTGCGCAACAGCAGGTTCTGGCGCAGCTCGACTTCCAGCTGACGCACTTGGCGGCTCAGGGCCGGTTGGGCAATCCCCAGCACGCCCGAGGCGCGCGTGAAGCTGCCCAGCTCGGCCACACGCACGAAGTACTCAAGCTGCTTCAGGTCCATGCCGGGATGAAATTTTGCGGATAACGGACTGTCGATTATGCCGAACTGCGATACCTGCTAGTAACTGCTTTGCCTAGCCCAGGGCAGAGGGCAAGGCGACAATCCGCAGCATCCAATTTGGGCATACGGATTCACCTGGGGCCCGCGTGCGGGCACCATGAAGGTGCTGACAGACCATGAGTACAGAGATTCTGGGCATTTCCTCGATGGCGACGCGCCTGCTGCTGGCCGAGTTGACGACGGCCTACGAGTCCGCGTCTGGAACGCGCGTGCGCATCGAATCGGTGGGCGGCGTGGACGCCGCCAAGCGCGTCGCGGCGGGCGAGGCCTTTGACGTGGTCGTCCTGGCCAGCGACGCCATCGACAAGCTGATCGCCGCTGGCCATGCCCTGGCGGGCAGCCGCGTGGATTTGGTGCATTCCGGCGTGGCGATTGCCGTGCCCGTGGGAGCGGCCCAACCGGATGTGTCCAGCGAAGCGGCGGTGCGCGCGGCCGTGCTCGCCGCGAAAAGCATCAGTTACTCCACCGGCCCCAGCGGCGTGGCCTTGGCCAAGTTGTTCGAGCGCTGGGGCATTGCCGATGAGATTCAGAGCCGCATCGTCACGCCTGCGCCTGGCATCCCCGTGGGCAGCCTGGTGGCCAAGGGCGCTGACAACGGCGGCGTGGCGCTGGGCTTTCAGCAATTGAGCGAGCTGATCCACGTCGAGGGCATCCGCATCCTCGGTCCCTTGCCCGAGGCGATCCAGATCACCACCACTTTCAGCGGCGCGGTGTGCGCCACCAGCCGACAGCCCGAGGCCGTGCGCGAACTGCTGCGCTACCTGGCCGCGCCCCAGGCAGCTGACGCCAAACGGCGGCAGGGCATGGACCCGGCATGAACCGAAGGCAATCCGAATGACCGGGCCCTTCATTCCCTCGCCCTGGTCAGACGACACGCGAACGACACGAACAAGCACAACGGAGAACTTATGAAGCAACCCCTCATCATCGATTGCCACGGCCACTTCACCACCGCGCCCAAGGCGCTGGAGAACTGGCGCAACCAGCAGATCGCCAGCATCAAGGACCCGTCCCAGACCCCGAAGGTCGCGGACCTGAAGATCAGCGACGACGAGTTGCGCGAGGCCATCGAGACGAACCAGCTCAAGCTGATGAAGGAACGCGGCAGCGACCTGACCATCTTCAGCCCGCGCGCCAGCTTCATGGCGCACCACATCGGCGACTTCCAGGTCAGCAGCACCTGGGCGGCCATCTGCAACGAGTTGGTCTACCGCGTCACGCAGTTGTTCCCGCAGAACTTCATTGGCGCGGCCATGCTGCCGCAGTCGCCCGGCGTGGACCCCAAGACCTGCATCCCCGAACTGGAAAAGTGCGTCAAGCAATACGGCCAGGTCGGCATCAACCTCAACCCGGACCCGTCGGGTGGCCACTGGAACAGCCCGCCGCTGACCGATCGCCACTGGTACCCCATCTACGAAAAGATGGTGGAGTACGACATCCCGGCCATGATCCACGTCAGCACGAGCTGCAATGCCTGCTTCCACACCACGGGCGCGCATTACATCAACGCCGACACCACGGCCATCATGCAGCTGATCCAGGGTGACCTGTTCAAGGACTTCCCCACGCTGCGCTTCGTCATTCCGCATGGCGGCGGTGCCGCGCCCTACCATTGGGGCCGTTACCGTGGCCTGGCTCAGGAGATGAAGAAGCCCTTGCTGCAGGAGCATCTGCTCAAGAACATCTTCTTCGACACCTGCGTCTACCACCAGCCTGGCATCGACCTGCTCACCAAGGTGATTCCCGTCGACAACATCTTGTTCGCCAGCGAGATGATTGGCGCGGTGCGCGGCATCGACCCCGAGAGCGGCCACTATTACGACGACACCAAGCGCTACGTGCAAGCCACGCCCAACCTCAACGAGGAACAGCGCTTCAAGGTCTACGAAGGCAATGCGCGCCGTGTCTTTCCCCGCCTGGACAAGGCGCTGAAGCAGCAGGGCCGCTGACCCGACACGACGAACAAGACATACAAGGAGCACACCATGAGCGTCAACGCACCGCTGGGCATCGTCAAGCGCAACATCACGCGCGCCGATGCCGCCGCCACCGACCGACTGGCCCAATTCGGCGTGGCCACCGTTCACGAAGCCCAGGGCCGCATCGGCCTGATGCAGCCCTACATCCGCCCCATCTATCCGGGCGCGCAAATCTCGGGCACCGCCGTCACCGTGCTGCTGCATCCCGGTGACAACTGGATGCTGCACGTCGTGGCCGAGCAGATCAAGCCGGGCGACATCGTGGTCGCGGCCCTGTCCGCCCCCAACACCGACGGCTTTTTCGGCGACCTGTTGGCCACCAGCTTCAAGGCGCGCGGCGCCCGCGGCCTGATCATCGACGGCGGCTGCCGCGACATCAAGACGCTCAAGGAGATGGACTTCCCCGTCTGGAGCCGCGCCATCAGCGCCAAGGGCACCATCAAGGCGACCCTGGGTTCGGTGAACATCCCGGTGGTCTGCGCCGGCATGATCGTCAACCCCGGCGACGCCATCGTGGCCGATGACGACGGCGTGGTCGTCGTCAATGCCGCCGACGTGCCCAAGGTGGCCGACGCCGCCGCCGCGCGTGAATCCTTCGAGGGCGAGAAGCGCGCCAAGCTGGCCTCCGGTGTGCTCGGCCTGGACATGTACAAGTTCCGCGAGCCTCTGGAAAAGCTGGGCCTCAAGTACATCGACTGAAGCCTTCGCCTCCACCGCGCCGCCCACCGCATGCCAGGTCGTTTCGACATGTCCCTCGCATCACTGTGCTCGACAGCCTCGCCCTTGCGCGGGGGCTGGGCGCGCGTGCTGCCTTGCGGGCTGGCGTCGCTCGCGGCCGCGCTGCTGACGGCCTGCGCGCTGCCGCCTTCCCTGGTGTCAGCGCCGGAGCCTCCCGAGTCACTCGCCGCTGCCGCGCCCGCGGCACGCTCCGTGCTGGCCCCGACCGGCGTGTTGCGGGTGGGCGTGTACGCGGGCAGTCCGCTGTCGCTGCTGGAGCAGCCGGGCGATCCGGCTCGCAATGCCGGTCTCGCGCATGACCTGGGCCGCGTGATCGCCGGCTGGCTGGACGTGCCATTTGAACTGGTGCGCTTCGAACGCTTGGCCGACCTGATGATCGCCATGGGCCAGGGTGAGGTGGACTTCACCGTCACCTGGACCAGCGAGACCTACAGCCGCGAGGTGAACTACAGCTTGCCCTTGCTTGATCTGGAGCAGGGTTACCTCGCTGGCCCCGGCACGGCCTTGCGCACCGCGGCCGATCTGAACACCCTGGCCTCGCGCCAGGGCGGCGTCAAGTTGGGGGTGCTCAGTGGTTCGGGGGCGCAGGCGCCGTTGGCGCGCCGCCACCCGCAGATCGAAATCGTCTCGCTGGGCAGTTACACCGAGGCCTCGAACCGGCTCGCGGCCCGGCAGATCAACGCCTTCGCGGCGAGCAAGAGCGTGCTCTATCCCATGGCCGAGCGCCTGGGCGACGGCGCGCGGGTGCTCGATGGCCGCTGGGGACTGGAGACGGTGGCCATCGCCATCCCCAAGGGGCGGCAGGCGGGCATGTCCTACCTGAGCCGCTTCGTGCTGAGCGTTCGGCGCGAGGGCTATTTGCAAGCGGCGGTGCGCCGCGCCGACTTGCGCGGTGCCGTCGAGCCGGCCATCCGCTGAGTCCAGCGGCTGGCGGCAGTTATTCATCACATACACAGGACCAGGAAGAACAAGACCATGAGTGGATCACCGACAACAGGACCTTTCGAGAAAACCAAGGGCTGGCTGGATTGGCACTGCGGACCCAGCAAGCCGCGTTTCCAACTGCCGCCTGGCGCGGTGGACGCGCATTGCCACGTCTTCGGCCCCGGCGCGCAATTTCCCTACGCGCCCGAGCGCAAGTACACGCCTTGCGACGCGAGCAAGGATCAGCTGTTCGCGCTGCGTGACCACCTGGGTTTCGCGCGCAACGTGATCGTGCAGGCCACCTGCCATGGCGCCGACAACAGCGCCCTGGTGGACGCTTGCCTGGCCTCCAACGGCAAGGCCCGTGGCGTGGCCACGGTCAAGCGCAGCGTCACGGACGAGGAACTGCAGCGCCTGCATGCCGCAGGCGTGCGCGGCGTGCGCTTCAATTTCGTCAAGCGCCTGGTGGACTTCACGCCCAAGGACGAGCTGATGGAAATCGCCAGCCGCATCGCCAAGCTGGGCTGGCATGTGGTGATCTATTTCGAGGCCGTGGACCTGCCCGAGCTGTGGGACTTCTTCACGGCCTTGCCGACCACCGTGGTGGTGGACCACATGGGCCGCCCCGACGTGAGCAAGCCCGTCGACGGCCCGGAGTTCGCGCTCTTCCTGAAGTTCATGCGCGAGCACAAGAACGTCTGGAGCAAGGTCAGCTGCCCCGAGCGTCTCAGCGTCACCGGCCCCAGGGCGCTCCAAGGCGAATCGGGTCTGGAGAGTGGCGCCTACAAGGACGTGGTGCCCTTCGCCCGCCGCATCGTCGAGGAGTTTTCCGATCGCGTCCTCTGGGGCACCGACTGGCCGCATCCGAACCTCAAGGACCACATGCCCGACGACGGCCTGCTGGTGGACTTCATCCCCCAGATCGCGCGCACCGCGGAACTGCAGCGCAAGCTGCTGGTGGAGAACCCCATGCGCCTGTACTGGGCGGATTGAGGTTTGAGGCACATCAACACATCAGCCCGAGCGCGGACCTATCCTCGGGCACCACAGGAGAAGCACCATGCCACTCGATAAACCGTACCTGGACGTGCCGGGCACGACCATCTTCGACGCCGACCAGTCTCGCAAGGGCTACTGGCTCAACCAGTTCTGCATGTCGCTGATGAAGGCCGAGAACCGCGCGCGCTTCCTCGCCGACCAGCGCAAGTACGTCGATGAATGGCCGATGACTGAAGAGCAGAAACAGGCCGTGTTGGCCGCCGACCTGAACCGCGCTATCGCGCTCGGCGGCAACATCTATTTCCTCGCCAAGCTGGGCGCCACGCACGGCAAGAGCTTCCAGCAGATGGCGGGCAGCATGACCGGCATGACCGAGGAAGAGTACCGCGACATGATGATCAAGGGTGGCCGCTCCATCGAGGGCAACCGCTACGTGGGCGAAAACGGCAGCGCGCAGCCCCAGAACCAGCCGCAAGGGCACGGCACCGGGCGGCTGCTTTAAGCCGCCCGCTTCAGTTTTTCGCAAATTGCTCTGCGCCCCCGGCACAGGAGAAATCAACATGGCAAAGATCACCGCTTCCGTTTACACCTCGCACGTGCCCGCCATCGGCGCGGCGATGGACCTGGGCAAGACCCAGGAACCCTATTGGCAACCGCTGTTCGCGGGGTATGACTATTCCAAGCAATGGATGAAGGACAACACGCCGGATGTCGTGTTCCTGGTCTACAACGACCACGCCACGGCCTTCAGTCTGGAAATGATCCCGACCTTCGCCATCGGCACCGCCGCGCAGTACCAGCCGGCCGACGAGGGCTGGGGCGCGCGCCCCGTGCCGGTTGTGCAGGGCCACCCGGAACTGGCCTCGCACATCGCGCAGTCTGTGATCCAGCAGGACTTCGACCTCACCATCGTCAACAAGATGGACGTGGACCACGGCCTGACCGTGCCCCTGTCCCTCATGTGCGGCAACAAAGATCCCAAGACCGACAAGTGGCCCTTCAAGGTCATCCCCTTTGCGGTCAACGTGGTGCAGTACCCCGTGCCCTCGGGCCGCCGCTGCTTCCAGCTCGGCCAGGCCATCCGCAAGGCAGTCGAATCCTTCGACGAAAACCTGAATGTGCAGATCTGGGGCACGGGCGGCATGACTCACCAGTTGCAGGGTCCGCGCGCCGGCCTGATCAACAAGGACTGGGACAACGCCTGGCTGGACAAGCTGATTGACGACCCGGCGGCCACCGCCCAAGTGCCGCACATCGAGTACGTGCGCGAGGCGGGCAGCGAGGGCATCGAACTCGTGATGTGGCTGATCGCGCGTGGCGCCATGGCCGACGTGCACGGTGGTCCCAAGCCCAAGGTCAAGCACCGCTTCTACCACGTGCCTGCCTCCAACACGGCGGTGGGCCACATGATTCTTGAAAATAGCTAAAGGACCCTTTCATGACCATCAAAGTCGCGCTCGCCGGTGCCGGCGCTTTCGGCATCAAGCACCTGGACGGCATCAAGAACATCAAGGATGTCGAAGTCGTTTCCTTGATCAGCCGTGACCTGGACAAGACCAAGGAAGTGGCGGACAAGTACGGCATCAAGCACGTGACCACCGATCTGGCTGACAGCCTGAAGCTCAAGGAAGTCGACGCCGTCATCCTCTGCACACCCACGCAGATGCACGCCGCCCAGACCAAGGCCTGCCTGGAAGCCGGCAAGCACGTGCAGGTGGAAATTCCCCTGTGCGATGTGCTGAAGGAAGGCGAGGAAGTCGTCGCCCTGCAAAAGAAAAAGGGCCTGGTGGCCATGTGTGGCCACACGCGCCGCTTCAATCCCAGCCATCAGTTCGTGCACAAGAAGATCAAGGCGGGTGAATTCAACATCCAGCAGATGGATGTGCAGACCTATTTCTTCCGCCGCACCAACATGAACGCGCTGGGCCAGCCGCGCAGCTGGACCGACCACCTGCTGTGGCACCACGCCGCGCACACGGTCGATCTGTTCGCCTATCAAGCTGGCAGCCCCATCGTGAAGGCCAACGCCTTGCAGGGCCCGATCCATCCGACGCTGGGCATCGCCATGGACATGAGCATCCAGCTCAAGGCCGCCAACGGCGCGATCTGCACCTTGAGCCTGTCCTTCAACAACGACGGACCGCTGGGCACCTTTTTCCGCTACATCGGCGACACCGCGACCTACATCGCGCGCTACGACGACCTCTTCAACGGCAAGGACGAGAAGATCGACGTCAGCAAAGTGGATGTGTCGATGAACGGCATTGAGCTGCAGGACCGCGAATTCTTCGCCGCGATCCGCGAGGGCCGCGAGCCCAATGGCAGCGTGGCCCAGGTGCTGCCCTGCTACCAGGTGCTGCACCAGCTGGAGCGGCAGCTCCAGGCTTGAAGCTGAGCCGGCGGCTCGCGCCGCCGGTCAGTCCTTTGAGGGTGCGTGAGGTCGCTGAACCGGACCGGTCCATGAGACCGGTCCGCGCGCTCAAGCCAGCGCCGGATAGTCCGTGTAGCCCTTTGCGCCCGGCGTGTAGAAGGTGTTGGCGTCCGGCGCGTTGAGCGTGGCGCCTTGCTGGTAGCGCGCCACCAAGTCCGGGTTGGAGATGAAGGGGCGGCCATAGCCGATCAGGTCACCCGCGCCGTCTTTCAGCGCCTTTTCGCCCGTGGTCGCGTCAAAGCCCCCGGCGATGATGAAGGTGCCATCGAAGGCCGCGCGCAGCTTGGCCTTCAGGTCCGCAGGCACCTGGGGCGCGCCCATGGCCGAGTGGTCCAGCACGTGCAGGTAGGCGAGCTTGAGTGCCGAGAGTTCGCGCACCAGCGCGACGTATTGCGCATCCTGCTCCGGATAGTGGCCGGTGCCGTTGAACACGCCGTAGGGCGAGAGGCGGATGCCGACCTTGTCCGCGCCAATCGCGGCCACGCAGGCGCGCGCGATGTCCAGCGCGAAGCGGTTGCGCTTCTCGGCGCTGCCGCCGTAGGCGTCATTGCGCGTGTTGACGTTCGCGTTCAGGAACTGCTCGATCAGGTAACCGTTGGCGCCGTGCAATTCGATGCCATCAAAACCCGCCTCGACCGCAAGCTTGGCGGCGTTGACGTATTCAGCGATGGCGCGCTCGATGTCGGCTTGCGTCATGGCGCGCGGCTGGGTGTGCGGCTGCATGCCCTTGGCGTCGGTGTAGATCTCGCCCGGCAGCAGGGCGTCGGTCGGGCCCAGCACCTCGGCCCCGGCGGGCAGGTTCACCGCGGCGCCGACGCGGCCCGTGTGCATCAACTGCACGAAGATCTTGCCGCCCTTGGCGTGCACGGCACTGGTCACCTGCTTCCAGCCCGCCACCTGCGCGGCGTTGTACAGGCCGGGAATGCGCGTGTAGCCCAGTCCGTTGGGCGAGGGCGAGGTGCCCTCGGTGATGATCAAACCGGCGCTGGCACGCTGACCGTAGTACTCCGCCATCAGCGCATTGGGCGTGTTGCCCTCGCTGGCGCGGCTGCGGGTCATGGGCGACATGACCAAACGGTTCTTGAGCTTGAGGGCTCGGCCGGAATAGGTGTCAAACAGCATGGGGGTCTTTCTTCACGTGGGGGTGAGGCCAAGGGCTTAGGCGGGCGGAATGCCCGTCCACAAACCATGGTCAGCTGAGGGCGGGACTGGGGAATTCAAGCTGCGGCACGGTGGCCCAGGATGCGAGGCAGATTGCCCTCCACCCAATCGGTCAGATCGCGCACGTGCTGGCCGATCTCGTAACCCATGGGCGTGAGGCTGTAATCCACGCGAGGTGGCACCACCGGATGGGCATGGCGGCTGACGAAACCGTCCGATTCCAGGTCCTGCAGCGCTTGGGCCAGCATGCGCTCGCTCACGCCGCCGATGCGGCGGCGCAACTCGCTGAAACGCAGGGTGCCGTCCAGCAAGGCCACCAGCACCAGGCTGCCCCAGCGGCCCGTCACGTGGTTGAGGATTTGGCGCGAGGGACAGGCGGCGGCAAACACCTCGCCGCGCGGAATCTTGCCGTCCAATAGGGGCGGGAGGGTGGTGGGGGATTCATTGCTCATGGGTTTTCCTTCCAGGGCAGTTCGGGCTCGGAGCGGCCTTCGGGGTGCAAGGGGACCGGGGTCACGGTTCGACACTTACTTTTATGTGCGTACTTACTAAAAGTTCGTATTGTGCCTACTATCCAGGCCTTCCACCACCCCCACAAGGAGTTTGATCATGATCGCCGTCACTGGTGCTTCCGGCCAACTGGGCCGCCTCGTCGTTGAGGGCCTGCTGGCCACCCAGCCCGCCTCGTCCATCGTCGCCATCGTGCGCGACCCCTCCAAGGCCGCCGCCTGGGCCGCCCGCGGCGTCCAAGTCCGGCAAGCCGACTACACCCAACCCGCAGCCTTGCTCCAGGCCTTGAAGGGCGTGGACAAGCTGCTGTTGATTTCCTCCAGTGAAGTCGGCCAGCGCGTGGCCCAGCACCGCAACGTCATCGACGCCGCGCGCCAAGCAGGCGTCAAGCTGGTGGCCTACACAAGCATCCTGCGCGCGGACAGCTCGCCCCTGGGCCTGGCACGCGAGCATCGCGAGACGGAAGGGCTGCTGCGCTCCTCGGGCCTGCCGCACGTGTTGCTGCGCAATGGCTGGTACACCGAGAACTACACGGCCAGCGTCGCCGTTGCCGTGCAGCACGCCACGGTGCTGGGCAGCGCGGGCGCGGGCCGCTTCTCTCTCGCTTCGCGGGCCGACTACGCCGCCGCCGCCGTGGCCGTGCTGACCCAGGAAGGGCAAGCGGGCAGGGTGTACGAGCTGGCTGGCGACAACGCTTACAGCATGGCGGACTACGCCGCTGAAATCGCGCGTCAGTCCGGCAAGCCCGTCATCTACACCGATCTGCCCGAAGCCGCCTACGCCAAGGCGCTCGAGCAGGTTGGCCTGCCCGCGCCGGTCGCCGCCATGCTGGCCGAGTCCGACGTGGGCGCGTCCAAGGGCGCGCTGTTCGACGACGGTCGCGCGCTCAGCCGCCTGATTGGGCGCCCGACCACGCCGGTGGCCGAGAGCATCAAAGCCGCGCTGCGGGCCTGAGGGGGAGTGGGCGCAGGAAGGCCTGGCGGGCTTTCCTGCCCAGCTCTTGTCAGCGCCTGTGCCCTGTCTCCTCCAGTTCTCCATCCGCTCGGACAGTCCGGGTGGGACGCTGCCTCGGGAAGTGCCTCGCATCTATGGCCTAATCGCGGGCCAGATGCAAGCAGAAGACAGAATCCTCTCCGTTCCCGCGCCTCTGGTCCCGCCGTCCGCCGCCGTGCCGCACTCGCCTCAGCCCGAGGCCGATGACAGCGCGCCGGAATTGGAATCCTCCTTCGAATCCTTTTTCCGCGAGCCAGAGCTGGCGCAGCAGGCCCCTCTGGCTTGGGCCCTGACCCAGCGCCAGCCGCTGATCGACGCGGTGCGCGGCCTGCTGGGCGGGCCGCAGGCCGCCGCCCGTCTGCGCCTGTGGTGCTTCATGGAGCTGGCCAGCCAACCCCAAGGTCGCTTGCAGCGCGAGGACATCCAGCAGCTGTTCCACGTGCTCAAGCCCGAGGCGCTGGATGCGGCCCTGCGCCGCCTGCGCGAGCTGGGCCTGCTGGTCTGGGACACGGGCAGCCAGGACTACCGCCTCTCGTCGCTGGCGCAACAGGTGCAGGGTCTGCTCGCCCCGCTGACGCGCTCGGGCGACGCGGACGACGAGGAAATGGCCGCCTTGCTGGCCCAGGTGGCCGGTGCCCAGGCCTTGGGCCTGGCCGATGCCAGCCAGTTGCGCCACCTGCATGCGCAGCTCACCCGCTTGCACGATGAATTCGCCGAGGCCATCACCAGCGGCTCCGAAGCCCGCTTGCGTGCGGCTGCGCCGCGTTTTGAACGCGCCCTGGCCCTGGTGGCGCGCGCGGGCGAGGCGCTGACGGCCCTGATCCGTGGCGACGCACGCACGCCGGGCGTGACCGGCGAATCCGACGCAGCGACGCAGGACGTGGCCGACGCCCGCCTGGAGCGCGAGGCCCGCGCCTTGGGCCAGGCCCAGGCGCGCTTGCTGACCATGGCCAGCCAGTTCACGCGCGCCTTGCAGCAGGCCGACCGCCAGCGCGTCACCTTGGGCAGCACGGGCGTGACCAGCTCCGACGTGCGCGCTTGGCTGCAGGCGCAGTTGCAGCAGCATGGCCCGGCCTTCGGCCAGTTGCTCGAAGACGCGCTGGCCAGCACCGTGCGCCCCGTCTTCGTCAGCCCACACGACCTGCTGGACGTGACCGAAGCCGAATTCGAGCGTGACCGTCCCGACCCCGACCGGCCCCAGGGCTTGCCACCCGCCGTCGCCGCGCAGCCCGGCACCATGGAAACCTTGCGCATGCCCACCGAACTGGATGACTTCATCCAGAAGCTGGCCGCGTGGAACGAAACCGCCGCTCGCCCGCACGATCTGCAAGAAGCCGTGTTGGGCGACGCGAGCGCGGACGACCCGGGCGCGCAGGCAGGGGCGGGGGCGGGCAGTGCAGCCACCGGCCGTTACGCCCAGGCCGCCTACCGCATGCAACTGCTGCCGCTGCTGGGTGACGCGCAGGCGCGCACGCTCAAGGGCCAAACCGGCGACTTCGCGCGTTCGCCCTGGCGCGTGGCGCTCAGCCCGCAAACGCGCACCCTGTCCGCGCAGGAGGGCGGCCCGGTCGCCACCTTGAGCGAGGGACAGCTTTACCCCGAAAATACGCAGTTCCCCGAAACCGGCCCCGACGACACTCCCACCCCATGACCGTTCCCCTGGACGATGCCGCCGTGCTGGCGGCGCAGCTGCTGGCCCGGCGCTGGCTGCCGCGCCAGCATCCGCTGGTCAAGCGCGCCCTGATCGACGCCGAGCTGTGGCAGGCCGTGCAGGACCGCCTGGCCCAGGTGGGCTTGAGCCTGGTGGACAACCTGCACGCCGACCACGTGGCCGTGGCCCTGCGGCGCGAGGCGCAAAGCGCGGTCTTCGGCGAAGCGGGCCTGAACGCCAACAACAACGTGGACTTGCCGCGCGACGCCGTGTCCCTGCTGGTGGTGCTGTGGGCGCTGATCGTGTTGCCCAAGCGCGAGCGCCAGGCTGCCCGAGCGGGCAGCGAAGACGACGGCCAGAACGAGATGTTCCGCGCCGACAAGCCCCTGCCCACGGCCGCGCAAGTCAGCCCCGTGATTTCTTACAAGGCGCTGTTGGCCGACTTTGGCGAGCAGCTCGGCCGCAAGCTGCGCCTGGACACCAACCTCAAGCGCCTGGAAGCACAAGGCTTCATCACCCGCAAGGGCGACGACATCGCCGAAGGCCCGCTGCTGGACTTGCTGCTCGACTACGACACCCTGGCGCCGCGCGTGCTGGACGGCGTGGTGGGCGAAGTGCTGGCGCGCGCCAAGGCCAACACCCCCGACACGGCGGCATCGCCCACGTCCCCACCGACGTCTGCACAGGCCCCCGATCACCCGGAGGCCCAGGACTGATGTTTCACCTGCAAAGCCTCGAACTGCTGCACTGGGACTACTGCCAGCGCCTCACGCTGCCGCTGGACGGTGCCATCATCACCGTGGCCGGGCCCAATGGCTCGGGCAAGACCACGCTGCTCGACGCCATGCGCACCTTGCTGGGCCTGGAATGCTCGGGCGGGCGCAGCTACAAGACCTACGCGCGTCACGCCAAGGCCGATACCGCCTGGCTGCGCGCCACCGTGGACAACCAGCCGCGCAACCGCCAGGCCGCGAGTCGCCCCTTCGCGCGCAATCTGCTGTACACCGACCAGGTCACGCTGGTGTGCCGCATCGAACGCAACGGGGGTGACTGGCAGCGGCGTTACGCCATGGTCGAGGGCGACACGTCCATCGAAGAGCTGGCCCAGAAACCCGAGAAGGAATGGCTGGGCATCGAGCACTGGAAGAAGCGCCTCGAAGGCGCGGGCCTGTCGCGCGCCATCGCCCGCGTGCTGGCGCTGGAGCAAGGCCAGACCGACCGCCTCTGCGAGTACTCGCCCAAGGAGCTGCTGCGCCTGGTGTTCGACGTGTTCGGCGACCAGGAGGTGCTGGACCGCTACGAAGAAGCGCGCCAGCACCAGCGCCAACTGAGCGAGGAGGTCGAGGCCGCGCAGCGTGAACTCACGCACGGCCAGGCCCAGCTGGCTCAACTGGAGGCGCGCGCCAACCTGTACCGTCAGCACCAGGCCAAGCTGCGCGAGCGTGAACAGTTGGCCACCGAAATCATCCCCGTGCTGGCCTGGGCCGAGGAGCGCCAAGAACTCGCGGGCAAGCTGCGCGAGTTGCACCGCCAGCGCCTGCACCAGGCGGGCGAGGCGCGCCAGCGCGCGGATTACAAGCGCCGCTTGCTCGAAGCCTTGCAGGCGCAGCAGAGCGCCGAACAGCAGGTGGGCCTGCTCAAGACCCAGCGCGACGAAGCGCAAGCCACGCTGGACGAGGCCCGCGCCGCCGAGAAGCCGGTGGAGCAATTGCTCAAGCAAGCGACGGAGTTGCAAGAACTCGCCGCCGTCGAAGGCGATGCCGCGCAACTTGCGCAGCGCCTCGCGACACTCGAAGCCGACAAGGCCGCGCTGGCCGCCGACTGGCAGCAGGCCAAGGCCGACCGCGCCAAGGCCCAGGCCGCGTTGGACGCGCTGGAAGGCCAGCGCCTGGCCCCGCCCCCGCCCGAGGTGCAGCGCTTTCTGCGCGTGCTGCGCGGCGAAGGCATCGCCCACCATGTGCTGGCCGACGTGGTCGAAATCACCGACGAGCACTGGCGCGCCGCCGCCGAAGGCGTGCTGCGTGGCGCGCGTTGGGTGGTGGTGCTGGACCAGGCGCAAGACGAAGCCCGCGCCCTGGCCCTGGCCGAGCGCGAGCGTTACCGCCATTACCTCGTCGCGCAGGCCGAGGCCGCGCCGACGAAACCCGAGGCGCACAGCTTGTTGGCCGTGCTGCGCTTCTCCGCCCCCGTGCCCGCCTGGCTGATCAAGCAACTGGCGCAAATCCGTCGTGTGGACAGCACGGCCGAGGGGCTGAAGCTGGGCGCGGGCCCCGAATGGATCACGCCCGAAGCCTACTGGCGCGACGCGCGCGGCGGGCGCAGCGTCTGGGTGGACCCGTCGCAACACCAGTTCGGCGCGGCGGCGTTGACGGCGCGGCGCGCCTCCATCGAAGCGCGGCTGGCGCAGCTGGACGCCCAACTCACGCAGACCGCCCAGCGCCAGACCGACACCCAGCGCCAGCTGGACGCCGCCAAGGAAGCCAGCAAGGGCCACCGCGCCGCCGAGGAACTGGCGCGCCGTGGTGAAGAATTCACGCAAGCCCGCGAGCAACTGCCCGCGCTCAAGCAGGCGCGCGTGCAGGCCGCGCAGCGCTGGCAGACCCTGGACATGCAGCACGCCGCCGCCCTGCGCGAGCAGATGAACGCGCAAGGCCTGTACCGCGATACGCAGAACCGCTTGAGCGACAGCGAGCGCGCGGCAGAGAAATACGAGCGTGAATGGCGCGAGCGTCACGACGCGTTGCGCGAGCGCGCCGTGGCCTCACACGCCGCCCGCCGCCGCTTCCCCGCGCGCTGGATTGCCGCCGAATCGCTGGCCGATTTGCGACGGCGCTTCACCAACGCCACGCAGGCCCGCCTGCGCCGCGACGGCATCGAACGCGAGCTGGAACAAGGCCAGTGGGAAACCGACGCCACGGTGGAAGACAAGGTGGTGCTGATGCGCGCCACCGTCGCCGCCCAGCAGCATGAGCTGGACCAGCGCCGCGCCAGCAACGAAGCCGCCAGCGTGGCCGTGGGCAACGCGCGTGAACGCTACATCGACGTGTTGCGCGCCACCGTGCGCCGTTACCGCAAGAACATCGTGGACCTGGGCCAGCTCGCGGGCGTGGAAGTCAACGCCGATTTGCCGCACCTGGACAACGACGACATGGTGCTGCGCCAGGCCGAGCTGAAGGTCAGCTTCAACTTCGACGGCAAGGGCCAGATCGGCCTGAACGACGGCGAAGCCTCGGGCGGACAGCAGGTCATCAAGTCGCTCATCCTGCTGGTGGGCTTGCTGAAGGATGAGGAAAACAGCGCGGGCGGTTTCGTCTTCATCGACGAACCCTTCGCCCACCTGGACGTGCGCAACATCCAGCTGGTCGGCCACTTCCTCAAGTCCACCCGCGCCCAGTACGTGCTGACCACGCCCATCACGCACAACGTGGAAGTGTTCGAGCCGGCGGACATCACGTTGGTCACGTCGAAGAAGCCTGCGGGGGCGCGCTGGGCGCCGCCGATCGGGGTGTTGCAGCGCCGGGCGGCGGCTTAGTTTTTGGGCGTGATGTGGGCATGCCGGTATCTGGGCGATGCGGCGAGGCGGGGCACAGGGCCGTCCGCCTCATGAGATCGCTGCGCGATCAGAAATCGGCGGCGCGGCCCTGTGCCCCACCTCGCCGCGAGCGGCATCTTAGTTGCGCGGAACGAAAAATGCTTGCTCCGCACGTCCATCCGCACAGGCGGGCGGGGCGCTGGGGAGCCCGACGATTTCTGATCGCGCAGCGATCTCATGAGGAGGGTCCCCAGCGCCTCGCCCGCCTGGGAGCGCAAGCCTAAAAAGCCGAAGAAGACGCACTCGCCCAAGTACACCGTTAGATCTCAAGGAGCAGACCATGTCCTACCCCACCTCAATCCCGCAACGCCAACTCGGTCCCTTTCAAGTCTCCGCGCTCGCCTTCGGCTGCATGAACATCTGCCACGCCTACGGCGCCTCGCCCGCGCCCGAGGCGGCGGTGCGCTTGCTGCAGGAAGCGCTGGACGCGGGGTTCACGCATTTCGACACGGCGGCGCTCTACGGCTTTGGCGAGAGCGAGCGCCTGGTGGGCCGGGCGCTGAAATCGCGCCGCCATGAATTCGTGCTGGCCAGCAAGGGCGGCATGGCCGGGGTGACGGGCGAGGACGGCGTGACGCGCCGTGTGATCGACGGCCGCCCCGAAACCCTGCGCCGCAATTGCGAAGACAGCCTGCGCCGCCTCGGCATGGACGTGATCGACCTCTACTACCTGCACCGCTGGGACAAGAGCGTGCCCATCGAAGACAGCGTGGGCGAAATGTCCCGCCTGGTCGAACGTGGCCATGTGCGCAGCCTGGGCCTGTCGGAAGTGTCCGCGACCACGCTGCGCAAGGCCCACGCCGTGTTTCCCATCGCCGCGCTGCAGACCGAGTACTCGCTGTGGACGCGCAACCCCGAAATCGCCGTGCTCGACGCCTGCCGTGAACTGGGCACCACCTTCGTCGCCTTCAGCCCGCTGGGCCGGGGCTTCTTGGGCGGCAAGATCGCGGGCACGGACGTCGCGGCCTTCGACGCCAAGGACATCCGCCGCAGCATGCCGCGCTTCACGGCCGAGAACTACGCGGCCAACGAAAAGCTGCTGCCCGCTTACCAGTCCCTGGCGCGCGAAGCGGGTTGCACCCCCGCCCAACTCGCGCTGGCCTGGTTGCTACAGAAATCGGAGCACATCATCCCGCTCTTCGGCACCACGAGCCTGAGCCACACGCTGGAGAACCTGGGCGCCGCGCAGGTCAAGTTGAGCGCCGACCTCGTCGCACGGCTTGAAGCGCTGATCAACCAGAAAACCGTCGTGGGCAGCCGGTACAACGAGCAGAGCAACCGGGAAGTCGATACCGAGGTGTTCTGACAAGCCCAGCCTAGGGCTGCATCGCGCCCGACATCAACACTGTCTTGCCTTGCGCGGACGGCACGGCCTGCAGCAGTGCGCGGGCCACGGCTGCCGCTTCGATGGGCTGGTAGTTTGCCGGGATCAGCCAGCCCAGAACCTTCTGGACCCGAGTGGCCCACACCTCGCCCGACCGCACGCGCTGCCCCAGCGCCTGACGGTTGCCCAGCAGCATGGACGGGCGCGCGATCACCAAGACCTCGAAGGGCATGCGCGCCAGGGCGTCTTCCAACTCGCCCTTCACCCGGCTGTAGAAGATCCGGGAATTCGCATCCGCGCCCATGGCGCTGACCAGGCCCACCCGTTGGGCGCCCGCAGCCAAGGCCGCTTTCGCCACCGCCAGGTTGGCATCGAAATCCACCGCGCGAAAGGCCGCTTGACTGCCCGCGTCCTTGATCGTCGTGCCCAGTGCCAGGTACACCTCGTCCGCGCGCGGCAACGCAGGCAGCGCGGCGAAATCGACCACATGGCCCGTCAGCTTGGCGTGCTGCAGCGTGGGGGCTCGGCGGCCGAGGCTGTGCACGGCCGTGACGCTCGGGTCGGCCAGCAGGCCCGCGAGCAGTTCGCGGCCGACCAGACCGGTCGCGCCTGCGATGAGGATGGTTCGTTCATGCATGAGGCTTCATTTTTTGAGACTCGCTGTCAGATGCCCCCTATTCAGGGATAGGAGTCGAGCACAGAATTCTCTATATTCGTAAAAAAGATCGGTTCGACAAGCTTGGTAAGGAAAACCAGACCATGCTGGGGTGCACCGTCACGATGTCGCGCTTTCGGTAAGCGCGAATGCTGTTCTGGTTTAGTAATTCCCCGACACCGGGCCTCATGGACGAGGCGAGTTTAAGCGGTGGGGTTTGCGCTGCTGGAAGCCTCCTGTTCGGTGCTTGAGGGTTGTGGACTGGTTGTGCAGAAGTCCAGGCTCGGCAGCTTCTTTTTGCCGGTTGCGTCCTTGAGTGCCTGCGCCGGTGTCCTGCCCTGTACCCGGTAGCCCTGATGGGTACGCTGGGTGTTGTAGAACAGCATGAACGCATCCAGGTCGGCCTGTATCTCCTCGATGGCCGTGTACCACTTCTCCCGGCCCTTGACGCGGAAGTGCTCGTCCAGCAGCGTGCGGTTCATGCGCTCGACGAAGCCATTGGTGCGCGGGCTCCGGACCTTGGTGTTTCGGTGCTCGATGTCCTCCAGCGCCAGCAGCAGCTCGTAGGGGTGGCTCTCGGGCTTGCCGCAGAACTCGCGCCCGTTGTCCGTGAGGATGGCCTGCACCGGCACGCCCAAGGCGTCGTAGAAGGGCAGCACGCGCTCGTACAGCAGGTCACACGCCGTCACCGGCATCTTGGAGCTGTAGCACTTGGCGAACGCCAGGCTGCAGAACGTGTCGATCACCACCTGCACGTAGACCTTGCCCACGCCCTTGATCGTGCCCCAGTAGAAGGTGTCCTGGTTGAGCAGTTCGCCCGGGGCGCTGGACTCGACGTGGCGGGTACGGAACTCGGGGCTGTGGCGCTCCAGTAGCCGGATCTGGGCCTCGGTGAGGACGTAGGTGGTCTGCTCGCGCGCCGTCATCTCCAGGCGCATCAGGCGCTTGTAGCGCGTCTCCAGATCGGCGCGCAGCCACACGCCGCGCACGCCCGAGGGCGAGACGTTGACACCTTCGAGGCGCAGGTCGTTGGCGACGCGGGCGGCGCCATGGGTGGGGTACTTGAGGCAATGGTCCAGCACGGCCGCCTCGACCTCGGGGCTGACCCGGTTGGGGTGGGGGTTGCGGGTGCCGCGGCGCTGCTCCACCAGGGCGGCCACGCCACCGCTCTGGAAGGCCTTGCGCACCTCGTAGAAGGTGTCGCGGTGAAAGCCCATGATCTGGGCGGCCTTGGCGACGTTGCCGAGTTCCTCGGCCAGTTGCAGCAAGCTGAGCTTGCGTTTGATACTCTGTGTCTGAGCGGTCACGGATTCTTCTCCTGAATACGGAAAACTGTGGAAAGTTCATCGTACCCATGAGACCCGGGGCCGCTCACCCGCCTGTCAGCAGTCGGGTGAGCCAGTCACTCAATCTCGAGCAACTGTCGGAAAAATACTAAACACGTTCACGAATGCAGAGAAGAACCGTGGGTAGTCATATGTTGAAAGGAAAGAATATGCCAGGCTCACAGGATAAAAGGTCTAAACACGTGGAAGCGAACAAGGTAGTGCAAGGACTTAAGGGACGTTTACCCCAGCAGGGGGAGCAGCCGAGACCGGAACATGTTAGTGCCCTGAGAGCTACAGTGAATGCCAGACTTGTAGCGGATGCAACATCTTCAGCGGATCCTCGAATTCAGGCGAAACATAAACATTTCACTGGAACAATGGAGCATCGACTTCTTGAGGCAATGGCTGCACCTCCTGCACGTACCAGCCAACCCAAGACAAGTCCTCAGCCCGCGCAACAAGGACCTACTTGGGCAACTGCTCCAGTGCCTGGTCTTGGCCTTCAACCAAGTGAAGAGCAAAAGAGAGCAAGTCTTCAGAAGTTTCCTGAACTACCTTCATCACAGTGAGTACTATTCTGGCTTTGATGGTCATATTGAGGCGATATGGACAATATCATCCACGCCCTGCGAATAGGATCGAACATTCGATGTTCAACAGCTCTCGCTGAGATCGGCGAGAGGGTTAAAGCACAGTCTAGTTAGGACTCACAAGACATGACGCTTTCCCCAGACTCAGCATCCTGGATTACCACCCTAATACAGATAGGAATCCCATCGCTAGTTACGTTGGCATCGCTGTTTGTTACTTTCCGACTCGGAAGAGCATCGCACCAAAAAGATATAGCGATCGCGAATCTTGCTGCCGATTCGGAAAGACGGAAGATGACCAACGAGCGGAAGGCGAATCTGATTGCGGAAATTACTGCTGCACTTGCTGAGGTCGAGAACGCGCACAGCGCTTATTCCGGTCTATTTCGGAGATCCAAAATAAAAGACGTGTCGGCTCCCATTGAGCCGTCTCACGAGCTGCAAGCAGCATTTGGCTCGCTGTCTTCCGCAATAGATAAATGCTGTGGTGCGCGCACAGCTGTATACCTACTTGGCAATTCCAGCGTCAGCTCTTTGTTCGAACTTTATCTGCAAGACAACTTCGGATTTCAAGCGCAAGCAAATCCGATTCACAGCAACGCAAGTCCAATCGATTTAAACGACTCGTTTGTTGCGTTGAGTTCGCGCAGGATCAAGTTGCTTGGACTATTGAGCGATCTATACCTTGATAAAGCATCCACTGGACGCAATACCTATTCCTCTGTTTGAGGTGAGTTGCCCGTGTTTTGTAGACGCTTTAGCGTCTGATTTCTGACCTGCTTTTCATGAATTTCTTTCGCATGGTTTAACCGAGTAACACGCACGATCCTGTGCCGATCAATCGATGCTTTCATGTCAGCTAAAAAAACTTGCATACCCTTCTGATCCAAAGTTGCTCTGATCATTCAAGCCGAACAGACAGAGAACCACCATGCCCCCCATCCCCAAAAACACCCTCTGCCTCTGGTACGACCGCTGAACGTGTTTAGTATTTTTCCGACAGTTGCTCGAGATTGAGTGACTGGCTCACCCGACTGCTGACAGGCGGGTGAGCGGCCCCGGGTCTCATGGGTACGATGAACTTTCCACAGTTTTCCGTATTCAGGAGAAGAATCCGTGACCGCTCAGACACAGAGTATCAAACGCAAGCTCAGCTTGCTGCAACTGGCCGAGGAACTCGGCAACGTCGCCAAGGCCGCCCAGATCATGGGCTTTCACCGCGACACCTTCTACGAGGTGCGCAAGGCCTTCCAGAGCGGTGGCGTGGCCGCCCTGGTGGAGCAGCGCCGCGGCACCCGCAACCCCCACCCCAACCGGGTCAGCCCCGAGGTCGAGGCGGCCGTGCTGGACCATTGCCTCAAGTACCCCACCCATGGCGCCGCCCGCGTCGCCAACGACCTGCGCCTCGAAGGTGTCAACGTCTCGCCCTCGGGCGTGCGCGGCGTGTGGCTGCGCGCCGATCTGGAGACGCGCTACAAGCGCCTGATGCGCCTGGAGATGACGGCGCGCGAGCAGACCACCTACGTCCTCACCGAGGCCCAGATCCGGCTACTGGAGCGCCACAGCCCCGAGTTCCGTACCCGCCACGTCGAGTCCAGCGCCCCGGGCGAACTGCTCAACCAGGACACCTTCTACTGGGGCACGATCAAGGGCGTGGGCAAGGTCTACGTGCAGGTGGTGATCGACACGTTCTGCAGCCTGGCGTTCGCCAAGTGCTACAGCTCCAAGATGCCGGTGACGGCGTGTGACCTGCTGTACGAGCGCGTGCTGCCCTTCTACGACGCCTTGGGCGTGCCGGTGCAGGCCATCCTCACGGACAACGGGCGCGAGTTCTGCGGCAAGCCCGAGAGCCACCCCTACGAGCTGCTGCTGGCGCTGGAGGACATCGAGCACCGAAACACCAAGGTCCGGAGCCCGCGCACCAATGGCTTCGTCGAGCGCATGAACCGCACGCTGCTGGACGAGCACTTCCGCGTCAAGGGCCGGGAGAAGTGGTACACGGCCATCGAGGAGATACAGGCCGACCTGGATGCGTTCATGCTGTTCTACAACACCCAGCGTACCCATCAGGGCTACCGGGTACAGGGCAGGACACCGGCGCAGGCACTCAAGGACGCAACCGGCAAAAAGAAGCTGCCGAGCCTGGACTTCTGCACAACCAGTCCACAACCCTCAAGCACCGAACAGGAGGCTTCCAGCAGCGCAAACCCCACCGCTTAAACTCGCCTCGTCCATGAGGCCCGGTGTCGGGGAATTACTAAACCAGAACACGACCGCGATGCCGAGGCCGCAGCGCGTTTCTACGCCCAGACCTTCCCCAATTCTTCGGTCGGCGCGGTGCACCGCGCGCCAGGGGACTTTCCTTCGGGTCAGCAGGGGGACGTGCTGACGGTGGAGTTCACGGTGATGGGCATTCCCTGCCTGGGGCTGAATGGCGGGCCGGCGTTCCAGCCCAGCGAGGCGTTTTCTTTCCAGGTGGCCACGGAGGACCAGGCCGAGACGGACCGCTACTGGAACGCGATCGTGGGCAACGGCGGGCAGGAGAGTGAATGCGGCTGGTGCAAGGACCGTTGGGGCATTTCCTGGCAGATCACGCCGGTCGTGCTGACCCGGGCCTACACCAGCCCGGACCGTGCCGCCGCGCGTCGGGCCTTCAACGCCATGATGACGATGAAGAAGATCGACGTGGCCGCCATCGAGGCGGCGGTGCGGGGCGAGGCTTGAAGAAGTTCCTGCTGCTCCTGGCCTCGCACGGGCTGGTGCTCGCGCTCGGTTTTGCCCTGGGTATCTATGTGCTGCCCATTCTCGTGGCGCCCCCCGCGCCGACCAACGAGCAGGCGGCCTTGGCCGTGCAGCCCGCCGCTTTCCGCGGCCAGTTTCACCGTGACCTGAAGGACAGCGACCTGCTGCACTGGGGGGAAGGGGAGGTGGCTGTGGGGCGCGAGCGCATCGTGCTGCGGGGCCGGCTGGCGCCCGGGCCGGATTACAAGCTCTACCTCTCGCCCGAGTTCGTCGAGACCGAGGCGGAGTTCCTGCGCCTCAAGCCCCAGATGCAATACGTCGGGGACGTGCGTACCTTCGAGAACTTCGTGGTTCCCGTACCCGCGACGGTGGACGTGAGCCAGTACAAAGCCGTCATCGTCTGGTGCGAGACCTTCTCGCAGTTCATCACGGCGGCGAGCTACCAGTAGGCGAAGGCGATCGGTCGTTCGGTCTCGATCAACACAGGCAGTTGCTGCGGGGTGCTCACGGCTGCGGTCTGCTTGCTTCTGCCGATGAGCCAGCGCTTTCCCCTCTCGTCGGTGAGCGCCGTGCGCCCGTCTTTCCGATCATTTGAGCCACTTACGCAGGCCATATCGGGCCATCCAGCCTGCGAAGTTCATGGAAATCCCCTACAAGCTCTGGCACATTAATGGCAGACAAGCCACAAGGGGGTTTTCATGTTTCAAAAGTTGTCGATCAAGGCAGCGCTGCTGTTCGTGCTCGGGTTTTTCTTCGCGGCGTTGACGCTCTCCATTGCCTTTGGCTGGCAGGGTACGAACTCCGGTGCGCAGGCGGCCGAGAGCTTGGTCCGCTTCAGCAACACCATGCTGAAGATCAAGGACGCCCAAGCCCGCATGTGGGAAAACCGGGTGGCCCTGGCGGTGGCGCACCGCAATGTGTTGCGTGGCGACAAGCCGGAAAGCATCGCCTCGCAGTCCAAGCGGGGCGAAGCGGCTTTGGTGGACGCTGAAAAAATCTTGACGGCCGTGACCAACGAACTACCGCCCGAGTTGGCACAGAAGCGCGCCTTGGCCGAATCCATCTTGGCGAACCTGCGCAAGTTCAGCGCCATCGCCATCCGCAACGGCAACGAGTTGGCCAAGGGCAACGGCGACGATTACTCCGACCCGAAGGTGGTGGAGGAGCGCAATGGCTACGTCAGCGCCATGGACGCGCAAATTTCTGAGCTTTACAAGGAAACACAGAAGCAGAGCGAAGACTTGCAAGCCGCCATCACGGCCAAGCAGCAACTCGCGCCTTGGGTGGCGTTCGCCATGGTGCTGATCTCCGTGGTGTTGGTCATCGGCTGCTGGCTCTTCTTCAGCCGCAGCGTCTTGGACCCCTTGAACAAGACGGGCAGCTTGCTGGAGCAAGTCGCGCAAGGTGACTTGACGGTGCAGGCCGAGCTTGCCCGTGAGAACGAGATCGGCCGCTTGATGCAAGCCGTGTCGGCCATGCAGCGCGGCCTGGTGCGCATGGTGACCCAGGTGCGCCAAGGCGTGGAAGAGATCAACGTGGGCTCGCGTGAAATCGCCTTGGGCAACAACGATTTGAGCGGCCGCACGGAGCAGCAAGCCGCCTCGCTGGAGAAAACCGCGTCCAGCATGGAAGAGCTGTCGTCCACCGTGAAGCAAAACGCGGACAACGCGAGGCAGGCCAACCAGCTCGCGAGCAAAAGCATGGAAGTCGCGCAGCACGGCGGCAGCGTGGTGCAGCAGGTGGTGGAAACCATGCGCACGATTTCGGACAGCTCCAGCAAGATTTCGGAGATCGTGAATGTGATCGATGGCATCGCGTTCCAAACCAATATCCTGGCGCTGAACGCTGCGGTGGAAGCCGCGCGCGCGGGGGAGCAAGGGCGTGGCTTCGCTGTGGTGGCGGCGGAAGTGAGGGCCTTGGCCCAGCGCTCCGCCTCGGCGGCCAAGGAGATCAAGGAACTGATCACGGACTCCACCGGCAAGGTCAACGCCGGTTCAGAGCAGGTCGCCCGCGCAGGCGCGACCATGAAGGACATCGTGGAGTCGGTGCAGCGGGTCACCACCATCATGGCCGAGATATCGTTGGCATCGACCGAACAGGCCACCGGCATTGACGAGGTGAATCGCTCGATTGCCCAGATGGATCAGGCCACCCAGCAGAACGCGGCCTTGGTGGAGGAAGCCGCGGCAGCCGCGGCGTCGCTGGAACAGCAGGCGGGCAATTTGAACCAAGCGGTGGCGCAGTTCCGCTTGCCCCCGGGCGCCATGGATCACATGGCCACGGCCGCAACGAGAAAACCTGTGCCGCCCAAGACCGTGCCACCTGCGCCCCGTGCCGCTACCGCGCCCAGCGCACCGGCCACCGCTGCCCTCACGCACAAGAAATCCATCGCGTCCTCAGCCAGCGCTTCCTCGCCGAGCACGAGCAAAACGAGCGCGTCGAGCCCGAACCATGGCGCGAACCCCATCCCCAGCGTGATCGCGACCGCGAGCGCGGGCGCAACAGCGAGCAAGTCGATCCCGAAGCCCAGCACCTCGGGCAAGGAAGACGACTGGGAGACTTTCTAATACAGGCTGTTGCTGCGGGTGCTGACGGCGGCGGCCTGCTTGCGGCTGCCGATGCGTTTCAGTGATTCACGCAGCGCCAGCCGCCCGCTGAGCAGCACGTCGCGAAAGGGCAGGGCGGGCTTGCTGATGCGCAGTTGCAGCAGGCGCAGGGCTTCTTCCCCCAGTTCATCGCGCGGCACATGCACGGCGGCCAGCGGTACGTCGTGAAACTCCCCTGGGTTGAAGCCGTCCATGCTGAGCAGGGAGATGTCGCCCGGCACGTTCAGTCCCAGTTCGCGCAGCGCGGCGTGGGCGCCGGTGGCCAGGAAGTCACCCCCGACCAGGATGGCGCTGGGCAGCGCGTCGCTCGGCCGCTGGGCCAGCGCGGTGAGGATGGCCTCGTGCGCCTCGCTCGCCCCAAAGCCGGAGGTGGCCACCAGGCGCTGGCTTTGGTCAAAGTCGATGTGGTGGTGCGCGAAGGCCTCGCGTATGCCCGCCAGACGCCGCTCCATGGTCACGCGGCGCAGGCACATCAGCACCATGATGTCGCGGTGTCCATGCTCGATCAGCACGTTGGCGGAAAACTCACCGATCTGCTGGTGGTTCGGTGAAACACTGTCGAGCCGCATCTTGCGGTCGGCGCAGTTGATCAGCACGCAGGGCTTGCCGACGTCCGCCGCCACTTCGTGGATCAGTGGGTCGTCGATGCCGATGAGGACGGCGGCTTCACAGGCCGGGTCTCCGATGCGTTGGAGGAAGGCGGCGACATCGTTGTGTTCCTCTTCGAGGCTGCAGTAGCTGATGCGCACATCCTGCTGGCGCACGGCCTCGCGCAGCCCCTGGATCACCTTGTAATAAAAGATGTCGGTGCGCACATCGAAGGCGCGCGCCGGGGCGAACACAGTGAGCTGGTGAAACAGCGAGGGGCTGGAGGACAAACCCTCCAACACGCCTTGCTCGCGGGCGCAGGCCAGGACTTTGTGGCGGACTTCCGGGCTGGTGTTGGCCTTGCCCGCCAGCACGCGCGACACGGTGCTGACGGAGACGCCGGTCAACGAGGCGATTTCCCGGATCTTCAAACGAGCGGCCATCAGGAAAACCCTTAGTCACAGTTATGAAAATATTTTCACGAATGATAGTGACGGTTTTCTTGGAGCCGACTCGATGAACGGGGTTTTCTCTGAAATTTTTTGCAGAAAACTTCGTTGATGGTTCGTGCCGAAATTCGTATAACGAAATGGTCAACACGACAGGCGCCCCGGCAGTGATCGCTGGGGCGCCTTTTCTGCCATTCAAAGGAGACAAGGAATGAAAGCACGTTACGCAAGCCTCGTCGCGGGGCTGCTGCTGGCCCTCGGCCTCAACGCCCAAGCGGTCGAGAAAATGCGCCTGGGGCACAACCAGCCGGAAGACCATCCGGTGCACAAAGCGATGGTGCGGTTCGCTGAACTGACCAAGCAATACAGCAAGGGCGAAGTCGAGATCACGGTCTTCGCCAACGGCGTTCTCGGTTCCGAACGCGAGATGCTGGAGCAGGTGCAAAACGGCATCTTGCAAATCACCAAGGCCAGCGCCTCGCCGCTGGAGACCTTCTCGTCCGCCTACAAGGTGTTCAACCTCCCCTTCGTGTTCCGTGACAAGGACCACTTCTACAAGACCCTGGCCAGTCCCGTGGGTGAGGAACTTCTGGCGTCGTCGCGCAACCGCGGCTTCATCGGGCTGACGTATTACGACTCGGGTTCCCGCAGCTTCTACACCAAGCGCCCGATCAACACGCCCGACGATCTGCGTGGCCTGAAGATCCGCGTGCAGCAAAGCCCGACCACCATCGCCATGATCAAGGCGCTGGGCGCCACGCCCACCCCCATGGCCTACGGCGAGGTCTACACCGGGTTGCAAACCGGCGTGATCGACGGCGCGGAAAACAACGTCACCGCGCTGACCATCGGCCGCCACGGTGAAGTCACCAAGTTCTATTCGGAAACCGAACACCAGATGGTGCCCGACGTGCTGGTGATCTCCGCCATGAGCTGGGGCAAGCTGAGCCAGCCCTTGCAAGCCGCGATGAAGAAAGCGGCGCTCGAGTCCTTCGAGCTGCAAAAGCAGTTGTGGGGCGAGGCCGAGAAGGCTGAGCGTGTGAAGGCCGAGGCGCTGGGCGTGAAGTTCAGCCGTCCGTCCAAGGACGCCTTCGTGGCCAAGGTCAAACCCATGTTGGATACCGAGCGCCAGAACGCGGCAATCGCCAGCCTGCTCGACCGCATCGCGGCCGTGAAATAAACCTTTTCCGAGTGCGGCCGGTGCGCGGTGCGCGTCGGCCGCCTTTTCCTCGCGTGATGCAAGCCCGCCAGCTTGGGCTGGCGCCCCGATGCCACCGTCACGCCGAGCGTTTTTGACTGTATGACGATGAATCTGTTGTTTCGCATCAAGCGTGTGCTGGACCGCGGGCTGGAAGCCTTGCTGGTGCTGCTGTTCTTCATCCTGTCCGGCTGCGTGATCATCCAAGTGTTCACGCGCTACGTGATGGGTGACCCGGCCATCTTCACCGAGGAGGTCTCGCGCTACGCGATGATTTGGTTGAGCCTGCTGGGCGCGGCTTATGCGGCGGGCAAGATCGAACACATGGCCTACACCATGTTGCCCGACAGCCTGAGCGGCGCTCGTTTGCGTTGGCATGTGCGTTCGGTGGCCTTGATCGTGCTGGCGTTCGCGGCCTCGGTGATGTGCTATGGCGGCGGCTTGCTGGTGCTGCGCGCGCTGGAGTTCGAGCAACTCACCGCGACCTTGGAATGGCCCATGGGCTACATCTATCTCTGCATCCCGATCTCGGGGGCCCTCATCGTCTATTACCAAATCCTCATCTTGTTGGCGCCGGAGCACCTTCAGCCCCAGAACGCGGACGCCGCCGCGACCGCCGCGCACTTGGCGGATTGAATCTCCGAGCTTGTCATGACCGCAATCATCATCCTGACGATCGTCTTCACGATCCTGCTGCTCTGGGGCGTCCCCGTGAGCTTCGCGATCGGTGTGTCCACCCTGGTGGCGCTGTTCGCTTTTCTTCCCGATGCCACCCAAGCCCTGGTGGTGTCTGCCCAGCGCATGACCTCGAGCCTGGACAGTTTCACCCTGGTGGCGATTCCGCTCTTCATCCTTGCGGGCAACATCATGAACACCGGGGGCATCGCCCTGCGCCTGATCGACTTCGCGCGCGTGGTGGTGGGGCGCCTGCCGGGTTCCTTGGCCCACATCTCCTGCGTGGCCAATGCCTTGTTCGGTTCGATCTCCGGCTCGGCGGTGGCCAGCGCGGCGGCCGTGGGCTCCACGCTGACGCCGCAGCAGCGCGCCGCGGGCTACAACATGCCTTTCTGCGCGTCGGTCAACGCCATCAGCTCGCCGGCCGGTCTGCTGATTCCGCCTTCGGGCGCGCTGATCGTGTATTCGCTGATCTCGGGTGGCACGCCGGTCGATGTGCTGTTCGTGGCGGGCTACATCCCCGGCATCTTGATGGTGGCCATGGCCATGGTCTGGATCGCCGTGAAGGCCGCGAAGGGGGAGTTCCCGAAAGAGGTGTACCGCTACACCGCGAAGGAATCGCTCCAAATCTCCGTGCGGGCCATCCCGGCCCTGCTGCTGATCGTGATCGTGATGGGCGGCATCGTGGGCGGCATCTTCACCGCCACGGAAGCCGCGGGCATCGCGGCCCTCTACACCTTCATCCTCGGGCGCTTTTTCTACAAGACGCTGGACAACCGCGCTTTGATCAAGAGCACCCTGGACGCCGCCGTGGGCACGGCCATCGTGATGCTGATGGTGGGCGTATCGATGACCATGGCCTGGCTGCTGGCCTCCAGCGGTGCGGCCACGATGTTGTCCGAGGCGATCATCGGATTCTCCAGCAACCCCTACGTGCTGATGCTGTTGTTCAACGTGCTCTTGCTGCTGGTGGGCACCTTCCTCGACATCACGCCCGCGCTGCTGATCTTCACGCCGATCTTCCTGCCCGCGGCCATGGCGGTGGGCATCTCGCCCGTGCACTTCGGCATCATCATCGTCTACAACCTCTGCATTGGCATCACCACGCCGCCCGTGGGCAGCACCTTGTTCGTGTCCTCGCGCGTGGCCCAGGTGTCGCTGGCGCAAATGACGCGCCCCTTGATGCCCTTGTTCGCGCTGCAGGTCGTCGGCTTGTTGCTGGTGACCTTCATCCCCGCCTTGTCGACCTGGCTGCCCTCGGTGCTGCTCGGCAAGACAGGTTGACCCCGGGCGCCGCCGCCCAAGCCGATTCTGTTGTTTTCCCCCAGGGTTCCGTCGCGTGACGGGCCCAGGGCACACCGCGCCAGAGCCTGGCCCGGTGAGCCCGGTGTTGTCTGGAGTATGAGAAATGTCCGTGTCGAATCCCCCCGTTTTCGCGCTCAACCGCGTGGATGGCCATCACCTGCATCTGCAAAGCCAGGAGGGGCACCAGGCCCATGTCTTCGTGCTGGAAGACGACATCGTGCGCGTGATGGTGCTGCCGGCCGGCGCGCTGCGATTTCCCCGCACGTGGGCCATTGCACCGGGCGCCGATGACGTGCCGCGTGAGGGGCGGGATCGCTTTGACGTCTCGGGCTTCTCGCTGCCGAAGTACACGCTCCATCAGGACGAGCCTGGCGTGTTGTCGTTGACGACGGCGAGCATCCGTCTGCGCATTCGCTTGAGCGGTTTCCATTGCAATTGGGAGACCCGGGTCGAGGGCGTTTGGTGCCCCGTCGCGAGCGACCGTCCCACCCAGTCCTACAACTTTGGCTGGTGGGACGACAAGGTCTACCACTACCTCAAGCGCGAACCTGACGAAATGTATTTCGGACTGGGTGAGCGCGCGGGTGACGCCAACCGCATGGGGCAAAGTTACCGCATGTCCAATGTGGACCCCATGGGCTACAGCGCCCGCACGAGCGACCCGCTGTACAAGCACATCCCCTTCTACATCACCTGGAAGAAGAAGCCGGGCGTGGCCTTTGGTCTGTTCTACGACACGCTTTCTGAGTGCCGCTTCGACATGGGGCGGGAACTCGACAACTACCATGGCCACTACCGCTACTTCATGGCCGAGCATGGCGACCTGGATCTCTACTTCATCGCAGGCGCCGCGCCTGCCGACGTGACCCGGCGCTACACCTGGCTGACGGGCCGTCCGGTGTTCTCGCCCAAGTGGGGGCTGGGTTATTCGGGCTCCACCATGACGTACACCGACGCGCCCAATGCCCAGGAGCGCATGAACGAGTTCCTTGATGGCTGCCGCCAGCACGACATCCTGTGCGACTCCTTCCACCTTTCGTCTGGCTACACCTCGATCGGCGACAAGCGCTACGTCTTCAACTGGAACCGCGACAAATTTCCCGACCCGAAGGCGTTTGTTGAGCACTACCTCCAGCACGGTGTGAAACTCTGCGCCAACATCAAGCCCTGCCTGCTGCGCGACCACCCGCGCTACGCCGAGGCCGAGGCGGCTGGCTTGTTCGTGCGCGAGCCCGATGGTTCACCGGCTCAGGTTCAGTTTTGGGACGAAACCGGCGCTTACCTCGACTTCACCAACCCCGCGACCTACGCCTGGTGGCAAGCGCGCGTGACCGACGCCTTGCTGGACTACGGCATCGCCTCCACCTGGAACGACAACAACGAGTTCGAGATCTGGAGCGACAAGCCGCTGGCCCACGGCTTTGGCAACCCATGGCCCGCGACCCAGGCCCGCCCGCTGCAGACCCTGCTGATGATCAAGGCTTCGTTCGAGGCGCAGCGCGCGCATGCGCCTGGCCGACGGCCTTTCCTGATTTCACGCTCCGGGGCCGCGGGCATGCAGCGTTATGTGCAGACCTGGTCGGGTGACAACTACACCTCCTGGGAGACCCTGCGCTACAACATCCGCATGGCCATGGGCTTGGCGCTCAGTGGCGTGTCCAATACCGGCCATGACATCGGAGGTTTCGCGGGCCCCGCGCCGGAGCCGGAGCTTTTCCTGCGCTGGGTGCAGCACGGCATTTTCTTGCCCCGTTTTTCCATCCACTCCTGGAACGACGACAAGACCGTCAACGAGCCTTGGATGTACCCGCAGATCACGCCGCAGATCCGCGAGCTGATCCGTCTGCGTTATCGCTTGATGCCTTACCTCTATGACTTGTTGTGGCGCTCGCACCGCCACTACGAGCCCATGATCCGCCCCACGCTTCACGATTTTCCGCAGGACCCGCGCTGCTTCGAGGAGAACGACGACATGCTGCTCGGCGCTCAGCTGCTGGTGGCGTCCGTGGTCGAACCTGGCCAGCGTGAGCGCCAGGTCTATCTGCCCAAGGGAGCCTGCTGGGTGGACTACTGGAGCGGGGACCGCCACGAGGGGGGGCAAACCATCGTCTTGCCTGCGCCCTGGGACCGCCCGCCGCTGCTGGTGCGCGAGGGCAGCATTTTGCCGCTCAACCTGGCTGAACAGCATTTCGCGCAAGCCGCGGACCAGCGTGGCTTCGCGCTGTTTGTCGCCCCCGAGGGCGGGCAGCTGCGGTATGAGTGCTTTGAAGACGACGGAGAAAGCGCCGCCGTGCACGAAGGCCGTCATGGTGCGTGGCAAGTGGAAGTCAACGGTGATGGCCAGGCCTTGCGGGTCGAGGTGAGGGCAACAGGTTCCCGCCCACCCCAGGCAGACGACATCACGCTGCTTTTGCCAGCCCGGGATGTGCGCCGCCTGACAAGCCACACGGGCACGATCGTCGCTGACCAAGCAGGCGTGCAATGGCGTGAAGTGCGACTTCGCCTGAAGTGAGTTGCACCTTGGGTACAGCAGCTTGTTCAATGAGCGGCTGCACGACGCGTCGCATTTGAAGTTGGGTGGGCAAGCGACCTGGGTCCGAGCGGGTTGGCGTAGTTCCTGGGGCTAAACTTCATTCGGTACGCTGAGTCATCAGCGGGCTTACCCAACGCACCAACGAGAGACACGCATGACGGCTTCCTCCCTGCCCACCCTGATGCTCTTGCCCGGCCTGAACTGCGACGCCGCGGTCTGGGCACCGCAAGTGGCCGCACTCAAGAACCAAGCGAACTGCGTGGTGCCCGCCTGGGGCCTGCGTGACTCACTCACCGCCATGGCCGAGCAAGCCCTGGCCGAGGCGCCGACCGAGCGTTTCGCGCTGGCGGGGCACTCCATGGGCGGCCGGGTGGCGCTGGAGGTGATGCGCCTTGCGCCGCAGCGCGTGACCCACCTGGCCTTGCTGGACACGGGTACGCACCCGCTCGCAACGGGGGAGGCGGGCGAGAAGGAAAAGGCGGGTCGCATGGCCCTCTTGAAGATCGCGCGCGAGCAGGGCATGCGCACGATGGCGCGGGAATGGGCCAAGGGCATGGTGCACCCTGACCGCATCGGGTCGCCCTTGTTCGAGGAGGTGCTGGACATGTTCGACCGGGGCAGCGCGGCGCAGTACGCGGCGCAGATCAATGCGCTGCTCAACCGCCTCGACGCAACGCCCCTGCTGCCGAAGATCCAGTGCCCGACGCTGGTGCTCACGGGCCGTGAAGACAACTGGAGCGGCCCGGCCCAGCACGAAGCGATGGCGGCCGCCATCGCGGGTGCGACCTTGGTGATCGTTGAGCACAGCGGCCACATGACCACCATGGAACAGCCGCAAGCCGTGAACCGGGCTTTCGCGCACTGGTTGGCGGCCTGAGTCGTATCGCTCCCTTCCCGGTCGGGGGCTGGTCGCGCGACCCCCACCCCTGGTAAGCGCCGGGGCCGTGTCGGCTGGCCGCGCGAATCTGTATTTCGTGCAAGACCACAGCGCGGGTTGGGCGCTATCGTCGGCGGCATGAAGGAATTGAATGCACTCATGCTGCCCATGGCGGGTTTCGCGTTCGCCATGTCGGCCAGTCCCGGGCCGGTGAACATGGTGTCGGCCATGTCCGGTGCCCGTTTTGGCGCCTTGCGCAGTTTTCCCTACGTGCTGGGCGCGACCGTGGGTTTCGTTGGCATCCTCGCTGCGGTTGGCGCGGGCCTGGGTGTGTCGGTGGCGCGTTACCCGAACTTGGTTCGCCTCATGGCGCTCCTGGGCGCGGCCTACATGCTCTCCATGGCCTGGCGCATCGCGCGCGCCTCCATGCAGTCGGGCACACCCGCACACGACTTGGCCGCGCCGCCGACAGGATGGTCGGGCGCGGTAGCCCAGCTGATCAATCCCAAGGCCTGGATCGTTTCCGTCTCGGCGGTGTCCATTTTCGTCGCCACCCACACGGACTATGTGGCGGCCTTGTCGCTGTGCTGCGCGATCTTCTTCGTGATCTGCCTGCTGTCCTTGTGGTCCTGGAGCCTGATGGGTGCGTTGGTCGCCCGATGGGCGGGGGGCGTGCGGGTTTTCAACCTGGTCATGGCCGCGTTGCTGGCCCTTTCCATCGTCTACTTCCTGCTGGACCTGCTGCGCACGGGTTGAAGACGCGTCAATGGACGCGCAGCCGCCCGGGCGTGATGCCGGTGAATTTTTTGAAGGTTCGCGTGAAATGGGCCTGGTCATGGAAGCCCAATGCGTAACCGACGTCGGCGATGGCGAGCCCCTGGGCCAGCAGCCGCTTGGCCGCAGTGATGCGTCGCCCCATCCAGTACAGGTGCGGCGGCAGGCCCACGTGCCGCGTGAACACGTTGAGCAAGTAATTGGGCCGGAGGTTCACAAGCTGCCCCAGCGTGCGCAGGGTGACGTCGCCACCGCTGTCGTCGGCCATCCGGCCCTCACCCGCGCGCAGGGCCAGTTCGTCCAGGTAGTGCCGCACGCGACGCACCGCCTCGGGCTCGCGCCCTGCGGGGCGCACTGCGTTGCGGGCGTGGTGTTGCATCACCGTTTGCAGCATCTGTGTGAGCGCCGTGTCCACCGCCAGCTGCCAGCCCAGCGGGCGGGTGTGCTTGGGGTCACCGTGGAGCGCGGCGTGCACGATGCGCAGTGCCTGCCGCACCTGAAGACCATGGTCCCGCGCGGCGGAAAGATGGAACTTCTGCGGATGGGCCAGGCCCAGGATGTCTCGCATGGACGACTCGCCCACGTACAGCATCTTGTACTGGAGCGCGCCCTGCACGGCGTACCCGTCGTGCATTTCGTCCGGGTTGATGAGTGACAACATGCCGGCTGGCACCAGCTCCGTGCCGCCCCGGTACAAGTAACCGCCCACGCCCTGTTCGATGACGCCGATGGCGTAAGCATCATGCGCGTGCCGACCGAATGGGTGGCCTTGGAAGCTGGCGTCGAACAGCTCGACGTCCTGGTGCCAAGACAGCCGATGCAGGCGGTTGTCCGTGCTCAGTCTGGGGCTGTCGTCGTTCTGCATGGCGGCAAGATGGGCTCGACGCAAGCGCTTGCAGGCGCTCAGTCCCTGGGCCTGAAACTGATGATGAGTTCTGGCGGCACCTTGCCGTCGGTGTCCTTGGGCAGGATGGCCGTCTTGTCGATGGCGCGCAGCACGGCCTCGTCCCACAGGCGGTTACCGCTGCTCTTGGTGAGCGTGCGGCTCGTCACGGCACCGTCGGGCGAGGTCGTGACTTTCACTTCGGCGCTGATGTTGGTGTTGCTCAGGTTGTCCGGGAAGACGATGTTGGGCTTGATGCGCGCGCGAATGCGCCCGGCGTAAGTGGCCGAAGGCCCCGCCGTGCGCGTGGCCTGGCCCGCCGCGTTGGGTTGGGGCGTGGCCTCGGCCAAGCCCGCCATGCGGCGGATGTTTTCCTGACGCAGTTGCTCGCGCAGCTCGGCGGCCTCGCGCTCGCGGCGCTCGGCCTCTTCCTTGCGGCGTTTTTCCTCGGCCAGCTTGCGTTCGCGCTCCTTCTGCTCGCGCTGCTTTTGCTCGCGTTCCAAGCGGGCCTTGCGCTCCACCTCGGCCTTGCGCGCTTGCTCTTCGCGTTCGCGCTCCAGGTTGATCTCGGCTTCGCGCTGCGCCTGGGCCTGCGCGCTCGGCGGGGGCGGAGGCGGAGGCTCCACCGGTTCGGGCGTGGGCTCGGGTTTCGGTTCCGGTGGCGTGGGAGGCGGGGGTTCGGGCGGCGCGGGTTGAGCCACGGGCGCCATCTCCTGCGGCACGGCGGCCCATAGCTCGGCCTCCACGGCCAGCGAGGTGTCCCGTTTCCAACCCACGCCCCAGGTGAGCGCGGCCAACAGCAGCAGATGGACCAGCAGGGCGAGGCCCAGTGCCCGTTTGTCGATGCCATCGCGCGGCGCGCCGCCGTCGCCTCGACGAGGGGCGGGCTGCAGCGTGCTGGCTTGGAAGGCGGAGGGTTCGTTCACGCGGTCTCGGAGGAAGTCGTATGAAAAAGTCGCGGGAGATGGCGCGTCACGCCTCAGCGAGCCGTTTGCACCGACAGGCCCACGCGTTGCACACCCGCGCGTTGCAGGGTGTCCATGACCTGGACCACGGCCTCGTACTTCACGCTCTTGTCCGCGCTGATCACGACGGCACTGCCCCCGGCCGCACCGGTGTCCGCCCCAGGTGCCTCACGCTGGGCGTTCAGCACATTGGCGGCCAGCTCGTCCAGACGCACGGTGCGGGTGTCGTCGCGAATGCGCAGGCGCAAGGATTCGTCCTTGTTGACGATGACCTCGATCACCTGGGTGGGCGCGGGCGCGGCCCGGCTCACGCTGGGCAAGGCCACCACGCTGGGCGTGATGAGCGGGGCCGTCACCATGAAGATGATGAGCAGCACCAACATCACGTCGATGAAGGGCACCATGTTGATTTCATTGATGGTGCGCCGTCCGCGACCGCGGTGAGCTACGCCGGGCATGGTCGATGTCCTTCCTGGTGGTCAGCGCGCTTGCGCCGTGGCCTGCTGGCCGCTGATGTTGCGTTGCAGGATGTTGGAGAACTCCTCGATGAAGGTCTCCACCGCGTTGGCCACGCGGTCGATGTCGCGCGCGAAGCGGTTGTAAGCCACCACCGCCGGAATGGCGGCGAACAGGCCAATGGCCGTGGCCACCAGGGCCTCGGCGATGCCGGGCGCCACGGTGGCCAGCGTCACTTGCTGCATGGAGGCCAGGCCGGTGAAGGCGTGCATGATGCCCCAGACCGTGCCGAACAGGCCGATGTAGGGCGAGACAGAGCCCACCGTGGCGAGGAAGGACAGATTGCTTTCGACCGAGTCCATCTCGCGCTGCATGCTGGCGCGCATGGCGCGGCGCGCGCCGTCAAGCAGGGCGGAGTTGTCGGTCACGCGGCGCTCGCGCAGCTTCTGGTACTCACGCAGGCCAGCGACGAAGATGCGCTCCATCGGACCGCTGTCGCTTTTCTGCGCGGCCTGGGCGTACAGGGTGTTGAGGTTGGCGCCGGACCAGAAATCCTGCTCAAATTTCTCGTTGCTGGCGCGCACCTTCTTCAGGCCGAAGTGCTTGCTGAAGATGGCGGCCCAGCTGGCGATGGAACCGCACAGCAGGATCAGCATGACGACCTGCACGACCCAGCTGGCGTGCAGCACGAGTTGGATGATGGAGAAGTCTTGGCTCATGGTTTCAGGGGCTTCCTACGTTGTGTTTCATCGCGGCTGAATGTGCAGGGCGTGCAGCACGGCATCGGGCATGCGCCCTGGGCGCAGCGTCAGCGCGTCCACCCAGGCGATGTGCACCTTGCCGTCGCACACCAACTGCGCGCCCAGCGTGGCGGCTTGCGTGATTGTGAGGGATGCGCGGCCGGTGGCCGTCAACTCGGCACTGACCGCAAGGACATCGTCCAGCCGGGCGGGCCGGTGGTAGCGGACCTCTGCCGCGGTGACGACGAACATGCCGCCGGTCTGTTCACGCAAGGCGGCTTGGTCGACGCCCAGCGAACGCAGCCATTCGGTGCGCGCGCGTTCGAAGAACTTCAGGTAATTGGCGTAAAACACGATGCCACCCGCGTCCGTGTCTTCCCAGTACACGCGCACGGGCCAGGTGAAGGTGGCTGGGCTCGTGCGCTCGCTCATCCCAGCAATTGGCGCAGGCGCGCCACGGCTTCCTGCAACTGAGGCAGTGCGTTGGCGGTGGAAAAGCGGATGTAGCGGCCGGTGTCGGCCTGGCCGAAGTCGCGTCCCGGCGCCACGGCCAGGTGGGAGCGCTCCATCAGGGCGAAGCTCAGGTCCCAGCTGTCCTTCACATTGAGCTTGCGGCAGGCGTGTGTGCAATCGGCCCAAGCGTAGAAAGCACCATCGGGCATCACCGGCACGGTCAGGCCCAAGGCGTTCAGTTCGGGAATGAAATAGTCGCGCCGGGCCTTGAACTCGGCACGGCGGCGCTCGTACTCGGTCAGGCTCGCGGGCTCGAAGCAAGCGAGGGCCGCGTGCTGTGCGATGGTGCTGGGGCAGATGTAGAGGTTCTGCGCCAACCGTTCCACCACGGAAACCAGTGCTTGAGGCACCACCAGCCAGCCCAGGCGCCACCCCGTCATGTTGAAGTACTTGCTGAAGCTGTTGATGGAAATGATGTTCTCACCCAGCGCGCCGCCGTCCGAGTCCTGCAGGCCCAGCGCGCTTTGGCCGTAACGTTCGTCGTGGCTCAGGCCCAGGTAGATTTCGTCCAGCAGGGTGATGCCATCGCGGTCGCGCACGACCTCGGCGATGCGGCGCAATTCCGACGGATCGATGGAGGTGCCCGTGGGGTTGGAAGGCGAGGCCAGCAAAACACCCCGTGTTTTCAAGGAGCCCCCGCGCCCGCCGTCGTTCCAGTGCGTGCGCACCTGCTCGGCGCTGAGCTGGAAGCGTTCCGCAGGGCCACTGGGGATCAGCTTCGCCACGCCATCGGCCGCCTGCACGAACTGCCGGTTGCAGGGGTAGCTTGGGTCCGGCATCAAAATCTCGTCGCCCGCCTCGATCAGCGCCAGGCAGGCCAGTTGCAGCGCGGCCGAAGCGCCGGCCGTGACCACGATGCGTCCCGGCGCGATGTTCAAGCCAAAGCGCTGCGCATACCAGTCGCTGATGCGTTCACGCAGGGCGGGCAGCCCCGTGGCGTCGGTGTACTGGCTGCGGCCATCGCGGATGGCCCGTTCGGCGGCCTCGCGCACCAACGGCGGCGCGGTGTAGTCCGGCTCGCCGATGTTGAGGTAGATCATGGGCTCGCGGCCCGCCGCAGCGGTGCGCGCCAGAGAGGTCGCGGCCTTGGCCACCTCCATCACGTAGAAGGGCGCGATCTTGCGGGCGCGTTCGGCGATTCTCATTCGGGGTGGGGCGGTTCAGCGTGCCATGCGGCCGGGGTTCATCGGGCCTTGCAGCATGGGTTCAGCGGGCTTTGCCCGCGGCCTTATCCGCCGCGACCTCGGCCGCGCGCAGCGTGGGCGCCAGGCCGTTGAGCACGGCATTGACGTACTTGTGGCCGTCGGTGCCACCGAAGGACTTGGTGAGTTCAATGTATTCGTTGAGCACCACGCGCCAGGGCACGTCCACGCAGTGCTGGAACTCGTAGGCGCCCATCCACATGATGGCGCGCTCGATGGGCGAAATCTCGGCCAGCTTGCGGTCCAGCAGAGGCAGGATGAGCTGGTCCAACGCCTCGGCCTCGGCCACGCAGCCGTGCAGCAGCGCGTCGTAGTGGGCGGCGTCGGCCTTGTGGAAGCCGGTCAGGTCGCGCGTGAAGGCGTCGATGTCGGCGGTGGGGTTGCGGCCCACCAGGTGCTGGTAAAGCGCCTGCAAAGCGAACTCGCGCGAGCGGCTGCGGCCCGACAAGGCGCGGCTCGGCTTGTGCGCGGCCTTGCCCGGGGCGCGGCTCGCCGTGGGCTCCGCGGTTTTCGCGGCGTCGGCTTCGGTACTGGCCGCTGGGGTGGGCTTGGCGTCGGGTTCGTTCATCAGAGGTTGTTCAGCAGGTTGGCCATTTCCACGGCGGTGCGGGCCGCGTCACGGCCTTTTTCGCTCTGGCGGGCGACGGCTTGCGCCATGTTTTCGACCGTGAGGATGGCATTGGCGATGGGGGTCTGGTAGTCCAGCGCGATGCGGGTGACGCCGGCGCCGGATTCATTGGCCACCAGTTCGAAGTGGTAGGTCTCGCCTCGGATGATGCAGCCCAGCGCGATCAGCGCGTCGTAATGCGTTTTCTCGGCCAGGGCTTGCAGGGCGCTCGGCACTTCCAGCGCGCCGGGGACGACGAAATGGTCGATGTTGCGTTCCTGCACGCCCAGTGCCAGCAGCTCGGCACGGCAAGCGGCGGCCAGGGCGTCGGTCACGTCCTGGTTGAAGCGGGCTTGCACGATGCCGATGGCGAGGTCGCTGCCGTCGAGGCGGGCATCGCCCGCTTGGAGTTGTCCTTGATTGGCTCCGAACATGGAGAGATTTCCTTCGATGGGAGAGTGTGAGGGCGTTGAGTGAAGGCGCGTGGGCTCAGGGCGAGATGTGCTCAACGATTTCCAGGCCGTAGCCGACCACGCTGGGCAGGCGGCGGGACTGGCCGAGCAGCCGCATGCGTTGGACGCGATGGTCGCGCAGGATTTGCGCACCGACACCGTAGGTGCGCAGATCCACCGTGCTGCGGGGCGCTGGGGCGCTGCCGGTGAATTGCGCCAGCAAGTGGTTGGCGCTTTCGCCGCAGTTGAGCAGCACCACGATGCCGCGCCCTTCGCGCGCGACCCGCGCCAGGCTGGCGTCCAGACTCCAGGAGTGCCGTGCGCGGCCCACCTCCAGCGCGTCCAGCAGCGACAGCGGCTCGTGCACGCGGGTCAGCACCGGGTCTTGTTCCGCCCGGCCGGGGTCGTCCAGGCCGAGGGTGAGCGCCAAGTGCAGGCTCTTGCTGGGTTTGTCGCGGTAGGCGTGAGCGGTGAACTCGCCGTAGGCGGTCTTGAGCGGGCGACTCGCGACTTTCTCGATCAGCGACTCCGTGCGGCTGCGGTACTCGATCAGGTCGGCAATGGTGCCGATCTTCAGACCGTGCTCGGCCGCGAACAACTGCAGGTCCGGCAGGCGGGCCATGGTGCCGTCATCTTTCATGACTTCGCAAATCACGGAGGCCGGTGAGCAACCCGCCATGGCGGCGAGATCGCAACCGGCCTCGGTGTGGCCGGCGCGCATCAGCACGCCACCGTCCACCGCCTGCAACGGGAAGATGTGGCCGGGCTGCACCAGGTCCTCGGGCTTGGCGTCGCGAGCCACGGCCGCTTGCACTGTCCGGGCGCGGTCCGCCGCCGAAATGCCGGTGCTAACGCCCGTGGCCGCTTCGATGCTGACCGTGAAGGCCGTGCCGTGCTGCGCGCCGTTGCGCGCGGCCATGGGCGGCAGTCGCAAATGCTCGCAGCGCTCGCGTGTCAGCGTGAGGCAGATCAGCCCGCGCGCATGTTTGGCCATGAAGTTGATGGCCTCGGCGGTGATGTGGTCGGCGGCGATGACGATGTCGCCCTCGTTCTCGCGGTCTTCCTCGTCGACGAGGATGACCATGCGGCCGGCGCGCATCTCGGCCACGATGTCCTCGACGGGCGAGATGGGAACCGGCGGTAGCTTGGTGTTCATGAGTTTGCTTTCAACATGCGCTCGACGTAGCGGGCGACGGTGTCGATTTCCAGATTCACGCCCGAGCCGGCCTTGAGCAGGCCCAGGGAAGTGTTTTGCACGGTGTGCGGGATGAGGTTGATGCTGATCTCGCAGCCGCCGCCGGAGGTCGCGGGCTGGTCCACGACCTGGTTCACCGTCAGGCTCACGCCGTTGACGGTGATGGAGCCCTTGTAGGCCAGGTAGCGGGCGAGTTCACGGGGGATGCGGATGCGCAGTTCCCAGCTCTCACCGACCTGGGCGAAGTGGCTGACCGTGCCCACGCCGTCCACATGGCCCGAGACGATGTGCCCGCCCAAGCGGTCGCCCGCGCGCAGGGCTTTTTCAAGGTTGACGGTCTGGCCTTCGGCCAGGCCGGTGGTCTTGGCCAGGGATTCGGCGGAAATGTCGATGGTGAACTGCCGATGCGCCGTGTCCAGCGTCGTGACCGTCATGCAGGCGCCGTTGAGCGCGATGCTGTCGCCCAGGCCCACGTCGTCCAGATAGTCAGGGGGGGAGGTTTCGGGCGGACAGGCGATGGTCAGGCGCTTGCCGTGCTGCAAAGAACTGCCGAGGTCGTGGCTGGCGACGATGCGCCCCACGCCGGTGATGATGCCGGTGAACATAGGGGCGCTATTTTCGCAGAATGCGCCGAGGTAGGCGCCGGGCGGGGTTTTGGCGCGGCCACTGCTGTCTTCGGTGCGGTTGGGTTCAAACCCGCAGCACGCCTCGGAACCCGCGCGCCGCGTAATAGGACTGCGCGCCGTTGTGGTAGGTGAAGACCGTGTCGTAGCGGCGGTCGCAGAACAACGCGCCGCCGAGTTGGCGGATGCTGTCAGGCGTCTGCACCCAGCTGGACGTCTTCAGGTCGAATTCACCCAGCGTCTGCAATTCGCGGTACTGCGCTTCCGTCAGCAGCTCGATGCCCATCGCAGCGGCCATGTCGACGGCAGTGTCCGCGGGCGGGGCATTGCCCTTGCGGGCTTCCAGCCCCGCGCGGTCAAAGCAGACGCTGCGCCGGCCCGTGGGGCTCTCGGCGGCGCAGTCGAAGAAGATGAATTCGCCAGTCCGCTGGTCGCGGCCCACCACGTCCGGCTCGCCGCCGGTTTGCTCCATCTCGGCCAGGGACCTCAGTTTGTCCGGCTGCGACTCCAGACGTTGCTGCACCTCGGCCCAGGCCAGACCGGGGTGGCGTTGCGTGTTGTTTTCGAAGCGGGACTGCAGCGTCTGGAGCAAGGTCTTGCGCTGGGGTGCGGTGAGGGCAGCGGTATGGGGCATGGTCTTTGAACTCCAGGTTGTGCGGCGTGGATCGGCGCGGGGGGCATGGGGTGGCAGGCTCAAAGGCTTGGGCGACACCCTGCCTGACCGAGGCGCCGCCGTGCTCAGCGCTGGCCGATACTCGACGACACCTTCCAAAGGTCCACCCCGCCGTCGCGCGCATGCGGTTCGATCGCGGCGAGTTCCTCCGGGCTGAAGGTCAGGTGCTTCACGGCGTCCAGAGAGTCGTCCAGCTGCTCCACGGTGCGCGCGCCGATCAGGGCCGAGCTGACGCGCGCGTCGCGCAAGACCCACGCAATCGCCATCTGCGCCAGGGTCTGCCCGCGCCGGGTCGCGATGCCGTTGAGTGCGCGGATGTGCTGCAGGTTCTCCTCGCTCAACATGCCTTGTTTGAAGGAGCCGCCACGGGTGGCGCGTGCGTCCTCGGGCACGCCCTGGAGGTACTTGCTGGTGAGCAGGCCTTGGGCCAGCGGCGAGAAGGCAATGCAACCGACGCCGAGTTGTTCCAGGGTGTCGAGCAGGCCCTGCTCAATGCTGCGGTTGAGCATGGAGTAGTTGGGCTGGTGGATGAGGAGTGGCACTTTCTCGGCGGCCAGGATCTGCGCAGCCTCGCGGGTGAGTTCGGGCGAGTACGAGGAAATGCCCACGTACAGCGCCTTGCCCTGACGGTGCAGTTGCACCAGCGCCCCCATGGTTTCCTCCAGCGGCGTGTTGGGGTCCACGCGGTGCGAGTAGAAGATGTCCACGTAGTCCAAGCCCATGCGCTTGAGACTCTGGTCGCAGCTGGCGACGAGGTGCTTGCGCGTGCCGGTGGGGCCACCGTAGGGGCCAGGCCACATGGCCCAGCCGGCCTTGGTCGAGATGATCAGCTCATCGCGGTGCGGCGCGAAGTCGGCGGCGAACCAGCGCCCGAAGTTCTCTTCCGCCGAGCCAGCGGGCGGGCCGTAGTTGTTCGCGAGATCGAAATGGGTCACGCCTCGGTCGAAGGCTCGTCGCAGGACAGCGCGACCCGTCTCGAAGCGATCAACGCCGCCGAAGTTCTGCCACAGGCCCAGCGAAATCGCGGGCAGCACCAGGCCACTGCGGCCGACGCGGCGGTAGGGCATGCGGCCGTCGTAATGGGAGGGATCGGCGACAAAGGTCATGAAGGCTTCCTGGCACGGGATGGGGTGGGAGGAGGGACCGGATGGTAGCGGTGCGAGAGGGCGCTGTGTAGAGGGCCGATGCCGAGGCCGAGGCCCGTGATAGGGGTCGTTATAGAGGGTGGTATTCAGGGCGGCATAGAGGGGCGCACAGGGTTGGCCCGACGTACGGGGTGCGAGGGGGGTGACTCAGAAGCGGTCGCGCCCTGGCAGTCGCGCCAGCACACGCAGGTCGGGGCCCACCTGGGTGATCTCCCGATAGTCCAGCGTCACGGCGTCAGTCAGCGTGGTCAAGGGCCCGATTCGTGCCATGCCCCGCCCCGCGCCCAGCAGCTTGGGGGCGAGGTAGACCAGCAGTTCATCCACCAGGCCCTCACGCAACAGGGAACCGTTGAGTTGATGGCCGGCTTCGATGTGCAGCTCGTTGATTTCTCGCTGTGTGGCCAAGTCGCGCAACAGCGCGGCCAAGTCCACCTTGCCTTGTGGGTTCGGCAACTGCACCACGGTGGCGCCGCGCGCTGCCAGGGCCGCTTGCCGTCCTGCGTCGGCCACGGCGCCATAGATCAGCAGGGGCTGGGCCTCGCGGCCTGGGGCGGTGTCCCGACGGGGTTCGAACAAGGCCGCATCGAGCGGCGTTTCCAAGCGGCTGTCGACCACCACGAGGCGAGGTTGTCGGGGCGTCTCGACCAGGCGCACGTCCAGGCGCGGGTTGTCCTCTCGCACGGTGCCCATGCCGGTGAGGAGGGCGCAGGCGCGCGCGCGCCAGGCGTGGCCATCGGTTCGGGCCTCGGGGCTGGTGATCCATTGGCTCACACCATTCGACAAAGCAGTCTGGCCGTCCAGCGAGGCGGCGATCTTCATACGCACCCAAGGCAGACCGCGCACCATGCGGCTGAAGAATCCGAGATTGAGTTCGCGCGATGCGGCCGCGCCGGGGCCGACCTCCACCGCCACGCCAGCCGCTCGCAGACGCGCGAACCCGAGACCCGCGACCTTGGGATTGGGATCTTCGATGGAGGCGACGACCTTGCCAATGCCCGCCGCCGCCAGCGCCTCGCAGCAGGGGCCGGTTCGGCCTTGGTGCGCGCAGGGTTCCAGCGTCACGTAGGCGGTGGCGCCGCGCACATCGTGGCCGCGGGCTTGCGCGTCACGCAAGGCCATCACCTCCGCGTGGGGACCGCCCGCGCGCTGGGTGTGGCCTTCGCCCAGCAACTGGCCATCCGTACCCACGATGACGCAGCCCACTCGGGGGTTGGGCGAGGTGAGGTAAAGGCCCTGTTCGGCCAGGGCGAGCGCGCGATGCATGGGGGCGGGCAGGGTCATGGCGGCGAGTCTAAAGCCACGACCTCAACGGCGGCCTGGTGGCCCCGTCAATTTCCTGAAGTGCTCGGGTGCGCATCTTTGAGATATGGCTTTTTCCCCCGTGTACCGGCTTTGCGCCTCGCGACGGCGCGGATAGTCTGTCGACATGTTCATGCCGTGCTGTCGTCTTGCCTCTCGTGCTCGTTTCCGCGTGCAAGGCTTCACCCTCGTGGAGTTGATGCTGGCCCTTGCGATCGGTGCGCTGCTGGCCAGTTTGGCGGCACCTGCTTACCAGCGCTTCCTGTTGCAGCGGGGCGTGCAGGCTGCCGTGGACGCCCTGGTGGGTGATTTGCGCTACGCGCGCTCGGAAGCCCTGATGCGCTCCGCGCGAGTGAGCGTCTGCAGTTCCCGCGACGGCGCGGCCTGTCTGACCACGCCGGACTGGGCAGCGGGATGGATCGTGTTCGCCGATGCCAATGGCGACGGCGTGGTGGACGCCGCGGATCGGGTGCTGAGGGTGCAAGAGGCACCGCCTTACTTGGCATCCCTCAGCACCTCGGCCCTGCGAGCCGCATTGATCTACGAAGCCACGGGTTGGGCCAGGGCCGCGGGACGAACCTTCACGTTCACGCCGCTGTCGTCGGTCGCGGGTTCCGGGGTGCGCATCGTCTGTGTCTCCAACCAAGGACGCGCTGGGGCCCGCGCACCGGGAACCACCAAATGCAGTTGAAAAGCGAAGCCCTCCGCCACATGTCGTTCAAACCGTTCAGGCGTCCGAGCACCGGGGTTTGCGCCCACGTACCCCTTCGCGGGTTTGGTGCAGCACCGGCCCGCTGGCGTGAGTTCGCCCCTGTGCCCTCTAGGCAAGGCGGCGCTACGTTGGTGGAAGTGCTGGTGGCTGTGGCCTTGCTCTCGGTCGCGCTGTATGCCCTGGTGGCCGCGCATGCGGCCGCCTTGCGTTACAGCCAGATGAGCCGCTACCGCGCCACCGCCTTGTTCTTGGCCGCTGACATGGGCGAGCGTCTGCGAGCCAATCTGGGGCGGATGGCGTCGGAGCCCGCGGGCGAAGGCGGTAGCGAGGCCGCGCCCATGCCAGCGACCGGGTTCAGAGCTGGGCACTACGACTACGCACAGGCATTTCAACGCCAGCAGCTTGCGGTGATCGAGCCGGCCGACGCTTGCACCGCGGGCGCAGGCGCTTGCACTGCCGCCCAGATCGCCGCGGTGGACCTCGCGCAGTGGCGCCAGGCCGTGCGGCGGCTCTTGCCTACGGGAGCCGTGTACACAAGGCGTGACGCGGCGCGAGCGGTCATGGACCTGTGGGTGGCTTGGCGTGAATCATCGAGCAGCGCAGTCCAAGGGAGCCAGGAACTGCCGGGCCCCCCAGGCGCCTGCCCCGAGGGCTTGGGTGCCGACCTGGGCGTGCGATGCGTGCACCTGCGGATCGGTTTGTGACGGGGAGCATGTACATGATGGATGCACGTCGAACCACGCCTTGGGACGAAAAGAACATTCTTCGCCGAAGTCCATGGGGATGCGCACCTCGTCATCGCCGCGCGAGTCGTGCGATGTGCGGGATGGGCTGGAGTGACGGGCGTGTTGGAGGAGGGTTCACCTTGCTGGAGCTGATGGTGGCCTTGTCCATCGGCATGGTGGTGGTGGGTGCGGCCTTGACCACGTATGTGATGACCGGTCGCACCGGTCGCTTGCAAATCACGCTGGCGGAGATGAACGAAAGTGCTCAGATTGGCTTGACCCTGTTGACGCGCGAACTTCAGCAGGCGGGGTATGCGCGACCCACGGGGGTGGTGCTCGCGGCCTCGGGCGCGGCGCCTGCGCGGCTGGCACGCACCGGGGTGGAACAGCCGGTCTTTGGCTGTTCCCACGGTCTGAAGGACAGCAGCCATCGCAGCCAGAGCGCGCCCTGGGACGCAACCGTCTGTGCCGGGGCAGCGGGGCCGCGTGACGATGTGCTGGAAATCAGCTACGAAGCCGACGTGGTCAACAGCTCGCCCACGTCCAGCGGTGTCCCGTCAGACTGCATCGGCAGCGGCCTATCCGCTCGCACGCAGTCGCTCGGAGCGGACACGGGACTGATGGTTAGCTACTACCCGACGCGCAATCGCTACTACGTGAGCACAGGCAGTTCGGGGCGCTCCGAGCTGTACTGCGCCAGCGCCCAGGGCGCGCCAGGCCAGCCTTTGGTGGACCACGTTGAAGCCCTGCGCTTTTGGTATGGCGAGGCCGATGCCACCGAGCCTAGGCGGGTGGTGCGCTACGTCGGCGCAGAGTCCGTGAGTGACTGGAGTCTGGTGATCAGTGTGCGACTGTGTTTGTTGATGCGTGGCAGGGAAGCCGTGCTGGGCGAGGACGATGCCTTGGATTACCTGGATTGCGAGGGGGCACGCGTCCAGGCTGCCGACAGGCATCCGCGTCGCGCCTACTTCACGACCGCAGCCTTGCGCGGAAGGACGGCATGGTGAGGAGACGCATGCAATCCGCCCGAGTGGGCTGCCCATGTCGACCTCCACGTCGACGCCGATGCGCGCGCACGCGCGAGGGCCTAGGCTCGCGGGCGCAGGCGCGCGCGCGGCATCGTGTTGCATGCGGGCCGTGGCCACGACGTGAGCGCGGGGTGACCTTGCTGGTGGTGATGGTGCTCTTGGTGATCCTGGGCGTGTCGTCTGGGGCTGTGCTGCGCGACGCCGTGTCCGCCGAGCGCTTCGCGAACAATCTGCGGCAGCAGCAGTGGGCCCATCAGCAGGCCGAGCTCGCCTTGCGTCACTGCGAGAGCGAATTGCGCAAACCCGACGGCAGCGAACCTGGCTTGCCGCCCGGCCTGGTTCTGCGTGATCCGGTTCTGGCCGAGTCCCGCCTCGCGCGCACTGAGTGGGAGGCACTGCCTGCTTGGCGACAAAGTGCGAATTGGACCGGCATCGCGGGCCTGTCCATGGCACGCGTGACGCTGTCTCACGATCAAGCGGGCGTGCCCGTGGAGGGGCTGCAACCAGGACGGCCGCCCGAATGCCTGGTGGAACTGCAGGTCTTGGCCGATGGCGCGCGGGTCCACGTGATCACTGCCAGAGGATTCAGTCCGGCGTACCCTGTCAGCTCAGGCGTGGTCCCGAATGCTGCATCGGTGGGTGGCGCGGTGGTTTGGGTGCAATCCATCGTGCTGTTGGGCACCGCGACTTCGGCGGCGCATGCAGACGGCCAGCGACCGATGCTCGATCGCCTCTGGCGCCGCATCCTTCTGCCGCCCGTGCCCTGATGGCAAGGTGGACGAGGCGCAATGGGCATGGCTTGCACACGGGAGTTGGCATGAGGTCCTTCAACCAACGCGATGCATGGGGGGAGGCCATCGGATCGCGTGGGTACACCTTGATCGAACTGATGGCTGTCGTGCTGATCGTGGCTCTGATGGCCGCAATCGCATACCCTGCGTACACCGACCATGTGCGCCGTGCCCATCGCGCCGAGGCGCGCGCGGCCTTGCAAGACGCCCAGCAGTACATGGAGCGTTACCACGCTGTGTACAACCGATACACCACGCAAACCGACGAAGCGCCGGTGTTGCCTCTGCGCCTACGCACCGTGCCCGAGGGGGCGCCGCCAGAGACAGCGCGTTACCGATTGAGCGTCAGCGAGGCGCAGGCAGAAGGCTACACGCTCAGGGCCGAGCCAGCGCCAGGATGGGATGAATCTTGCGGCAGCTTGACCCTGACGCACACAGGAGTGAAGGGACGAACGGGAACGGCACTGCCGGTGCCGGACTGCTGGCGCTGAGCACGGGCGGGCCTCGGTGCGACCGGCTCCGGGGCTAGGGTTTCAGCGCCGGAATTCCTCGACCAGGGTCTTGAACTCGTCAATGTCTTCGAAGCTGCGGTACACGCTGGCGAAGCGCACGTACGCAACCTTGTCGAGTTTCTTCAGCTCGCGCATCACCAACTCGCCGATGCGCGCGGACGGCACTTCGCGCAGGCCCAGGTTGAGCAGCTTTTCCTCGATGCGCTCAATGGCGCCGTCGATCTGTTCCGTGCTGACTGGCCGCTTGCGCAAGGCCAGTTGCAAAGACGCCATCAGCTTGCCGCGCTCGTACTCGATGCGCCGACCGTCCTTCTTGACGACCGTGGGAAAACTGACTTCCGGTCGTTCATAGGTGGTGAAGCGCTTTTCGCAGTGCCCACACTGGCGACGTCGGCGAATGAAATCCCCGTCCTCCGAGATCCGGGTCTCGACGACCTGGGTCTCGGGGTGGCCGCAGAAAGGGCATTTCATGGTGTGTGCCGTTGAACTGAGGTTTTATGCGCGCGCACCCGTGGAGCCGGCTTTGCCGGGCCACTGGGTGCGTCCCCCCTGCCACCGAAGGATGGCGTTCAGGGGGCTGAGGGTTGCGGCTCCAAGCCTGCCTGCGCAGGCTTGGACAACCCAAAGGACCATTGCCTCTGGCAATTGGTGCTGGGGCGCGTAGCGCCTCAGGGGGGTGTTCATTTGTACACGGGGAATCTCGCGGTCAGCGCGTTGACCTTGGCGCGCACCGCCGCGATGTTGGCTTCGTCGCGCGGCTTGTCCAGCACGTCCGCGACCAAGTTGGCCGTGATGCGCGCTTCTTCGTCCTTGAAGCCGCGCGTGGTCATGGCCGGTGTGCCGATGCGAACGCCGCTGGTCACCATCGGTTTTTCCGGGTCGTTGGGGATGGCGTTCTTGTTGATGGTCATGTGGGCGGCTCCCAGCACGGCCTCGGCTTCCTTGCCCGTGATGCCCTTGGCGCGCAGGTCCACCAGCATCACGTGGCTTTGCGTGCCGCCGCTGACGATGCGCAGGCCGCGTTGGGTCAGCGTCTCGGCCACGATCTGGGCGTTCTTCACCACCTGTTGCTGGTAGGCCTTGAAGGCTGGCTCCAGCGCTTCCTTGAAGGCCACGGCCTTGGCGGCGATCACGTGCATCAGCGGGCCGCCTTGCAGCCCGGGGAAGATCGCGCTGTTGATGGCCTTTTCATGTTCGGCCTTCATCAGGATGAAGCCGCCACGCGGGCCGCGCAGGCTCTTGTGCGTGGTGCTGGTCACCACGTCGGCGTGCGGCACCGGATTCGGATAGACGCCCGCGGCGATCAGACCCGCGTAGTGCGCCATGTCCACCATGAAGATCGCGCCGACTTCCTTCGCGATCTTCGCGAAGCGCGCGAAGTCGATGTGCAGGCTGTAGGCGGAGGCGCCCGCGATGATGAGTTTGGGCTTGTGGGCGCGCGCCTTGGCTTCCATGGCCTCGTAGTCGATGGCTTCCTGCGCGTTCAGACCGTAGCTGACCACGTTGAACCACTTGCCCGACATATTGAGCGGCATGCCGTGCGTCAGGTGGCCGCCCTCGGCCAGGCTCATGCCCATGATGGTGTCGCCGGGCTTGAGGAACGCCAGGAACACGGCCTCGTTGGCCGAGGCGCCGCAATGCGGCTGCACATTGGCGGCGTTGGCGCCGAAGATCCGCTTCACGCGATCGATGGCCAGCTGTTCGGCCACGTCAACGAACTCGCAACCTCCGTAATAGCGCTTGCCGGGGTAGCCTTCGGCGTACTTGTTGGTCAGCTGCGTGCCCTGGGCCCACATCACGGCGGGCGAGGCGTAGTTTTCGCTGGCGATCAGCTCGATGTGCTCTTCCTGGCGCTTGTTTTCGGCCTGGATGGCGGCAAAGAGTTCGGGGTCGGCTTGTTCGACAAGAATGTTGCGGTTGTACATGGCGTGCAAGTGTGCAGTTGGAGCGGGTGGTGACGCGGGCCTGTGCCGCAGGCGGGTACGCCCTGAGGGACGCATTGCAAGCGGAAAGGCTGCCCAGGCGCACGGCAAAACGCGACAGCTTGAATTGAGCCCGGGGGCCTGACATCATGCCGCGCGGCACGCTCCCCGGTGGTGGCCCACGTCAGCCACGCCAGCCGGTGAAGAAGCGGTGTTTTCCCGGGCGGCGGGCCTATCGCCAGTCGCGTGCCTGCCTAGTGTAGCCCAGCGCGGGTCCCGGGCCAGAGACCTGGGACATGGGGTCATTGCTGCTCAGTTGTTGAGCAGGGCGACCGTTTGCTTGACGCCCGCGGCCGCAGCGCCCGAGGCGCTGGCATGCGTTGCCGACTCCGGCCGGGCCGGGGCGGCCGGCATGGTGATTTGCATGGTGCGGGCGCGCACGGGCGGCTTGGGCACATCGGGCACGTGCTGAGCCTGGCGTGCGACCAGCGTCAGCAAATGGTGTTCGCTCAGTACCTTGGTCACATAACCACCATCGCTGGGCAGATTGGCCGCGCCCACGTAGCGGCGCAGGCCTCCTTCCACGGAGCCCGCGCGCATGATGTATTCGCGCAGCACACGTGCACCCACGTGCAGATTCGTCAGTGGATCGAAGGCCGCGAGCTGGCCGCCGAAGGGTTCGTATTTCTCGCCGTGGAGATGGGTCATGACCTGCATCAGTCCCTGCGCGCCCACGGGGCTTTGCGCGAAAGGATTGAAGCCGGATTCAATGGCCATCACCGACAAGAGCAGCAGAGGGTCCAACTTGTAGTTGTGCCCGATCTGATAGGCCTCCAGCACCAAGGCCGAGAGCGGCTGCGGCGCGATGCGGTAACGGCGGCTCAGCCAGTCCGTCACAGCGGCTTGCTGGGCGCTCAGGTTCTGCAGGTCGGTGGCGGTGGCTCGACCCACCGTGACCAGCGGGCTGGGTTCGTCCAAGGGCTCGCCAAACTGGCGCGTCTGTAGCCAGTCCATCAGGTGTTCTTCCCCGGCCTTGCGCAAACCGGAATGTGCGGCCAAGGCCAGCAGCACCAGGAGCACGCCCAGCCCAAACAGGGCGAACCCGTTGTGAGCCAGGGAATAAAAGAATTGGACAAGGCGGCGCGGCATCTTCCGCAAGCTGTCGCCCATGTCTTCAAGCGCTGTCATAGCAATCCTCTTCTCGCGCGGCTTGAACCGTGAGCCGACGCCCTGTCATGACCGGGTCCGCGTCGCGCGCGGTTCCTGGTGCTAGGGAGTCGGGCTGGTCTAAGCCACGTCTGGGTTGGTACGCCATCGGTCACACGAGCATCCATCACATGCCCGCGCTGGTGGTCCGATGTAGCCGGTTTCGGCAGCGGAGCCCCGGGGTGTTTCCTCAGCCATGTTGGGAGGCGGGAATCTGAAACCTCGGGGTGCGGGGCCGCGCGGTGGCGCCCCGTCAGTGCAACGAATTGTAATGGGGAGGGTATGTTTTTCTATCCATATACGGTCACTATGGCCTGGATAGCGGCCATGTGAAGGGCATGTCGATTTCTTGAAAAATCATTAGAGATCATGACTTTGCCAAGGGTTTTAGAGGTTTTTGATCAGGCTTTAAGGGATGTGTAACGTTTCGGTTAAAGGCCCAAAACTGTGGGTTTGACGCGACTCGCGGCCCAAAACCCCTCAAGTTGAGTGCCTAGATGCCGAGCCCCTGGCAGGGTGAGCGCGGCCTACATGCCGCCTAGCCAACGTGTTTCCACCAACGCGTTCCCACAAGCGCATGCGGAAGTTCCGCCGGTTTCGCTGGGCTGACGACGCTTTGCGCGAGCAAACCAGGGCCCGGGCGGCGACAATCAGGGTTCTGAGAAAACCTGCGAGGCAGGTTTTTGTTTTTTCGACTTCATCTGATATGTCATCTACCTCTGCCCCTCAGGATCCCCAGGCCAGCCAATCCTGGATCGACAAGGCCCAAGCTTTGCTGGATTCGCCCCAACTGAACCTGGCCGATGCCCAGGCCTGGCCTCGTGATGCCGCCAAGGCGGGCGCCCCCCTGAGCCGTGAACCGCTGGCTGCGCTCCGTAGCCGTCTGGCTGAGCGGGTCCAGGCCATCGAGGACTTGCAACACCGCGCGCAGGTGGAGCGTGAGGCAGCGGTGCTGCTGGTCCAGCGCATCGAATCCCTGTCGACCAAGCCCTGGCGCGAAGCGCAGGCCGGCTCTGAAAGCCTAGGCGCTGACGTGGCGCGCTGGCAGGCCGAGGCGGGCGCCTTGTTCCAGGCCAAGGAATGGCCCAGCGTTGCGCAGGGTGCGGAGGCCGGTGGCGCTCCGGCGGGCGCTGGCGCACGCATCGCGGCCCAACTCGAAGCCTCGCGCGCGCAGCTGGGGCTGGTTTGGGAGGCTTTTGGAGCGGCCTTGGCCCAGGCTCGCGTGGCGGCGGAGGACACCAGCGCGCCCTTGCCCCAGGTACCTGTTTGGGCAGAAGAGCTGAAGCAGGCCCGGGGCGAGGGGGCCAGCGGCGGCGCAGGCGGTGCTGCACCGTCTGCCCCCACCGTGGTGGCTGCGCCCTCGTCCGCCGCACAAGCCCGCCAGAACGACCCGGCACGCCTGGAGTTGATCAACAAGGCCGAAGCCCTGCTGCAAGGCGAGGGCGGCGCCGCTTTGGCGGGTCGCAAGCTGCAGGAAGCGCTGCGCGACTTGCGCGAGCAGTGGAAGAAGCTGGATCTCAGCGTTGGCGCACCGCATCCGCTGTTGTGGAAGCGCTTTGACGAAGCCTGCAGCGCGGCCCACAAAGTGGTTCAGGTTTGGCTGGACAAACTCAAGGCAGAAAGCGCTGAACACAAGGCCAAGCGCTTGGCCCTGATTGACGAGCTCAAGCAGTGGGTGGCCGCGCACGGCGTCGCGCAAGCCAGCGACGCGCCGGTCGCCGAGGACACCAAGACCGATTGGAAAGCCTACAACCGCGAACTCCACCAGTTCGGTGAGCGCTGGCGTGAGGCCGGGCACCTGAGCGAAAAGACGTTCGCCGAATTGCTGTCCCGCTGGAAAGCCGTGTGGGACGCTGCCCATGCGCCGCTGGCGAGGGCTCAAAAGGCGGGCTTGCAACGTCGGCAGGCTCTGGTGGAGGAAGCCAAGCAATTGAGCGCTGCCCACGCTGCTGGCGCGCCCTTGCGCATCGACGACGTGAAAGCCCTGCAGCAGCGCTGGCAGGTGGAGGCGCAGGCCATGCCCCTGGATCGCCGACAGGAACAAAAGCTGTGGGAGGCCTTCCGCAAACCCATCGACGACGCTTTTGCCTTGGACGCGGAACGACGGCCTGCTCGGCGAGGCGAACGCGGTGATCGTCCCTCTCGTGGACCCGGTGAAGGCCCAGGCGAGCGCTCCGCGCCGCGTCAGGCTGTCAACCCGGAGTCCATGACCCCTTATGACCGCGCGGTGTACGAGGCCGCGCAGGCCTTGCACGCGGCCAGCGCCAGCGGCGATGCCCAGGCCATCCATGCCGCCATGTCCGCTCTGGAAGCGGCGCGCCGGGCCGATCCCAAGGCGGTTGCGATGGCCTCGACGGCCTCCACAAGCGCGGCGGCTGATAGCGCAAAGGATGCGACCGCGAGCGCAGCCGCAGGCGATGGGGCCCAGGACACACCGGCCCCGGCACCCGCCGCGCCACGCAAACCGGTGGTGGCGGTGCGCGGAGATGACCGCCCAGGCATGCGCAAGTCCGAGCCCGCGGCGCCTCTTGGACGAGGCGAACGCGGTGGCAGGCCGGGGGCGACTCAGGGCCGCGACGAGCGGGGACGCGGGCCGCGCGACGCCGCGCGCGGCGGACCGGGGTCGAGCACGATGCAGCCGCGTCTGGGTGACGCCGCCTTCCGCGCTCAACGCGACGCGCTGGAACACGCGCAAGCGGCGTTGAAGAAACTGGCCGTGCAGGCTCACGGCGAGGCGCTGACGAAAGTGCTGGACGCTTGGTCGCAGCGCAGCGCGGAGCAACTGCCCAGCGCCCAGGAATTGGGCCGTGCCGTCAGCTCCGGCACGCGCGCGCTCTGGAGCCAGGCGCTGGCCTCGGCCGCGCAAGGCGATGGGGCCGAGACCCTGCTGCGGCTTGAGATGGCCGCAGAGGTGCCGACGCCCGCCGACCATCTGCCGGCGCGCCGTGCCCTGCAACTGCAGTTGCTGACCCGCCGCAATGATCCGCCTCCCGCCCAAACCTGGGGGCAGGACGTTGCCCGCGTGTTGGCCACGCCGCACACGCCCGATGCCGCACGTCGCCTGCAGCAAGCTCTCAAAGCCTTGTTGCGCGGCTGAAATCGGAAGCTTGGCGCTGCGCCTTCCGTGAATCCATAGTCTGAGGCGCCGCGCCTGCGACCGCTGCTAACCTCCTTCGCGTGTTCAACACGTCCCACGCGCAAGGAGGCAGGATGGATCAGTCACGGGAGCCGCCGCCGGATCACCGGTTCGACCTGCAAGAGCTCTTGCGAGAACTGGCCGGGCAGGAGAAACCGGCCACGTTGGCCTTCGTGCGCAGCGATTCCTTCGAACCGCCGCCGTCCGATCAGGGGCCCGTCGTCGGTTCCCCGGGCGCGGTTCAGGGCAATGACCATGGCTAGGTCCTCCTTCGTGCAAGGCCTGGTCGAGGCCGGCATCGCGAACGACAAGGAGGCCGATGGTCTGCAGCTGATGTTCGGTGCGCGGCACCTTGAGCTGTCCACCCACCTTCACAGCGCGCTCGAATCACCGGGACTCAAAGCCCGCTTGGCGCAACGCTACGCGGCCAGCATCGACAAGGAGGCCGTGTTGCTGGACCGGGCCGGGGTGCAGCCCGAGGCCCTGGCCTGCATCAGCGCGGAAGCCTCACGCCGTTTGCAGTGCCTGCCCTTGCAACTCACCCAGCGCACGCTGAGGGTGGCCCTGGCGCGGCCCGAGGATCTTGGCGTGGTGGCCGAAGTCGAGCGCGCCGTCGCCGCTGGGCCATCGGCAAGTTCCGTGGACACCGTGCAGGCGGATTTCGCCTTCACGCAGGACATCGAGAACGGCATTGAAGTTCACTACACCGACCGTGCGGGCCTGGTCACTTTGGCACGCAAGATCAGTCAGGAGCTCGGCCGCCCTCCGCGCGGGGCCATCGCGTCGTCGCCGGCGATGGGGGCATCGAACCCCGTGGCATCCGCCTCGGTGTCGGGCGCGGGAGAGCTGGTGCGCGGTTTGCTGCTCTACAGCCTGAAGCACCGCGCGAGCGACCTCCACCTTCAGCCCATGGCGAACGCCCTGGCCTTGCGCTTTCGCATCGATGGCTTGCTGCAGACCCGGCTGGTGCTGGACAAAGACCTGCTCGCGCCCCTGCTTTCGCACTTGAAGCTGATTGCGAGTCTGGATTTCGCTGAGAAAAGGCGGCCTCAAGATGGCCGCGTCAGCTTGGTTCAAAAAGGACGCAGCCACGATTTCCGCCTCTCCATCGTGCCCAGCGTGTTTGGAGAGAAGGCCGTCTTGCGCGCGGTGGGTTCGTCCGACCAGCGCGTCACACCCATCGACGAACTTGGGTTTTCGTCGCGCAACCAGGATTTGCTGGAGCAGCTGATCCAGCGCCCGCACGGCGTCTTGCTCGTGACCGGGCCCACGGGCTCGGGCAAGACCACCACGCTCTACGCGGCGCTGGCGCGACTGCACAAGCCCGAGGTCAACATCGTCACGGTGGAGGACCCGGTGGAACTGCGGATTGATGGCGTCACCCAGATCCAGACCCACGCAGCCATCGGTCTGGATTTCGCGCAGGTGCTGCGCGCCGTCTTGCGGCAGGACCCAGAGGTGTTGCTGATCGGCGAGATCCGTGATCTGGAGACCGCGCGCATCGCCACCCAGGCAGCCCTTACCGGCCATTTGGTCATGGCGACCCTGCACACCAACAGTGCCGCGCAGGCCGTCACCCGATTGGTCGATATGGGGGTGCCACCCTTCCTGGTGGCACCCTCCGTCATCGGCGTGCTCGCCCAGCGCTTGGTGCGTCGCATCTGCCCGCATTGCAAGGAGCGCTATGAACCGAGCGCCGACGTTCTGGACCGGATCTTCCACAACCGGGGTGACGCGCGGGTCCATTTCTGCCGCGGACGAGGGTGCCGACGTTGCCATGGCAGCGGGTATGCCGGGCGCATGGGTATCCATGAAGTTTTTATGCTGACGGACCTCATCCGCGATCTGATCTCGCGGCAGCAGTCTCTGATGGAGATCCAGCGCGCGGCACGCCAGGGCGGTTTCCGTTCGATGCGCCACGATGGCCTGCTCAAAGTGCTGCAAGGGCTGACGACCCTGGAGGAAGTGGACAAGGCGACGGTTGGGTGAGGCCGTCGCCGGGGTTCCGCTTTGCATGCCCGGCGCGCAGGGCAGGACTGTCAGTCGTTGTGCTTCAGCGTGCGCGCATGCCTCGGCGCTCTCAGACGCAGGACGCAGGCGCCCATTGCGGCGATCACCGCCAGGGCGGTCACGCCGGTCCAGCCAGCCTGAGCCAGCAAGGCATTGCCGAGCGCCGCCCCCATCGACATGCCGACAAAGGTGGAGGACAGCAGCACGGCGTTGAGCCGGCTGCGCGCGGTGGGGTCCAGGCTGTAGACGATGGTCTGGTGCGCGATCAGCGAGACCTGGATGCCGAGGTCGAAACCCACGGTGCTGGCGGCGATCAGCCACAGTGCGTGGTGCGGCGACAGCGCGGGCAGGAAGAACATCGCCGCGAACGACAGGGCAGTGAGCGCCGCGCCCGCGAGGCTGACACGGGCCGGGCCGTGCCGATCGGCATAACGCCCCGCCAGCGGCGCGGCCAGGGCTCCGGCCGCGCCTGCCAGGCCGAAGGCCCCTGCCGCGCTGGTGCCCAGGTGGTAAGGCGCGCCATGCAGCATGACCGCCATGGTGGACCAGAAGGCGCTGAAGGCCACCGACAGCAAGCCCTGGGCCAGCGCCGCGCGGCGCAGTTCCGGGTACTGCCGCCACAGCTGCAGCAGCGAACCGATGAGCTGGCCATAGGGGAGGCGGGACGTGGGCGCGAAGGGCGGCAGTGCACGCCACAGGGTCAGGCCCAGCAGCAACACGGCGGCCGCGGCCGCGGCGAACACGGTACGCCACCCGAAGTGTTCGGCCACGAAACCACTGATCACACGCGACAGAAGAATGCCCAGGAGCAGACCGGTCATCACTGTGCCGACGACACGGCCGCGTCGCTCCTCGGGCGCGAGCGTGGCCGCGGCGGGCACGATGTCCTGCGCCAGCGTGGCCACCAGGCCCAGCGCCAGGCTGGCCACCAGCAGCACGCCCAGCGTGGGCGAGAGGGCGGAGAGCAGCAAGGCGGCACCCAGCAGGCCGGCCTTGACCGCGATGACGCGTCGCCGGTCGTAGCGATCCCCCAGGGGCGCCAGCAGCAGGATGCCCAGGGCGTAACCGAACTGCGTCAGGGTGGGGACCCAGCCGACCGCTTCGGCCGAGGTCTGCAAATCCGTGCCCAGGACGCCGAGCAGGGGCTGGCTGTAGTAGATGGACGCTGCCGCCAGACCGGCACCCAGGGCCAGCAGGAACACTCGGTCCGAGGAGAGGCTGTCGTTCCTTTTTTCATACGTTTCTTGAATGGTATTCATCGGGATTTCCCAGTTTTTTTCGGAGTGACCTGATTTTTTCTCAATGAAACGAGCTTGGTTATGGCTTTCCAAGAAGATTGGTTATACGATTTATGCATGAATATCGAGGCCAATTCGCTGCCACCCGGCACCGACCGGATGCTGCTGATCGAAACCTTTGTGCGCATCGTTGAGGCTGGCAGCCTGTCGGCGGCGGCTGACCAACTCGGAAGCACGCAACCCACGATCAGCCGACGCCTGCAGGCCCTGGAGCGCACCATGGGCGTGCGCTTGCTGCAGCGCACCACCCACGCCATGCGCCTGACCGAGGATGGCCAACGTTGCTATGCACGTGCCAAGGACCTGATCTCCAGCTGGCACGCCTTCGAGAGCGAGACGCGCGGCGCGGGAGAAGAACCGGCGGGCACGCTGCGCGTGGTTGCGCCGCATGCCTTCGGGCAACAGCAGCTGGTGGCGCCCCTGGCGGACTACCTGCGGCGTTACCCCAAGATGCGGGTCGAGTGGCTGCTGCATGACCGCATGCCCGACTTCATCGCCGAGGGCGTGGATTGCGCCATTCGGGTCGGGGGTGTGCAGGACCCTTCGGTGGTGGCCCTGCCGATGGGCGAGGTGCCTCGCATCGTGGTGGGCGCACCGTCCCTGTTCGAAGCTGCCTTGCCCACCCATCCGGCCGAACTGACGCGCCTGCCCTGGCTGGCCTTGCGCACCTTCTATCGCAACGACATCAGCCTCACGCGCTTGGGTCCAGACGAGGTGGCGCGCATTGACATCCAGCCGCGTCTGTCCACTGACGGCCTGTACGCCTTGCGCAGCGCCGCCGTGGAAGGGCTGGGACTGGCGGTCGCTTCGGCGTGGGCCGTGCAGGAGGATCTGCGGGCAGGCCGGCTCGTGCACGTTGTGCCGCAGTGGCAGGCCGATCCGCTGCCGGTGCATCTGGTCTACCCACAGGCGCGCCTGCATCCTGCTCGCCTGCGCAGTTTCATCGACATCATGCGGGTCAGCGGGCCTGCCGCGCTCCATCGGCTGCAGGGCAGCCCGGTGGGTGATGGGGCCACGGCGTGAACGCCAGCAGCCCAACAGCCGTGGGAGTGCCTCAGGATTGAGGCGTTCGCGCTCGGGAAATTGGTGTGAACAGTCCCTAGGCCCCGGGGCGGTAGAAGGCGTCGAACAGCGCCAGCAGCGTGGGGTGTTCCCGCGTAAAACGGGCCCGGTTGACGAAATACGCCTCGCTGGCCACCGCGAAGAACTCGGAGATGTGTTCCGCGCCATAGGGGTCCAGCCAGGTCTCGGCCGCGCCAAAACGGTCGGCCCGGATGCAGGCTTCCTTGAAGTCGTCGTAGGCCGCTTCCAGCGTGTCTTGCCAATGCTGGCGGGCGGCGCGTGGCGCCAGGCCCATGAATCCAGAAGGCAGGGGTGGGCAGCCGTCCGCCACGCCGTCGCGCAGGTCCAGCTTGTGCACGAACTCGTGGATCACCACGTTGTAGCCTTGCGCGATGGCCTCGGCATCGGAGGCGGTGCGCACGTCCTGCCAGCTCACCATGACCGGGCCCTCGGGCATGGCTTCTCCGGCCAGCTCTTCTTCGTATTCATGGACCACGCCGTTTTCGTCCACCACCGTTCGGGGGGCCAACACTTCCTCGGGCTGCACGACGATGGTGACGAAGTCGTCGTACCAGCGCAAGGGCAGACTCCCTGTGCCAAAGCCCAGCACGGGCAGGCAGGCTTGAGCGGCGATCTGCACGGCCATGGCATCGGTGATGTTCAGGCCGTTCGCGCCATGGAACTCTTTGTCTTCCAGGAAGAGAGCGCACAGTTCGCGCAGTCGGGCGCGTTCTGATTGCGTGCGATCGTCCAGCCAGGGACAGGCTGCCAGGGCGTTCTGCCACAGAGCGTCGGGAATGGTGCGACGGGGGCGGCGTTGGGCCGACGAGCTGAGGAGGCGCCTCAGCAGAGAGCCCAGCCAGCCCATCTCAGCTGGCGCGCGTGGTTGTGCCCATGGCCTCGGCCAGCGTCAGACGTCTGACCCGCGCCGCGCTGCCGGCATGGGCCAGACTCAGACGCATGACCTCGGCGCGCGGCGCGCCCGGGCCATCCAAGTGCCAGTCACTCAGCACATGGCGGGTGCTCGAGACGGCACCGCTGGGGCGGGTCCCTTCGTCAAGCCGATGGTCGGCCGGGCGGTGCGTGTGTCCATGGATCAGGTTCGTGCAGCGCGCGGCCTGCAACCAGGCGCGCGTGAGAGCCGGGTCGGCATCGGCATAGGTCTCGCTGAAGTCGTTGCCAGCGGCGGCGCTCGCCTGTCTGCGGGCCTCGCTCTGGGCGCGGAGGTTGCGTGCGAAGGCACGGCGTTGGGCCAGAGGTTGCGCCAGAAAGTTTCGCTGCCATTCGGCGGTACGCACCTGCGCGCGAAACGCCTGGTATTCACGGTCGTCCAGGCAAAGGGCATCGCCATGGCTGAGTAGCCAGCGCGACGGCTTGCCGTGCGCGACGCCGAAGACGAGCGCGCTGGGATCGGCCAGCAAGGTCATGCCCGCGCGCCTCGCGGCCTCATGCCCAAGCATGAAATCGCGGTTGCCATGCAGAAAGTACAGGGCGTGGTTGGAGCTCGCGGCGAGCAAGGCCGCGATGCAGTCGCGCTCGAAAGCGGACTCCGCGGCGCTGGCCGCATCTGTTCCTGGATCATCCAACGCATCGTCCCCGACCCAGACTTCGAACACATCGCCCAGCAGGAAGATGGCGTCTGCAGGCGTGCTCGCCAGGTAGCGTTTCCAGGCCTCCACGGTCCGGGGCTCGCTGCCGTGCAGGTGGAGGTCGGAAATGAAGTCGACAAGCCGCCAGCTCGCGGGCGCGGCGACTTCAGCGACGAAGGTCTGGAACGAGTTCACTTAGGGGCAGATCACAAGGCGGTGGCTTTTTCGATCACCACGTCTTCCTTGGGCACGTCACCATGGAAGCCGCGGGTGCCCGTCTTGACGGCGGCGATCTTGTCCACCACGTCCTGGCCTGCGATCACCTTGCCGAAGACAGCGTAGCCCCAGCCCTGGCCCGAGGGCGCCTTGTGGTTGAGGAATTCGTTGTTCGCGACGTTGATGAAGAACTGAGCGGTCGCCGAATGCGGGTCGTTCGTGCGGGCCATGGCGATGGTGTATTTGTCGTTCTTCAGGCCGTTGCTGGCTTCGTTCTCGATCGGCGGCTCGGTCGGCTTCTGGTTCATGCCCGGAGCGAAACCGCCACCTTGGATCATGAAGCCGGGAATGACGCGATGGAAAACCGTGCCGCTGTAATGACCACTCTTCACATAGTCCAGAAAGTTCTCGACGGTCTTGGGCGCTTTCTCGGCGTCGAGTTCAAGCTTGATGACGCCGTAGCCGGTGATGGTGAGTTCGACTTGAGGGTGGCTCATGGAGGTCTTTCCTTTGGTTTTGTTGATGGTGCTGGCGGGCTTGGCTGCCGCGCTCTGGGCGTGAGCGGATTGAAGAGTGGGCCCCAGAGCGAGTCCCAAGGTGCAGAACAGGGTGGATAGGTGGCGCAGTGCCACGCGACGAGACTTCATCCGAGGGTTCCTTCAAAAATGATTTTCCATTCCTGGCCTTGGCGGCTCCAGTACTGGCGCTTGACCTGGCCTTTGGCGACGCCGGGGCGGGTGTCTTGGCTGTTGGGCGCGGAGGCTTCCTCGAAGGTGACGATCATGGTGTCGTCCTCGTCCGTCCAGCGCAGGTAGGAAAGATTTTGCAGTTCGATCGCGCGGCCTTCGTCGCGCGCCAGCTCGACGCGCAGCACCAGCTCCCACTCCCGCAGCGTGCGGCCACGGAAACCTGTGAAGTCCTCGGCGTAGAAACGCAGCATTTGTTGAAGGTCGCCGCTGGTCCTGGCCTGCCGCCAAGCCACCAGCACGGATTCGAAGGACTGGCGCTCGGCTTGCAGTTGCGTGGGTTGCGCCCATTCCAGGCGCGAGGCGATCACCACCGGTGTCGTGCTCGGGGCCACGGTGCGCAGCACGTATTCCAGGTCCGGGTCGGACAGCACCACGCAGCCGTTGGTGGCCAGGGGCGCGCGCGCGAACTGGTTGGGAGGCGTGCCGTGCAGCCAAATGCCGCTGCCTGTCTTGCCACGCCGCCGGTCCAGGATGTTGGGGTAATTGATGGGCAGAGCGCCTGCCCCATAAAAGTTTGGCAAGGAGCGCTTGTCCAGCCGATGCAGCGTGAAGTACACCCCCAGGGGGGTGCGGGCGTCGCCCTCGGTGGTTTTTTCGATGCCGTACTTGCCAACTGACACGTAGTAGTCAGCGATCAGGCGCATCCTTGCGCCCTCGTTCGGCAAAGCTTGGTTCTCGAACAGGTACAGGCGAGCACGCGAGGCGTCGACCGCGATCGCATGCCGCACATTGGGTGCCAGCGCGAGGAATTGCGTGGGAACGGCACCCGTCGGGGGGCGCTCGCGCAGCGCAGCCAGACGGACCTCGGATTCATGTCGCAACTCGGCCAAGGTCTGCGCGCCGACGCCCGTGGTCAGCAGCGCGGGGGCATTGCCCAGGCCGTTGAGCGCGCGGGCCTGGGCCAACAGCAGGTCTCCGTACACCAATTGGGCGAGCTGAAAATTCGGGTGGTCCTGAGAGAGCCGTCGCGCGGCCTCGCGCGCCTCGCTCAACTGGCCGGTGCCAACAAGACGGTAAATATCGACCAGCCGGGCCTCGGGCGACAGTTTGGAGCCCGCGGAGGTCAGCACCGGGCTCGGGGAGATCGCGGCCACGGTCTGGGCTTGCACGCGTCCTTGCTGGGTCGTGCAAAGGCCGAGCACGGCCAGCGCCAGCACGGCAACGCGGGGCAGAGTGAAGAAGACGGCTCGCTTCATGACGTTCCTTGCACGCGGTGGGGCGGGGGTGTCAATTGCCCGCGCTTTCCTTGACGATCAGCCAGCGGTCGGCCGTGCGCGTCAGCTCCAGAGTCTTCCCATTGACGACGGCCAGTGTGTCCGCCTTGTAGTCTTGCAGAAATTTGGCGGTCGCGCGTGAACCATTCACGGTGATCTGCAGGCTCTGTACTTCGACGCTGATGCGTCTTTTGCTGACAATCCGATCGCGCCGGCTCTGTTCCCAGACGGGGCGGCTTTGCGAGCCGGTGTCGAAGTTGCTTGCGTAGGCCGCCAGGTAGCGCGTCATGTCGCGGTCCGACCAGGCTTGAGCCCAGGCACGCACGGCCTGGGCGACGGCCGCTTCTTCGGCCGAGGAGGCGCTGGCTGCTGTGCTGGGCAAGGGTGGGGGGGCCGGGGGCGCGGTTGGGGCTGGCGCGGGCTGCGTTTCCCGGGGTGCCACTGGCGCAGGCCTGAGGACCGGGGCCTGCGTGACGGGATTCGGCGCGATGGTCGGCGCCGAGGGAGTGGGCGAGCTCGGGGCGGCGGAGGACGTGGGGGCTTGCGTGGCGGTCGATGCCGCGGGCGCAGCCTGCGGCGGCGCAGGCGGGGGCGCCGAGGCCACCACCACGGGCGGGGCCGTCACCGGCGTCGCCGCCGGCAGCGGCGCGGAGGCGGCCGGCAACTCCCGCACTTCACGCAACAAGGCCAGTTGCATGGGCTGCTGGAGTGACTGCTTCAAGGCTTCGTTGGCCGCTTGTTGCTGAGGGCTTGGCTTGGCATTGGGCACGGCGCCCTCGGCGTCGATCAGCAGGGCGCGGCTGTAGGCCAGGCTGGCCAGGCGTGCGTAGACCGCGCCCAAGTTGTCGTAGGCCGCGGCGTAGCTGGGGTGCGTGTGCAGGGCTTTTTCCAGTGCCACGCGAGCCTGCTCGAATTGGCCCAGCGCGGCGTGGACGGCGGCCAGGTTGTTCCAGGCTTCGGGCAAGTTGGGGTGCTCGACACTCAACTGCGTGAAGGTGGCCAGCGCTTCCCGCAGCTGGCCGGTTTCGCGCTGGATTACTCCCTTGTAAAGCTGAAGCTGTGCGTCCTTGGGGCGGGCTTGCAGTTGCTGCTCGACGGCGCCGCGCGCTTGTGACCATTGTCCAGCGGCCATCAGGGCCGGAATGTCAACGCCGCTGGCGCGAGCGGCGGGCGTTCCCATGGCGCAGCTCAGGGCCAGCACCGAGATCATCAGGGCACGGTGCACGCGCCGGGGCAGCTGGCCGGTGTGATCGGCGCTGTCTTGGCGAAGTCCGTGGTTCATGGCGTGGACGTGGCGGCTGGAAGGCATGGCAAGGCAGCGTTGGTGTTGTTCGTGTTGATCTTTTAGGGGCACTGCATGCCGAGGGCCTGGACGCGCGAACGCAGTTTGGCATTGCGCGGATTGCTCTTCAAGGCCTGGCAATACGCCTGCTGTGCCAGATGCAGCTGCAGGTCGCCCAGGTTCTCGAGCGCGGTCGCGTAATCGGGTCGGGCGCGGATCGCGCGCTCCAGTGAGAGGCGGGCCTGATCGTAGTCGCCCTGGGCGGCATAGAGCGAGGCCAAAGCGTTGTGAGGCTCGGGCAGCTCGGGATACTCCGTGGTCAACCGCAGAAACGTCTCAAGGGCCGCCTCGGGTTTGCCGCTGCCCCGTTGAACCAAGCCCAGCAGGTAGCGCATTTGGGGGTCGCGCGGCTTGCCCTGCAGGTAGCGCTCAGCCTGAGCTTGTGCTTCGGCGTAACGGCCAGCCTGCAATTTCTGGTTGACCTCGTCGTACGCTTCGGCGCGTGCGGGCACGGACGCTGTCAACAGCGCCAGGCCCATGAACAGGCCGATCAAGGGAAGCCGGAGGGCGCGGACGGCGGAATGCGGCACAGAATGCAGGGAAAACACGAAGTTGGATGGCTCGAGGAGGGCGGCAGTCGGGGGCGGTGCCATCGCAATTCACGGGCCGGGCCTGGGAATTCCTGCGCTGTGCCGCCACGCCGGGGCTTTATACTGCCTGCAATTGTAGTGCCGCGCTCACGCGGCACCCTCGTTCACCCTCTGCTTGAGCCGGCACGCCTTCACGAAGTTCATTCGCGAAGTGGAGCGCCGGTTTTTTTGATTGCCACATGACTCTCCGCATCTACAACACGCTGTCGCGTGCGCTGGAGCCTTTTGTCTCCTTGGAACCTGGCCATGTCCGCATGTATGTCTGCGGCATGACCGTCTATGACCTGTGTCATCTGGGCCATGCACGCGCCATGGTCGCTTTCGACGTGGTGCAGCGCTGGCTCAAGGCCAGCGGTTGGCGCGTGACCTACGTGCGCAACATCACCGACATCGACGACAAGATCATCCAGCGCGCGCTCAAGAATGGCGAAACCATCCGTGGCCTGACCGACCGCATGATCACGGCGCTGCACCAGGACGCGGACGCCCTGGGCATTGAGCGGCCCACGCACGAACCCCGGGCCATGGACTATGTGCCGCAGATGCTCGACCTGATCGGTCAACTGGAGCGCCAGGGTCTCGCTTACCGCGTGTCCGCAGGCGGGGATGTCAACTATTCCGTGCGCAAGTTTCCGGGCTACGGCAAGCTGTCGGGCAAGTCTTTGGACGAACTTCGCGCCGGTGAGCGGGTGGCCGTGCTCGATGGCAAGCAGGACCCGCTGGACTTCGTGCTGTGGAAGTCCGCGAAGGCGGACGAGCCCGCCGAAGCCAAGTGGGATGGCCCTTATGGCCTGGGTCGCCCTGGCTGGCACATCGAATGCTCGGCCATGAGTTGCGCCCTGCTGGGCGAGAGCTTTGACATCCACGGCGGTGGGGCGGATCTTCAGTTCCCCCACCATGAAAACGAAATCGCCCAGAGCGAAGGTGCCAAGTTCGGCACGCCCCAGCAAGGCCAAGCCATGGCGCGCTACTGGATGCACAACGGCTTCGTGCGCGTGGACAACGAAAAAATGTCCAAGAGCCTGGGCAACTTCTTCACCATCCGCGAAGTGCTGGAGAAGTATGACGCCCAGACCGTGCGCTTCTTCATCCTGCGCGCGCACTACCGCAGCCCGCTCAACTACAGCGACGCGCACCTGGATGACGCGCGCAGCGCCTTGAAGCGGCTCTACACCGCCTTGCAAGCCACCCCCCCCACGCCCATGGTGCCGCAGACGGTGGACTGGTCGGAGGGCCACGCCGCCCGCTTCAAGGCCGCGATGGACGAGGACTTCGGTACGCCCGAGGCGGTGGCCGTGCTGTTCGACCTGGCCAGCGAGGTCAACAAGACCGGCTCGGCCCGCCTGGCGGCGCTGTTGAAGGCGCTTGGCGGCTGCCTGGGGCTGCTGCAGGAGGACCCGGCCGCGTTTCTGCAGTCCGGCGCCAGCGCCACGCTGGATGCCAGCGCCATCGAAAGCCTGATCGCCCAGCGCGCCGCCGCCAAGGGCGCGAAGAACTACGCCGAGGCCGATCGCATCCGCCAGGAACTTCTGGCGCAAGGCATCGTGCTCAAAGATTCGCCCGCCGGAACGACCTGGGAGGTGGCGGCATGAGCGCCGCGCCCAAGGCCAAGCAGACCGACGAGCCGGACGCCCCCAACAAATCCGCCTCGGCCTTCGCGTCTTCGGTGGCGGCCACCACGGGCTCTGAGGCGGTGCAGATCGCCACGCCGGTCTATTGGGACGAGGCCTGCAAGCACCTGATGAAAAAGGACCGGGTGATGAAGCGCATCATTCCCCAGCATGGTGGAGCCTGCCTGGAAACCCGGGGCGACGCTTTCGTCACGCTGGCGCGCAGCATCGTGGGCCAGCAGATCTCGGTCAAGGCCGCACAGTCCGTGTGGGAACGCTTCGCGGCGCTGCCCCGGCGCATGACGCCCGGCAATGTACTCAAGCTGAAGGTGGACGACATGCGTGCCGCAGGGTTGTCGGCCCGCAAAGTGGAATACCTGGTCGACTTGGCGCTGCATTTCGACAGCGGTGCCATCCGTGTCGCGGACTGGAAGGCAATGGACGACGAAGCCATCATTGCCGAGCTGGTGGGCATCCGGGGCATCGGCCGCTGGACGGCGGAGATGTTCCTGATTTTTCACCTGATGCGACCGAACGTCTTGCCCTTGGACGATATCGGATTGCTCAACGGTATCAGTCGTAACTATTTCTCGGGTGAGGCGGTCAGCCGCAGTGACGCCCGGGAGGTGGCCGCAGCCTGGGCCCCGTTCTGCAGCGTGGCGACTTGGTATATTTGGCGCTCTCTCGACCCCCTGCCCGTGGCGTACTGACGGACTGCCGTCACCGAGCCCGGGGTGGGTCGATGACTGACAACAACCCGAACCGGAAATCGAAACGAAAGCGCGTGCGGCCTGTCCCGGTGGCTGTGGCTGACGCGTCCGTTCTTATTGGAGGTCACAGATGGCCAAGAAAACATTCCTCGACTTCGAGCAACCGATCGCCGAACTCGAAGCCAAGATCGAAGAGCTGCGCTACGTGCAGACCGAATCCGCCGTGGACATCAGCGCGGAAATCGAGCAGCTCGGCAAGAAGAGCCTGCAGCTCACCAAGGACGTGTACAGCGACCTCAACGCCTGGCAGGTCACCAAGATCGCGCGCCACCCCGAGCGTCCCTACACGCTGGATTACGTGAACGAGATCTTCACCGACTTCGTGGAGATGCACGGCGACCGCCATTTCGCGGACGACCTCTCCATCGTCGGCGGCCTGGCCCGCTTCAACGGCACGCCCTGCATGGTGCTGGGCCAGCAGAAGGGCCGCGACACCAAGGAGCGCGGCCTGCGCAACTTCGGCATGAGCAAGCCCGAGGGCTACCGCAAGGCCCTGCGCCTGATGAAGACGGCCGAGAAATTCGGCCTGCCGGTCTTCACCTTCGTCGACACGCCCGGCGCCTACCCCGGCATCGACGCCGAGGAGCGCGGCCAGTCCGAGGCCATCGGTCGCAACATCTTCGAAATGGCGCAGCTGGAAGTGCCCATCATCACCACCATCATTGGCGAGGGTGGTTCTGGTGGTGCGCTGGCCATCTCCGTGGCCGACCAGGTGCTGATGCTGCAGTACTCCGTCTACTCCGTCATCAGCCCCGAAGGTTGCGCCTCCATCCTCTGGAAAACCGCCGAGCGCGCCGAGGAAGCCGCCGAAGCCCTGGGCATCACCGCGCACCGTTTGAAGGCCCTGGGCTTGGTGGACAAGATCGTCAACGAGCCGGTGGGCGGCGCGCACCGTGACACCAAGCAGATGGCGTCCTTCCTCAAGCGGGCGCTGGTCGAGTCCTACCGCCAGGTGGCCGACCTCAAGGTCAAGGAACTGCTGGACCGCCGTTACGAGCGCCTGCAGAGCTATGGCCGCTACACCGACACCAAGAGCGCCAAGTAATCCTTCCAGCGCGGCGCCCGCCTTCACGCGGGCCATCGCGCGGTTCCAGCCCGGCCTGCCCCTGGCCGTGGCTTTCAGCGGCGGGGCCGATTCCACCGCCTTGCTGCGCGCTTGCGCCGAACGCTGGCCGGGCCAAGTGCAGGCCCTGCACGTGCACCACGGCTTGCAGGCCGCAGCCGACGGCTTCGAGGCGCAGGTGCGCGCCACCTGTGAACAGCTGAATATTCCCTTGCACGCACGGCGCGTGGACGCGCGCCACACCGCCGGTCAGAGTCCGGAAGACGCTGCCCGCGGCGCCCGCTACGCGGCTCTCAGCGAAGCCGCGCTGTCGGCTGGTGTGAGCGATGTCGCCCTGGCCCAGCACGCTGACGACCAGGTGGAGACCTTGCTGCTGGCCCTCTCGCGAGGTGCTGGCCTGCCAGGGTTGGCCTCGATGCCCGACACCTGGGCGCGTGGTGGGCTGCGTTGGCACCGCCCCTTGCTGGAAGTGCCCGGCGCCGAACTGCGCGCCTGGTTGCAAGCGCGCGGTCTCAGGGCGGGTGAGGGCTGGGTCGAGGACCCGAGCAACGCCGACGAGCGCTACACCCGCAACCGCATCCGTGCCCGCCTGCTGCCGGTGTTGGGCGAGGTGTTCCCTCAGTTCCGCGCCACCTTCGCGCGCAGCGCCGCTCACGCAGCTCAGGCTCAGCGCTTGCTGGATGAACTGGCCGCGCAGGACGCGGCTGCGACCGGCGTGGGCCTCGGCCCCGAACAAGGACCGCGCATCGCCGCGCTGCGCGCCCTGAGCCGTGATCGGCAGGCCAATCTGCTGCGCCACTGGTTGCGTCGGGTGCATGCGCTGGCCCGGCCCGAGGGGGGCTCCGCGAACGCCAGCGCAGCCCAGCTGGAAGAACTGCTGGACCAGATCGCCGCTTGCGTCACCCGGGGCCACCACATCGAGCTCAAGGTGGGCGCAGGGAGGGTGGAGCGTCGAGGCGAAATCCTGGCTTGGTACAATCCCGCCGCTTGACCCTCTTTGAGTGCGTCCCTTGCCTTCGTGCAGGCGCGGCGCCAGGGCAGGCCGGACACCCCTCTCAACACTTCTTGACGAACACGGGCTGTTGCGTTTCGCGGCGGCCCATTCTTTTTCAATGGCACTGATCGTTCACAAATACGGCGGCACGTCCATGGGCTCGACCGAGCGCATCCGCAACGTCGCCAAGCGTGTCGCCAAATGGGCGCGCGCCGGTCATCAGATGGTTGTGGTGCCCAGCGCCATGAGCGGCGAGACCAACCGCCTGCTCGGCCTGGCCAAGGAACTGGCGCCCGCCAAGACCAATGACGCCTACGGTCGTGAGCTCGATATGCTGGCCGCCACCGGCGAGCAGGCGTCGTCCGCGCTGCTGGCCATCGCGCTGCAAGCCGAAGGCTTGCAGGCCGTGAGCTACGCGGGCTGGCAGGTGCCCATCAAGACCGACAGCGCCTACACCAAGGCCCGCATCGAAAGCATCGACGACCAGCGCGTGCGCGCCGATCTGGCCGCGGGCAAGGTGGTCATCATCACCGGCTTCCAGGGCATCGACAGCCTGGGCCACATCACCACGCTGGGCCGGGGCGGCAGCGACACCTCGGCCGTGGCCGTGGCCGCCGCGCTGAAGGCCGCGGAGTGCCTGATCTACACCGACGTGGACGGCGTCTACACCACCGACCCGCGCATCGTGCCCGAGGCGCGCCGCCTGCACACCGTGAGCTTCGAGGAGATGCTGGAGATGGCCTCCATGGGCTCCAAGGTGCTGCAAATCCGCTCGGTCGAGTTCGCGGGCAAGTACAAGGTGCCGCTGCGCGTGCTCTCCAGCTTCACCCCCTGGGACATCGACCTCAACGAAGAAGCCAAGTCCGGCACGTTGATCACTTTCGAGGAAGACGAACACATGGAACAAGCCGTTGTTTCCGGCATCGCGTTCAACCGCGACGAAGCCAAGATCTCCATCCTGGGCGTGCCCGACAAGCCTGGTATCGCGTACCAGATCCTGGGCGCCGTGGCCGACGCCAACGTCGAGGTGGACGTCATCATCCAGAACATCGCCAAGGACGGCAAGACGGACTTCAGCTTCACCGTCAACCGCAACGACTACGCCAAGACCATCGACCTGCTCAAGGACAAGGTGCTGCCCACGCTGGGCGCCGCTGAAGTGCAGGGCGACACCAAGATCTGCAAGGTCAGCATTGTGGGCATCGGCATGCGCAGCCACGTGGGCATCGCCAGCAAGATGTTCCGCTCGCTGAGCGAGGAAGGCATCAACATCCAGATGATCTCCACCAGCGAAATCAAGACCTCCGTCGTGATCGACGAGAAGTACATGGAACTGGCCGTGCGCGCCTTGCACAAGGCCTTCGATCTGGACCAAGCCGCGGCCTGAGTCGCGGGCGCAAAACCGGCTGAACCCGCCGCTTGCCAGCCCGGTTTTTTGCCGGATCAGGCGGTGATTCATGCCATAATCCCGCCCATCCTTTGGAGACGTGACCGAGAGGCCGAAGGTGCTCCCCTGCTAAGGGAGTATGTGAGCTAAAACTTGCATCGAGGGTTCGAATCCCTCCGTCTCCGCCAAGAACAAGCCCCGCCTCGTGCGGGGCTTCGTTTTTTCCGAGGCCTGGTTTCATGCCCCTCTAGAATGCCCGCCCAGGGACACCGCATGACGCCAGAACAGAAAGCCAGGCTACGCATCGACGAACTGCTCGCGCAAGCGGGCTGGTTGGTCTGCAACCTGGCGGATGCCGACATCCATGCCGATCCTGGGCAGGTCAAGGGCGTCGCCATCCGCGAATTTCCCCTCAACGCTGGTTACGGCTACGCGGACTACCTGCTGTACGTGAACGGCAAGGCCTGCGGCGTGATCGAGGCCAAAAAAGAGGGGGCGACGCTGACGGGCGTGGAATTGCAATCCGCCCGCTACGCCCAGGGCTTGCCGCCTTCGTTGCCCGCCTGGCACCGCCCCTTGCCATTTCGCTTCGAATCCACCGGCGTCGAAACCCATTTCACCAACGGGCTCGACCCTCAGCCGCGCGCCCGCGGCATTTTTGCCTTTTACCGACCGGAACTGCTCGCGCTATGGTTGAGCTATCTGCCGGCGTCGGGGGCTGCAAACGCCGCGCAAGACGCGCTAGGCCCTTTTCTTGCCCACCGCAGCACATGCCACCGCTTGCTGAGCACACCAGCATCGTCGCCGAAATCTCCGATGTGTGCAGGCATTGTGGCAGGCGATATTGAGCAAGCAATTTCGTATTTAGGGAGCGAATAGTGACTAAGCAAGCGAAGTTCTATCTTGGGCGGGTGCGCAAGCGTGGTGAATTGACTGCGGAGAAAATTACTGAAGCCATCCGTGAGCCGGCGACGATTGAGTATCGAGGGACTCGCTACAGCTTTATCGACTTTCAAACTTTCGGTGCGCCAGGACAAGAAACAGGTTTTTACGCAAAGATCGCCAAATATCGGCCACTTGGCGCAGTGGAGGTGGTCAGAGAGGATCAGCATGCATCAGCTGCGGCGGCGGTGCCTTATTTGATCGATGTTGCCAGTCCATTTGTTTACTTGCCAGGTTTTAGCGGCTTGGCATATCGTCATATTTCGAACGCTTTTCCGAGTGAACAGTTTGAAAAAGTATTTAAAGATCTGGTGGAGGCCAAGTTTCAAAAATTCTTTGTCGGTTGCGATGTTGAGCCAATTGCAGACCTCCGGACCTTTGTTACCCGGTTATCTGGCTTGAGTGTGATCACGGAATTGCAAGCGTCTATTTTTCCGCCCAATCCATTGTTTGGCCCCTGCTGGAAGTCGCTCAGTGAATACCTGCGAAAGCGTAAGCTCACAGAGGCGGTGATCAAAGAGGAGGCACCTCAAGGGATTGAAACAAGGCTGCCTGACATAGCAACGGCTGTTCTCGCCGAGTTGCCACCCGCCGATCTGCTCGAATTTATGGAGCCCTTGTTGGATGGATTAGGCGATGCGGCATTACTTATGGCGGCGGACGGCTATGGGCGTGCGAAGGTAAAGGGCTTGGAAAATGGCCGGCCGGTCATTATTCGGACCAGTGAAAATCAGAAGAGCTTCTTATTTGAAGGTGACCCTGAGCCTGCACGGCTTTTTGATCATGCTTTTGAAGCATTCAAAAAAATTAACGACGAGCGCGGTTTGGAGCATCCATGAGGCGGATGTTGGATTTCCTTCGACTTGTGTTTGTTTCACCAGAATTGGTGCTGGCCCTTCTCCCGATTGCCATTTATACGTACATACCAGATTGGGCTGACCTGTTGTTGGCGCCGATGAGCGACGGCTTGGGGTGGGGGCTATCAGCCGCAGGGTTATCGTTCGCCATGCTTGCGTTCAGTTACAAGGAAAGTTTTGAGTTGCTTTCTTTGAGCGGTGGAAAGAAGGTGCTGATTGACTGGCCCGACTATCCAAAACTAAAGATGCGCATTCTGGTTGCGTTCGCATGGTGTTTACTTGGCGCAGTCGCCTGTGTCTGTGCGACCTGGATGGTCGCAAAGAGTTTGCAACCATTGTTCGGGGTCACTCTCATGATTAGCGGGTTGCTGGCTGCTGCTGCATCTACAGCAACTATTGCACTAGCGAGATTTTCTTTGCGCGAGTTGTTGGGGGAGTGAGTATTTTTCTTGCTGTTCTTGCTTATCTTCCCGATTCACGCAGGACTTCCCTTAATTTGTATCAATCTGCTGGGGATGATGCGCAAGGAGGCTTGGGCCTTCTGATCGCGCGGTGCGGAGGCATTCTCGTCAGCGAGCGTTTCCAGACTTCGTGTGCAGCTTGTTCAAATTCGCTGCCTTTCCACGGAAAATGGACAAACAAATGACTTGTACAAAAGCCAGTTCTTGTTCAAAATAATTACACGTTCATAAAAATTGAACAAGACCATGAAAGCCGATCCGCCCATCCCCCTGCCCGAGCGTGCCGCGCAGGCCCTGGCCGCCCTGGGCGTGCCCGCGCAGTGCCGCGCCGCGCCGGCGGGCGCCTGCACATTGCGCCTGGGCCCCAAGGGGCAATGGACGGAATACCGGGCGGTGGCCGCGCCGGCCCTGGCGCGTGCCACCTTGGGGGCGGCGCTGATGCAGGCGCGCCAGGCGGCGCAGCAGACGGGCCAGCCCACCGTGCTGCTGGCTGAACACGTCACGCCGCCCTTGGCCGATGACCTGCGGGCCCAAGGCCAGCCCTTTGCCGACGCCGCAGGCAATGCCTGGCTGCCGGCGCCACTGGTGTTGATCACCGGTCGCAAGCCGCTGAGCAAGCCCGTGCTGCCCGCCACTGGCCGGGCCGACACCCCGGCCGGGCTGAAAGTCCTGTTTGCCCTGTTGTGCCAGCCCGAGCTGGCCGACGCGACGCATCGCGCGATTGCCGCCGCTGCGGGCGTGGCGCTGGGGGGCGTTCCGGCCGTGTTGCAGGATCTGCACCAGCAGGGAAATCTGCCCATGCTGGGCCAACGCCGCCGCCTGGATGCCACGCGGTTGTTGCTGGACCGCTGGGCACAAACCTACGCGCGCCGCTTGCGCCCCAAGACCTTGAAGGCGCTGTACACCACGCCCCTGTTCGACACCTGGGCCGAGTGGGGGCTGACGCCCGCCGAGGGCCTGTGGGGAGGGGAACCGGCGGCTGGGCTGTTGACTAACTACCTGCGCCCCGGTGCGCTCACCCTCTACACCCCCCGCCTGCCACCGCAGTTCATGGCCAGGCAGCGCATGAGCAACGTCACCGGGCCGGTGACGGAACGCGTGGTGGAGTGGCGCATGCCGTTCTGGGGTGAGTTACCGCCGGGGCCACGGCCGGACATCGTGCCGCCGGTGCTGGTCTATGCCGATCTCTTGGCCACGGGTGACGGGCGCTGCATCGAAACAGCCGAGCTGCTGTATGAGCAATACCTTGCTGCAACTTTCCCCTAAGCCGGCGCTGCGCCTGCATGCGCGCGTGGTGGCGGATGTGCAGAAGGTCGCTTCACCGCTGGGCGTGCGCCTGATGATGACGGGCGCCTTTGCGCGCGATCTGCACCTGCACCATGCCTGGGGTGTGCCGGTGCGGCGCGAAACGCACGATGTGGACTTCGCGCTCGCGGTGCCCGACTGGCCGGCGTTTCAAACGCTGCGTGCGGCACTGCTGGCCTCGGGCCAGTTCATCGAAGCGTCCGGTGTCTTGCATCGCCTGCGGCACAGCCAGGGCTTGCCCATTGACCTGGTGCCGTTTGGCGCGATCGAGACCGCGCAGCGGCAGATCGTCTGGCCGCCGGCTGGCGACGTGGTGATGGATGTGTTTGGTTTTCAGGAGGCTTGGGCCACGGCGGTGAACGTGGCCTTGCCGGACGATGTGCAGGCGGTCGTGGTGTCGTTGCCCGCGCTGGCCTGGCTCAAGATGGTGTGCTGGCAGGACCGGCACCGCCGTTCACCCGGCAAAGATGCACAAGACCTGCAATTGATCCTGAACCACTACCTGGATGCCGGCAATGAACCCCGCTTGTGGGAGGAGTTCGTGGCCTGGACGCTGCAAGACGGGTTTGACTACACGCTGACCGCCGCCCGCATGCTGGGGCGAGACATGCGCCACCAATTGAATGCCGAGGCGCGGGCGCGCATCGCCGCCATCGTGGCGCGACAAACCGATGCCGACCGCCCGGACCTGCTACCGAATGAGATGAACCCCCGCAACCCTCAGCAGGCCGTGGCGCAATTGCGCTCCTTGCTGCAGGGCCTGAATACCGAAGACTGATATGAACACCTCCACCCTGTTCCAGAAACTCTGGAACTACTGCAACGTGCTGCGCGACGACGGCATGAGTCATGGCGAGGGGGTGGAGCAGTTGGGGCTGAGAAGCTGTGCTTGACTTCGAACTCTTCATCGGCATCGACTACTCGGGCGCCGAAACGTCTACCTCGCCGCTCAAGGGCCTGCAGGTTGCAGCGGCCCGGACGGATGGGGCGCCGCCTGTCTTGTGGACGGGTCCCAGACAGTCCAACAACGGGCGACCGGTGAACTGGAGCCGGCGCGAGATTGCCGAGCGCTTGCTGGAGGAGGTGCGCAGGGGCACGCGCTTTCTGGCGGGCATCGACCATGGTTTTTCATTTCCCCTGAGCTACTTCGCCCGCTATGGGCTGAGCACTTGGCCGGATTTCCTGGCGGACTTTGTGCACCACTGGCCCACGCACCGGGACTATGTGTATGTGGACTTCGTGCGCGACGGTAACCTGTACCGCAGGGGCGAATCGCCGCCGCCGGGGTCTCGCACGGGTGATTCGGACGAGCTGCGGTTGACGGAGCGCTGGACGAGTTCGGCCAAGAGCGTTTTTCTGTTCGATGTACAGGGCTCGGTGGCCAAGTCCACCCATGCCGGTTTGCCCTGGCTGCATTGGTTGCGTGAGCAGGCTGGAGACCGTCTGCACGTCTGGCCGTTTGACGGCTGGGCCATACCGCCCGGCAAGGCGGTGCTGGCAGAGGTCTACCCATCGCTGTTTCGCCACCGCTACGACCGGGAGGGGCGCACGGCAGACCAACAAGATGCCTATGCCACGGCGCGCTGGATGCAGGAGATGCAGGCGCGCGGCGCATTGCCGGGCTACTTCGAGCCGCCGCTGACGCTGGCGGAGCGCTCGGTGGCTGCGCTGGAGGGGTGGATTCTGGGGGTGGGGTGAAGAGGGCCAGGGCGGTTGCGAAAATGAGCGACCATGCCCCCGCCGTGCTTGCGTGCCGGCTGGATTTGATTTACATTCAACATTCGCAAATCGCGAATGTTGAATGTAAATGCAGCTCAAACCTCAAGACTTCCTGGTGGCCCTCAAGCTCGTTGCTTGGGGTGATCAGCGCTGGACGTATGCGCGGCTGGCGCAGGAGCTGGGGCTGAGCGCTTCTGAGGCGCACGCCTGCGTCAAGAGGGGCTTGCAGGCGGGGCTGCTGGCGCAAAACTACCAGGCATTGGACGCCACAACGGCCGGCCTCGCCGTGCAGGAGCCAACAGCCATCTACCGTGTTGCCCGGCAAAAGCGCTCGCGTGTCGCGGCTACAAGTAGCCAAGTTGCGCAGGGCACACCGGCCATGGCTGACAACCCGGTACGCCCCCATTCAAAGCAGTTGGCGGAGTTTGCACTGCACGGTGCCAGGTACGCCTTTGCTGCAGACAAGACGCCTTCGACCATAGGCGTGCCTACCAGCCACAGTGCACCTGCCTTTGCGGGTGTATTTGCGCCGGGCTCGGAGGACTACGTATGGCCGCACCCCAATGGCACGGTGCGGGGCATTGGGGTAGAGCCATTGCACCCCAGCGTGCCCTTTGCCGCCATGCAGGACGCGAGGCTCTACGAAATGCTGGCCTTGTTTGATGCCATTCGCGTAGGCCGCGCCCGCGAGCGCGGCATGGCGCTGGAGCGACTGCAGGCGCTCATCGATCCAGCGGCACCAAAAAAGGTAAAGGGCCCCATGTATGGCTAATCCGAACCTTGCCATGTTGATGGGCATGGCACAGGCCTTGGGGCCGCTGTGTGACCGGGTGGTTTTTGTGGGGGGCTGTGCCACGGGTTTGTTGATCAATGACCCTGCGCTACTCAATGTGCGAGCCACGGAAGATGTAGACGCCATCGTGGAGGTTGCGACACTGGTGGGCTACCACGCCTTGGCAGCAGAGTTGATGCAGCGCGGCTTCAAACAAACGATGGCAGACAACACGCCGCCATTTCGCTGGTACTGGAACCGCATGCAGCTGGACTTGGTGCCGTTGGATGAAAAGGTGCTGGGCTTCGCCAACCGCTGGTACCGCCCAGGGTTCGACGCCGCTGTACAAGCCGAGCTTGCGCCGGGAATGAAGCTGCGGCACCTCGCAGCTCCCTACTTCTTGGCAACCAAGTTTGAAGCCTTTCACGACCGCGGCAACAATGACGTGTATGCCAGCCACGATCTGGAAGACATACTCACCGTGGTGGAAGGAAGAGCGGAGCTGGTCGCGGAGCTATCTGTTTCAGCTGAGGATGTTCGCAACCATGTGGCGGCATGTGTCCTCAGACTTTTTGACCACCCGGATTTCGGCAACGCACTGGGCGGTCTCTTGAGTCAGCCCAACCGCGAGCCGCTGGTGCGCGCACGACTGCAACAATTCGCCGACCTGAGAACACTATGAACGCCACGACCAATACCCTGGTCCAGAAACTCTGGAACTACTGCAACGTGCTGCGCGACGACGGCATGAGCTATGGCGACTATGTGGAGCAGCTGACCTATCTGCTTTTCCTCAAGATGGCCGACGAGCGCGCCCAACCGCCGCACAACCAGGCCAGCATCGTGCCGGGCGCGTATTCCTGGCCCTCGCTGTTGGCCAAGGACGGCGACGAGTTGTTTGACCATTACCGCCATGTGCTGGAGGCTCTGGGCCAGCAGAAGGGCACGCTGGGCCTGATCTTCGGCAAGGCGCAGAACAAATTTCAGGACCCGGCCAAACTGCGCCGTGTGATCGTGGACCTGATCGACAGCGAGACCTGGACCATCCTCGGCGTGGATGTGAAGGGCGACGCCTACGAGGGCCTGCTGGAAAAGAACGCACAGGACACCAAGAGCGGCGCGGGGCAGTACTTCACGCCGCGCGCACTGATCCAGGCCATGGTGGACTGCATCGCGCCGCAGCCGGGCGAGCGCATCACCGATCCGGCTTGTGGCACGGGTGGCTTTCTGTTCGCCGCGCACAACTACATGGTGGCGCACAACAAGAACCTCACGCGCGACCAGCTCAAGCACCTCAAGGAAAAAGCCTTCACTGGTTACGAACTGGTGCAGGCCACCGCGCGCGTCTGCGCGATGAACCTGTTGCTGCACGGCATAGGCTCGGAGAAATCGGTGCCGGTGGTGGTGGGGGATGCCTTGGCCACCGATCCGGGTGAGCGCTTTGACGTGGTGCTGGCCAACCCGCCTTTTGGCAAGAAAAGCAGCACGGTGATCGTGGGCGAAGACGGCCGCACCAGCACCGAGAAGGACACCATCGAGCGCGACGATTTCTGGGCCACCACCAGTAACAAGCAACTGAACTTCGTGCAACACATCAAGACCCTGCTAGCCACCCATGGACGCGCGGCGGTGGTGCTGCCGGACAACGTGCTGTTCGAAGGCGGGGCGGGCGAGACCATCCGCCGCAAGCTGCTGCATGAGTGCGATTTGCACACCCTGCTGCGCCTACCCACGGGCCTGTTCTATGCCCAGGGCGTGAAGGCCAATGTGCTGTTCTTTGACAAGAAGCCGGCCAGCGAGACGCCGTGGACGAAGCAGCTGTGGATCTACGACCTGCGCACCAACAAGCATTTCACGCTCAAGACCAGCCCGTTGCAGCGTGCCGATCTGGACGAGTTTGTGGATCTCTACAACGTGGGCAAGCGCCAGAAGCGCAAGCCTACTTGGAGCGCCGAGAACCCGGACGGGCGCTGGCGTGCCTACAGCTACGACGAGCTGGTGGCGCGTGACAAGGCCAGTCTGGATATCTTCTGGCTCAAGGACGAATCACTGGCCGACAGCGACAACCTGCCGCCGCCCGAGGTGATCGCCCAAGAGATCGTCGAAGACCTGCAGGCAGCCCTGGAGCAGTTCCGTTTGATCGCAGCCGACCTGCAGTCCGAAACCACTGGGGGCTGACGCCCGAGCGCAGCGCGACCTTTACTTCGCTGCAGGCGCCGCCCCAATCATCGGCAGCCTGATCACCCCCACTGCCAGCGCGGTGCCCAGCAGCACGACGCCGCAGCCCAGCGCCATCGCCAGGTTCACGGTTTCGTCCAGCAGCAGCCAGCCCCACAGCAGCGCGAACACGGGGATCAGGAAGGTCACCGAGATGGTGTTGGTCGGTCCGACCCGCTTCATCAAGCGGAAGAACAGGATGTAGGCGACGCTGGTGCAGAGCAAGGCCAGCAGCGTGACCGCGACCCAGGCTTTGGCGCTGGGTAGCGTGGTCGGCTGCAGCGCGAGCGCGGGCAGGGCCAGCAGCAGGGCGGCGAAGAACTGGCTGCCGGTCGCGACCGCGAGCGGGCTGGCCGCGCCCAGGTAGCGCTTGGTGGCGCTGGCGGCGATGCCATAACAGAGTGTCGCGGTCAGGCAGGCCAGGATGGCCAAGCCGCCGCCGCCGGGCGTGAACGAGGCCTTGTCCCAGGCCAGCAGCACCACGCCGCCGAAGCCCAGCGCCAAACCGACCAGGCGCGAAGCGTCCAGGCGCTGCCCGAACCAGGCCCAGGCTACCAGCGCGCCCCACATCGGCGTGGTGGCGTTGAGGATGCTGGACAGGCCCGCGTTGATGGACAAGGCCGCGAAGCTGAACAGCGCGAAGGGGAAGGCGCCGTTCAAGAAACCGACCAGCAGCAGGCCCTTCCAATGGACGCGCAGGTCCGTGAGTCCTTCGCGCAAAGCCATCAGCGGCAGCAGGAGCAAGGATGCACCGGCCACGCGCACCGCGGCGGTGGCGACCGGGCCGAACTCCGGCGCGGCCACCCGCATGAACAGGAAAGACGCCCCCCAGATGGCGGCCAGCACCATCAACTCCAACACATCACGTTGCTTCAAACAATTGCTCCAAAGTTCATGGACGGCGACAGGACCGTCCGGGATCGTGCGCTGGAAGATACCGCAGTGACCGGACCGGTCGCCATGCTTGTGGGCCAGGCCCCTTCCAAGGTCAGCAGCGCCTGTTTGCGCGGCAGGCCACCGGCATAACCGGTCAGCGCGCCGTTAGCGCCGAGCACCCGATGACAGGGAATGATCACCGACACAGGATTGCGCCCCACCGCCGCAGCCACCGCGCGCGCCGCGTCCGGTCGGCCAAGCCGACGGGCCAGTTCGCCATAGCTCACCGTGGTGCCCGCCGGGATGGCGAGCAAGGCGCGCCAGACGGCTTGCTGGAATGGCGTGCCCGAGGGCGATACCGGCAGCGCGCGCAAGGGCTTGCCAGTGAAATAGTCGCACAGGTTTGTGACGGCGTCTGTCAACAGCGTGTCATCGTCGAGTCGCGGTGCCGACAGCGTGCCGGGATGGTATTTCTGGCCCTCGAACCAGAGGCCGGACAGGCCCTCTGCGTTGCGTGCGATCAGCACAGTGCCCAGCGGCGTGTTCAGGGTGGTGTGGCACAGGTGATTCATGAGAGAACTCCAGGTCGACGGGTGTTGGATGGGGTGCGCTGTTTGGGCGCTGTCTCACGTGCGGTTGACGGCGCGGTCGTCGGTGTGGCTTTGCGAGCGGTGGCTTGGCGGCTGCTGCGAGGGTCTGCGCTCTGTGCGGCTTCGCGCCACAGTTGCAGCACTGCGTAGCTGCGGTAAGGCGCGTAGGGTTCTGCCGCAGCGAGGACTTCCGACGGCTTGAGCGGCCGTTGGGCGCGTTGTTCCATGCGCTGCTTCAGCACCACGTCCGAGGGCGGGAAGGCATCGGGCCAGCTCCAGCCGCGCATCAGCATGTAGTGCGCGGTCCAGGGGCCCAGGCCGGGCAGCTCGGTGAGTTCGGCGATGGCCGTGGCCACCTCGCCGCGCCCCTGGGCAAACGCCAGCGTTGGCCAGCGTTGCGCCAGGGTGATCAGCGCCTGCGCACGCCGCGCCGGCAGGCCCAGCGAGGCGATGTCGTCCACGGTCGCGGCGGCGAGCCGCTCCGGGGGCGGGAAGGCGTGGGTCACGCCGTCGGGGGCGCCCAGCGTCGCTGGCAAAGCCTCGCCGAAGCGTGTGATCAGCCGTGTGGCCAGTGTGCGTGCCGCAGCCACCGTCACTTGCTGGCCCAGCACGGCGCGGATCGCGAGTTCGAAACGGTCCAAGGTGCCTGGCAGCCGCAGACCGGTCGCCGGGCTGCCCAGTTCCTCGCCGAGCGCGGTCGCGATCGCGGCCGGATCGGCGTCCAGGTCCAGCCAGCGGCGCAGTCGCGGCATCAGCGTGGCGATCGCCGGCCACAAGGAGGCGCTCAATCGCACCCGCAGCTGCGGGCGTTCGGCATCGTCGGGTGGCAGACGGACCTGGACCCAACCCAGCAAGTCCTCGGCGTTGGGGCGGCTCAGGCGCACGCTGCGCAGCACCGTCATCGCGTCGAGATCGACGTGTTCGACGCCCGGCACCGCGCGCGCCGCCAGGAACTGCAGCAGCGCATGGCCGAGCAAGGGCGGACGCAAGTCCAGCCGCAGTTCAACGGTGTCCGGCGTTGGTGCTGGGGCGTCGTCCAGGTGCCGGCGCAGGGCGCTGGGTTTGAGCTGGTAGTGCTCAGCGAAGGCCGCGTTGAAGCGTCGCAGACTGCCGAAACCGGCCGCCAATGCAACTTCGCCGACCGGTAGGGTGGTGTCCGTCAGCAGGTGCTTGGCGAGCAGCAGCCGGCGCGTCTGCAGGTACTGCAGCGGACCGACACCGTGCACGGCGGTGAAGACGCGCCGCACGTGCCGTTCGCTGACACCGAGATGGGCCGCCAAGGCGGGCAGGGCGGGCAGGGCGGGCAGCGACGCGGTCTCGGGCGCGCACTCGTCCAGCCAGCGGGCGGCCTCGCGGGCCAGCACCTCGGTGGCGTCCATCGCGCTCCAGCGGCGGGCGGCGGGCGCCAGCTCGGGGCGGCACTTCAGGCAGGGCCGGAAATGCGCCGCTTCCGCCAGCGCGGCGGTCGGGAAGAAGCTGCAGTTCTCGCGTTTCGGCGGGCGCACCCGGCAGATGGGGCGGCAGTAAACCCCGGTGGTGCGGACCGCGACGAACCAGACGCCGTCGAAGCGCGCGTCCCGCGCCAGCAGGGCCGGGTAGCAGCGGTCGGGGTCGAGTGCGGTGTGCATGGACTGGATCATAGGCAGTTGGCTTGGACTGGACTCGCCGTTTTCGGACCTGTTGCTGCTGAACCCCGGCGTGTTGCGTGAACCCGCGCCACTAGAATCAACCACGCTGTCTGGACGCGTGCCGCCATGCCTGCATCAGCACGTTCAAGCCCTTCACCTCCGTCCTCTACTTACGCCCCCATGAGCCCGCAATGGAAAAGCCTGGACCCCCGGTCCCTGCCCGGTCATCTCGCGCGGCGGCTGCAGCAGTTGGCCGTGGCCTTGTTCAACCAGGAGGTGGCGGAACTGGCGCTCACGCCCGTACAGTACTCGGCGCTGCATGCCATCTGCCAGCAGCCGGGCATCGACCAGAAAACATTGGCGCAATCCATCAGCTACGACGCGGCCACCATTGGCGGGGTGATTGACCGGCTGGAGGCTCGGGGTCTGGTGCTGCGCAACGTGAGCCCGGAGGACCGCCGCGTGCGCCTGATCAGTCCAACGGAGGAGGGCTTGCGCATCCTCAAGGCGGTGATCCCGCGCGTGCTCACCACGCAGGAGCGTTTGCTGGAGCCGCTCTCTGCCGCCGAGCGCAAGGAACTGGTGCGCTTGATGGCACTGATCATCGAGGCCCAGGCCGAGCTCAGCAGCACGCCCGAGCGCGACTGATCGATTCTTTCCAAGGTTCGGGCAGTCCCACGCCCACCGGTCCACGGTGGAGGTCCGACAGCAGGGACGCGTGCAAGGTCCTGGATGGCCCTCTTGACGGCAATTAAGATGCATGCATATAGTATGCATGCATATTAAATTGCCCGAATCATCTCGGGCCTGTCCGGAGATCCACCATGCAATTCCACCTCGACGGCTTTCGCGCCGGTGACCCCCACATCCATCCGGCTTCCCCCCTGGCGCTGCCGCGCACCGAGGCCCTGCCCGCGCAGGTGGACGTGCTGATCGTGGGCTGCGGTCCGGCGGGCCTGACGCTGGCCACGCAGCTGGCGGCGTTTCCGGAAATCCGTACCGCCATCGTCGAGCAGAAGGAGGGACCGCTGGAGAAGGGTCAGGCCGATGGCATCGCCTGCCGGACCATGGAGATGTTCGAGGCTTTCAACTTCGCTGAGCGGGTGTTGAAGGAGGCGTGCTGGATCAACGAGGTGACGTTCTGGAAACCCGATCCGCACCGCCCGGACCACATCGTGCGTCACGGCCGCGTGCAAGACACGGAAGATGGCCTGTCGGAGTTTCCTCACGTGGTGTTGAACCAGGCCCGCGTGCACGACTTCTACCTGGAGACCATGCGCCATTCCCCCAGCCGACTGGAGCCGCACTACGGCCGCAAATTGCTGGGTATCACGGTCGACGCGCAGGCGACGGACTACCCCGTCACCGTCACGCTGGAACGCGTCGATGACGTGCACGGGCGGCAGCGCGAGACGGTGCGCGCGCGCTACGTCGTGGGTTGTGATGGTGCGCGCAGCGCCACGCGCACGGCCATCGGCCGTGAACTGGTGGGCGAGGCCGCGCACCAAGCCTGGGGCGTGATGGACGTGCTGCCGCTGACGAATTTCCCCGACATCCGGCACAAGGTGGCCATCCAGTCGAACGAGGGCAGCCTGATGATCATCCCGCGCGAAGGCGGGCACCTGGTGCGTTTCTACGTGGAGATGGACAAGCTGGGCGAGGACGAGCGCGTGGCCCAGAAGCAAATCACGGTCGATCAGCTCATCGGCGCGGCCCAGCGCATCTTCCAGCCGCACACATTGGAGGTGAAGGAGGTCGCCTGGTGGTCGGTGTACGAAATCGGCCACCGCATCTGCGACAAGTACGACGATGTGCCCGCGGGGCGCGAGTCCGTGCAATTGCCACGCGTGTTCATCGCGGGGGATGCCTGCCACACGCACAGCCCCAAGGCGGGTCAAGGCATGAACTTTTCCATGCAGGACACGTTCAACCTGGGCTGGAAGCTGGCCGCCGTGCTGCGCGGTCTGTGCCCGCCCTCGCTGCTGCACAGCTACAACGCCGAGCGCCAAACCGTGGGCCAGCAGCTGATCGACTTCGACCGCGAGTGGGCCAAGATGATCAGCGAGAAGCCCGCTTCAGAAGACGCAGCCTCTGCCCCGGGTGCTGATCAAGGTCGGCGCGGCGGTGTGGACCCCAAGGAGTTCCAGAAGTACTTTGAGCAGCACCTGCGCTTCACCGCGGGCATGGGCACGAAGTACCGTCCCTCGCTGATCTGTGGTGATGGCGCGCACCAGGCCTTGGCCACGGGCTTCGAGGTCGGCACGCGCTTTCATTCGGCCGAAGTTCTGCGCATCACCGACGCCAAGGTCGTGCACCTGGGCCACGCGGGCAAGGCCGACGGGCGCTGGCGCCTTTACGCTTTTGCGGGCAAGGATGACGCGGCGGACGCGCAGACCGGCGTGCGCGCGCTTTGCCGTTTTCTGGAGACCGCGCCCGAATCACCGGTGCGGAGGTTCACTCCCGTGGGCCAAGACCCAGACGCGGTGTTCGACCTGCGCGCCATCTTCCAACCCAGCCACTGGGACCTGGCCATCGAGACCATGCCCGCGCTCTTGTGGCCGCGCAAGGGGCGTCACGGTCTGCGCGATTACGAAAAAGTGTTCAGCGCGCAAATCAAACCGGGCAAGCCCGCGCCCGACATCTTTGACTTGCGCGGCGTGGACCGCACGCGGGGCGCCCTGGTCGTGGTGCGACCTGATCAATACATTGCCTTGGTGCTGCCGCTGGACGCCCATGCGCAACTGGGCGAATTCTTCGCGGGTTTCATGCGGCCAGCTGCTTGAGCACAGGCAGCTCCTGCGGGGCTTTCAAGCCGGGATAGGGCGTCGAGACGCTGGGCATGTTGGCCGCGGCGACCGCCCGATCCGACGGCAAACGGAAGCTGGCCACGGTGCGCACCAGGGTCTGAGATTTTTCGTGGAGGCCGCGCGCCGAGACAGACATTTCTTCCACCATGGCCGCGTTGTCCTGCGTGACGCGGTCCATGAAGACGATGGCCTCGCTCACCTGCGTCACACCCACGCTTTGTTCCTTGCTGGCGCTGGCGATTTCTTCCACCACGGTGCTCACCTGACGGATGCTGCTGACCATGCGTTCCATGGTCGCGCCCGCAGTTTCAGCCAGCTCGGTGCCTCGCGTGATCTGCTCCACGCTGCCGGTGATCAGGGTCTTGATCTCCTTGGCGGCCTCGGCGCTGCGGCCTGCGAGGTTGCGCACCTCGCTGGCCACGACCGCGAAGCCGCGGCCCTGTTCACCCGCTCGCGCGGCTTCGACCGCCGCGTTCAGCGCCAGGATGTTGGTCTGGAAGGCAATGCCATCGATGACGCCGATGATCTCGGAGATCTTGCGCGAACTCTGGTTGATCCCCTGCATGGTTTGCACCACCTGGCCCACGACCTCTCCTCCGTTCATCGCGACGTCGCGGGCCTGGCGGGCCAGTTCGTCGGCGCGCGCGGCATTGTCGGCGTTCTGGCGCACGGTCGCGCCGAACTGCTCCATCGCCGCAGCCGTCTGCTCCAGTGAGCTGGCCTGGCTTTCGGTGCGCGAGGCCAGCTCGGCATTGCCTGCGGCGATCTGCTCGGAAGCCAAGGAGACTTCCCGGGCCTCTTCCCGGACCGTGGCGACGATGCCGCGCAGGCTGCTCTGCATGCGCGCGATGGTCGCGAGCACGCTGCGCTGATCATCTTCGCGCACCGCGAGGGACGTCGACAAATCACCCGCCGCCACCGTGCCGACGAGCTTGCGCATCTCCGCGGGCTCGGTGCCGAGGTCATGCTGCAGATTGCGCTCGATCAGCAGCCCAGCGACCACGGCCAGGGCGAGCACCAATCCGCACACCGCAATCAGCAGCGCACGTTGACTTTCATAGGCTTCGCGCGCGGCGGCCACCCGCTGCTCGGCGCGAGAGGCGGTGAACTTGGCATAGCTGTCGGTGGCCTCGATCAAGCTCGCGAGCAGCGGGCGGCATTCTTCGTTCATCTTGCGGATGGCCTCCTCGCGCTGGCCGCGCACGGCCAGGTCGACGATGTTCAGCGCCACGGGGGCGTAAAGCGCTTCCACCGCCGCGATGTTGCGGATGAATTCGCGCGCCTGAGGCGAGGCTTCAGGATCCTGCGCCAATTCCGTCAAGCGCTTGAGAGCGACGGTGGCTTCCTGGTGCGCTTGCTGAGCGATGCGCTGTTCTTCGTTGATGTCCTCGGTCCGGGTGACCAGAACGAGGTTGCGTGCGGCGATCGCGCGCTGGTCCACCGCCGCGCGGACCTGTGCGGCAGTGAGGGCCCGTGCGTTGATGCCAGACACGTAGTTGTCGAAGCGCGCGTTCGCCTCGGAGAGTAGATAGATGGCGAGCCCGACGGCCAGCAGAACGATGGCTACCACCGAGCCAAAGGCCAGCATGAGTTTGTTGCGTATGGACATGAAACGGAAGAGGGGAGGGCTGTGATGTGGCGGCACCTGCCTGAACAGTTTCACCGGGCGCCGGGCTTCGCGAGCAGCATGTGCACGTCGCCGAGGGCGCGCTCCTCAAAGCCGCCTTCACAGTAGCAGAGATAGAAATCCCACATGCGGATGAACGTGTCCGGATAACCGAGTAGGCGAACTTCGTCCAGCCGGGCCATGAAGCGCTCGCGCCAGTGACGCAGCGTGGTGGCGTAGTGGGGTCCGATGTCGTCGAGCCGCACCAGCTTCATGTCGGTCTTGGCCGTGATGGCGTTGAGCATGGCGGTGATGGACGGGATGGTGCTGCCCGGGAAGATGTGGCGCTGGATGAAGTCCACGGACTTGCGCGCGGCCTCATAGCGCTGGTCGGCGATGGTGATGGCCTGCAGCAGCATCAGTCCGTCGTCCTTGAGCAGGCGGGCGCATTGCGCGAAGTAGTCGCCGTAGAACTGGTGGCCCACGGCCTCGATCATTTCCAGCGACACCAGCTTGTCGTACTGGCCGGTCAGGTCGCGGTAGTCCTCCAGCAGCAAGGTGATGCGGTCCTGCAAGCCCGCGGCGGCCACGCGTTCACGCGCCAGTTCGTACTGCTGGCGCGAGATGGTCGTGGTCGTCACGCGGCAGCCGTAGTGCGTCGCCGCATGGATGGCCATGCCGCCCCAGCCGGTGCCGATTTCGAGCAGGTGGTCGTCGGGTCCCAGCTTCAGGTGCTGGCAGACCCGGTGCAGTCTCGCTTGTTGGGCCTGCTCGAGCGTGGTCTGCGGCGTCTCGTAGTACGCGCAGGAGTACATCATGGTCGGGTCGAGGAAAAGGGCGAAGAGGTCATTGCCCAGGTCGTAATGCGCCGCGATGTTGCGGCGCGAGCCGCTGCGCGTGTTGCGATTGGCCCAGTGCAGGACCTTTTGCAGCGGCGCGGTCAACCGGGCCAGCCCGCCTTCCATGCCGTCCAGCACGTCCCGGTTCTGCAGCATGATGCGCACCAGGCCGGTCAGGTCGTCGCAACGCCAGTAGCCCGCCATGTACGCTTCACCGGCTCCGATGGAGCCACCAAACGCCAGTTCGCCCCAGAAGCGCGGGTCCAGCACCTCGAGTTGCACGCTCAGCGGGCAGCGGGCGTCGGGCAGGCCGTAGTCCGTGCGCTCGCCCTGATGGATCAGGCTGACGCGGCCATGCCGCAGTTGCGCCAAGCGCTCGCGCACCCCGCGCTCGGCCAAGCCATCGAGGAAGTGGGGCTTGGGTGTGTAGCCGGCGATGGAGGCGGGCGCGCTGGGGGTGGCAGTGTTCGCGACGGTGTTCATGGCCTGGGTTCCTGTGGGGTGGCGGCGGGTGCCGAAACCGGATCGGGCACGCGCTTGCGGGGATGGATGTGAAAAGGTGTGCGCTTGAGCCAGAGCTTGAGCGCTTGCCAGTGGATGCCGACGATGACCTGCATGGTCATGGCCGGGTAAAACAACAGGGCGCGGGCGAGGTTGGCGCCGGTCAGCGGCTTGCGTTCAAGGGCCAAGGTCGCGTCGAAGACTTTCTGGCCTGCTTGCAGGTTCTCCATGTGCACCGAGAGGGTCTGGCCTGGCGACGTGAAGCGCCAGTCGTAGTCCTGCTCCATGGGCATGAAGGGGGAAACGTGGAAGTCCTTGGTGAAACGGTGGCGGTGCACGTCCGGTTTGAGCGTTTGCTCGTCCTGCGACAGCACGTAGCTGTGCCGTTCTTTCCAGGGCGTGTTGGTGATCTCGGCGACGATGGTCTCCACCCGCGTGTCGGCCGCGTCGTGCACGTAATAGAACGTCACCGGGTTGAAGACATACCCGAAGTAGCGCAGATGCGTGAGCATGCGGATCGGGCCGGTCGGACGTTGTCCCGTGGCCTGGGCCACGCGCTGTCGCACGGCCTCGTCCAGTGGGATGGCCGGATCGCCCAGGTAGTCCTCGCGCCGGTAGCGGGCCAAGGCCATGCGCCGCGTGGACCAGAACCAGCGGCCTGCGAACACGCGGTCGAGCTCGGCCAGGTCAAGGTAGACCATGAACAGACCGTAGCGGAACTCATGCGGTCGGGGTTGCAAACGCCGGTGCCGCACGCGACCCGCGTAAAGCGCGCTATGCATGGGCCCGAGCCTTGAAATGCTCCAGGGCCGCCAAGGCACTGACCACGCCGTCTTCGTGGAAACCATAGCGCCAGTAGGCGCCGCAGAAATAGGTGTTCAGCGGGCCGTTGATCTCGCCTTGGCGCGCCTGCGCGGCCACGCCCGCGCGGGTGTACAGCGGGTGCTCGTAGGGGATGCGCTTGATCACCTTGGCCGGATCAATCGCGTCGCCGTGGTTGAGCGTGACCAGGAAAGGCGTCGGCGCATCCAGCGACTGCAGGATGTTCATGTTGTAGGTCAGCGCGACGCGGCCGGTGTCCTTGGGCAGCACGTGGTAGTTCCACGCGGCCCAGGCGCGGCGTGTGCGCGGCAGCAGCCGGGCGTCGGTGTGCAGCACGGCCTCGTTGGGCTGGTAGCGGATGGCGCCCAGCACCTCGCGTTCGTCCGCGCTGGGGTCGGCGAGCAGGCGCAGGGCCTGGTCGCTGTGGCAAGCCAGAAACACCGCGTCGTAGCGCTCGGCGGCCTGGCCTCGCGCCTCCACCCAAGCGTGGTCACCCTCGCGGCGGATCGACTGCACCGGGGTGTTCAGACGGATGCGATCCCGGAAGGGAGCCACCAGGGCTTCAACGTAGCGCGCGGAGCCGCCGCGGATCACGCGCCACTGGGGGCGCTCGTTCACCGAGAGCATGCCGTGGTTGTGGAAAAAGCGCACGAAGTAGCGGGCTGGGAAAGCCAGCATGTTCACCGGGTCGGTGGACCAGATGGCCGCGCCCATGGGCACGACGTAGTGCTCGATGAAGCCGCGTGAGTAGCGGCCGCGTTCCAGGTAGTCGCCCAGCGTGATGTCTTCGGCCTCCTCCTGCAGCAGGGCCGGGGCCTCGCGGTTGAAGCGCAGGATGTCGCGGATCATGCGCAGGAAGGAGGGGCGCAGCAGGTTGCGCCGCTGCGCGAACAAGGTGTTGAGCGTGGTGCCGTTGTATTCCAGGCCGCTGCGCTCGTCGCGCACCGAGAAGCTCATGCTGCTGAGCTGCGTGGCCACGCCCAGTTCATTCAAGAGGGCGATGAAGTTCGGGTAAGTCCAGTCGTTGTAGACGATGAAGCCGGTGTCGACCTGGTAGCTGCGTCCGCCCTGCTGGACTTCGTGGGTGTGGGTGTGGCCGCCGACATGGGAACCCGCTTCGTACACCGTGATGTCGTGCTCGCGCGCCAGATGGTGGGCGACCACGTTGCCGGCGATGCCGGAGCCAACGATGGCGATCTTCATGCCGGGTCTCCCGCCTGGTCTTCGTGGTCGGGATGCGCCGTGCGCCCGCCAGCGCGGATGGCCGCAGGCACGGGACGCAAGTCGCGGATCAGGCCAACGGCGGCGAGCGCGCGCAAGCCGTAATAAGTGAGGTCGATTTCCCACCAGTAAAACCCCTGGCGCGCCGAGCCTGGGTAGCGGTGGTGGTTGTTGTGCCAGCCTTCACCGAAGGTCAGCAGGGCCAGCCAGAAGTTGTTGCGCGAGGTGTCGCGCACGGCGTAGCGACGGCTGCCGACCTTGTGCGCCATCGAGTTGACCAGGAAGGTCGCGTGGTAGAGCACGACGGTCGAAATGCAGAAGCCCCAGACCAGCAGCATGGGGCCATCCGTGCCCAGCGCGGGCCAGGCGGCGGCCAGCCATTCGCCCGTGCCGTAGAGGCTCACGGCCAGCAACACCGGAACCAGCACGTCGAAGCGGTCAAGGAAGCGCAGCTCGGGGTAACGCGCCAGGTCCGATACCTGCGCCATGCGGGTGGCGAAGTTCTCCCGCGCGAGGAACCAGCCCATGTGGGACCACAGCAGGCCGTGGTGGTGCGGGGAATGCGCGTCGGTGACCCGGTCCGCGTGCGCGTGGTGGTGCCGGTGGTGCGAGGCCCACCAAAGCGGTCCGCGCTGGGCGGCGCTGGCGCCGAGCAGGGCGAAGATCAGTTGCATCGCGCGCGAGGCTCGAAAAGCCTTGTGCGAGAAGTAGCGGTGGTAGAAGCCCGTGATGGCGAACATGCGCACGGCATACAGCGCCAGCGCCACGGCCACGGCAGTCGCGCTCACGCCAGTCCAGAACACGGCCACGCAACCCAGGTGCAGACCGATGAAGGGCAGCACGCGCAACCAGTCCACATGGCGCCCGGGGGCTCCCGCCGTGGGCAGACTCTCGGTGACGGATTGGTTGTCGAACCAGGCAAGCAGGCTGCGCATCATTGCTCCTTGGCCGAGGGCCAGCGCTGTGGCACCTTTTGCAGCCGGTTGACGTCGTAGCCCAGGTCGGCGACGTGACGCACGAGGGTAGCGTAATCGCTCTCTGAAATCGAGGGAGTGCGCGCCATGATCCAGACATAGTCGCGAGCCTGGCGCGCGATCACGGTCTGGCTGTAGTTGGCGTCCAGGTAAGTGATGCGGTAGTCGGCCTTGATCGGCCAGACGAAGCGCATGCCCCACAAGGCATTGCTGGCATCCAGCACGAAGCCGCGAGGGTTGTAGATCTTTTCAGTGCCGTCGAAGGCCTCGGCGCGGAATCGGAAGGTGGTCGCGATGGTGCCGTCCGAGTCCAGCCGATAACTTTCGACGGCGTTGTGCGCGCCGCGCTCGATGAAGGTCGGAATGTTGGCGATGACGTACCAGTCGCCCATGAAGCGTGGCAGGTCCACCTGAGGCACCGTGGGCATGGGCGCCACGGGGCTGCTTTGGCAGCCTGCCATCAAGCCGACGAGGCCGCTCAGGCCGAGCGTCGCGAGGAAGGGTTTGAGTCGTTGCAGCATGGTGGTGTCGTTTTGGGAGAGGTTTGCGTCACAGGCGCTGGTAGCGCAGGGTGCGGCCGCCAGCGACTCGGGACTCAAGCTGGACCCAGTCATCGGCGCTGGTGTACCAAAGGTCGATTTCCAGTTTTTCGCCGCGCAAGGCGTAGCGACGGGTGTTGGTGGGTGTGCCACGCACATTCAGCGTCTCCTCGCCCCGTGCTTCGATGCGCACCTCCTGCCACAAGCCGTTCTGGCTGTTGAGCAGTCGCGTCTGCTTCAGCATGCGCGGGTTCCAGTAGGCGAAGCTCATCACGCAGTCAGCCACTTGTTCGCGCCCCTTGGGGCCGTCCACGGCGAAACCGCCCGAGCGGCGTTCACCCTGAACGGAGAGGATGTCGCCATTGTCGTCGGTGCGTGCTTCGATGCGAGCCAGGCAATCCCCCTGCCAGACTTCACGCGCTTGGTGGTCGTAACGGTAGGCGTTCAGAAAAAGAAACCGAACGGTGAACTTCGCGTCGCTGCGAACCTCGCGCTCGCCGCGCTTGGTGTCGTCCGTGACGCGAAAGCTGTGGTTGCCGACTTCGTCACCATCGAGCAATACCCGAAACTGCCAGACGCGTTCGCTGGACCAGGCTGTGTTCGCGCCCAAACCGAGCCCAAGACCCAACAGCAGTGGCACGAGGGCCGAGCGCAGGCCCAACCGCAGCCTCATGGCCATCGCGCGCAAGGTGCGACATGCAGGCGCGTGCTTGGGCAAAGGCAGAGTCATGCGCGCTCCTTCGGAAACCATGGCAGGAAGGCGTTGGTGCGACGGATGTAGTCGGCATAAGCAGGCCGACGTTCAGCGATGTCTTGTTCCAGCAGGGCCACGCCCGAGACCTTGAGCAGCAGCACGGTCATGAGCAATGGGCCAAACACGGTCCACCAGCCGCCAGCGGCGACGGCGATCAGGAAGAAGCCCCACCACAGCAATGCTTCGCCGAAATAGTTGGGGTGGCGGGTGTAACGCCACAGGCCGGTGTCGAGCACGCGACCCCGCTGGGCCGGGTTGCTCTTGAAGCGCGCGAGTTGCGCATCGCCCACGGCTTCAAACAGCATGCCGATCAGCCAAGCGGCCGCGCCCAGGACGTCCAGCCAACCCAGCGGCGCGGAACTGCCCAGTGCCGAGAACAGCGGTGCGGCGATGATCCAAGCCAGCGCCACTTGCAAACCGAAGACCAGGTAGAGGCTCTTGACCGTGAAGCCCGGCTCATTGCGCGCGCGGATCACCTGGTAACGGTGGTCCTCAGGCTGGCCCCAGTTGCGCCAGGTCAGGTAGACCGACAGACGCAGTGCCCAGATCAGCAAGAGGCCCAGCAGCAGCAGGGCGCGTGGGCCAGGGCTGGCCATGCCGGTTTGTGCGATCACATGGACCCAAGCCCCAAGCAGGAAGAACAGGGGCCAAAGGCTGTCAACGATGCTGACGTCTCGCTTCACGAGGCTGAGCAGCCAGCCAGCAAAGCCCAGCAGGCTCATGGCGAGCAAAGCCCAGAGGGCGGCATTCCAGTCAAACATGAGAAGGCTCCAAGGGTTTCGTGGGTGTTGCGCCGAAGCCGTCGAAACGGCGCGCGAGCACGCACAGCAAGGGTGTGATGAGTGCCCATCCGATGGCCAGCAAGGGCAGGGCGAGATGGGAGTCAGGCAGGGACAAGGCGCCGAGCTTGGCGCCCCCCAGGTAAGCCAAGGGCCCGCCCACGGCGCCGAGAATGGCGGCCCCAAGCAGGTGTTGCTTGAGCCAGGCCAGGCTGACGTTGAGCGTCATGCCGAAGAGCACCCACAGCGCGACCATCCAGTAAGCTGCCGTGCCGTCGATCAGCACGCCGTTGGTGAACTGCACCAGACCGGTGGCCGCCAAGGCGGTATCCCAAGTCGCGCCGACCCCGGCCGCGATCAAGGCCAGGCGCAATTCAGCTTGTGGATGGTCGGCTTGGCGCAGGTGCCAGGCCAGGGCCAGCAGCACGAACACCACGCCCGCCCAGGGCCAGCCTCGCGCCGCGCCCAGCACGCAGACCAGCCAGCCGGTCTGATAGATCAGGAAGTTGATGATTTTGCGCACAAAGGTCTCGTCGTCGGGGTCAAGAAAAGAAGGCCGGTCCGGTGAACACCGTCATTTCACAGCTTGGCAGGTCATCGATCTTCGTGGCCGTCACGGACTCAGGCGGCGGGCCGTTCGAACAGGTAGTGGCTGACCCACCATTGCTGACCCTGTTCGTAGCCAAAGAGTTCCGCGCAGGCCATGAAGAAGATCCGCCAGCGCTGGAACCAAAGGGCCGCTTGATCCTGGCCATAGGTGGCGGCCAGCACAGGCATCACGTCGGCGCGTCGCTCGTCGATGTTGCGCAGCCAGGCGTTGGCGGTCTTCTCGTAATGGGTACCATCCCAGCGCCAGCGCTGAACCAGCCGCAAGTTGCGTTGGAAATGCAAGGCCATGTCATCGCTGGGCATCATGCCGCCGGTGAAGAAGAACTGGCTCATCCAGTCACTCTCGTCGCGCACTTCAAAAGCGTAGGGCACGGACCGGTGCACGAAGACGTGCATGAAGAAGCGACCTGCGGGCAGCAGCCAGTCGTGCACGCGACGGAAGATCTCGTCCCAGTTGCGCATGTGCTCCAGCATCTCGACCGAGACCACGCGGTCGTAGCGCTCCGGGGCCTCGAAACGGTTCATGTCGCAGGTGATGACGTTCACGTTGCCGAGCTGGCGGCGTTTCGCCTCGGCCATGATGTGCTCGCGCTGCGAATTGGAATTGGACACTGCGGTGATGCGCGCCTGCGGGTAGTGTTCCGCCATCCACAAGGTCAGCGAACCCCAGCCGCAGCCGAGTTCGAGGATGCGTTGGCCATCGGCCAGCCCGGCGTGTTCGCAGGTCGCGGCCAGGCCGCGTGCCTCGGCCTCATCCAGGGTGCTCACGCCCTCGGGCCACCAGGCCGAGCTGTACTTGCGGTGCTGGCCCAAGGCGTGGCGAAAGAACTCCGCGGGTACCTCATAGTGCTGGGCATTCGCGGCCTCGGGCACCAAGGCCACGGGCAGGTGGGGCAGGGCGGAGATGAAACGGGTCGCCCGTTCGGCGCTGGCCTCGGCGTCGTTGGCATCGATTTCCAGCAGGCGCTCGCGTGTCAGGCGGCGGATGCCATAGCGGATCAGCGCATCGGGCAGAAGGCCCTGTTCGGCCCAGCGCAGCGCGAGGGACACGGGCGCTTTGGAGGGCGGTACGTTCTGGGTCAGGGCGGTCATGGGTTTACTCCGTGGGGTTGAGGGTGAGGTGCAGCAGGCGCAGTCCGTGGGCGATGTCCGTGCCCAGGGGGATGGCGCCCGCGGCGCGCAATTCGTCATGCTGGTGCACCGAAGTCGGGCCACCGACGAAAACGGGGATGACGGCGTCGCGCACCAGCGCGGGCAGGGCTTCGACGAGCAGCGCCTGCGGTGCGTCGATGGAGCTGGACAGCACGATGCCTGCGGCCTGCGTGCGTTGGGCCGCGTGAGTCAGTTGGTCCAACGGCATGTTGGCGCCGAGCAGCACCATGCGGTAGCCCTGCTCGTGCGCGGCCAACGCGAACAGCAGCAAACCGATTTCGTGTTGTTCGCCCGGCAGGCAAGCGGCGACCAGCTTGGGCCCCAGCACCGAGCGGCTGCGGTGGTGCAGGCGCGCGCCGAGCTTGATGCGCATGTACATGCCAAAGAAATGTTCTTCCGCGATGCCGCCCGGCTGGTTGTTGTCCCAGCGTTGGCCCAGCTCGACCAGCAGCGGTAGCAGCAGCCGCGCCGTCACTTCCTCTATGGCATGCACCGCCAGCAGTTCGTTGTAGAGCGTTTCCAGCCGTGCTTCGTCGAAACGTGAAATGGCGTCCACCATCTGGGACCTTGCCCGAACCCAAGGGCCTTCATCGATGGCTGACGACGCGTTGGATTGCGCTTGCGCGGCCAGCGCCTCGCTCACGTGGCTGATCGTGACACCTGAGTCCACCAGGGCGAGGATGCGGCGCACCGTGTCGATGTCTGAACGGGTGTAGACCCGGTGTCCGGTGGCCGTGCGTGTGGGGCGGATCAGGCCGTGCCGGCGCTCCCAGGCGCGCAGGGTGATCGGATTCACACCGGTCAACGTGGACACGGTGCGGATCGGAAAAAACTCCTGGGCGGTGGGGTCCTGCGACGGATCGGTGGACATGCAGTTCTTGTACAAAAGTTGTACAGACTTTATCCGAATGCCGAAGCCGTAGGGTGATATGCGGGAATTTCGATCAAAAAGTTATACAAAAATGTTACAAATATGGATATGCATCCAGTTGTGAACGAGGGTCTTAGGGGCGCTTGTACAAGGCCTGCCATCCTTGGGCGGCGTGGCGGGGCCTCGGAAAGCCCCGCTGTGTGCGCTCCGGCAGGCGCGGGCTGCGCGCCTCAGAAGAACGCCAGTGTCAGTCCAGTGAGGCGCTCCAGCGCTCACCCCAGCCGCTGGCGCCCGATTGCAGTCCTCCGCGTTCAAGTTCGATCTGGCGTCGGTCGCGCTTGGTCGGTCGGCCTTGGGTCAGGGACAGCGCGGGCTCGACGGCGAGGCGCTGTTGCTCGGCGATGGCCGTGCGTTGGGCGATGGATTCGGGAGTCTCTTCGTAGAGCAAGGCGGCCACCGGGGCTGGACCGCGTTGCGCGCTCAAGGCCCGAACGCGCACGGTGCGTCCGATCGCGCCTTGGCGCAGTTCCACCGTGTCGCCCGGCTTGAGATCGCGCGCGGGTTTGGCGACCTGACCGTTCACGCGCGCCCGGCCCTTGCCGATTTCTTCCGCGGCCAGGGCCCGGGTCTTGTAGAAGCGCGCAGCCCAGAGCCACTTGTCCAGCCGCATCGTGTCCGGGCCCGCGCGTTCGGACGGTGATGGATCGGTGTGATGCGAGGCGCGATGGGGGGTCATGCGGGGGCGTGTCGGTGCTGCGCGCGATTCTAGGGCTCGCGCCACGAGCGGGGTGCTGGTCCCGATTTCTTGCTCGGTCTCTTCATTCCAGGCTCATGGTCCGTCGGAACGTCCGAGTGTTATGTCCGAGTGTCACGTCAGAGTGCGTGGCCTTCACGCGTCGGCAAGGACGATTACGTACAACTACGCAGGGCTGGAAAACCCTCTGGGGCGCCCGGGTGAAGCTCCAGACAATGCGGCGGCGCAAGAGGCGCGGTCTCGACCTGCGAGCCACATAAGGGTCGTGCCGAGAGATCAACCCACGCACAACAAGCACGAGAGGAGACATCCATGCAACGACGTACCCTGGCCGTGGTGGCCCTGCTGGCCACCCTGGTGGCCGCATCGGTCCAAGCGCAGACCGGTGAAATCCGCATCGCCCAGATCCACAGCAAGACCGGTCCGCTAGAGGCTTATGCCAAGCAGAGCAATGTCGGCCTGATGATGGGACTGTCCTACGCCACCGGCGGCACCATGACGGTGGCTGGCAAGAAGCTGGTCGTGATCGAGAAGGACGACCAGGGCAAGCCCGACGTGGGCAAGAGCTTGCTGGCCGCGGCCTACGCCGACGACAAGGTGGACATCGCCGTTGGCCCGACCGCCTCGCCCGTCGCGCTCGCCATGCTGCCCGTGGCCGAGGAGTATCAGAAGATCCTGCTGGTGGAGCCCGCCGTGGCCGACTCCATCACCGGCGACAAGTGGAACCGCTACATCTTCCGCACCGGCCGCAGCAGCAGCCAGGACGCCGCCGCCAACGCCATCGCGCTGGACGCACCAGGCAACGTGATCGCCACCCTGGCCAACGACAACGCCTTCGGTCGTGACGGCGTGAAGGCCAGCAAGGACTTCATCAAGAAGGCCAAGGTCGTGCACGAGGAATACCTGCCCGTGGGCACGACGGACTTCACGGCCGGCCTGCTGCGCATCGTGGACAAGCTCAAGAACGAGAAGGGCCGCAAGTTCATCTCCGTCATCTGGTCGGGCGCGCCCACGCCCTTCCCGAAGATCGCCGAGATGGATCTGAAGAACCGCTACGGCATCGAGCTCGCCACCGGCGGCAACATCCTGCCCGCCATGGTGGCCTACAAGCAGTTCCCTGGCATGGAGGGCGCGCTCTACTACTACTTCGGCATTCCGAAAAATCCGATCAATGACCACATGGTCAAAGAGCATCAGAAGCAATTCAACGCACCGCCGGATTTCTTCACTGCGGGGGGCTTCTCGGCAGCCATGGCCATCGTCACGGCGCTCAAGAAAACCAATGGGGATGCGAACGCCGAGAAGCTGATCGCCGCCATGGAAGGCATGAGCTTCGACACGCCCAAGGGCAAGATGACCTTCCGCAAGGAAGACCACCAGGCCCTGCAGAGCATGTACCACTTCCGCATCAAGGCCGACCCGGCCTATGCCTGGGGCGTGCCGGAGCTGGTGCGTGAGATCAAGGCAGAAGACATTGATCTGCCGATTCGCAACAAGCGCTGAGCGGCTACTGCGCAGGCCGATGGCGGCGTTGCAGTAGGGGAAAGGAAGGGGCCCATTTCCCTTCCTTGCTCGGAATCCTCACGTACCTTAAGTACGTTCCGGTTCCTGTGCTCCGTGCGCCTTGCCCTCGGCCTGTTCACTACGCCGCTTTTTGTTCTCGTTCCCATGCTTGAAACTCAAGACCTCACCGTCCGCTTCGGCGGTCATGTCGCGGTCAACGCCGTGTCCTGCGCCTTCGCGCCTGGCACGCTGACCGCCATCGTCGGCCCCAACGGCGCCGGCAAGACCACCTACTTCAATCTGATCTCGGGTCAGATTCCGGCCAGCGCGGGCCGGGTGCTGCTGGATGGGCGCGATCTGACCGCCTTGTCCGCGCCGCTGCGCACGCGGGCCGGCCTGGGTCGCGCCTTCCAGCTGACCAATCTCTTTCCCAAGCTCAGCGTGCTGGAGAACGTGCGCCTGGCGGTCCAGGCCAAGGCGGGCGCGGGCCTGGACTTCTGGCGCATCTGGAGCGACCGGCGCGATCTGCTGGAAAAGGCCGAGCAGATTCTGGAGACGGTGGCCTTGACCGCGCAACGCGACGCCAGCGCCGCCAGCCTGCCGCACGGTGACCAGCGCAAGCTGGAAGTGGCCTTGCTGATGGCGCTGGAGCCGAAGGTCTTCATGTTCGACGAACCTACGGCGGGCATGAGCGTGGACGAGGCACCCGTCATCCTGAACCTGATCCGACAGCTCAAGCAGGACAAGACCAAGACCATCCTGCTGGTCGAGCACAAGATGGACGTGGTGCGTGAACTGGCCGATCGCATCATCGTGCTGCACAACGGCGAACTGGTGGCCGATGGTGAACCGGCGGCGGTGATCGCCTCGCCCATCGTGCAGGAAGCGTACCTGGGCGTTGCCAAGGAAGAAAAATTATGAGCCCCCACGCTCATCACTTTGCGTATTCGCTGCCCCCCGAGGAGGTGCGAATCTCCCTTGGGGTGACCCGGTGGGAGATTCAATGACCAACCTGCTTGAACTACAAGGCGTGCACACCCACATCGGCGCGTACCACATCCTGCACGGCGTCGATCTCGCCGTGCCCGCGAACGAACTCACCCTGCTGCTGGGGCGCAATGGCGCGGGCAAGACGACCACGCTGCGGACCATCATGGGTCTGTGGCGCGCCAGCGCGGGCCGCATCACGCTCGCAGTGGACCAGGACAACACGCCGCGCGGGTTGGACATCACGCAGCATCGGACGCCAGAGATCGCCCAGAATGGCGTGGCCTACGTGCCCGAGAACATGGGCATCTTCTCCGACCTCAGCGTGAAGGAGAACCTGCTGCTGGCCGCGCGGGGCGCGCGCTCGGTGGACGACATCGACACCCAGCGGCTGGAGTGGATCTTCGGCTTCTTCCCCGCGCTGCGGAAATTCTGGAGTCACCCCGCGGGCAAGCTCAGCGGCGGGCAAAAGCAGATGCTGGCCGTGGCGCGCGCCATCGTCGAACCACGCCAACTGCTGCTGATCGATGAACCCAGCAAAGGTCTGGCGCCCGCCATCGTCCAGAACATGATCACGGCCTTCAAGGAGCTGAAGGCCGCGAAGACGACCATCCTGCTCGTGGAGCAGAACTTCAATTTCGCCAAGCAGCTGGGTGACAGCGTGGCCGTGATGGACGACGGGCGCGTGGTGCACAGCGGCAGCATGAAAGCCTTGGCGGAGGATGAAGCCTTGCAAGCGCGTCTGTTGGGTTTGTCCCTGGGAGCACACGCATGAACTGCCCCCACGCTCATCACTTCGTGTATCACTTCGTGTGTTTGCGACCCCCCGTTTCAGGTGGGTCCTGCGCTTCGCTTGGACCTGGGGCCTTCGCCTCCCTTGGGGCGGCCCGGCGGGAGGCTCAATGACCATGCTGAAAGACTTCGACTGGAAGCCCTTGGCCCTGGTCCCCGTGCTGTCGGTGCTCGCGCTGCCTGCCGTGGGTAGCCCGTCGACCTGGCTCACGCTGACGGTGGCGGGGTTGGCGATGGGCCTGATCATCTTCATCATCGCTTCGGGCCTGACCCTGGTGTTCGGCCTGATGGACGTGCTCAACTTCGGCCATGGCGTGTTCATCGCGCTCGGCGCCTTCATCGCCGTTTCGGTGCTGGGCGGCATGGGCAGTTATGTGCAGGCCGAGAGCCTGTGGCTCAATCTGCTGGCCTTGCTGCCCGCCATGCTGGTGGCCATGGCCGTGGCGGGCGCCCTGGGCTGGGCCTTCGAGCGCTTGATCGTGCGCCCCGTATACGGCCAGCACCTGAAGCAGATCCTCATCACCATGGGCGGCATGATCATTGGCGAGGAACTGATCAAGGTCATCTGGGGGCCACAACAGATCGCGCTACCGCTGCCGCCGGCCTTGAGCGGCGTGCTCTACGTTGGTGATGCGGCGGTGGAGAAATACCGCCTGCTCTGCGTGCTCGTGGGGCTGGCCGTGTTCGCGGTTCTGGCCTGGACGCTGAACCGCACCAAGATCGGCCTGCTGATCCGCGCTGGCGTGCAGGACCGCGAGATGGTCGAGAGCCTGGGTTACCGCATCCAGCGCCTCTTCATCGGTGTCTTTGTCGCGGGCAGCGCGCTGGCGGGCCTGGGCGGTGTGATGTGGGGCCTGTACCAGCAGAGCGTGACGCCGCAGATGGGCGCCCAGGTCAATGTGCTGATCTTCATCGTCATCATCATCGGCGGACTCGGTTCCACGCTGGGGGCCTTGATCGGGGCCTTGCTCGTGGGCTTGATGGCGAACTACACGGGTTTCCTCGTGCCCAAGGTGGCGCTGTTTTCCAATATCGCGCTGATGGTCGCCATCCTGTTGTGGCGGCCCCAGGGTGTCTACCCGGTGGCGAACAGATGATGCTGTCCCGTCTTCTTTCCAACGACCTGCCGCGCAGCCGCGTGCTGGCGGTGTTGCTGCTTGTCCTGGTGCTCGGTCTGGCCTTCGCGCCCTTCCTCGTGCCGGGTGTCAAGGCGCTCAACGTAGCGGCCAAGGTGCTGATCTTCGTCGCGCTCGTGGTCAGTTTCGACCTGCTGCTGGGCTACACCGGCATCGTGAGCTTCGCGCACACCATGTTCTTCGGCATCGGCGCCTATGGCGTTGCGATCGCTTTCACGCACCTGGGCGCGACCTGGGGCGCGCTGGCCGCAGGCGTCATCGGTGCCTTGCTGATTTCCTTGCTGCTGTCCCTGTTGATCGGCTTGTTCTCGCTGCGGGTCAAGGCCATCTTCTTCGCCATGATCACGCTGGCCGTGGCCTCGGCCTTCCTCACGCTGGCCTCGCAGCTGTCGGACATCACGGGTGGTGAAGACGGCCTGAGCTTTCGCGTGCCGCAGCTGCTCACGCCGGGCTTCCGTGTCTTCGAACAGGACGTGCTGGGCGTGGCGGTCAATGGGCGCATCGTCACCTATTACCTGATCTTTCTGACCGTGGCGCTGATGTTCCTGGCCCTGTTGCGCATCGTCAACTCGCCCTTTGGCCTGGTGCTTCAGGCCATCCGCGAGAACGACTTTCGTGCCGAGGCGCTGGGTTACCGCACCGTGGTCTACCGCACCCTGTCGAACGTGATCTCGGCCGGCTTCGCCACGCTGGCCGGTGGCCTGCTCGCGCTCTGGCTGCGCTACAACGGGCCGGACACTTCCCTGTCCTTCGAGATCATGCTGGACATCCTGCTCATCGTCGTGATAGGCGGCATGGGCACGCTGTATGGCGCCATCCTCGGCAGCACGCTCTTCCTGCTCGCGCAGAGTTATCTGCAGGACGTGCTCAAGGCGCTGGGTTCGGCCATGGAAGGTTGGCCGCTGCTGCCCGCCATCTTCACGCCCGACCGCTGGCTGCTTTGGCTGGGCCTGCTCTTCGTGCTCTCGGTCTATTACTTCCCGACCGGCATCGTGGGCCGGCTGCGGGAGCGCGCGAGTCTGCGCACTTTGAACAAGGCGCAAAAGGAGGAAAGCCAATGACCCAGCCCAGCTCCAACTACCTGCGCTGCGAAGGGCGTGAACTCCATTACATGGATTGGAACGCCTCCAGCGGACGGACCGCGATCGCCTGGCACGGCCTGGCTCGCACCGGTCGAGACATGGACGAACTGGCCGCGCACCTGAGCGCCAACGGCTATCGGGTGATCTGCCCGGACACGATAGGGCGTGGCCTGAGCCAGTGGAGCCCCGATCCCGTGCACGAATACTGTCTGAGCTTTTACGCCAAGCTCGCCCTGTCCTTGGCTGACCAGCTGGGCCTGAGCCACTTCGATTGGGTGGGCACCTCCATGGGTGGAGCCATCGGCATGGTTTGCGCGGCCGGGCCATTGAAGGGGCGCATCACACGCCTGGTACTCAACGACATCGGCACCGAGTTGGCCGAGGCCGCGGAGCAGCGCATCCGGGGGTATGCGGGCAAGCTGCCAGCCTTCGACACAGTGAGCGAGCTGGAAACTTACTTCCGCACCATCTACAAGCCCTATGGCTGGCTCAGCGACGCACAGTGGCGTCGCCTGACGGAAACCTCGGTCCGTCGCCTGCCCGATGGCCGTGTGACGCCGCACTACGACCCGGCCATGGCCGGGCAGTTCATCCATCATCCCGACGACTACAAGCTGCACGAGGAATACGCGCGCATCGAGGCGCCCGTGCTGCTGCTGCGTGGTGAGTCGTCCGACCTGTTGCTGCCCGAGACCGTGGCGGCCATGCGCCAGACCGGGCCCGGGTTGAACGGACGCCTGCAGGTCATCGAGGTGCCCGGCTGCGGCCACGCGCCCGCGCTCAACGTGCCGGACCAGTTGGGGGCCGTGCTCAAGTTCCTGCGCGCCTGAGGACCGGGACATCGTGGTCGTGCTTTGTGGACAATGCGCGCCAGGCCCGTTCCAGACCTTGGTGCATGCCGGTGGTCGCCGGCAGGTCAGGTTGGGCGTTTCTGAGAGGAACCCATGGCTTTGACCATCTACGGCATCCAGGCGTCACGCGCGCTGCGTCCCTTGTGGGCCGCGACCGAGCTGGGCCTGACCTTCGAGCATGTGCAGACCGACTACCGGCAAGGCAATAGCCGCACGTCGGACTTCCTGGCGCTCAACCCCAACGGGCGCGTGCCGGTGGTGGTGGACCATCGGCCCGAGAGCGAAGGCGGTGACATCGTCCTCTGGGAAAGCATGGCCTGTGCGCTCTACATTGCCCGTTACCACGGGCAGGCCGACGGCCGCAGCATCACCCCCGCCACGCCGCGCGAGGACGCCGAAGCCCTGCGCTGGTCCTTCTGGACCATGACGGAAGTGGAGAAGGATGCGCTCACCGTGCTCATGCACCGCCTCAGCATGCCCGAACCCCAGCGCAAGCCCGAGCTGGCCGACCAAGCCGAGCGCCGCCTGCATGTGCCCTTGCGCGTGCTGGAGACGCATCTGGCCGCGCAGCAGGCCAAGGGTGAAGCCCACATCGCCGCCGACCGCTTCACCGTGGCCGACCTCTGCGTGGCGAGCGTGCTGCTTTGGGTACGGGCGACGCGGACGCTGATGGACCAGTTTCCGCTGACGAGCGCGTGGCTCAAGGGGTGTTTGGCGCGGGAGGCCTACCAAGCCTTGAAGAAAAAGTAGGTACAGGGCATGGCACTGTGCCCACCAATCCCCAAGGCCAGACCAAGGCCACCTCGATGACACCCATGATCGCTCTCCTCATCATCGACATGCAGCGTGGCATGCGCGAACTCTCGGCCGGGTCTCGCAACAATCCGCAAGCCGAACTCGCCATCGCGACGATGCTGAGGGCCTGGCGCCAAGCGAAGGCCCCGATTGTTCATGTGCGGCATGTCTCAAGAACGCCCGGCTCTCCCTTCTGGCCGGGGCAGCCGGGAATTGAGTTCCAGCCCGATCTGCAGCCTCTGGATTCGGAGCATGTCGTCGAGAAGAACGTCCCGGATGCGTTCATCCACTCGGGGCTCGAACGCTGGCTCCATGTCAGGGGCATCGAGTCCGTGGCCATCGTGGGCGTGAGCACCAACAACTCCGTCGAAGCCACGGCACGGACCGCGGGGAATCTGGGGTTCACCACCTATGTGGCCTCCGACGCGACGTTCGCGTTCGCGAAATCCGACCACAACGGCGTCCTGCGCAGCGCCGAAGACGTGCATGCCATGGCCTTGGCGAATCTGAACGGTGAGTATGCGCGGGTCCTGACCAGCGTCGAGTTGCGAGAAAGGCTTCAGCGTTCCGGAGTCTCGCCCACTCCGTGAGACTCGCGTCTCGATGGCCTCATGGAGATCACATCCAGCCGCTAACGTGCCTTTGCGCAATGTGCCCCAAAGCCTTGATCCACTCCGCTTCATCATTCAGACAAGGGATGTAGCGGAACTCCTGCCCGCCCGAGGTCAAAAAGGCCTCCCGCACTTCCTGGTCGATTTCTTCCAGCGTTTCGATGCAGTCGCTGGTGAAACCGGGGCAGGCCACGTCCACGCGCTGCACGCCCGCGCGGGCCAGGGCCATGACCGTGGGTTCGGTGTAGGGCTGCAGCCACTTGGCCGCGCCGAAGCGGGACTGGAAGGTGACGAGGTATTGCTCGGGCGTCAGACGCAGCGCTTCGGCCAGCAGCCTGGCCGTCGTCTGGCATTCGTCGTAGTACGGGTCACCCAAGGTGCGGTTGCGCTCGGGCAGGCCATGGAAGCTCAGCACCAGTTTGCTGCTTGTTCCGTCCGGGCGACCGTGCTGCTGCCAATGGGCATCGATGCGCGCGGCCAGGGCGCTGATGTAGCCCGGGTCGTCGTGGTAGCGGTTGACGAAGCGCAGTTCGGGCAGGGAGCGGATCTTGCCGGTCCAGTGCGCCACCGCATCGACCACGCTGGCCGTGGTGGTGCCGGAATACTGTGGGTAGGCCGGCAGGATGAGGATGCGTTGCACGCCCTCGGCCTGCAGGGCGTCGAGCTGTTGCGCGATGGAGGGCGAGCCGTAGCGCATGGCGTAGCGCACGGTCACGTTCAGGCCAGCGGTCCGCAGCTGTTCATCCAAAGCGATGGCCTGCCGTTCGGTCCAGACCCGCAGGGGCGAGCCCGATTTGTCGCCGTCCCGCATCCAGATGCTGGCGTACTTCTTCGCCGACTTGCCCGGGCGCACGCGCAGGATGATGCCGTGCAGGATGGGCCACCACAGCAAGCGGGGGAGTTCCACCACACGCTGGTCACTGAGGAATTCGCCCAAGTAACGCCGCAGGGCTGCGGGCGTGGGCGCATCGGGTGTGCCGAGGTTGCAGAGCAGGACGGCGGTCTTGGGGCGGGACATGGAAGAGGGCGGCGGGGTCATGGTCGGGTTCAATCGTCGGGTTGCAGCAGCAGGATGCTGCGCGTGGACTTGCGCACGTCGTCGGCGTCCAGGTGCATGGTGTAGTAACGGCCGAGCACGTAGTCCACGGCTTGGTCCTTGTAGTGGGGGTCGAACAACACGCCGCTTTGGCCCACGGGGTTGATGCCTTGGGCTTGGCCTGGGGCGGCGAAATCGATCACGCGCCGCGTCGAGGGGCCGTGGTGCACGCTCCAGGGCGCCGGTCCGATCGGGTAATTGAGGTTGTTGGGTAGCTCGCGCCCGCCTGACACGGGGAAAGGGCCAACGTTGAACAGCAGGTTCAGCGGCTTCACCTGGCCCAGCGGGTGATTGTGGGTCAGCTGGTGGTTCGCGCTCCACGCCCAGTGGTTGATGGCTGACTTGCCGTGCAGCTTCACCAAATGGGTCAAGGTGGCCTCCCAGGCTTGCGCCACGATGTCGGCACGGGTTTCCTGGTCGGCCAGCGTGCTGCGGTCGTCCCACCACGGGGAGTTCTCTTCGGCGGCCAAGCGTGTCATCGCCACGTCGATCGCGCGGGTGCGCAGCAAGTTGTTGAACAGGGCAGGTCCCAATTCATCGGCCAGCGCTGCGCGCGCCAGTTCGTAGACGAACTGGTTGAACACCGTGGCCGCGATGCTGCCCGCCTCGTGTCGGCCGTCCCACTCGCTGAGCTGATTCAGCAGGACTTTTTGCTCGACGGTGTTGTCCTGTGAGTGCTCGGCCGCCGCGCGCAGCAAGGGCAGCAGCGGCCGCAGGATGCGTGCCGCGTAGCCACTCTGTTCATCCAGTTGCAGGGCTTGGCTGTCGGCCGTGGTCCAGCCGCTGCGTTTGCTGCTGAGCACGAAGTCCAGCCGACGCGCACGCTCCGGGTTGTTGTAGTAACCATAGACCGGCACCCCGCTGCGGGGCAGGGGCTGCTGGTTGCCCGAGACGATGTAGCCGCGAGCGGGATTTTCTTCCTGCGGGTTGTCAGCGAAGCGGTAGTAACCGGGCTTTTCGGCCTGGCCTTGCGTGCTGTCGAGGATGAAGTTGGGGTTGATGCCCGTAGGCCGCTGCACCAGCTTGGCGGCCGCCCACCAACCGATGTCTCCCGCCGCATTGGCCCACATGATGTTCAGGCCGGGTACGTGCAGCTTGCTGGCGGCCTGCCGGGCTTTGGCCAGGGTGTCCGCGCGGTTGAGCTCGTAGAAAGCCTCGAGGACAGGATTCTCGGCATCGTAGAAGGCCCACCAGAGCGCGATCGGTGTGGCCGAAGAGCTGGTGCCCAGCGTGTCCGCGAACACCGCGTTGATGATCGGACCGTAGGGGGACAGCCCCACCTGAACCGCCTCGGGTTCAGCGCCCTTGACCTCAATGACTTCCTGCCGGTTGCCCAGGTCCACCCATTGCCCCCGATACCAGATTTGGCGAGAGTTGGCTGGGTTGGAGCGCAAGGCCACCAAATCCATGTCGTCGTTCTGGAACATGGTCAGGCTCCAGCCGAAAGCACGGTTGTGGCCCAACAGGGCATAAGGGCTCAAGGCTTGGAAGTGGCCGTAGAGTTCGAAGCCGGGGGCGCTGAGGTGGGCTTCCCACCAAACCGCCGGCAGGCTGAAGGCAATGTGTGGATCGCCCGCCAGCATGGGCTTGCCGCTGGCGGTCCGCTGGCCGCCGATGGCCCAGGCATTGCTGCCTTCCATCAGCGGAACTCCGGCCAGTTCCAAGGCCTGCTGGCTGACCTCGCCCACGCGGGCCAGGGTCTGCCAGTCGGCGTCGCTCAAGGAGGCCAGACGGGGCGTCTGGTCCCGTCCTGACGCGTTCTTGGCGCCCGGGCGTGCCGGACTGGCCTGACCCAGCAATTGAGCCTGCGGGCTGAGCACGCCCAGCGGGTTCCAGTCCACATCGAAGATCCGCAGGTAGTCCGGGCCGAGCCGATCACGCACATAGGTCAGCACGGGCTCGGTGCGCAGAGCGGCGGCGAAGCTGTAGGCCAGGTAGCCGGTGACGGCCAGGGTGTCTTCGGGGGAATAGGGCAGCGGGTTGCGAATGCCCAGGATTTCAAACTCCAGCGGCAGCGGTCGCGTCTCCTGGAATTCGTTGATGCCGTCCAGGTAGGCCTGCAGCGCAGGCCAAGAAGGATGTCGCGGATTGATGGATTGCACCCGCGCCTCGGCCTGGGCGCGCAGGCCCAGGGTGCGGAAGAGCTTGTCGGTTTCCAACAGCTTGGGGCCCAGGATCTCCGACAACTCGCCCTTGGCCAGGCGGCGCATCAGCTCCATCTGGAACAAGCGGTCCTGGGCATGCAGAAAGCCCAGCGCGCGGTAGAGGTCGGTCTCGTTCTTGGCCTGGATGTGAGGCACGCCGCGCTCGTCCCAGCGCACCTGCACGGGGGCGGCGAGGCCACGCAGGTAGATTTCGCCATCGCGCTGTGGCAGCTTGCCGCGTGCATACCAATAGCCCAGGGCGCTCGCCAGCAGCAGGGCGATGAGCAGGGTGAGCAGGGAAACGGCGAGGAGCTTGAACAGGGTTTTCATGCGGAGCGTCGGGAGGAGGCCGTTGGCAACTCGGTGGGCCCTTGGGCGTTCGGACTGCGCGTTTGTATCACTCCGCAGCTACCCTGACAGCCCATGCGGTGACGCGGGGGCGCGGTCACAGGCCCCCGCCGCCGCGATGCCGCTGCGCACAGCGCCTTCCAGCGTGGCGGGATAAGGCCCCTCAACGTAGTCGCCGCAGGCATGTAGCCCGGCGGCGATCCGCGCGGGTGGCCGCGCCAGGCCAGGCGTGCAGGCGAAGGTCGCGCGTTTTTCCACGATGGTTCGCACGGCCTGCAGCGCCAAGCCCAGTTGTGCCTTCGCTTGTCTTAGCACCTGGGCCTCGATGTCCTCGCGCTCGCCCGTGCTGGCGCTGACCACGAAGGCGAGCAGACCCTGGCTCTTGCCCGAGGGGTCCAGCTGCCCACGGTCAAAAACGAACTGGGCCGGGCCTGTGGCGGCGCTGGGCAGGGCCAGCATGGGTGCGTGCAACCGAGCATCGGCGCCCCATGCGTAGACCGTGGCGATGGTGGTGTGCCGCAGTGCCTGGGCCTGCGCGGCCCAGTGGGGGTTGTAGGGGTGTGACAGCCGCGCCGCCTCTGGAGCCGGGCAGGCCAGGATGATGTGGTCCTGGCCCTGCAACGCGGCCAGATCCTGCACGCGCGCGCCCAGACGCACGGTGGCCCCCTGCGCCTGGAGCCAGCGTAGTGCAGGTTCGGGCAGCAGCGCGCCCAAGTCCCAGCGCGGCAGCAGCAGGTCGGCGCCCTGGGGTTCGGCAAACAGCGCGTCGCGCAGCACGCGCAAAAAGACCCGGGCGCTGGCTTCGTCGGCTGGGGTGTTGAGCGCGGACACGCACAGCGGTTCGATCAGTTCGGTCAGCACGCGCGGACCGATGGCGCCACGCGCCTGGGCGCAGAGTTCGGCCACGCTCAAGGTCTCATCACATTGGAAGCCCTGGGCTTGCCAGCGCAGCGCGGCGCGCAGCAGCGCCAGGCGCTCACGCCAGGGCCAGTCCGGATGCCGCAGCACGCCGGTCAGCACGGCCCAGGACGCTGGCATGAATCCCGGCAGGCGGGGCAAGCGCAGGCCTTGGCCGTCCGGACCGATCAGCGCCAGGGGCAGGCGCAGCAAGGGACTTTTGACCTGGGCCTCGGGGCCGGACTCCAGGTTCAAGCCCAGCGTGCGCAACAGCCGCAAGGTCTCGGTGTAGGCACCGATGAGGATGTGCTGGCCGTTGTCCAGCGTCAGTGTCTGGCCGTTGGGCAGGACCAAATCCACGCCGCGAGCCCGTCCTCCCGCCACGCGCGCGGCCTCATGCAGGGTGACGTGGTGGCCCGCTTGCGTGGCCGTGACGGCGGCAGCCAGACCGGCCCAGCCCGCCCCGACGATGCTGATTCTCACGGCCGCAGTGACCCTTGCGCACGCACGCTGCGCCAGGCCTGGCACTGAAGGAAAAGACTCACAGCCGGCCCAGGGCTTGGACTTTCCAAGCCAGCCAGAGCTTGCGCAAAGGTGTCAGGCTGATGCGCTGGTGCAGCACCTGAAAGCCATCGCGCGCGATTTCACGCAACAGGGTGCGGTAGATGCTGGCCATCATCAGACCGGGTTTCTGGGCCCGACGCTCCTCGGAGGGCATCTGGGCGTGCAGGCCGAGGGCTTCGTCGTACAAGGCCAGTGCGCGTTCTGTCTGGAAGCTCATGAGCGCTTTAAAACGCTCCGAGTACTGCCGGTTCAGGATTTCGTGCGCCTTGACCTCGAAGCGCTGCAGCTCGTTGATGGGCAGGTAGATGCGCCCCCGCAAGGCGTCCTCGCCCACGTCACGGATGATGTTGGTGAGCTGAAAGGCCAGGCCCAGGGTGTGCGCGTAGCGGGTGCGAAGCTCGTCCAGGGATGGGTCCACCCCGGCACGGCCAGAAAAAATGCCTGCGGCCACTTCGCCCACCACGCCCGCGACCAGATGGCAATAGCGTTGCAGGCCCGGGTAGTCCAGGTAGCGGCTCTGCTGCAAGTCCATTTCGCAGCCTTCGATGACGGCCAGCAAGTGCCGCGCCTCGATGCCGTAGGCGCGCACGTGCGGCATCAGCGCCTGCAAAGCGGGGTGGCTGGGCTGACCCTGCCAGGCGCGCGCCACTTCGGTGCGCCACCAGGCCAATTTGGCGGCGGCCACGCCCGGGTCGTTCACTTCGTCCACCACGTCGTCCACTTCGCGGCAGAAGGCGTAAAACGCGGTGATGGCCGCCCGACGGGCCGCCGGGAGGAACAGAAAAGCGTAGTAAAAGCTGCTGCCCGACGCTGCGGCCTTGTCCTGGACGTACTGCGCGGGGGAGGGAGACGAGGGAACGTGAACCGGCATGGCTCGGCATTCTCCCATGCCGAGCTTCATGGTTCGCACGCGGCTGGGTTTTGTGTGAAGTATGTTTAAGGGTTTTCCCTGGTGCCATCGCAGACGCAACGCGTTGTTAACAAGTGCCGGCCAATGCCGACAATCTATGTACTATCCGTAGGCGCCTGAAGCGTTGGCAGGCCCGGGCCGCAATCGGCCTCTTTTCCCTTGCTTGATCAGAAGAAAGACGATCCAGATGAGTCAACAGCTGTTCGCGCTGATGCGCCAATTCACCATTCGTTTCCGCATGTACGCCGCCATTGGTGTCGTGTTGGTGCTGCTGCTGCTGGTGGGGGGCGCGGGGATGTTCGGCATGTTCCGCATCCATCAGATCAGCGGCAAGGTCATCAACGAATCCCTGGATGCCGTGGATCGGGTGTCCAAGCTGCGCCTTGAAATGGCGCTGGCGCGCCAGCACGAGAAGGACATGATCATCCAGTACGAGCAGCCCGAGCGCGTGGGCGAGACCCGCACGCGATGGGAAGCCTCGGCAACCCGCATCGAGCAAGCCCTGAATGAGCTGGCCCAGACCCTGCAGGGCGAGCAAAAAGACCAGATCACCAAGGCGATGGAGCACTTCAAGCAGTACCACGCCCTGTTTGCGCACCTGTCGCGGCAGATCGAAAGCAGTGTGTACGACACCGCCACCGCCGCCAACCGCATGAGCATGCGCGCCGTGGGCGAACTGACCGCTACCGACAAGGCCCTCACGCAGCTGGACGAGGCCTTGCGCGTGGAAGCCAAGGAAGCCAACACCAACCGCAATGACCTGCTCGACAACATGCTGTTCATCTTCGCGGGGCTCGTGGTGATCAGCCTGCTGATCGTCGTGCCGCTGACGCTGCTGAACATGCGGGCCATCTGCCAGCCGGTCGAGCTGGCGCGTCAGCTGTCGCAGTCCATCGCCAGTGGCGACCTGACGCAGAGCCAGCAGGCCGTGGGCCGCGACGAGGTGTCGGATCTCTTGCGCGCCCTGGAACAGATGCGCTCCGAACTGGCCGGCATGGTGACCCAATTGCGCGATGCGGGCGAAAACATCGCGACGGCCAGCCGCGAGATCGCCACCGGCAACCACGACCTGTCCACACGCACGGAGCAGACCGCCAGCAATGTCCAGCAGACAGTGAGTTCCATCAGCGGATTGACGGGCCACGTCCAGCACACGGCCAGCGCCGCTCAAAACGCCAACCAACTGGTCGCCAGCGCCACGCAGTCGGCCCAGCGCGGTGGCAAGGAGATGGAAGAGGCCGTGCAGAGCATGTACAGCATCAGCACCAGCGGCAAGAAGATCGCCGACATCGTCGCAGTGATCGATGGCATCGCCTTCCAGACCAACATCCTGGCGTTGAATGCCGCCGTCGAAGCCGCGCGCGCGGGCGAGCAGGGTCGCGGCTTCGCGGTGGTTGCGGGCGAGGTGCGCAGTCTGGCGGGACGCAGTGCCGAGGCGGCGAAGGAAATCAAGCGTTTGATCGATGCCAGTGTCTCCGCCATCGACGGCGGTGCGCGTCAGGTGGAGGCCGCGGGCGCGGCCATGCAAGAGATCGTCTCGGGCGTGCAGCGTGTGCGCGACATCATGGGCGAGATCACCACGGCAGCTGACAGCCAGTCGCTCGGCATCGGTGAGGTGGATCAGGCGGTCCAGGAAATCGACCGCATGACGCAGCAGAACGCCGCGTTGGTGGAGGAGTCCACGGCGGCCGCTGAATCCATGCGCGAGCAAGCGGATCGCCTGGCCGACATCGTGCGTCAGTTCCGCTTGGCCACGTCGGGCACTGGCCGTTCCGCGTCGGGCGGGGCGGTGGCCGCCTCCGCGCGGCCCTTGCTGCTGACGTCTTGAGCGGCCGCGCGCGGCGCACACGCATTCTCAGGCTGAAGGGTTTCCGGTTCGCCGCATGGCACGGAACTCGCTGGGGCTCAGACCGGTGTGGTCTCGAAACACCCGGCTGAAGTGTGCGGGGTTGCTGAATCCCCAGGACAGCGCGATGTCGGTGATCGCGCGCTCTTTCATCACGGTGTCCGCCGCTGGGCGTGACAGCTCGCGGATGCAGCCCTCCAGGCGCTGCATCTGAATGTGGGTCGACAAGGTGCGCTCTTCGTCGGCCCATGCGTTGTAGAGATGACGCTTGCTGCAATGGAGTGCCACGGCCATGCGTTCCACCGTCAGCGCCGGATCACGCAGGTGCAAGGCGAGGTAGCCGCGTATCCGGTCTTTCAATGCCTCTCGCTGCGTGTGGTGGGTTTCCTGGCCGGATAACTCGATCAGTGACAGCCGCACGAGTTGAGCAATGAGTTCACCCGCGCCATGCGCGGCGTCCGCGCTCATGTGAGGCAATTCCTCGAACGTGCTGCGCATGGTGGAGAGCGCCACGCGGGCGATGCCGGTGGTCGCGCCTACCGGCCGCGCCACCAACGACTCCAATCTCAGCCCGCGCTCTGCGAGCTGAGCCTTGGGCAGCATCACGATCAGGTGTTCCACCTGGCCCGGGTTGTCGACGGTGTATCCCCGCGTGGTGTCGTAAAGCGTCCATGCACCGGGGCCCACCCAGGCTTCGCGGCCGTCCTGTTCCACGCGCGCGCGTCCTTGCAAGGGGGCGACGATCTTGAGGTACCCGGGTGCGATGTCGGCGCGTGCGAGTCGCGCGGTGCGATCCACGCGATGACGATGGGCTTCCAGCCGGGTCAGGATGATGTCGCCCGCGTGCGCGCGGGCGATGTGGCCGTCAAAGGCGCTGTCGCCATACAGGTCGCATTCGAGTCCACCGAACAGCGACCAATTCCAGTCGCGCCAGATGGAAGCCCGCTCGGTGGGGGCATAGGCATCGGTGCTCAAGGTCGCTGACTGCATCGTCGGATTATCGGATCGCCGTCCGAGTCGACAAGGGTCGCGCGGGTTAACCCCGATGCTTGTGCGCGCAGCGGCAATTACTTTGTGCACGCTCAGCAAAGCCCTGCTGCGGGCAGGTCCCTAGGATTGCAGAGCATCCAAGTTGGCGATCAGCCCCACACATCATAAGGAGACAAGCATGGCCCGAACCCAGGTTCAACAGAGCAAGCGCACCTTGATCAAAGGTGCCGCGGCCGCCGTCGGCGCCGCGACCTTCGCCCCGCAGTTGATGGCCCAGAGCGCACCCGTGCGCATCGGCTACACCATGGCGCGCACCGGGCCATGGACAGGTGGCGCGCAGACCAGCCAGGAGCCCAACTACCTTCTGTGGGCCGAGCAGCAGAACGCCGCGGGGGGCCTGGACGTCAAGGGGGTGCGTCGCAAGATTGAGCTGATCAGCAGCGACGACCAGAGCAATGTGGAAACGGTGGTGCGCACCTATGAAAAGCTCATGGGCAGCGACAAGGTGGATCTGGTCCTGCCGCCCTGGGGCAGTGGGGCTAACTTCGCCGTCGCGCCGCTGGCCAACCGCTACGGTTACCCCTTCCTCGCGCCCACCGCGCTGTCCAAGAAACTGGTGGACCTGAAGCTGCCTTACTTCTTCTTGCTGCTGCAGCAGCCAGCGCCGATGATCGGCGCGTTGGTCGACCTGCTCAAGGCGCAGGGCGTGAAGACCGCCGCAGTGATTTACGTCGACGACCTTTTCGGTCTCGAAAACTACGCCGCCTTGAAGGAGGCGGTGAAGGGCAGTGGCATCCGCTTGGTGGAGGAGAAAAGCTACCCGGGTAGCACCCAAGACTTGTCGCCTGTGCTGCGTTCCATCAAGGATAAGAACCCGGACGCCTTCATCGGATTCTCCTATCCGCCGGACACCATCCTGGCCAGCAAGCAGTCCAAGGAAGTCGGTTTCAATCCGAAGTTCTATTACGCCTCGGTGGGCACGGCCTTCCCGCTCTACACCAAGGTGATGACGGTCGCTGGTGCCGAGGGCGTGATGGGCATGGGCTCTTGGAACGCCAAGAGCAGTCCCGGCGCCAAGGCTTACTTCGACGCGCATGTCGCCAGCCAGAAGAAGGAGCCGGACCGCTGGGCCAGTGGCGCGGCCTGGGCCGGGCTGGAGATCTTGACCAACGCGGTCAAGAGCGTGGGCTTGGATCGCAAGGCCATCCGCGACTACGTGGCGAACACCACGCACCAGACCATCCTGGGCGAGATCAAGTTCTCCGGCAGCGAAAACGTGGGCACGCCCGGCACCGTGGGGCAATGGCAGAAGGGTGAGTTCGAGGTGGTGTGGCCGCCGGCGCGTGCGACGGCGAAGCTGATCTCCAAACCCAAGTGGTAAGCATCGAAGCACGACCGCAATCGCGGGGTGAAAGCTCCGCGAATGTCCATGGGCCCGGCCTATGCCGGGCCTCCTCCTTGATTTCGCTGCGCTTTCACCCCGCACTTCCGGTCTTTCAGCGCACAGGCGGCGCTCGCTAGTCCCATCCATCGTCATGTCATTCACCGCCTGGTTTGAACTCATCGTCTCCGGTCTGATCACCGGGGGCATTTATGCGCTGATTGCCCTGGGGCTGAACCTCCAGTACGGGCTCATGCGCATCCTCAACATCGCGCACGGCGAATTCCTGATGGTCGGCGCCTACCTCACCTGGCTGGTGCAGACGCAGTTCGGAATTTCGCCCTTGCTGATGGTCCCCGTGTCCTTTGCCGTGTTGATGGCCCTGGGCGTGGTGCTGCACTTTCTGTGCTTTCGGCGGCTGACCCGGACCTCGCCCAACCTTGATGTGTTCGAGGCGCGCAGCCTCATGGTGGCCTTTGGCCTGATGTTCCTGGTGCAGAACTTTGTGTCCTGGGTCTGGGGTGGGGATTTGCGCGGGTACGACTACCTGACCGAACCCGTCAAGTTCGGCGAGATGCAGTTCGCGGCCAACAAGTTGCTGATCTTTTTCCTCGCCCTGCTGTTCGCCGGCTCGCTGATCGTGTTGATGCGTCAGACCTTGCTGGGCAAGGGCGTCCGTGCCCTCATGCAATCGCCCACGGGCGCGCAGCTCATGGGCATCGACACGCAGAAGCTGCATCCGCTGATGTTCGGCATCGGACTGGGGCTCTCTGGCGTGGCGGGGGCCTTGTTGTCCATGGCCTACACCATCACGCCCTTCATGGGTCAGCCCTACACGGTCACGGCGCTCATCGTCATCACCCTGGGCGGCTTTGGCAGCATGGGCGGGGCCTTGGTGGGTGGATTGTTCCTGGGGGTGATCGAGGCACTGGGCATGCATTTCACGAACCCGTCCTTGAAAGCGTTGCTGTCCTACACGGTGTTCATCGCCGTGCTCTTGCTGCGGCCCGAGGGCCTGTTCACGCGCAAGAGCCGCAAGGCCTGACCTGTTGGCTTTCAATTCCTGATGCCTGTGATGACTTCAAGACACATCCTGATCCGTGACCTGCTGGTGTTGTTGACTTTCACCGGCTGGGCCCTGGCTCTACCGGCCTACGCCAGCGAATTCGTCGCTTCCATGGCGCTGACCTGCCTGATGTACGTGGCGCTCTCATCCAGCTGGGGCCTGTTCTGCGGCAGCACGCGTTACTTGTCACTCGCCACCTCGGCCTTCTTTGGCATCGGCGCCTACACCTCGGCCATCCTGCTGGGCGATTTCAACTGGATCACCGTCATCGCCATTGGCGCAGGCATCGCGGTGGTGGTGGCCATTCTCATGGGCGCGGCCGTGCTCCACCTGCGTGGAACCTATTTCGCGGTGCTGACTTTCGGCATGACGGAGCTCATCTTGCATGCGGTGACCTATTTCGAGAAGTCGGTCACCGGCACGGTGGGCCGGGTGCTGATGGTGGTGCCCGAGCGAGAGACCATTTACCTCACGGTGCTGACCTTGGCCGTGCTCGCGGTGGCCGCCTCCATCGTCGTGCGGCGCACGCGCTTCGGCCTCGCGCTGCTGGCCATCGGCGCGGACGAACAGCGTGCGCAGACCCTGGGCGTGAACACGCGGCTCGTCAAGATCGCGGGCTTCGCGCTGACGGCGGCGTTCGCGGGCGCCGTGGGCGCGGCCATGGCCGTGCGTTGGACGTACATTGATCCGCACACCGTCTTCAATCCCTTCATCGGCTTCCAGACCGTGCTGATCACCTTGATTGGCGGCGTGCTCACGCTGTGGGGGCCTTTGCTCGCGGCGATCATCTTCAGCGTGCTGGCCGAATCGCTGCGCCTACAGTTCCCGCAGATCTACCTGATGTCCTTGGGCCTGCTGCTCATTCTCTGCGTGCTCTACCTGCCCGGTGGACTGGCCTCCTTGCGCTGGACCACGTTCAAGAGCTGGTGGACCGACAGCCGCGATTGGGCCCGCGACCTCCGGCGCGATCTGTCGGGTGAAAAAGAACGTGAGAAGCAGCGCGCCGTGAAGCGCGCCCGGGAGAGCTACTTTGTCTAGCCTGTCGACACCGGCACCCGCGCTGTCCGCGCTGCGTGCCGCACATTCCACTGAGGTCACCTCGGCGGCCTTGGAGCATTCCGCTGGCGACCGAACACAAGAGTTCCTGCTCGAAGCGCAGGGTGTCACCGTGCGTTTCGGTGGCTTGACCGCCGTGGACTCGGTGAGCGCTTCTTTCGCGGCGGGCGAGTTGGTCGGCATCATCGGTCCCAACGGCGCGGGCAAGACGACGTTCTTCAACGCCATCTCGGGCGTGCAGCCGCCGACCGATGGGCGTTTGCTGTGCCAGGGTCATGACCTCACGGGCAGACGACCTCATCGCTACGCGGCACGCGGCGTGGCGCGCACCTTCCAGACGCCGCGTGTGTTCGGCGACATGACTGTGCTCGACAACATCGCCTTCGGCTTGAAGTTCGCGGGGCGTCGGCCGCGCAAGTACATCTTTTGGGGCGAGGAAAAGGACGTGCCCTGGGCGCTGCGTGACGCGACCAGCATCTTGCAACTGATCGGTTTGTCCGAGCAGGCCCGTTTGCCCGCGTCGGCCATCACGCCAAGCCAGCAGCGCTTGCTGGAAATTGGCATGGCGCTGGCCACGCGGCCCAGGCTGCTGTTGCTCGATGAGGTGGCGGCCGGTCTGACGGAGGCCGAAATCGAAGACATGGCGCGCCTGATCGGTCGCCTGCGCGACGAGCTGGACCTGACGGTGATCTGGATCGAGCATGCCGTGACCACCCTGTTGCGCCACGTGGAGCGGGTGATCGTCTTGCACCAGGGCAAGAAAATCGCCGACGACACGCCCGCGAACGTGGTGCGCAATCCCGAGGTCATCGAGGCTTACCTGGGCGATGAGATGGCCGAACCCGAGGCGAGTGAGGTAGCCGCATGATGTGGTACAGCGATACCCCCTTTGTGCTGGGTGACCAGAAACGCGCGCACCTGCAAGTGCGTGGACTGAGCGCGGGCTACGGCGCCTTCCTCGTGCTGCGTGATCTGCGTTTCGAGGTCAAGCCGGGACTGACTGTCATCCTGGGTCCCAACGGGGCGGGCAAGACGACGCTGTTGAAGTCCTTGATGGGATTGATCCCGCGTCAGGGTCTGGCGTTGCTCGACGGTGAGGAACTGCCCGACAAGACACACGAGGTCGTGCGGGGCGGCGTCACGCTGGTGGCCGAGGGTCGGCAGTTGTTTCCCCAGATGACCGTGCTCGAAAACTTGGAGCTGGGCGGATGGCTGATCTCCAAGCACGAGCGTGCGCGTCGCATTGAGCAGGTACTGGGTGACTTTCCCAAGCTGCGCGAGCGCGCTCAGCAGCTCGCGGGCACCATGAGCGGCGGCGAGCAGCAGATGGTGGCTGTGGCCCGCGCCATGATGTCTGCACCGCGCCTGCTGATGCTGGACGAGCCTTCGCTGGGCCTGGCACCGCGCATGGTCGATGAACTGCTCGCCATCGCCCGCCGCATCGCAGATTCCGGCACCACCGTCTTGATGGTGGAGCAAAACGTCAAGAAGGCGCTGGCCGTGGCCGACCGCGGGTATGTGCTGGAACGCGGCGTGCTGGTGGCCAGCGGTCCGGCTCGCCTGCTGGAGCGCAGCAACGTCATCCGAGAGGCCTACCTGGGGGCGGGTGCCGCCGACCAGACCACGGCGAGCGACGCCGTGCAGCGCCGCAAAACCCTGATCCATTCCGCCGCCGACGCCGCGGCCCCTGTTTAAGGAGAAACCATGTCCGATCTGTCCATGCTCATCAACGGCTTGAAAGTCACCGCCGAAAAAGGCGCCACCTTCGAGCGTCGCAATCCCCTGGATGGCACGGTGGCCACGCGCGCGCCTGCCGCGTCGGCCGCCGATGCCGTGATGGCCGTTGAGGCCGCGGCCGAGGCCTTCAAGACCTGGAGCCAGACCGGTCCGACCGAGCGACGCATGCTGCTGCTCAAGGCCGCGGATGCGATGGAGGCCAAGACGCCCAAGTTCATCGAGGCCGTGGGCGCTGAAACGGGCGGTACGGCCATGTGGGCCGGCTTCAACGTGCACTTGGCTGCGGGCATGCTGCGCGAGGCGGCGGGGTTGACCACGCAGATCGCGGGCGAGGTGATCCCCTCGGACGTGCCCGGCAGCCTGGCCATGGCCGTGCGCCAGCCCGCCGGCGTGGTGCTGGGCATCGCGCCCTGGAACGCGCCTGTCATCCTGGCCACGCGCGCCATCGCCGTGCCGCTGGCCTGCGGCAACACGGTGGTGCTCAAGGGGTCGGAGAACAGCCCGCGCACGCATCAACTCATCATCGAGTCCTTCATGGACGCGGGTTTCCCGCCCGGCGTGGTGAACTACATCACCAACGCGCCCGCTGACGCGGGTGCCGTGGTCGAGGCCATGGTGGCGCACCCGGCGGTGCGGCGGGTCAACTTCACGGGTTCAACCCGCGTGGGTCGCATCATCGCGATGACTTGCGCCAAGTACCTCAAGCCCGTGGTGCTGGAGCTGGGCGGCAAGGCGCCCATGGTGGTGCTGGACGACGCCGACCTCGACGACGCGGTCAATGGCGCGGCCTTCGGCTGCTTCGCCAACAGCGGGCAGATCTGCATGAGCACCGAGCGCCTGATCGTGGACGAGAAGATCGCCGACGCCTTCGTCAAGAAGTTCGCCGACAAGGCGAAGAACCTGCCCTTGGGCGACCCGCGCAAGCCCGAGCCCGTGGTGTTGGGGTCGGTTATCGGCATGAGCACGGTCGAGCACTGCAATGCCCTGATCGACGACGCGCTGGCCAAGGGGGCCAAGCTGCTGTGCGGCGGCAAGGCGACCAACACCCTGGTGCCCGCCACGCTGCTGGACCACGTGACCCCGGCCATGAAGATCTACCATGAGGAAACCTTCGGTCCGGTCAAGGCCATCGTGCGTGTCAAGGGCGTGGAAGAAGCCATCGCCTGCGCCAACGACAACGAGTACGGATTGTCTTCGGCGGTGTTCGGCGGCGACATCGCACGCGCCATGAACGTGGCGCGTCGCATCGACAGCGGCATCTGCCACGTGAATGGCCCGACCGTGCATGACGAAGCTCAAATGCCCTTCGGCGGTGTCAAGGCCTCGGGCATCGGGCGTTTCGGCGGTCGGCAGGGCATCAACGAGTTCACCGAACTGCGCTGGATCACGGTGCAGACGACCCCGCGTCATTACCCGTTCTAAGAAGATCAAGACCGAAGAACCACAAGAACTGCTTTTGACCTTCACCGCGCCCACCGGCAAGCCGGTGGGCGCGGTTTCTTTTTCAAATGGGCAGGCAAGCCCTCAGATCAGCATGCCACCCGAGGCTTCGACACGCTGCGCGTTGATCCAGTGGCTGCCGGGCGCAAGCAGAGCGGCGATGGCGCCGCCGATGTCGTCGGGCAGGCCGACGCGGCCCAACGCAGTCTGCGCGGCCAGGGCGCGATTGAGCGTGGCGTCATCACGCACCCTGCCGCCGCTAAAGTCGGTTTCGATGGCACCGGGCGACAGCGTGTTGACGGCGATGCCGCGCGATCCCAACTCCTTGGCCATGTAGCGGGTCATCACTTCGACGCCGCCCTTCATCATGGCGTAGGCCGAGCTGCCGGGGAAGCTGAAGCGCGCCAGCCCGCTGGAGATGTTGAGGATGCGGCCGCCGTCGGCGATCAGCGGCAGCAGAGCCTGAGTCAGGAAATACGGTCCCTTGAGGTGTACGCGGTACAGCGCGTCGAAGTCGGCCTCGGTCGTTTCCGCGAAGGCGGCGTGGTGGCCGAAGCCCGCGTTATTGATCAGATGGTCGAAGTGGGTCCGCTGCCATTGCGTGGCCAGCAATTCACGCAGACGGGTGGCGAAGGCTGGGAAGCTGGCGCTGTCACCCGTGTCCAGCTGCAGCGCTACGGCACGACGGCCCTCGTGTTGCACCTGGACCTGCGCCACGACGGCCAGCGCGTCGGCCTGCTGACGCTGGTAGGTGATGATCAGATCGCTGCCTTGGGCGGCCAAGGCGAAGGCGGCGTTGCGACCCAGTCCTCGGCTGCCGCCGGTGATGAGCGCGATGGGTGTGGATGTCTGTTTCATGGTCCTGCTCCTGGTGAGGTGGGTAAAGACAGGAGTGACTTTATTGATCGGCGATGATTTGATAAATCGTGGTGATTTGATAAATTTGTTCATCCAAATCGAACAATTGAGGGGTCGCTGATCCCGCCACACGCCCCCTCTCCCAAGGACCCCACCATGCTGCGTCCCGAACAATTGCAGATATACACCCGCGTGGCCGAGCTGGCCAGCTTCACCCAGGCGGCGGACAGCCTGGGCCTGCCCAAGGCCAGTGTGTCGCAGGCAGTGCAGCAACTGGAGGCCAGCCTGGGAACGCGGCTGCTGCACCGCACGACCCGCCGCGTGCAGACCACACAGGATGGCCAGGTGTTCTACGAGCGCTGCAAGGATCTGCTCGCGCAGCTGGACGACGCGCAATCCCTGTTCCGCACCGGTGGAGAGGCCTTGCGCGGGCGCCTGCGCGTGGACATGCCCAGTGGCGTCGCGCGCCAGCAGGTGCTGCCCCGGCTCGGGGAGTTCCTCGCGCTGCACCCCGAACTGGAACTGGAACTCAGCAGCACGGACCGGCGCGTGGACCTGGTGCGCGAAGGCTTTGATTGCGTGCTGCGCATCGGCACCTTGGACGACTCGGCCTTGGTGGCCCGGCCGCTGGGCTACATGGTTCAGCTCAATTGCGCCAGCCCGGCCTATCTGGCTCGGCATGGCACGCCCCAAACATTGGAGGATCTGGCGAACCACCGCGTCGTGCACTACCTACCGACATTGGGGGCTCGGCCCGTGGGGTGGGAGTACGTGGTGCAGGGCGACGTGCGTACCTGGCCCATGGCGGGTGCCTTGACGGTGAACGACACGGCGGCTTACTCGGCGGCTTGCGTGGCAGGTCTGGGCCTGATCCAGGCCCCGGCCATTGGCACGCGACCCTTGATCGAGCAGGGCTTGCTGGTCGAGGTGCTGCCGCAGTGGCGTGCGCCCGCCATGCCGGTGTCCCTGGTCTATGCGAACCGCAGGCAACTGCCGCGCCGCACGCAACTGTTCATGAATTGGTTGGCCGAGCTACTGGGGCCCAGGCTGGCGCGGACGCCCACCGATCCGGTGCCCGCCTAGCGCCTGCTCACGCTCACTTCTGTTGATGAATGAATGTGAGCAGGCCCTGGCTTCAGCAGACCCTGTTGGGGGGTGGGTCTCACAAGCCGCCTGGGTTAGCCCCGGCGCCAGAACGGGTGCCTCACGGCCCCGGGTTTGTGGCGCGCACGCGCATGACGAGGGCTCGCCACAGCAACGGCGCCGCGTCGATGGCGCTGATGCGTGGCCGCTGTCCCAGGGTGTCGTAGCCTTGGGACTCGATCTTGTCGAGGATGCGCAGGCCGCCTTGCACGACGAAGCGCAACTCCCACGCCATGCGGCCAGGGATGCGCTGCACCAGCGGGGCGCCTTGCTGCATCAGCCGCCGCGCCCAGGCGCAGCAGTCCGCGACCAGGGCCCGTGTTTGCGCCGTGCTGCGCAATGCTTGCAAGTCCGCATCAGTCACGCCATGGGCAAGGCGGTCGGCCGCCGTCAGATAGTGCCGTCCGCGCGGAATATCCCGGCTCAGGTCTTGCCAAAAATTGATGAGCTGCAAGGCCGTGCAGATCGCGTCACTCTGTGCCAGGGATGCCGGGTCGTCGATGCCATGCAAGTGCAGCACCAGTCGGCCCACGGGATTGGCGGACCGACGGCAGTAATCCAGCAACTCGGCACGGTCGGCATAGGCGGCGCCCGGCGGGTCGCCTTGGCGGATCGTCGCATCGGTTTTTTCCACGTCCTGCATGAAGGCTGACAGGAGGTCGGTCAGCGGCGTTTCTGGAAGCTGGAAATCATGGACGACGAGGCGCAGTGGGCCGAAGATGTGCGGCCAGCGTCCCTGCGTCGTCACGTTGGCGGCGGCTGAGTCAAAGCAGGTCAGCAGTTCGTCCCGGTAGGCGGTCAAATCCGCGAGCCGCTGCATGGCAGGGGCATCGCCCTCGTCTGCAATGTCGTCGGCTGTGCGGGCGTAGTGGTAGAGCGCCCGGATCGGCGCGCGCAGCCGAGGCGGACAAAGCAGCGACGCGACGGGAAAGTTTTCGTAGTGCTGTACGGAGGCAGTGGCGTTCACGACGGGTAGATGGCTTGACAAGCAGAATGGGTTTGAATAAATTACTGACTGGTCAGTCATTAGCAATCAAGCGACGGAATAATTCTCATGCGGTATCGTCTTTCACCTTCTTCGAGCCGAGTGGGCGGCATCGGCGTGACGCTGATGGCCGCGATTGTGCTTGCCGCCTGTTCCAAGCAGGCTCCGGTGGAAGAGCCGGTGCGTGCCGTCAAGGTGCTGACGGTGGGGGCCAGTCCCTTGCAGTCCACGCGTGAATTTGCTGGCGAGGTGCGCGCCCGCACCGAATCACGGTTGGGTTTCCGTGTCGCGGGCAAGATCGTTCAGCGTCAGGTGGATCTGGGCCAGCACGTGAATGCGGGCGATGTGCTCGCTCAGCTGGACGCGCAGGATTATCAGCTCACAGCCGACGCAGCACGCGCCCAGGCTGCCGCGGCCCGCACCAATCGCGATCTCGCCGCCGCCGACCTGCAACGCTACCGCGAATTGCGAGCGCAGAATTTCATCAGCGATGCCGAGCTGGACCGGCGCGAAGCGCAACTGAAAGCGGCTCAGGCGCAGCTGGATCAGGCCGAGGCCCAACTGACGACGCAAGGCAACCAGGCCCGCTACGCCAAGCTGGTGGCCGATGCGGCGGGTGTCGTCACCGCGATCGAGGCGGAGCCAGGGCAGGTGGTCGCCGCAGGCGCGCCGGTGTTGCGCATCGCTCAGGATGGCCCCCGCGATGTGGTCTTTTCCGTGCCCGAGGGGCAAGTGGCCATGATGGTCAATGGCATGCCGGTTCAGTTGCGCATCTGGGCCACAGGCGAAATGTTGCCCGGCCGCGTGCGTGAGGTTGCGGCCAGCGCGGACCCCGTGACCCGAACTTTCCTGGTGAAGGCCAGCATTGAAGCTGCGGACTCCGCTCGCAAGTTGCCACCCCTGGGGGCCACCGTGGCGGTACTTCCGTCCACTCCCGTTCCAGCGAAGAGCACTGGGACCAGCGCCACCACCATGCAAGCCATCAAGTTGCCCAGCAGCGCCCTGCGTCAGGATGGGCAAGTGACCGCCGTCTGGGTGTTGGACACGGCCAGCATGACGGTTCGTTCGCAGCCCGTCCAGGTTTCGACTGCCGATGGCAACGAGGCCGTGATTGCGTCTGGCCTGCAGCCGGGTCAACTGGTCGTGGCCACGGGGGTTCACGTGCTCTCGCCAGGTCAGAAGGTGACGATCTATCAACCGAAATCGGCTCAGGCTGCGGAGTGATGCGGTCATGACGCAGATGGAACCTAAAAAGGGCTTCAACCCCTCGCGCTGGGCTTTGGAGCATCCGGCGTTGACGCGCTACCTGATGGTGGTGCTCATGGTGCTGGGCCTGGCGGCCTATTTCCAGTTGGGACAAGACGAAGACCCACCCTTCACCTTCCGGGCCATGGTGGTGCGCACCAATTGGCCCGGTGCGACAGCTCAGCAGGTGGCCGAGCAAGTGACGGACAAGCTGGAGCGCACCCTGCAGGAAGTGCCTTACGCCGACAAGATTCGCAGCTATTCCAAGCCGGGCGAATCGCAGATCGTCTTCAACTTGAAGGATTCGATGCCGCCATCTGAAGTGGCGGATACCTGGTACCAGGTGCGCAAGCGGGTCAGCGACATGCGCCATACATTGCCAGCGGGCATCCAGGGGCCGTATTTCAACGACGACTTCGGTGATGTCTACGGGGTCATCTACGCGTTGGAGGCCGAAGGGTTCAGTTATGCCGAGCTCAAGGACTTCGCCAATGACGCCCGCCAGCAACTGTTGCGCGTGCCCGATGTGGCCAAGGTCGAATTGTTCGGCGCGCAGGACGAAAAGGTCTTTGTCGAGATTTCCCAGAAAACGGCGGCGCAACTCGGGCTGGACATGAACCAGGTGCTGGCCCAGCTGGGTCAGCAAAACGCCGTGGAGAGCGCGGGCGCCGTGCAAACGCCACTGGACGTGGTTCAGGTGCGCGTTGCCGGGCAGTTCAACGCGCTGGAAGAACTGCGCGAGATGCCGATCCGTGGCACCTCGGGCGCGCAATTGCGCATGGGCGATATCGCGACCATCACGCGCGGGTACGCCGATCCGCCATCGGTGAAGGTTCGCCATGACGGGCATGAAGTCATCGCCCTGGGTGTGTCCATGGTCAAGGGGGGTGACATCATTGCCCTCGGGAAGGCGCTCAAGTCGGTCTCTGCGCACATCGAAAAAACCTTGCCCGCGGGCGTGCGTCTGCTACAGGTGCAGGACCAGCCGAGGTCAGTGTCCGAATCGGTCAACGAGTTCGTGCACGTGCTGATCGAAGCCGTGGTCATCGTGCTCGCGGTGAGCTTCCTGAGCCTGGGCCTGCACAAGCGTGACAACCCCGTGGGGGGCACGTTGCCGCTGTGGCGCCGCTGGTACGTGGACATGCGCCCCGGCTTGGTGGTGGGCATCACCATTCCGCTGGTGCTGGCAGTGACCTTCCTGGCCATGCACTACTGGGGCATCGGCCTGCACAAGGTCTCGCTGGGCTCACTGATCATCGCACTGGGCCTGTTGGTGGACGACGCCATCATCGCCGTCGAGATGATGGTTCGCAAGATGGAAGAGGGCTATGACAAAGCCCGCGCCGCGACTTTCGCCTACGAAGTGACGGCCATGCCGATGCTGACCGGCACGCTGATCACGGCCACGGGCTTCCTGCCGATTGGCATGGCCAAGTCTTCGACCGGCGAGTACACATTCGCCATCTTCGCCGTCACAGGCATTGCCTTGGTGCTGTCTTGGCTGGCTTCGATCTATTTCGTGCCTTATTTGGGCAATGTGCTGCTCAAGGTCAAGCCCGCGGCGGCGGGGGCCGAGCATCATGAACACTTCGACACACCGTTCTACCAGGCTTTTCGACGCGCCGTCGACTGGTGTGTCCAACATCGTTGGCTGACCATCGGCGCGACCCTGCTGACCTTCGCACTCGGTCTGGTCGGAATGAGCCGTGTGCAGCAGCAATTTTTCCCTGATTCCGTGCGCCCGGAGATCCTGGTGGATCTGTGGCTACCCGAAGGGACCTCCTTCAAAGCCAACGAAGAGGTGACGCGCCGCGTCGAGCGCCGTCTGATGGCCGAGGAAGGCGTCACCGCCGTCAGCACCTGGGTGGGCTCGGGCGTGCCACGCTTCTACCTGCCGCTGGACCAGGTGTTTCCGCAGACCAATGTGTCCCAACTCATCGTCATGTCGAAAGATCTGAAGGTGCGCGAGTCGCTGCGGCTGAAGCTGCCGGTGGTGCTGGCCCAGGAGTTTCCCGAGGTGCGTGGGCGCGTCAAGCTGCTGCCCAACGGGCCGCCGGTGGCCTACCCCGTGCAGTTCCGCGTGATGGGGCCTGACCCGCTGGTGCTGCGCGCGCGCGCGGATGAGGTCAAAGCCCTCATGCGGGAGAACGCCAACACGCGCGGCGTCAACGACAATTGGAACGAGTCGGTCAAGGTGATTCGCTTGGAGGTGGATCAGGATAAGGCCCGAGCCCTGGGCGTGACCAGCCAGTCCATCGCGCAGGCCACCAAGACCACGCTGGTGGGTGCGACGGTGGGGCAATTCCGGGAAGGGGACAAGCTCATCGACATCGTGCTGCGTCAGCCGCTGGACGAGCGCGATGCCGTCACCGACCTGGGTAACGCCTACCTGCCCACGGCCAGTGGCCGGCAGATACCGCTGACCCAAATCGCCAAGCCCCAGTTCACCTGGGAACCGGGCGTGATGTGGCGGCAAAACCGTGATTACGCCATCACGGTTCAGAGCGACATTGCCGAAGGTCTGCAGGGGGCGACCGTGACGGCAGAACTGTTGCCCGCGCTCAAGACCCTGGAATCTCGCTGGCCCAACGGCTACCACATTGAGGTGGCTGGTACTGTTGAGGAGAGTTCCAAGGGGTCCAGCTCAATTGCGGCCGGTTTGCCCGTGATGCTGTTCATCACCTTCACCCTGCTGATGCTGCAGTTGCAGAGCTTCAGCCGGGCCCTGCTGGTTTACCTGACGGGTCCGCTGGGCATCGCGGGCGTGGCCGCGGCCTTGCTGCTGTTCAATCGGCCGTTCGGCTTCGTGGCGTTGCTGGGCGTGATCGCGCTCATGGGCATGATTCAACGCAATTCGGTGATCCTGATTGACCAGATCGAGCAGGAACGCGCGAATGGGGTGCCCGCCTGGGATGCGATCGTCGAGTCTGCCGTGCGGCGCTTGCGTCCCATCGTGCTGACGGCTGCGGCTGCGGTCCTGGCGATGATCCCCCTGTCGCGCAGCGTGTTCTGGGGGCCCATGGCGATTGCCATCATGGGCGGGCTGGTTGTGGCAACCGTCTTGACACTGCTGGCCTTGCCCGCCATGTATGCCGCGTGGTTCCGCGTCAAGCGTGACAAGCCGGCGCTGTACTGATCTTTCGCGGGCATGGCTACACCATGGCTTGACTTCGGCCGGTCGACGGCTGTGTATGGCACCACCCCTCTCCAAGGAATGTGAGGGTCGGCCCGGTTAAAATAGACGGTTCACCGATTTCGTAAGGCGGTGTTGCATGCTTTCGGGTCTGCGATCACCGCCTTTTGTCTTTCTTTGCGCGGGTGGCGAAATTGGTAGACGCACCAGGTTTAGGTCCTGACGCCCGCAAGGGTGTGGGGGTTCGAGTCCCCCCCCGCGCACCACACAGTGGCAATTCCTGGCGGCCCAAGCCGCTGCAGTTGCCCCGATCCGTCCGAATCGTCGATTTTTTGGAGTAGACCATGGCCGTTACCGTTGAAACCCTCGAGAAGCTCGAGCGCAAGATCACCCTGAACCTGCCTGTGGACGTGATCAAGACCGAGGTGGACGCGCGCCTCAAGAAGCTCGCGCGCACCGTGCGCATGGACGGCTTCCGTCCTGGCAAGGCGCCGATGAGCGTCGTGGCCCAGCGCTATGGTTTCTCCGTTCAGTACGAGGTCATGAACGACAAGGTGGGCGAGGCGTTCGCCGCTGCTGCCAACGAGGCCAAGCTGCGCGTGGCCGGTCAGCCCCGCATCACCGAAAAGGACAATGCGCCCGAGGGCCAAGTCAGCTTTGACGCGGTGTTCGAGGTCTATCCCGAAGTGAAGATCGGTGAACTCTCCGGCGCGCAGATCGAAAAGGTGAGCGCCGAAGTCAGTGATGCCGCGATCCAGAAAACCGTGGACATCCTGCGCAAGCAGCGCCGCACCTTCGCTCAGCGCGGCAAGGACGAAGCCGCGCAAGATGGCGACCGCGTGTCAGTGGACTTCGAAGGCAAGATCGATGGCGAACCCTTCCAGGGCGGCAAGGCTGACGGCTTCCAGTTTCTGGTGGGCGAAGGACAGATGCTCAAGGAATTCGAAGATGCTGTGCGTGGCATGAAGGCTGGCGAGAGCAAGACCTTCCCGCTGGCTTTCCCGGCCGACTACCACGGCCAGGACGTGGCAGGTAAAACCGCCGACTTCCTGGTCACGGTCAAGAAGATTGAGGCTGCGCACCTGCCCGAGGTGGACGATGCTCTGGCCAAGTCCCTGGGGGTGGCCGAGGGAACCGTGGCTGCCTTGCATGCCGACATCCGCAAGAACCTGGAGCGCGAGGTCAAGGCCCGTTTGGTGGCGCGCAACAAGCAAGCGGTGATGGACACCCTGATCGCCAAGGCTGAGCTCGACCTGCCCAAGAGCATCGTCGCTGCCGAGCTGGACCGCATGGTCGAGAGTGCCCGCGCCGACTTGAAGGCGCGCGGCATCAAAGACGCCGACAAGGCCCCCATCCCCACAGAGCTGTTCACGCCGCAAGCCGAGCGCCGCGTGCGCCTGGGCTTGGTGGTGGCCGAATTGGTGCGTGCCAACAAGCTGGAAGCGACACCCGAGCAAATCAAGGCGCATGTGGATGAACTGGCGGCCAGTTACGAGCGTCCGGAAGATGTCAAGCGCTGGTATTTCAGCGACAACCGCCGCATGGCTGAGGTCGAGGCCGTGGTGATTGAGAACAACGTCACGGAGTTCGTGTTGTCCAAGGCCAAGGTCACGGACAAGGCGATTTCCTTTGATGATCTGATGGGGCAGCCCGGCTGATCCCTGGCGTCGCATGCGGTTGGGGCCTGAGCCGGGGCTTGCAGTCCCGGCGGCAGGCCCCATTTGCTTGTAGGCGTGGTCTTTGCGCCGCGCCGTTCACGGCCCTTGCCGGATTTCCGTTATATAAATGGCGATAAAGTCCGGGTCTCTCATTTGGAGTCAACATGAATCTGCGCAACTCTGTCGCTCATCCCTCCGCCTACCACGGCGCCACCGAAACGCAAGCCCTGGGCATGGTGCCGATCGTGATCGAGCAGTCGGGGCGCGGCGAACGTTCCTATGACATCTACTCGCGCCTGCTGCGTGAGCGTGTGATCTTCCTGGTGGGGCCTGTGAATGACCAGACGGCCAATTTGGTGGTGGCGCAATTGCTGTTCCTGGAAAGCGAGAACCCTGACAAGGAGATTTCGCTCTACATCAACTCTCCCGGTGGCAGCGTGAGCGCCGGCATGTCGATCTTCGACACGATGAATTTCATCAAGCCTGACGTGTCCACCCTGTGCATCGGCATGGCGGCCAGCATGGGCGCCTTTTTGCTGGCGGCTGGCGCCAAGGGCAAGCGCTTTTCCTTGCCCAACTCCAAGATCATGATTCACCAGCCGCTCGGTGGTGCGCAAGGCCAGGCGACCGAAATCGAGATCCATGCCCGTGAAATCCTCAAGACCCGTGAGCAGTTGAACAAGATCCTGGCGGAGCGCACGGGCCAGCCACTGGAAAAGATCGAGCGTGACACCGAACGCGATTACTACCTCTCGGCTGACGAGGCCAAGGATTACGGACTGGTCGATCAGGTGATCGCGAAAAGGCCCTGAATTCCCGGGCAGCGCGGTTTTTGCGACGCCCATACCAGGTCCTTTTTCAAGGCCTGGGGGGCTCGTGTGAGCAGCTTGCGCGCTTGGTTATGATCTGCCCGGGAATCTCCCGGTGGGCAAGGAAGGTGATGAACATATGGCCGACAAAAAAAGCACATCCAGCGAAAAAACCTTGTATTGCTCTTTCTGCGGCAAGAGCCAGCATGAGGTACGCAAACTGATTGCCGGCCCCTCTGTATTCGTCTGCGACGAATGCATTGAGTTGTGCAACGAAATCATTCGTGATGAGCTGCCAGCGCCCAGCGACCAGAACGCAGGACGCGGCAGTTTGCCCACACCTGCGGAGATCAAGGCCAACCTGGACAATTATGTGATCGGCCAAGATGCCGCCAAGCGCACGCTCGCGGTTGCGGTGTACAACCACTACAAGCGTTTGCAGCACAAAGAGACCGCCCGCAAGGACGAGGTGGAGTTGGCCAAGAGCAACATCCTGCTCATCGGCCCCACCGGTTCGGGAAAGACCCTGCTGGCACAGACCCTGGCGCGCCAGCTCAACGTACCATTCGTGATGGCGGACGCGACCACGCTGACCGAGGCCGGTTATGTGGGCGAGGACGTCGAAAACATCATTGCCAAGCTGCTGCAGAACTGCAACTACGAGGTTGAGAAGGCTCAGCGTGGCATCGTCTACATCGACGAAATCGACAAAATCTCACGCAAGAGCGACAACCCGAGCATCACCCGCGATGTCTCCGGCGAGGGCGTGCAGCAGGCCTTGCTCAAGCTCATCGAGGGAACGATGGCCTCGGTGCCCCCGCAGGGTGGGCGCAAGCACCCGAACCAGGATTTCATTCAGGTGGATACCACCAACATTCTCTTCATTTGCGGTGGTGCGTTTGCTGGCTTGGAGAAGGTGATTGAGCGTCGCACGGAATCTTCGGGCATCGGCTTCGGCGCGGCGGTCAAAAGCAAGACCCAGCGCAGCCTGACGGAAGTTTTCAAGGAAGTCGAGCCGGAAGATCTGATCAAGTACGGACTGATTCCCGAACTCGTGGGGCGCATGCCCGTGGTCGCCACGCTGGCTGAGCTGAGCGAAGATGCCCTGGTGCAGATCCTGACTGAGCCCAAGAATGCGCTGGTCAAGCAGTACGCCAAGCTTTTCGGCATGGAGGGGGTGGAACTGGAGATCCGTCCCACGGCACTGGCCGCGATTGCCAAGAAAAGTCTGGCCCGCAAGACCGGCGCGCGGGGTCTGCGTTCCATCATGGAACAGTCCTTGATCGACACGATGTTTGATCTGCCGACCTTGAATAATGTGGAGAAGGTCGTCGTGGATGAGTCCACGATCGAGGAACACAAACCGCCTCTGTTGGTGTACCGCGAGGCTGCTAAGCAAGCCTGATTCAGAGGCCTGATTCCTTGGGACCGGCGAGCCGCCAATCCAAGGGGCGATCCAATCGGGGCAGTTTTTGCCCGAAAATCGCGCGAAAAGCTCAGGAATTGGGAAAGCTGTCGGTTTTCCATGGTTTCCTTCGTGGTTTCAGCAGGGCAAATCCTGCTTAACATCTCCTCAGCGGCTTAATATGCATCGCAGGGCTGGAAAAAGAGAATCATCCCCGCATCTATCCCTTCACAGCCTGCTCATCAAAAACATTGCGAGGACCCTCCATGTCCGGTCAAACTCATCTGCCGCCTGAACCCCTGGAATTGCCGCTGCTGCCCCTGCGCGACGTGGTCATCTTTCCCCATATGGTGATTCCGCTGTTCGTGGGGCGCCCCAAGAGCATCAAGGCCCTCGAAGCTGCGATGGAAGCGGAGCGCCGCATCATGCTCGTCGCGCAAAAAGCCGCCGCGAAGGACGAACCCCAAGTGTCGGACATGTTCGACGTGGGCTGCGTTTCTACAATTCTGCAAATGCTCAAGTTGCCCGATGGCACGGTGAAGGTGCTAGTTGAAGGGCAGCAGCGCGCGAGCGTTCAAAACATCACGGAAGGCGAAACCCATTTCACAGCGACCGTGGTGCCGGTGCAGGCCGCTGCCTCCGAGGTGATGGGTGAGAAGCTGAGCAGTGAAATCGAAGCGTTGCGCCGAGCCGTGATGCAGCAGTTTGACCAGTACGTCAAGCTCAACAAGAAAATCCCTCCCGAGATTCTGACCTCCATCTCCAGCATCGATGACCCCGGCCGACTGGCCGACACCATCGCTGCCCATCTCCCACTCAAGTTGGAGAACAAGCAGGCGGTGCTGAGTCTGTCCGAGGTGAAAGATAGGCTTGAGAATCTGTTTGAGCAGATCGAGCGCGAAGTCGACATCCTCAACGTGGACAAGCGCATCCGAGGCCGTGTCAAACGTCAGATGGAAAAAAACCAGCGCGACTTCTATCTGAATGAGCAGGTCAAGGCCATTCAGAAAGAACTGGGCGAGGGCGAGGACGGCGCGGACCTTGAGGAGATCGAGAAAAAGATCAAGCTCGCCCGCATGCCCGCCGAGGCGCGCAAGAAAGCTGAGAATGAGCTCAAGAAGCTCAAGCTCATGTCGCCCATGTCGGCTGAGGCCACCGTGGTGCGCAATTACATCGATGCGCTGGTCGGGTTACCTTGGAGCAAGAAGACCAAGATCAAGCACGACCTCGCGAATGCCGAAGAAGTGCTGAACCAGGACCACTTTGGACTGGAGAAGGTGAAGGACCGCATTCTTGAATACCTCGCGGTCCAGCAGCGCGTGGACAAGGTCAAGGCGCCAATTCTCTGCTTGGTTGGGCCGCCCGGTGTCGGTAAGACCTCGCTTGGGCAGTCGATCGCCAAGGCCACAGGACGCAAGTACGTCCGCATGGCCTTGGGGGGCATGCGCGACGAAGCGGAAATTCGCGGCCATCGTCGGACATACATCGGCGCCATGCCCGGCAAGGTGCTGCAGTCGCTGACCAAGGTCGGCACCCGCAATCCACTCTTCTTGTTGGATGAGATCGACAAGCTGGGCACGGATTTTCGGGGTGATCCATCGAGCGCCCTGTTGGAAGTGCTGGACCCAGAGCAGAACAACAAGTTCGGTGACCACTATGTGGAGGTCGATTTCGACCTGTCGGATGTGATGTTCGTCGCAACATCCAACTCCATGAACATTCCGCCCGCATTGCTGGATCGCATGGAGGTGATCCGGCTCTCAGGCTACACGGAGGATGAGAAAGTCAACATCGCTCAGCGTTACCTGAGCCCGAAGCAGCTCAAGAACAACGGCGTCAAGGACGAGGAGTTGCTGATCACGGAAGACGCGATCCGCGATATCGTTCGTTACTACACCCGTGAGGCGGGTGTCCGTTCTCTCGAGCGGGAGATCTCCAAGATCTGCCGCAAGGTCGTCAAGGGCTTGCAACTGAAGAAACTGACGCCCCAAGTTCAGGTCACCGCAGAGAATCTGCACGACTACCTGGGAGTGCGCAAGTTCACCTATGGCCGCGCTGAACAGCAAAACCAGGTGGGGCAGGTCGTTGGCTTGGCGTGGACGGAGGTGGGCGGCGATTTGCTGACCATCGAGGCCGCGCTCATGCCCGGAAAGGGCAATATCACCCGTACCGGTTCCTTGGGTGACGTGATGAAGGAATCGGTCGAGGCTGCTCGGACCGTGGTCCGCAGCCGAGCGCGCAGTCTCGGCATTCCCGACGAGTACTTCGAGAAGCGTGATCTGCATGTGCACGTGCCGGATGGTGCGACACCCAAGGATGGTCCCAGCGCCGGTGCCGCCATGACCACGGCCATGGTCTCCGCCATGACGGGCATTCCCGTGCGCGGTGAAGTGGCCATGACCGGTGAAATCACGCTGCGCGGCGAAGTCACCGCGATTGGCGGCTTGAAGGAAAAACTACTCGCGGCCTTGCGAGGTGGCATCAAGACCGTGTTGATTCCAGAAGAGAACGTCAAGGATCTTCAGGAGATTCCTGACAATGTCAAAAGTGGTCTGGACATCGTGCCGGTCAAGTGGATTGACAAGGTGTTGGAGATCGCGCTGGAGCGTCTGCCCACGCCATTGCCGGATGACGAACCCTCTGCCGCGGTGGAGGCTGGTGCGCCTGCCACTCCCGAGGCTGCTCAGGGCTCGATCAAACATTGAGTATCGGCCAGCGCGAAAAATTTCACGCTGGTCCACGTGATGTGGGGAAAATTCGTTCTATAATCATGGTCTCTTAACGCGGGAATAGCTCAGTTGGTAGAGCGCAACCTTGCCAAGGTTGAGGTCGCGAGTTCGAGCCTCGTTTCCCGCTCCAAGATTCCGAAAAGGGAAGCCCGATGCTTCCCTTTTTTATTCAGTCCCGGTGGCTCGGGGCTGGAAGTTTTGAAGGCGCGATAGCAAAGCGGTTATGCAACGGATTGCAAATCCGTCTAGTCCGGTTCGACTCCGGATCGCGCCTCCAGGTATTCAGCGCGGGAATAGCTCAGTTGGTAGAGCGCAACCTTGCCAAGGTTGAGGTCGCGAGTTCGAGCCTCGTTTCCCGCTCCATTTCTTTGGCCTCCCCGTGTTGCTGTTTGCTTCACAATCGGGCAGATCGCTCTGCCGCCTCGATGGTGAAATTGGTAGACACAGCGGACTTAAAATCCGCCGCAGCCTGAAAGGGCGCGTACCGGTTCGACCCCGGTTCGAGGCACCAAAAGCACCCACAACGACCCTCCCTATGGCCAGCAGCTACGACGCTCCGTTTGAAATTCATGTTCACGGTGATGTGCCTTTACGCGCAGACGTGGCTTTCGAGCAGATTCAGGATGCGCTCAAGCCCCTGTGGAAGTACGTTGGCGCTCGTACCTTGGCTGAAGGGGCGCACAGCCACTACGAGGATGAGCCGGGCATCCGTTTCGATGCTCAAGAGCACGTGCTGCGACTGTGCTGGACGGTGCTGGGCGACGAGAACTTTCGCCAGTCTCTTGACGAGATGTGCATGAGCCTCAACGAGTTGTCTCAAGCAGGCGCTGCGATTGAGATCACGTTCTACGATGTCGAGTTCGATGAGGAAGAGGCCGACCCAGAGACCGAGTCGCGTGACGACTTCCTCATGCTTTTCGTCGGCCCCAATCCTGGCGCCATCATGCAGGTTCAGCGCGACATCCTGGTGCAGGATGTGATCCATGTGATGGAGCGCCACTTCGACGCCTCTGAGTTGAGTGGCTTGGTCGGTGAAATCGACAACCTGTTCCGGGGCCGCTACGATGCCCTGGTCAATTCACTTGAGATCGGTAAACCCCCACGGGGTGCGGGCGGCCACGGCGGGGGGCGTAAGCCTCGGCACCTGCACTGATCCAAGGCGTCCCGGCTAGTCCTGCCTCCCAGGAGATTGCCGACGCGCGGTCCTCGCCCATATTGGTGATGCCGCCGCAAGAAGCTTGATGTTACGATCCTCGCAGGGTGCGTGGAGAACCTTTCATGCTCAAATGCATACGCGTCGAGTCGTTGAAACTGGGGATGTGGGTTGAAGAACTGCGGGGGTCCTGGCAGGAGCATCCATTCTGGCGCGACAGCTTTCTGCTGGCGGACCCCAAAGATCTGGAACGCATACTTGACAGTAGCATCCGCGAGGTCTGGATTGACAGCAGCAAGGGGCTCGACGTTCCCCCGGGGACGGAAGTTGAGACCGAGGAGCAGGTCGCCTTTGAGGCCCAGCTTGAGCTTAACGAAGTGGCTCGCCTTTCTCGGGTGACGGAGCCCTTGCCCATCAAAGAGGAATTGTCTCGAGCGGCCCTGATCTGTCAGCAATCCAAGCAAGCGGTGATGTCCATGTTCCAGGAAGCCCGCATGGGCAAGACGGTGGACGCGGCCCGTGCGCAACATCTGGTTGAAGAGATTTCCGACTCCGTTTCCCGTAACGCCAGTGCGCTGATCAGTTTGGCGCGGCTCAAGACCGCGGACGACTACACCTACATGCACTCTGTCGCGGTGTGCGCCTTGATGATCGCATTGGCCAGGCAGATGGGTCTGAGTGAGGGACAAACGCGATCCGCGGGGTTGGCGGGGTTGCTGCATGACCTGGGCAAGGCGGCGACTCCTCCCGGCGTGCTGAACAAGCCTGGCAAGCTGACGCCCGCTGAGTTCGAAGTGATGAAGCAGCACACCATCGATGGTTATCGCATGCTCCAGAACGTCGGCAACCTGGATCCGGTGGCTTTGGATGTTTGCCTACACCACCACGAGAAAGTCGACGGATCTGGCTATCCCAAGGGTCTGAAGGATTCGGAAATCAGCTTGTTCGCCAAGATGGGGGCCGTGTGCGACGTGTACGACGCCATCACCTCTGACCGTCCTTATAAAGCGGGCTGGGATCCCGCTCAGGCTTTGCATAAGATGGCCGAATGGTCTCGCGGACATTTTGATCAACGGGTGTTCCAGGCCTTCGTCAAGAGCCTGGGCATCTACCCGGTGGGGTCCTTGCTTCGCCTGACATCAGACCGCTGGGGGGCCGTGTTGGCGGTGGTGGTGGAGCAGTCCCCACAGGCTTTGACTAAACCGATCGTCAAAGTGTTTTATTCCGTGGACCGTACCGCTCATATCGCGCCTCAGACCGTGGACCTCTCATCTCCCCATGTGATTGAGCGCATTGTTGGACGCGAAGATCCCGTGGAATGGGAATTCGAGGGGCTGGATCAGTTCTGGGCTGTGGCGTGAGATGAAGGGCCGATTAGCCGGTTCCATCCCCTCGATGCGTCGTGCGTGGATGGAATCCACGACACCGGGGCGCTTGGGATAGCTTAACGACGTTGGTACTGCGTCGAGCCGTAAAGCACTTCCCGCTCCTTGGCACTGGGAGTCGGGGTCGGTTTGCGCAAATGTGCCAGGACTTCCAAGCCGCGTTGCACGGACGAGCGAGTGGCGATTTTGTTGAACCAGGCTTCCAAGTGAGGGTAGTCACTCAACGTAACGCCTTGGCCCTGCCAACCGCGTAGCCAGGGGAACACGGCGATGTCGGCGATCGAGTATTCGGAGCCGCCCAGCCAAGTGCTGTGCGCCAAGCGCTTATCGATCACACCGTAAATGCGCTTTGCCTCGTTGGTGTAACGGTTGATGGCGTACTCGACTTTCTCCGGAGCGTAGAGACGGAAGTGATGCGCTTGTCCCAGCATCGGGCCGACTCCTCCCATCTGGAACATCAGCCACTGCAGTACCTCGTATTTGCCACGTACATCGGCGGGCATGAACTTTCCGAACTTGCCTGCGAGGTAAAGCAGGATCGCCCCGGACTCGAACAAACTGATGGGCTCGCCGTCCGGTCCTTGGCTGTCGACCAGGGCAGGGATTTTGTTGTTGGGGCTGATCTTGAGGAATTCCGGCTTGAATTGATCGCCTTCGCCAATATTGATCGGGTGTGCCTGCCAGTCGCGACCCTCTCGCAGGCCGCACTCTTCCAACATGATGTGAACCTTGTGGCCGTTGGGCGTGGGCCAGGAATAGACGTCGATCATGAAAAACTCCAAGACTATGAAAGCACAAGCCGCGACTCGGCTCGGCTTGTGCGGAGAGCTAACTCCGCGATTGTGCTTCGTCTGAGCGATCTGCGTCAGCAACCCCGGGTGATGGGTGGCTCAATGGCCTTGGGTACAGGGGCGTACTTGCCCAGTTCCCACTTGGCGATGGCATTGCGGTGCACTTCATCCGGCCCGTCAGCGAAGCGCAGGGTGCGGGCGTTCGCCCAGCTGTAGGCGAGCGGGAAGTCTTGGCTGAGTCCCCCTCCGCCATGGACTTGCATCGCCCAGTCGATCACCTGGCAGGCCATGCTCGGAGCCACGACCTTGATCATGGCAATTTCCGTCTGGGCAACTTTGTTGCCCACCGTGTCCATCATCCAGGCCGCCTTGAGCGTGAGCAGCCGAGCCATGTCGATTTGGCAACGCGCCTCGGCAATTCTTTCCTGCGTCACCGTCTGGGCGGCGACGGGTTTGCCGAAGGCAACGCGCGAGGAGGCCCGCCTGCACATGTATTCGAGCGCGCGTTCCGCTTGGCCTATGAGCCGCATGCAGTGGTGGATGCGCCCTGGGCCCAGGCGCCCTTGCGCGATCTCGAAGCCGCGTCCTTCGCCGAGCAGTATGTTGGAAGCTGGGACACGCACATCTTTGAAGTCCACTTCCATGTGCCCGTGCGGTGCGTCGTCGTAACCCATGACGTTCAGCGCGCGCATGACGGTGATGCCCGGCGTGTTCGCGGGCACCAGCACCATGCTCTGTTGCGAATGTCGCGCCGCTTCCGGGTCGGTTTTGCCCATGACGATGTAGATGGCGCAGCGTGGGTCTCCGGCGCCAGAGGTCCACCATTTGCGGCCATTGATCAAGTAGTCTTCCCCCGTTGGGCCTCGGGCTCGCTCGATGCGCGTGGCGATGTTGGTCGCGTCGCTGGACGCCACGTCAGGCTCAGTCATCGCGAACGCGGAGCGGATCTTGCCCTCCAGCAGCGGCCGCAGCCATTGAGCGCGGTGTTCCGCGCTGCCATAACGTGCGATGGTCTCCATGTTCCCGGTGTCCGGCGCTGAGCAGTTGAAGACTTCCGAGGCCCAGGGCACCCGCCCCATGATCTCGGCCAGCGGCGCGTACTCTTGATTGGTGAGGCCGGCGCCACCCCAGTCGGTGCCGTTCACGCCTGCGATCTCCGCGCTGTCCCGGGGCAAAAAGAGGTTCCACAGCCCTTCGGACCGAGCTTTCTCCTTGAGTTGCTCGATCAGGGGCAGAGGAGTCCAGCGCTTGCCCGCTGCAGTGTGGGTCGCCAGTTCCGCGTGGTATGTCGGTTCATGGGGGTAGATGTGATCATCCATGAAGCGTTGCAGCCGCGCGCGCAAGGCTTGCGTGCGGGGAGAGTAGTCGAAATCCATGGCGTCTCCTTCGGAAGCGTGTGGCAGGTGAGTAGGGCGTCGGGTCAGCGCTGTTGGGTCACGAACTGCCAGGCCAGGGCGGCCATGGGGCGGGCGCCTGCGGCGGACTTGCGCGCCTGCGCGCTGGCGGCAGTGCCGTTTTCGACGCGCTTGGCGATGCCTTGCAGGATGGCGGCGATCCGGAACAAGTTGTAGGCCAGGTAGTAGTTCCAGTCCGCGCGCAGCGTCACGGGGCTGATGCGTCCGCCATGGTTGCCCGTGCGCGCGCAGTAAAGGGCGATGTACTCGTCTTCGAGCGGAATGCCCAGGGTCTGGAGGTCGAGGCCACCGATGCCGCGGAAGTCCCCTGGCGGGATATGCCAGGTCATGCAGTGGTACGCAAAGTCTGCGAGGGGGTGGCCCAGGGTGGACAGTTCCCAGTCCAGCACGGCGATCACCTTGGGCTCGACGGCGTCAAACATCAAGTTGTCGAGCCGATAGTCTCCGTGCACGATGCCGACCAGGCTGTCGTCGCGCGCACTGGCGGGAAGGTGAGCCGGGAGCCACTCCAGCAGTTGTTCCATTTCCTGGATGGGTTGGGACAGCTCACCCGCGCCATCCGCGGATGCGCGGTACTGCTTGCCCCAGCGTGTGATCTGGCGTTCCACGTACGCGCCTGGCCGGCCGTAGTCGCCCAGGCCTCGCGCGGTGAAATCCACCTTGTGCAGCGCCGCGATGACCCGGTTCATTTCCAAATAGACGGCGCGGCGCTCCGAGGGGGCCATGCCGGGCAGGGACTGGTCCCAGAGCACTCGCCCCGGCATGAAGGCCATGATGTAGAAAGCGCGCCCTATGACGGTTTCGTCCTCGCACAAAGCCAGCATCTCTGGCACAGGAACCTCGGTGCCAGCCAGGCCGCGCATCACCGCGTACTCACGCTCGATGGCATGGGCCGAGGGCAGCAGCTTGGCGACTGGCCCGGGTTTGGCCCTCATCACATAGCTGCGAGAGGGCGTGACCAGCTTGTACGTGGGGTTGGACTGTCCGCCCTTGAAGGACTCCACGGTCAAGGGACCGCTGAACCCGGGAAGGTGTTTCGCGAGCCAGGCTTGCAAGACGCCCGTGTCCAGGGCATGGGCAGGTGGCACGGGGCGCGTGCCGACATAGGGGTTGTCGCGTTCGCTATCGGTTGTCGGCATGGTCTCCTCGCTTGTTTGGGTGTGTGCGTCATGCCTGGTCTGCCGCAGCGCCTAGGGTTCCCTGGTCTGCTCCGCCTCGACGATGCGCATCAATGCTTCGCGGCTGCGCACCACCAAGCCCCCTGGTTCGATGCGTATCGCGTCCTCGCGTTCCATCGCCTTGAGTTCCTGGTTCACGCGCTGGCGGGACGCTCCAAGCAACTGCGCCAGTTCCTCCTGCGCCAAATGCAAGCCGATGCGGGTTTCGTGCGCTGCATTCAGAGAAGGTGTGCCATAGCTGCGCATCAGATGCAGCAGTTGCTTGGCCAAGCGCGCGCGCAAGGGCAGGGTGTTGAGGTCTTCCACCAAGCCGTAGAGTGAACGAATGCGCCGTGCCTGCAGGCGCAACAAGGCTGCGTACAACTCGGCATGCGTGTCCAGCAGCTTCTGGAAATCCGCCTTGGCCACGCGCAGTGTGCTGGTGTCCCCGTGCGCATACGCGTCGTGCGTGCGCAAGTCGCCATCGAACAGCGCGGTGTCGCCCAGCCAAACCCCTGGCTCCACGTAAGCCAGGGTGATTTGCTTGCCCGCCAGGGTGGTGGAGCTGACACGGATGGCTCCCTTGGCGCAGGCGATCCAGTCCTCGGGCGGGTCGCCGCGCGCGGCCAGCAACTCGCCGTCTTTGTGACGCATGACGTAGGCGCATCGGAGGATGTCGTGGCGTAGGGTGGGCGAGAGTGAAGAGAACCAGCGGCCCCCGTTGATGGCGGTCCGTTCCTCGATGGTAAGTTTGGGTTCGTCCATGGTCTGTCCGCTGGGTGACTCGTGCGGGTTCGTGGGCTGGGGGCCTGTCCGGTGCGCGACGGCCGGTGACTAAGGTGGGTAGAACGGCAGGTGCCGTCACTCAAACTCGGGCGTGCGGCGGCCCAGGAAAGCGGCGATGCCGATCCCCGCGTTCGGGTGGTGCAGATTGCGAACGAAGTGGTCGCGCTCTTCCGACAGCTGCGCATGCAGGCTGTTGCTGGCGGCGGCCTCCAGCAGCTCCTTGCCGCTGGCGAGCGCGTTCGGGGCTTTGGCGTTCAATTGCTCCGCCAGCGCTTGTGCCGTGTCCAGGGCATGTCCGGGCTCGCTCACGCGGTTGACCAAACCAAGCGCATGCAGGCGCGAGGCGTGGACGCGCTCCGCCCCCAGTAACAGCTCGCTCGCCAGTTGCCTGGGCAGGGCCTGTGCGAGGTGCCAGCTGGCCCCGCCATCCGGCGAGAGGCCGACTTGTCCATAGGACATCACGAAAACCGCGTCGCTGGCCGCGACGATGAAGTCGCAGGCCAGCGCCAGCGAAAACCCCGCCCCCGCCGCTGCGCCTTCGACCGCGGCGATGACCGGCTTGGGAAAGGTGCGGATGGCTTCAATGAAGCTGTGCAACTGATCGATGCTTTGCGCTTGCACCGCCGGAGCTTCCTGGCGGTTGGCTTGAAGGCGGTTCAGATCTCCCCCTGCGCAGAACATCGACCCCTCGCCGGTCAGGATGACGCTGCGGATGTCCGGGTTGCTCTCGGCGACGTTCAGCGCCTCGATGCCAGCGGCATAGATGGCCGGGCCCAAGGCGTTGCGCTGGCTGGGGTTGGAGAGGGTCAGCACCATGGTTTGGCCCAGGCTGCTGCTTTTGAGTTGCGCGCTCATTGCTTCTTTGCTTGAGGTGATTCGTGGGAGGTTTTCATTCTTCTTCGTGCAGCAGTGAGAGACCGATGGCGCCCCGTCGACGCAGCCAAGGGCTGGGACGGTAACGCGGGTCTCCATAGACCGTCTGCAGATTGAAAAGCACTTCCAGCACATTGGTCGGGCCGTAGCGGTCTCCCATGGCCAGAGGCCCCAGCGGGTAGCCCAGGCCCAAGGTGACTGCTGTTTCCAGATCGGCGGGTGTGCAGATGCGCTGCTGGCAGATGTCCGCGGCCACGTTGACGATGCCGGCGACCACGCGTTGGGTGACAAAACCGCCGCTGTCACGGATCACGCTGACGGCTTTGCCGTCGCGCGCGAAGAGTGCGTGCGCGGCGTCCCGCATGTCGCGCCGAGTGGCTGGGTTGGTCGCCAGCACGCGGCGCCGGGTCGCCGCATCCTCGACCAACAGGTCGATGCCGAGGGTGCGCGCGGGATCCAAGCGTTCGACCACGGCCACGGTGGTCACGTCATGGCCCAGCGGTGCGACCAGCGTGAGCGCGGCGGCCGAGGGTGATTGTCCGGTTTCGATCTTCGCACCCAGGTCTTTGAGCAACTGGTACAGCTCGGCGCGGCGCGCGGCGCGGGGGGATACCCAGACCGGCGGCAGCTCCGGGACTTCGGGGACGGCCGGTTCGGGGGGGAGCTCAGCCTGGCCCTCCCGGTAGCGGTAAAACCCTTCGCCGGTTTTGCGCCCCAGCAAGCCCCCAGCCAGGCGCTGAGCTGTGATGACACTGGGGCGATAGCGGGCTTCCTCGTAATACTGGTGGTAGATGGATTCCATCACCGGGTGCGACACGTCCAGGGCGGTCAAATCCATCAGCTCGAAAGGACCGAGCTTGAAGCCCACTTGATCGCGCAGGATGCGGTCGATCGTCGCGTAATCGGCCACGCCCTCGCTGGCGAGGCGCAGGGCCTCGGTCCCGTAGGCGCGCCCCGCGTGATTGACGATGAAGCCTGGCGTGTCCTGGGCCTGGACGGGCTGGTGTCCCATCTGGCGCGCATACGCTGCGAGTTGACTGCAGACGGCGTGTTCCGTCCTCAAGCCTGGGATGACCTCAACCACCCGCATCAGCGGGACGGGGTTGAAGAAGTGGTATCCCGCCAGCCGCTGTGGTTGACTCAGCGCTGCCGCAATCGCGGTGACGGACAAGGACGACGTGTTGGTGGCAAGCACCGTCTGCGAAGAGACCACGGCTTCCAGCGCCACGAAGAGCTTTTGCTTGACCTCGAGGTTTTCAATCACGGCTTCGATGACCAAATCGCAGTCGGCCAACTCTTGGATCTGCCTGGCTGCTCGCAGCCGGGACTTGCAGGCGCTGGCGGCCTGTGCCGTGAGCTTGCCCTTGGTCACCTGCCGGTCCCACTGCTCGCCGATGGAGTGCACGGCGCTGGCCACGGCCTCGGGGCTCGTGTCGTAGAGGGTGACGGTCGTGCCTGCCTGGGCCGCGATCTGCGCGATCCCTCGGCCCATGGCTCCCGCGCCGACCAGCGCGACGCGGGGGAAAACGGGTGAGGATTCCGAGGATGATGTACTCATGTCGAGGATTATCGGAGCGGTTCAGGAGCCCACGGGACGGCCGGGTGTCGCGTCGGACAGCTCACCGAGCCAGGGACTCGGGATTCACAATATTCGAGGGCTGACCTTGGATGTAGCGGAGCAGGTTGTCAAAGGCCGCTCCAAAGTACAGCTCGTAGTTGTCCCGTTCGACGTAGCCGATGTGGGGAGTGCAAATGCAGTTGCCCAGTCCGAGCAAGGGATGATCGGCCGCAATGGGCTCGGATTCGAACACATCAATGGCTGCCAGGCCGGGCCGCCCCTGACGCAGCGCGTGCAACAGGGCATCGGATTCGATCAGCTCCGCACGCGAGGTGTTGACCAGCAAGGCCGTGGGCTGCATGCGGGCCAGGTCCTGCGCGGTCACGATGCCGCGCGTGGCCTCATTCAGACGCAGGTGCAGGCTCAGCACATCGCTGCTGGAGAAAAACACCTCACGGCTGGTGGCGGCTTCGAAACCGTCCTGAGCGGCTTGGCGTCGGGACGCCTCGCTGCCCCAGACTTGGACCCGCATGCCAAAGGCCTGTCCATAGCCCGCCACCATCTGCCCAATCTTGCCGTAGCCCCAGACACCTAAGGTCCTGCCGCGCAAGGACACGCCCAGGCCCAAGGCTGGTGGCCAGGCAGCTTGACCCTCGGTGGCTCCAACTGCTTTGTCAAACCCTGTTCTTTGCCAGATGCCTTGCTTGAGGTTGCCGATGTAGTGAGGCAGCCGTCGTGTCGCGGCCATGATCAGCGCCCAAGTGAGTTCGGCCGGTGCAATGGGGCTACCGGAGCCCTCGGCCACGGCGATACCCCGTTCTGTGCAGGCTGCCAGATCAATGTGGGTCCCCATGCGCCCGGTCTGGCTGATGAACTTCAACTTGGGAAGTTTGTCCAGCAACGCGCGGTTGATGGAAGTGCGCTCTCGAATGAGTACCAGCGCCTCGGCGTCACGCAAACGGATGGCGAGTTGCCCGAGCCCCTTGACTGTGTTGTTGTAGACCTTCCAAGGCAGCCCCGCCAATTTCTCGGTGCACTGAAGGTGGCGGACGACATCTTGGTAGTCGTCCAGTATCACGGTGTTCATGCACCTTATTGTGCATGCGACAGCTGGCCTCGTCGGTCTTGCGCGGGACTGTCAGGGCTTGAGCCCGATGTGGGAACCCAAGAATGGATGCCCAAAAGTGGATGACCGAGATGCGGTGGGCTTGGCCTGCCCGTCCAAGCGAACCGAAGGTCAGCGATGCTGCCCGGCAAGGCCCGCAGTCATGCGTTCCAGTTCGGCACAGACCTCCGCCATCCTGCCCGAAATGACCATGCGCTGTGCGGTGGGCGAGGCGTCACTCGACAGCATGCTGGACCGGGCGCGCACCACGCGCACCGACGAGCGGTTGGGCGCATTCAGGGCGGGCCTGAGGGTCGACGCGCTAGCGAGGGAAAAGAGTCTGGGAGAAGACAAAGTCATTGCGGACATGGTGTGAGCCTCACATCAGCATGGTGTTGCGGATCAGGCCCACGGCCAAACCCTCGATTTCAAAGGCATCACCGGGCTCGACCACGATGGGCTGGTAGTCCGGGTTTTCTGGCAGTAGTTCCACCACGTCCTTGTTGCGGCGGTACCGCTTCACTGTGACCTCCTCGCCCAGGCGCGCCACCACGATCTGGCCATTCTTCGCTTCTTTGGCAGTCTGTACCGCGAGAAGGTCGCCGTCCATGATGCCCGCATCACGCATGGACATGCCGCGCACCTTGAGCAGGTAGTCCGGCTTGCGCTGGAACAGCGAGCTCTCGACGTAGTAGGTCTGGTCCACATGCTCCTGGGCAAGAATGGGTGAACCGGCAGCCACACGACCCACCAGGGGCAAGGCCAGTTGGGCAACGCCAGAGGCCACTTTTTCACCGATACTGGACAAGGACGAAGACAGGGTGTCGCGCAAGGCCTTGCCCTTGAGCCGGATACCGCGCGAGGTGCCGCTGACCAGCTCGATCACGCCCTTGCGCGCCAGCGCCTGCAAATGTTCTTCTGCCGCGTTGGCGGACTTGAATCCGAGTTCGGTGGCGATTTCCGCGCGCGTGGGCGGCGCGCCGGTGTTGGCAATCGCGCTCTGGATCAGGTCCAGAATCTGCTGCTGGCGGGCCGTGAGCTTGGCGGTGGGGGCGTCTTGCGGCAAGTCCATGGTGGTGCTCCTGTATTGCTATCCAACTGTCTTCATATCCAGTAACTGTATTTTTCAACAGTTTTTCAGAGAATGCAAGCAAAAACTTCCGACAAGGCGCAAAAAATCGTGGTTCTCGGCACCGGAGGCACGATTGCCGGGCTTTCCACGCCAGAAAGGGGCGCTGGGGCTTATGTGGCGGGCCAAAAGCCCATTGAGGACCTGCTGGCCGGCTTGACCATTCCCGCCGCGCTGACCGGGCTCGCGATCGAAAGCGAGCAGGTTGCCCAGATCGACAGCAAGGACATGGACGTGCCGGTTTGGCAAAACTTGCTGAGGCGGTGCCGCCACTGGCTTGAACAGGCCGAGGTGCGTGGTGTCCTCATCACCCATGGCACCGACACGTTGGAGGAAACCGCCTGGCTCCTGCAACTGGGGCTGGCGCCTCTGATGCAAGCACACGGTAAACCGGTCGTTCTCACCTGTGCCATGCGGCCTGCCGATGCACCGGACGCCGATGGCCCCGGCAATCTGCGTGACGCCTTGCAGGTATTGGTCGAACCGCCGGCGCAGGGCGTGTTGTCGGTGTGCGCGGGCCGTGTGATGAGCGCTCGGGCGGTGCGCAAAGTCCATGCAACCCGGCTCGATGCCTTTGACTCCAGCGGTGCACCTGATGTTGCGCGGCTCGTGGACGAACCCCCTGACTTGGGCGGTTCCTCGGTGCGTTGGTCGCTGGCGGAGGATCCTGGATCGGCTGCGCCACCGCCAGCGAACCGGCTGGCGAGCATGTTGGCTGCTGCAGCCTGGCCGCGCGTCGAACTTTTGCTCAGCCATGCGGGTGCCAGCGGTGCCCTGGTACGGACTCTCTGTGACCCCGACATGGCCATGCGCTCGGGGGCCTCCCCCTTGCGCGGCCTGGTGGTGGCTGCCACGGGCAATGGCACGCTCCATCGGGAGTTGGAAGCCGCTTTGCGCGAGGCGCAGTCGCACGGCGTGCGCGTGGTGATTGCCACTCGTTGTGCGGAAGGCGGGTTGAAAGCGGGGCATTCAGGGGCGGTAGGAGTTGACATGGGCTTCGCGACCACGGACCTGAGTCCAGTCAAGGCGCGCCTGTCCCTGATGCTGGAACTGCTGGATGAGCGCTGACCTCGCGGCAGGCATCGTGTCCAGCGCCTGGGCCTATCCAGCGCTGGAAGTCGTGCATTTGAGCGGTGTCGCCTTGCTGGTGGGCAATCTGGTGCTGCTGGAGATTCGGGTGTTTGGCTGGGGCGGCGGCTTGCCCGTGCGTGATCTCGCCCGATTGGCGCTCACGCTTGCGGTGGTCGGATTCGGCTTGGCCGCCGTCTCCGGACTGCTGATGTTTTTCACCCAAGCCGCCGAGCTGATCGCCAACCGCGCATTCACCTGCAAGATGCTGTTGTTAATGCTGGCGGCGTGTAATGCGGGCTGGTTTCACGGCCGGGCTTCCCTCGACAAGCTGGACGCACTCGCTCGAGTGCAGATGGTCTTGTCCACCTTGATTTGGCTGGCCGTGCTGGGCTGCGGCCGCTGGATCGCTTACGTGTGATTCACGGCATTGGTTCACAGCTGTTTGAAGGAGAGTTCCCATGCAACGCCGTCACTTTGTGCTCGCCACGCTCACGCTGCCCGCAGCCGCGCAGGCGCATCACGGTTGGAGCAGTTTTGACCAGCAGCGCCCGCTTTGGCTGCACGGCCGCGTGGTCAGCGTGCGCTGGCAGAACCCCCATGCTGAATTCGTGCTGGAGCGGCCCGCCACACCCAGTCTTCCCCCTGATTTGAAACAGCGCCGTCTGCCCGCCCAGAGCGCGCCGGTGGACGGTGCCGCCTTGCTGGCGCAGGCCCAGTTGCCGCGCCGCTCGGAACGGCGCTGGGAGGTCGAACTGGCCCCGCTCTCGCGCATGAACGCCTGGGGGGTCACTCCGCTCAAGGTGGGGGACGAGGTCGGCGTGCTGGGATTCACCTTCGCCGATGAGAAGGGTGATGCCCTTCTGCGGGCGGAATACCTGTTCGTGGGCGAACAGGTGTTTGGGTTGCGATCCAGTCCGACCTGAGCGTCTGTCAGGTGTCGTTGCCATGGGCGCGATCCTCGCGCGAGTTGCCCAAAATCCTGATTGCTGTATAAAATATCAGCCACTGATCAAAAAATCAGTGTTTGAATCTGGGCGAAATACTTTCGTGTCCAGCCGGCAACCCTTAGGAAGTCAACCCATGAGCCTTGAAATCAACGACCTGAGCCTGGAGCAATTGGAAGCGCAGAAGGCCAGCTACGAAAAACGCATCGCCGAACTCCGCCAGCAGGAGCGTGATGCAGCCCTCCTGACCGTGCGTGAGCTCGTGGCCAAGCACAAATTCACCGCGAAGGAGATCAGCCAAACCTCGTCCGGTGCTCAGCCCACCGACGCCGTCGAGGCAAAGTACAGGAACCCCGAAACCGGTGAAACCTGGTCCGGGCGTGGTCGTGCGCCGGCTTGGCTGGAAGGCGCAGCGAACAAAGCACAGTTTCAGATCGCCGCATCCTCCTGATGGTCACTTGTCATGGCAACGGTGCGCAGTGGCGTGACGTTGCCGTCGAGTCGTGGTGCCCACAGTCATCAGGTTCATGAACTGCGGGACCTCGGCACCCAAGAAAAAGGCCTGCATGGTGATACATGCAGGCCTTTTGCATAGAGTGCGCTTCATCAGCGCCGCAAGATTTCAGGCATCCAGCGCCTTCAACGCCCGTTGCGTGATCTCGTCCACGCTGCCCAGCCCGCTGATTTTGCGGTACTTGGGGGCGGCGCCTGCGTCCTTGGCGGCCCACTGGCTGTAGTAGTCCACCAGCGGACGCGTCTGCGCACTGTAGACGTCCAGGCGCTTCTTGACGGTTTCTTCCTTGTCGTCGTCGCGCTGCACCAAAGGTTCGCCCGTGATGTCGTCCTTGCCTGCCGCGATCGGCGGGTTGAACTTGATGTGGTAAGTGCGGCCTGAGGCCGGGTGCGAGCGGCGCCCGCTCATGCGCTCGATGATGGCGTCGAAGGGCACGTCGATTTCCAGCACGTAGTCCAGCTTGACGCCCGCGGCCTTCATGGCCTCTGCCTGCGGAATGGTGCGCGGGAAGCCATCGAACAGAAAGCCCGGCGCGCAGTCCGGCTGGGCGATGCGTTCCTTCACGAGGTTGATGATCAGGTCATCACTGACCAAACCACCCGACTCCATCACGGCCTTGGCCTGCAGCCCCAGAGGCGTGCCCGCCTTCACCGCCGCGCGCAGCATGTCGCCGGTCGAGATTTGCGGGATGCCGTATTTTCTGCAGAGAAAGGCCGCTTGCGTGCCCTTGCCGGCGCCGGGGGCGCCCAACAGGATCAGTCTCATGGGATGTCCTCGGGAAGAGTGATGACGCAGGCCGGGCACCACAAGGGTGCAGCCTGCGGGGGATGCTTGAGGATAGCATGGCGAACCCAGGTCACCGGGCTCGCGGGCCGCACTCAGGGTAATCCTCGGTGCGTAATCTCAATGTGCAAACAGGCGGCGGACGCGCTCCAGATCGTCAGGCGTGTCCACGCCCGGGCCAGGTGCGTCCTGCGTGATGTGCACGGCGATGCGATGGCCATGCCAGAGCGCACGCAACTGCTCCAGGGCTTCGCTGTTTTCAATCGGGGCGGCCGCGAGCTTGGGGAACTGGCGCAGGAAACCCACGCGGTACGCGTAGATGCCGATGTGGCGCAGCGGCGTAGCGAATTTGTCGCCTGCCGGTGGGAGCTCCCGCAGCCCCTGCGCGAAGCCATCACGCCACCACGCTATCGGGGCGCGGCTGAAATACAGCGCCAGGCCGCGTGCGTCGAGCACGACCTTGACCACGTTGGGGTTGCCGAACTCCGAAGCATCGTGGATGGGATGAGCCGCCGTGCTCATGCTGGCCTCGGGTCGTTGCACCAAAAGATCGGCCACGGCCTGGACCAACGCGGGGTCGATCAGGGGCTCGTCGCCCTGCACGTTCACGACGGTGGCTTCGTCGGGCAAGCCCAGCAGCTCGCAGGCCTCGGCGAGCCGGTCGCTGCCGCTGGGATGGTCCGCACGCGTGAGGATCGCCTGCACACCGTGCTGCGCGCAAGCCTGCTGGATGCTGGTGTGGTCCGTCGCCACAACGACGCGCACATGGCTCGGCAGGCCACCGCGCACACGCTGCGCCACGCGCACGATCATGGGCAGGCCAGCGATGTCGGCCAGGGGTTTGTTGGGGAGGCGCGACGAAGCGAGCCGCGCGGGAATCAAGACGGTGGTGTCAGACATCGGAACAAGGATCAGTGACGTGGCAATGCGTGCGGGTGCTCATCGTTCAAGCTCTTCGTCGGTCAGCGTCCGAGCTTCGCTCTCCAGCAGAACGGGGATGCCATCGCGGATCGGATAGGCCAAGCGCGCGCTGCGTGAACGCAGTTCCTGCTTGTCTCGGTCATATTCCAGTGCTCCCTTGGTCACGGGGCAGACCAGCAGTTCCAGCAAACGGGTGTCCAGGCTCATGGTGTGGGCGCGGCGATGGCGCGAGGTTCAGTGTGTGTAAGTGGATGATAGTTGCGCCGAGAAGGCCGCGTGAAGCAGGCGGTCGAACTCATCCAAGAAGGCTTGTGGCAGATCGAACACCAAGGGCACGGCCAGCGCTTCGGGGCAAACCGCCCACAGTTTCGCGGCGTCCTTTTCAGTACAGAGCACCGTGACTGGGCCGGTCCCGAATTCTTTGTGCAGCGTGGCGTGCCAGTTCTCGTAGTCTGGCAAGCCTGCGTGATCGGGCAGGGCGTCCGTGCGCGCCAATGCCAAGCCGCGGGTTTGCAGCATGTTGAAGAAGCCATGGGGTCGGGCCGTGCCTGCCACGGCCACCAGCGTGCCCTGCAGGCTGTCCAAGGCAACGCTGCGACCGCTCGCATCGACGGCCGTGTTCGCAAGCGCGCGCCGTGCCGCATGGCCCGTGAACGCTGGACGTTGCCCGGTGTGCAGCACCAAGTCCACATACCTCGGCCAGGGTTCACGCAGGGGGCCCGCGGGGAGCAGCAGTCCATTCCCCAGGCCCAGGTCACCAAAGACGCAAACTTCGATGTCTCGTGCCAGGGCCAGGTGCTGCAGGCCATCGTCGCTGACGAGGATGTTGACCTGTGGGTAAGCCGCCAGCAGGGCACGCGCCGCATCGATGCGCCGCCGTGCAACGAAGACGGGCACGTGGGTGCGTCGGCGCACCAAAGCGGGCTCATCGCCCACCTCTTCCACCGGGCTCTCAGGCCGAACCTCGCGACAATCTTCGCCGTCCTTGGCTTTTCGGCGCCCGTAGCCACGCGAGATCACGCCTGGTTTCAAGCCGCGCGCTCGCAAGTGCTCCACCAGGGCCATGACGGTGGGGGTCTTGCCGCCGCCGCCCGCGACCACGTTGCCCACCACCACCACCAGCACGGGCGCAGCATGACGTTTGAGCATGCCGCTCAGATACAAGCCCTGGCGCAGGCGCACCAGCAGCCGCATCAGCAGAGACAGCGGCCACAGCGCGAACATCGCGCAACGGTCTCGCCAAGGGCGTGGTTGACCGGTCACGGGGGCTTGCCAGAAGGCGGGCGCGCGCATGGTTTGGGGCGGGAAAAAGCGCGAGGGCGCAGGCGTTCAGCGTCCCGCCGATTGAGGGGATTGCGCCGCAAATGTGATTTGAGACAGCCCCACATAACGCGCCGCCTCCATCGCACTGACCACCGACTGGTGGCGCGCATTGGCGTCCGCGCTGATGATCAGCACGGCATCCTTGCCATTGGCGGCGCTGCCCATGGTCTGGCGCAGCGCGGTGATCAAGTCCTGCACATTGCGGCCCGGCAAAGGCGCGCGGTTGACGCTGTAGCCGCCGTCGCTGTTGATCGTGATCAGGATTTCCCGGGGACGGTCACGCGGGGTCTCGGCGTCCGCCGTGGGCAGGCGCAGGTTCATCTCGGTGAACTTGTTGTAGGTGGTCGAGAGCATCAAGAAAATCAGGATCACCAGCAACACGTCGATGAAGGCGATCAGATTGATTTCGGGCTCTTCGCTGGCGGAGCGCGAGTGACGACGCAGATGGATGCGCATGGCGGGCGTTTCTGTTTCCGAGGCGTTCGTGGTCAGACGCCGGTGTTGTGCGCGTTGCCCTGCCGCAAAGCAACCAGGTGCTGCACCAAGCGCTCGCCCGCGAGTTCCAGGGCGAGCAAATGAGTGTCCACGCGGGCCCGGAAATAACGCCAGAACACCAGGGTGGGAATCGCGATGACCAGGCCAAAGGCTGTGTTGTAGAGCGCGATGGAGATCCCATGCGCCAGTTGCGCTGGGTTGCCGCCACCGCTGGCATTGGTCGGGGCTTGCGAGCCAAAGATTTCAATCATGCCGATCACGGTGCCGAACAATCCCAGCAGGGGTGCGATGGACGCGATGGTGGCGAGCGCGGAAAGGTAGCGCTCCAGCTTGTGGGCGACCAGTCGGCCGCTGTCTTCCACGGCTTCCCGCAAGGCGGTGCGCAGCTCTTCCGCTGTGCTCGCATGCGATTGGGTGGCCTGGGCGGTACGCAGGCCGGCGGCCAGCATGGCACCCAGGGGAGAGTTTTGTTCGAGCTGCGCGATCACGTCACTGGAGGGCATGGTGCGGCGCGTGGCCCGCAGCACTTCGTTCAGCAGGTTGGGGGGGGTGACCTTCACGGTCTGCAGGCTGAGGGCCCGTTCGATGACCAAAGCGAGCCCGAGGATGGAGCACAGAATCAGCGGCCAGATCGGCCAGCCGGCGGCTTGTATGATCGAAAACAAAAGGGTTCTCCAACGAGGAAAGACACGGTGCACGGGCGTCGTGCTGGCTGCGCGCCAGCCGCATGAGGGCGCACCCGAGGCAATAAAGCTGCGCGATTATGGCCCACCTGCCTCAGGGCTCATGCCAGGCCTTTGCCGACGTGCAAAGGGTTGCCATGGGCGTCACGCCGAAGCGCGCGCCGTGGGACACGCCGTCTCCAGGTAGGGGCTGGACCTTGTGGCTTTTGGGTGGTCCGCGCCACCCACAGATTCTGTGGATAACTTTGTGGGCAAGCCCACGAGGAAGCGGCCCAAGCCGCGTAAATACGTGGCACGCGTCAAAACGATGACAAAACAGGCAGCAAAAAATCAAATGAAATCAATGGCTTGCACGGTGGATTCGTGTTCTGCGCGCCATGACTCAGGGGTTTTGCGGATGGCGGGCCATGCCCGCGCCGTGTGGAGTAGTCCTCGGCCGCGAGCCCGGGAATCGGTCCAGCACATTCAAGTTTCATGCGGTTTTGTGCGGCGCGTCAGGTGTTCAGAGGGCGTGCGCACTGATGTCTGAACCGGTATTTGCAGCATCCACGCCGCGTATCTGGCAGGTTGGGGCGCTGTGCCGCGCCGTTGCTGACACGCTGGACGCGCGCTTCAATCCCGTCGCGGTGCGCGGCGAGATCTCAGGCTACAACCTGGCCGCCAGTGGGCATGCGTATTTCACGCTCAAGGACCCGAATGGACGAGATGGCGGGCAACTTCGCTGTGCCATGTTCCGCCGTGCCGCCAGCCTACTGGACTTCTCGCCCCGCGAGGGAGACCAGGTCGAGGTCCGGGGGCGCCTGTCGGTCTACGAGGCCCGCGGCGATCTCCAATTGATCGTCGAAAGCATGGCGCGCGCGGGCGCGGGCACCTTGTTCGAGCAGTTCCTGCGCCTGAAAGCCAAGTTGGAAGCGGAGGGTCTGTTCGATGCCACACGCAAGCGGGAGTTGCCGCGCTTGCCCCGTGGGATCGGTGTCGTGACCTCCCTGGGCGCGGCTGCCCTGCGAGACGTCGCGACCGCCTTGCGCCGCCGAGCGCCCCACGTGCCCGTGTGCATCGCACCCGCCGCCGTGCAGGGAGCGGCGGCTCCCGCTGAGTTGGTCTCGGCCCTGCAGCGCTTGTATGCCTTGTCCGCGCGGGGAGAGATTGATGTGATCCTGTTGGTCCGCGGAGGAGGCTCCATCGAGGACTTGTGGGCCTTCAACGACGAGCACGTCGTGCGCACGATCGCCCGTAGCCCGGTGCCGGTGGTCAGCGGCGTGGGGCACGAAACGGACTTCACCTTGGCGGATTTCGTCGCCGACCTGCGCGCACCCACCCCCACGGCCGCGGCGGAACTGGCCGCTGAACCCCAGGCCAACTGGCTCGGTTCCTTGGCCCTGCTGCAGGAACAGTTGCGTGACGCCGTGCGGGACCGACTGGACTTGGCGGCACAGCGGCTGGACCTTGCCTTGAGTCGCCTTGGCAGACCTTCGACCCGCTTGGCACGCCAGCGTTTGCGTGTCAACGGCCTGGGCCAAAGCCTGCAGCATGCGGCGGCGCGTTTGTTGCTATTGCGACGACAGGCTTTGCTACGTCAGACCGAAGCTTGGCCACAAGTGATCCGGCGTGACGTGCAATCCTGCCGGCAGCGCCTGGACCAGGCCGCCCTGCGATTGCAACTCCTGGACCCCTCCCTGGTCCTTCAGCGGGGATATGCCTGGCTGACCGATGCCGATGGCCACGCCGTCACCCGAGCATCCCAGGCCAGCGTGGGCCAAGCGTTGCGCGCGACCTTGGCGGACGGGACGCTGTCCGTCACTGTGCAAGCCCACGATCACCTTGCTCGCACGCAGGCCGACCGCGATTCATGAGTAGCGCCGCTAGCAGGGTTATGGAGTGAGCCCTTCCTGAGTGCCGAAATTTATTTCCTACAATCAAACTCCGCTTTCGATCACGTTTCATCCACAACAACGCGAGGAACCACCATGGAACACACCCTGCCTCCCCTGCCTTATGCCATCGATGCCTTGGCACCGCATTACTCCAAGGAAACCTTGGAGTTCCACCATGGCAAGCACCACAACGCCTATGTGGTGAACCTGAACAACCTGCAGAAGGGGACGGAGTTTGAAAGCAAGACCCTGGAGGAAATCGTCAAGACGTCCAGCGGTGGCATCTACAACAACGCAGCCCAAATCTGGAACCACACTTTCTTCTGGAACTGCATGAAGCCCAACGGCGGCGGCGAGCCGACGGGCGCTCTGGCGGCAGCCATCACCAAGAAATGGGGCAGCTACGCGGCCTTCAAGGAAGCGTTCGTCAAGAGCGCCGTGGGCAACTTTGGCTCGGGCTGGACCTGGCTGGTCAAGAAGGCCGACGGTTCGGTGGACATCGTCAACACGGGCGCGGCCGGTACGCCCCTCACCACGGCTGACAAGGCCCTGTTGACCGTGGACGTGTGGGAGCACGCCTACTACATCGACTACCGCAACCTGCGCCAGAAGTTTGTCGAGACCTTCTTCGACAAGTTGGTGAACTGGGACTTCGCGGCCAAGAACTTCGCCTGATCGCGGCTGCCCCCGGGTGGGCGGACCCATCAAGGGCCTGCGGGGCAATCTCCGCAGGCCCTTTCTCTTGCCCGTTGAAGGCCGCGCGGCCAGGCCCTTTTACAATGCGGGCGTACATTCCTTCCTGGGAAAACCACCCGAGACATCTCCATGAGCACTCCGACCATCATCTACACGCTGACCGACGAGGCCCCGCTGCTGGCGACGGCTTCCTTCCTGCCCATCATCCGTACCTTCGCCGCGCCCGCAGGCGTGAAGGTTGAGACCAGCGACATTTCGGTGGCCGGGCGCATCATTGGCGAGTTTTCCGACTTCCTGACGCCCGAGCAGCGCACGCCCAACACCCTGGCCGAGCTGGGCAATAAGACCCTGGAGCCGGACGCGAACATCATCAAGCTGCCCAACATCAGCGCCTCGATCCCGCAGCTGAAGGCCGCGATCAAGGAACTTCAAGGCAAGGGTTACAAGGTGCCGGACTATCCGGACGAGCCCAAGACCGAGGAAGAAAAGAAGATCCGCCAGCGTTACGCCAAGGTGTCGGGCAGCGCGGTGAATCCCGTGCTGCGCGAGGGCAACTCCGACCGCCGTGCGCCGCTGGCCGTCAAGAACTACGCACGCAAGAACCCGCACAGCATGGGCAAGTGGTCTGCGACGAGCAAGAGCCATGTGTCGCACATGAGTAGCGGCGATTTCTATGGCAGCGAAAAGTCGGCCCTGATCGCCAAGGCGGGCAGCGTCAAGATCGAGTTGATCGCCAAGGACGGCAATCGCACCGTGCTCAAGGAAAAAACCCCGGTGTTGGCCGGTGAACTGATCGACGCCTCGGTCATGAGCAAGAAGGCGCTGGCCGCTTTCCTCGAAGCCCAAGTGGCCGACGCCAAGGCCCAGGGCGTGCTGTTCTCGGCCCACCTGAAGGCAACCATGATGAAGGTCTCCGACCCCATCATCTTTGGTCAAGTGGTCGTGGCCTATTACAAGGATGTGCTGGTCAAGTACGACGCCGACCTCAAGAAGATCGGCTTCAATCCCAACAACGGCATTGGTGACCTGTACGCCCGACTCAAAGACCTGCCCGAGGCGACCGCCAAAGCCATCGAGGCGGACATCCAGGCGCTGTACGCCAAGGGTCCGGGCCTGGCCATGGTCAATTCGGACAAGGGCATCACCAACCTGCATGTGCCCAGCGACGTCATCGTCGATGCCTCCATGCCGGCGATGATCCGCAACAGCGGCCAGATGTGGGGCGCGGATGGCAAGTCTTACGACACCAAGGCCGTGATCCCCGACCGTTGCTACGCCGGCATCTACCAGGCCACGATCGACGATTGCAAGGCCAATGGCGCGCTCGACCCGGTCACCATGGGTAGCGTGCCCAATGTGGGCCTGATGGCCCAGGCTGCCGAGGAGTACGGTTCGCACGACAAGACCTTCCAAATTCCCGCTGATGGCGTGGTGCGCGTGAGCGACGAGTCGGGCGCGGTGATTTTCGAGCACGCGGTGGAGGTGGGCGACATCTGGCGCATGTGCCAGACCAAGGATGCCGCCATCCAAGACTGGGTGAAGCTCGCGGTGTCGCGCGCTCGAGCGAGCAACACGCCCGCCGTGTTCTGGCTCGACGCCCAACGTGCGCACGATGCCAATGTGATCAAGAAGGTCGAGACCTACCTCAAGAACCACGACACGAAGGGGCTGGACATCCGGGTTCTGCCGCCCGTGGAAGCCATCAAGTTCTCGCTCGCGCGCATCCGCAAGGGCCAGGACACGATTTCCGTCACTGGTAACGTGCTGCGCGACTATCTGACCGACTTGTTCCCCATCATGGAACTCGGCACCAGCGCCAAGATGCTGTCCATCGTGCCGCTGATGGCCGGTGGTGGCATGTACGAAACCGGCGCGGGTGGCTCGGCGCCCAAGCACGTGCAACAGTTGGTCGAGGAAAACCACCTGCGCTGGGATTCGCTGGGTGAATTCATGGCGTTGGCGGTGTCCTTCGAGGACTTGGGCGTCAAGACGGGCAACACCAAGGCCAAGGTGCTGGCCAAGACCCTGGACATGGCAACAGGCAAATTCCTGGACAACGACAAGAATCCCAAGCCCAAGGCCGGTCAGCTCGACAATCGCGGCAGCCAGTTCTACATCGCGCTCTATTGGGCGCAAGCCTTGGCGGCGCAAACCGAGGATGCGGCTCTGGCTGCGAAGTTCGCGCCCTTGGCCAAGACCTTGGCCGAGAAAGAGTCCGCGATCATTCAGGAACTCACCGATGTGCAAGGTAAGCCCGTCGACATCGGCGGGTATTACAAGCCCGACATGACCAAGTTGGAGGCTGTGATGCGTCCGAGCGCGACCTTCAACGCGGCGCTCGCTGCGGCGGCCTGATCTCGCGCTGAATCTCGTGCGCCACTGGCCGGATGCCTAGCATCCGGCTTTTTCTTTTTTGGCCCGGGCAGGATTCTTGCTGTCATCCGCGGGGCGGAAAATTGGACAGGTCCCAATCCAGGAGGATTTCCATGTTGCGTCAGTTCAGAATTCGTTCCCGGCTTCAATTGGGTTTCGCGGTGCTGCTGCTTTTGTCGGCGATCGTGGTCGCCATCGGCGGCTTCGGCTTGCATGTCGCGCGCCAGGGCCTGGCTGGCATCACCCAGGAACTGCTGCCCATCAACACCATTGTTGGAAACGCGCGACTTGCCTTGTTGGAGAGCCATGGCGCTGCGGCTCAATTGGCCGCGTCGATATTTGAAACCCAGGACATCAAGGCCGCTCGGGCTCAGTGGGATCAGGCTCAGCGCACCATCGACCAAGCCATGCGCGAATTCGAGGCTCGCGTCAAAACCCAGAAATCCCGGGACGATCTCGCCAGCTTCGCGAACCACATGAAAAGCTACCGGGAGAAGCTGATCGTTTTCGCCAACAAGATGGCCGACAGCGGTTATGCCGATAGCAAGGAAGCTTTGCTAGACCTCAAAGCAGCGGAGGCAGCAGGCTGGACTCAAGCCTTCGAGCAACTCAGCTCCGTGGACGCCGTTTTGGCGCAGACCAGTGAGACTGTGTTCGCCAAAGTGAATGGCGCCGTGAGCCTGATCTTCCTGGTGTTCGTCGTCGCCTTCGCAGGCTCGTGCCTGCTGGGCATCTTCATCGCCAGTTGGCTAGGCCGTTCCATCGTGGCCCCCCTGCAGCAAGCCCAGGAGTTTGCAGGGCGCATCGCACAAGGCGACTTCACGACCCATCCATCGCTGATCGGCAAGGATGAAGCCACTGACATGATGCGCGCGCTTGACGGCATGCAAGCGGCGTTGACCCGCGTTGTCGCGGCCGTACGCCACGCCGCGGACGGCATCCAGGTCGCGAGCAGTGAGGTCGCCACCGGCAATCAGGATTTGTCCGCGCGTACCGAAAGTCAGGCCAGCGCGCTCAAACAAACGGCGGTTTCCATGGAGCGTCTTGGCGTTACCGTGGACCGCAATGCGGGCAGCGCAGGGCAGGCCAATGAGCTGGCGCGCAGCGCTTCGGGCGTGGCTGCCGAGGGCGGCGAAGTGGTTGCGCAGCTGGTTGCAACCATGCGTGGCATCAATGAAAGCTCGGCGAAGATCGCGGACATCATTGGTGTCATCGACGGCATCGCCTTCCAAACCAATATCCTGGCGCTGAACGCGGCGGTCGAGGCGGCACGAGCCGGTGAGTTGGGACGCGGTTTCGCGGTGGTCGCCGGCGAGGTCCGCAACCTCGCGCAGCGCAGCGCCGAGGCGGCCAAGGAAATCAAGGTGTTGATCGGCGATTCAGTCGGGAAGGTGGAGCAGGGGAGCGCACTGGCCGACCAAGCCGGGTCAACGATCAGTGAAGTCGTCGGCAGTATCCAGCGGGTCAGCAGCATCGTGGCGGAGATCACGGACGCCAGCCACGAGCAGAGCATGGGCGTGAGTCAAGCGACCCAGGCCATCACGCAAATGGATGGCGTGACTCAGCAGAATGCCGCCTTGGTCGAACAGATGGCCGCTGCTGCCGTCAGCCTGCGTGCGCAGGCGCAGGAGATGGTGCGCTCGGTCAACGTTTTTAAGCTTGCACCCGTCGATGCGCGCTCTGGCGAGCCGCTGCGTTTGACATGAATCTGCGTCGGTGTCCATGGGCATGCTGCCTGTGGCGGCCGTGCTCCGCTTGAAGCAGCTGGACCCTGGGCGTTTTCGGCTTGACCGAAGGATGGGGATCGGCCTCAGTTCTTCCCGAAGGGGCCGCCGGTGATGCGCTTGCCGGGGCCGATGCCATGTTGCGCCAACCAACCTTGGCGCACCTCGAGTACGTAACGCACGGGCTTGGTTGAGCAATGCGAATTGGTGGTTCTTGGTTGCATGTCAACGGTATTGACGACGGTGCCGTCATCTGCGATGAAGGCAGCAGTCAGGGGGATGAGGGTGTTCTTCATCCAGAAGCACTGCATTTGGGCTTTCTCAAAAATGAAGAGCATTCCTTCGTTGTCGCGCAGGTCCGTGCGGTACATCAGGCCGGTCGCACGTTGTTCGGGCGTGGAAGCGACTTGAGCATGGACCAAATACATGCCTGCGTTCAGGGTGGTGCGAGGCAAGTCGCGTTGGGCCACGCCCTGAGCTTGGCTGTAGCGCGAGAATAGGCCGATACACAGGGCCAAGACGAAGCAGAGCGCAAGTCCCGCCAGGCGCCGCGACGCGGGCACGAGGTGCTGCGGGAACGGTCTGCGTGTCAGATTTTGGAGCAGTGCGGGGCGTGAGGCCTTCATCTTGGGCGCTTCCTGTGGGCGGGATTTCAGACGGTGGGCGAATTGTGCCTCCTCGCCGTGGGTGGGCAAGGCCGCGAGCGGTGGCCGTGCAGTGAGGGGGCGAGGCTCCCAAGGGCCTTGAAGTCAGAGTATCCGACCCAAACTCCTGCCCTGTGAACTGTTCCCGTGAATGACAAGCCATGGAGGCGCTCGATAGAATGAAGCCATGGCGAAGAACATGGCAACCCAACCACCCGCTCCTCCCAAACTGCCTGTCGTCAAGCCCGATCGAGAGAATCAAGGCAACGGCGGAGACGCCGTTGTCCTGGAACGACGGCCCCAGAAAGTGCAGCCGCCGCAGATGTTCCAGGTGGTGATGCTCAACGATGACTACACCCCCATGGAGTTCGTGGTGGTGGTCATACAGGAATATTTCAACAAGGATTTGGAGACGGCGACCCAGATCATGCTCAAGATCCATCTGGATGGACGGGGCATCTGTGGCGTTTACACCAAGGACGTAGCAGCGACCAAGGTCGACCAAGTGCTGGAAGCGGCCCGCAAGGCCGGGCACCCGCTCCAGTGCGTGGCTGAACCAGTGGAATGAGAGAGTTGGTTTCTTTTTCTGTTTCTATTTCTAGCCAATTCTTCCGCCCTGTGGCTTGGATGGCTTTTGGAATCGGATTAAAGTTAGCCGCAGATCAACGAAGGATCCGGTCCCTGTGATACCGGGTCCAGCAAGGCAAAAGGAAGTCATATGATTGCCCAGGAACTGGAAGTCAGTTTGCACATGGCGTTCGTCGAGGCTCGGCAGCAGCGTCATGAGTTCATCACCGTGGAGCATCTGCTTCTGGCCTTGCTGGACAATCCCAGCGCTGCCGAGGTGTTGCGTGCCTGCGCGGCCAATATCGATGACTTGCGCAAAAGCCTGACCAATTTCATCAAGGACAACACGCCGCAGGTCGCGGGCACCGAGGAAGTGGACACTCAGCCCACGCTCGGTTTCCAGCGCGTGATCCAGCGCGCCATCATGCATGTGCAAAGCACAGGCAGCGGCAAGAAAGAGGTCACCGGGGCCAATGTGCTCGTGGCCATCTTCGGTGAGAAGGATTCGCATGCGGTGTACTACCTGCACCAGCAAGGCGTGACGCGTCTCGATGTGGTGAATTTCATTGCCCATGGCATCAAGAAAAGCGATCCACCAGAATCCAGCAAGTCCAACGACAACGCCGGTGAAGCCGAGGAGAACGCGGCCTCTGAGAAAGGCGAAGGTAAGGCGTCACCGCTGGAGCAGTTCACTGTCAACCTGAACCAGCAGGCCAAGGATGGCAAGATTGATCCGCTCATCGGTCGTGAGTACGAAGTGGAGCGCGTGATCCAGATTCTGTGCCGCCGTCGCAAGAACAATCCCCTGCTGGTCGGCGAAGCCGGCGTAGGCAAGACGGCCATCGCCGAGGGGCTGGCCTGGCGCATTGTTCAGAACGACGTTCCCGAGATTCTGGCCGAGGCCAACGTCTACTCGCTCGACATGGGTGCTCTGCTCGCCGGCACCAAGTACCGGGGCGACTTTGAGCAGCGCCTCAAGGGCGTGCTCAAGTCCCTCAAGGACAAGCCCAACGCGGTTTTGTTCATCGATGAGATTCACACTCTGATCGGTGCGGGCGCTGCCAGTGGCGGCACGCTGGACGCCAGCAACCTGCTCAAGCCTGCTTTGTCCAGCGGCCAGCTCAAGTGCATCGGTGCGACCACGTTCACCGAATACCGAGGCATCTTTGAGAAAGACGCTGCGCTGTCCCGCCGCTTCCAGAAGGTGGACGTGGTGGAGCCCAGCGTGCAGGAAACCATCGAAATTCTCAAGGGCTTGAAGTCTCGCTTCGAGGAGCATCACAACGTCAAGTACGCCAACGCGGCTTTGCAAGCGGCGGCGGAGCTGAGCGCCAAGTACATCAACGACCGGCATCTACCCGACAAGGCCATCGACGTGATCGATGAGGCTGGTGCCGCGCAGCGTATTCTGCCGCCCTCGAAGCGCAAGAAGACCATCAGCAAGAGTGAGGTCGAAGAAATCGTCGCCAAGATCGCGCGCATTCCGCCTGCGAACGTCAGCAATGACGATCGTGGCAAGTTGCAGACCATCGAGCGTGACCTGAAGAGCGTGGTTTTTGGCCAGGACAAGGCGCTGGAAGCCCTGGCTTCCGCCGTCAAGATGGCGCGTTCGGGTCTGGGCAAGCCCGACAAGCCGATTGGGGCCTTCCTGTTCAGCGGCCCCACCGGCGTGGGCAAGACGGAAGCGGCCAAGCAACTGGCCTACATCCTGGGCATCGAGCTGATCCGCTTCGACATGTCCGAATACATGGAGCGTCACGCGGTGAGCCGTCTCATCGGTGCGCCCCCGGGTTACGTCGGTTTTGACCAAGGCGGGCTTTTGACGGAGGCCGTCACCAAGAAGCCGCACTGCGTGCTGCTACTTGACGAAATCGAAAAGGCGCATCCGGACATCTTCAACGTGTTGCTGCAGGTCATGGACCACGGCACGCTGACGGACAACAACGGGCGCAAGGCCGACTTCCGCAACGTGATCATTGTCATGACGACCAACGCGGGCGCCGAGACCATGAACAAGGCCACCATCGGCTTCACCAACCCGCGTGCGGCGGGCGACGAAATGGGCGACATCAAGCGCTTGTTCACGCCCGAGTTCCGCAACCGTCTGGACGCGATCGTGAGCTTCAAGCCGCTGGACGAGCAGATCATCCTGCGTGTGGTGGATAAGTTCCTGCTCCAGTTGGAAACGCAGCTTGCGGAGAAGAAGGTCGAGGTCACCTTCTCCGACGCGCTGCGCAAGCATCTGGCGAAGAAGGGTTTCGATCCGCTGATGGGCGCGCGACCGATGCAACGCCTGATACAGGACACCATCCGTCGTGCCCTGGCGGACGAGTTGCTGTTTGGCCGTCTGGTCGATGGCGGTCGGCTGTCGGTAGACGTGGAGGTCGTGAAGGACGAGAAGGGCGAGGACAAGACCGACGTCAAACTCGATATCCAGCCCTTGCCGAAGAAAGAAGGCAAGGCCAAGCCCGAGGAGGCCACGGCGACCGACTGATTGACTGAGTGCCGTGTTTTGCGCAGGCCAATCGGTCAGCGCAAAGAAAAAGGCCGCTGCGGATGCAGCGGCCTTTTTTTGTCTGGTGCCCAGAAGAGGACTCGAACCTCCACGCCGTTAAGCGCTAGTACCTGAAACTAGTGCGTCTACCAATTCCGCCATCTGGGCTGCGCGTTTGGAATCACATCCAAACTTCGGTAAGCGCGCATTATAGGATGAACACGTGGTCTTTTCGGCTGTCGCCGCAAGAAAAAAGCCGCAGTCTAGGGTTGCGGCTTGTGTTCTGAAGTGTTTATGACGCCAAACGTGGATTGACCACGTTTTGCCTCTAAACTTGGTGCCCAGAAGAGGACTCGAACCTCCACGCCGTTAAGCGCTAGTACCTGAAACTAGTGCGTCTACCAATTCCGCCATCTGGGCATCTCAGGCAAGACCAAGATTGTATAACAAGAAAATCAGCCCATCCGGTTCCACGCACGCCACTGCGGCCCTGCTCGAGGAAATCGAGGGCACGGTCAGCGGCCACCGGGACGGTCACGGCTTCGTGGTTCGCGACGATGGCGAGGCGGACATTTATCTGTCGCCGAGCGAAATGCGTGCGGTGCTGCACAAGGACCGCGTCAAAGCGCGCGTTGTGCGTCATGATCGCAAAGGGCGGCCTGAAGGCCGCGTGGTTGAGATCATCGAACGTTCCAACCAACCGATCATCGGGCGCCTGCTGCAGGAAAACGGTGTTTGGCTGGTGGCGCCCGAGGACAAGCGCTACGGCCAGGATATATTGATTCCTAGAGGCGCGACAGGTCAGGCTCGGGTCGGGCAGGTCGTGGTGGTGGAGCTGGTCGAGCCGCCCGCTCTTTATGGACAACCCGTTGGGCGTGTCAAGGAAGTCCTGGGCGAAGTGGATGACCCGGGCATGGAGATTGAAATCGCGGTGCGCAAGTACAGCGTTCCCCATGAGTTTTCCGAAGCCTGTATTGCCCAAGCGCGTGGCCTGCCAGACAAGGTTCGTCCGCAAGACAAGAAAAACCGGGTCGATTTGACCGACGTGCCGCTGGTGACGATCGATGGCGAGGACGCACGTGATTTTGATGACGCTGTCTACTGCGAACCGGTCACACTAGGCCGAGGCAAGAGCGCCAGGAAGGGCTGGCGGCTGCTCGTTGCGATCGCTGACGTGAGCCACTATGTTGAAACCGGCGAGCCGATAGACGTTGATGCTTACGAGCGCGCCACCAGTGTGTATTTCCCGCGCCGTGTCATTCCCATGCTGCCGGAAAAACTGTCCAACGGTCTGTGTTCGCTCAACCCGGATGTGGACCGTCTTTGCATGGTTTGCGACATGCTGATCGAGGGTGATGGCATTGAACAAGGTGACATCAAGGCGTACCAGTTCTATCCGGCCGTGATGCACAGCCATGCACGCTTCACCTACACCGAAGTGGCTGCCATCCTGGCGAATACCCGTGGTGCGGAAGCGGCTCGGCGTAAAGAGCGTGTGGGCGATCTGCTGCATCTCTACGAGGTCTATCGTGCACTTCTCTCCGCACGGGCCAGGCGCGGGGCAGTCGATTTCGAGACCACCGAGACCCAGATCGTCTGTGATGAGAGCGGACGCATCGAGAAGATCGTCCCGCGCGTGCGCAATGAGGCGCATCGTCTCATCGAGGAGACCATGCTGGCCGCCAATGTCTGCAGTGCCGATTTCATCGGGCAGAGCAAGCACAGTGGCCTGTTCCGCGTGCACGAGGGACCCACGCCTGAAAAGAACGAGCTGCTGCGCAACTACCTCAAGGCGATGGGGGTGAGCCTGACCATCAGCGAGGACCCGCAGCCGGCTGAATTCCAACGCATCGCCGACGCCGTGAAAGACCGGCCCGACGCGCAGCAGATTCACACCATGCTGTTGCGCTCCATGCAGCAAGCCATTTACACCCCTTTCAACAGCGGACATTTTGGCTTGGCTTACGAGGCTTACACGCATTTCACGAGCCCCATACGCCGTTACCCAGACCTCCTGGTGCACCGCGTGATCAAGGCCATCCTCGGCAAGACGCGTTACCACCTACCTAATCTGCCCACGCCGGGGGAGGCGCATGCCAAACTCGCGCGCCGCCTGGAGAAGAACGACGCCGCGCGCAAGCCAGCCAGAGTTGCGGGCGAAAAAGCAAAAAAAGCCAGCGCTGAGTTATTGGCTTGGCAGGCCGCGGGCCTGCACTGCAGCGCCAACGAGCGTCGCGCGGACGAAGCCAGTCGTGATGTGGAGGCTTGGCTCAAGTGCAAGTACATGCGCGAGCACCTGGGTGAGGAATTCAACGGCTTGGTCAGCGCGGCGACCAGTTTCGGCATTTTCGTCACCTTGGATGCCATGTATGTCGAAGGTCTGGTGCACATCACCGAACTGGGAGGGGAGTACTTCCGTTTTGATGAGGCGCGGCAGGAGTTGCGCGGCGAGCGAACCGGCATTCGCTACGCGATCGGCTCGCGCGTGCGTGTACAGGTCAGCCGCGTTGACCTCGATGGTCGAAGGATTGATTTCCGACTGGTCAAGGGGGACGAACTGGGTTTGACTCGGGAGCCGGTTCGGGAAGCGCGGGAGTTCTCTGTCTCGAGGGACGATGGTGAGCAGGGACTGAGCGAGCCGAACGTGAACAAGAAGACGAGCCGGATTGCGTCAAATTCTCGAAAAGCAGGTATTGCCAAGACGCCAGCTCGCAAGACCAGCGCCAAGCGCGACAAGTTGGCACTGCTGAGCCCTATTCAAGCCCTCAAGGCTTCCGTCAAATCGGCCGTCAAAAAGGCGGCCGCGAAGACCAAGGCCCGCAAGTCAAAACGCTGATGCGTACCGGGCTCTAGTGTCCTCATGGGCCCAGCACGCGAGCCAGTCCTCCTGCTGTCAATGGTTGCTGAGGTGGCCAACTGTCCGCGGCAAGACCATGGGCGTACACAGCGGAGCAAGCTGCCTCAAACGATGTCGCATCTTGCGCTAGCCGGGCACCGATCAAACCCGCCAGAACGTCCCCGGTGCCCGCGGTGGCGAGTCGCCCATTGCCGGTTGGATTGATGCGAGGCGCAGTGCCTGGGGTGCTGATGACCGTGCCCGAGCCCTTGAGCACGATCGTGCAGCCCCATCGGTCGGCCATGGTTTGCGCGGCGGCTAGCCTGTCGGTCTGCACACTGTGGGCGTCGGTATTCAACAAGCGGGCGGCCTCCAGAGGGTGCGGAGTCAACACCGTGGAAAGAGCGCTGCCACTTCGCCCACGGTTCTGCAGCAGCGTCCGCAATGCTGGTTCCTTCGCTACCGCGTTGAGGGCATCGGCGTCCAGCACAAGGCGAGGCGCTTGGCTCAGCAAGTCCGGCAACAGTGCGCTCACCGCATCGTCGCCTCCACAACCGCAGACCACGGTCAGCCCTGACAACTGATTCATCAGCGCTTCCGGACGTCGCAACATCAGCTCCGGTTGGAGGGCGTCCATGAGAGCGCCCCCAGGGTCCAGCAGCCCCACGTACACCCGACCCGCGCCACTCTGCAGGGCTGCCCGGGCCGCCAGCAGCGCAGCTCCGCCCATGCCCGGCGCGCCGCCGATCACGGCGACATCGCCATAGCTGCCTTTGTGCGTCGCGTGCTTGCGGGCGTGCGTGGCAGGGGCTGGATTCAGCAGGGCTTGCGCGCTTTGCGGGGGAGAAAGTGAAACGTCAAGTTCATCGAACCAGATGTCCCCGGCGGCATCTCGTCCTTGCGCCGTGAACAGGCCTGGCTTGAGCGTCAGCAGAGCGAGGGTATGGCTGGCTTGCACGCAAGCCCCCGGCGCGTTGCCTGTGTCGGCCTGCAAACCTGTAGGCAAGTCCACGGACAGCACTGGCACGCCCCGCGAACGCAACCGGTTGAGTTCGGCAATGTGCTCTGCCATCTGCCCATCGGGGGGGCGCGTGACCCCCAAGCCCAGCAGGGCATCGATCGCGCAATCGCAATCCTCAGGCGGTGTCGCAGAGAAAACCACATTGGCAGCACGTGCCCATTCCAGCGCCAATCGCGCGTCCTCGGGCAGGCTGCCGGCATGGCCTAGCCAAGTGACAATCGGCGTTTTGCCATGCTGCAACAAGTGGGTGGCAGCCTCCAACCCGTCGCCGCCATTGTTGCCTGGTCCACAAGCGATCCAGTAGCGCCGCGCATGGGGCGCAATGGCCAGGGCGAGGCATGCCACTGCCCGGCCAGCGCGTTGCATCAGCGTGTGCGCGGGAAGGCTGGCTTGAGCGGCTTGTTCAATCCGTTGCGTCGCCGCGATGGTATGGAGTGCGTGGGCTTGGCCCGGTACAAAACGCTGCATGAATGGGACCGTGATGCCTCAGAAATCGTATACCTGACCTTCGACAGCCAGCCGAATGTCCAGTCCAGCGGCATGAGAATGCTCCGCCAGCGCCTGACGGAAGACGGCTTCCAAGGCGTCGTCGCTGCGAGTCGGTTCATGGTGAGTGCAGTAAAGAACCTTCGCGCCCGCACGCGAGGCGTAGTCGAAGCTGCTGGCATAGGTGCCGTGTCCCCAGCCGACCTTGGACGGATATTCGGCCGCTGTGTAGGACGTATCGATGATTAGAACATCCACGCCTCGCATGCTTTGCACGATGGCCGCATCCCTCTCATCGATGTGGTGTTGGTACTCGGCGTACTCCGGGTCGCCAGGCTGGTAGATGTTGTAAGGTGGTTCATGGTCTCCGGTGAAGAAGACGGACTTTCCATTCGACTCGATACGGTAACCGTAGTTGATCACCGGGTGATTCAGCAGGCAGGGTGTGATGGTGGCGCTGCCGACACGAACGCTTTCATCAGGTGTGAGCGTCACGTACTCGACGCGACCTCGCAACTCGGCCTCGCGCACTGGAAAGTAGCTGTATTGCAGCTGCACGGACATCACCTGTTCCACGCCCTGACCACTCACTGGGTCGTGGGCGCCATGCAGTCTCAGCACGTTGCCAGGGACGAAATTGGGGATGAAAAAAGGCAGGCCTTGAATGTGGTCCCAGTGCGAGTGCGTGATAAAGATATTGGCGTGCACGGGCTGCCGAGCCATCAAGCTCTGGGACAGTGGAAAGATCCCCGTCCCGGCGTCCAGGATGATGATGTCGTCATCGTCCGTGCGCACCTCGATGCAGGTGGTGTTGCCGCCGTAGCGCACTGTCTGCGGACCAGGCGATGCGATGGAGCCGCGCACTCCCCAAAACTTGATCTTCATGCCGCCTTCCTTGGGCTGGGTGTTGGTGCCAGGGTCTTCACGTTTCAAGTCGTGCGTACATCCTGGCTTCGTCCATCAACGGCTTGAGGTCGCCTAAATGCGCAATGACGGTGTCCAAATCGCCCCCCAAGCGACTTTCCATGGCCTCGGTCAAGGACTCCACGTACATATTTCCAGCGAATCCCATTTGCAACTTCTTGCTGATTTGATTGGCTGCGAAGACGCAGGCGATCATCGGCGTGTCCTTGACCTGGGGACCATGCATGTTCTGGATCGTTTCAACGAGACGCCATGCGAAGCGCCATCGTTCCAGAAGCAAAGCCCCCGTCACGGTGTGGTCAGCGCCCAGAGTCTGACGCAAGGCTTCATGCAAGGGGATGTGCAGCTGCTTGCTGGTTTGCAGTGCCAGCCTGAACTCATCAGGCATGTGTTGTGCATAGACCACCTTGCCGAAATCGTGAAGCAATCCCGCGATGAAGCATTCCAGCGGATCGGCCTCGGGATGCTTCATCCGGGTGGCCAACTCGCGCGCCAGGCAAGCGGTCGTGAGGGAGTGCAGCAGATACTGCTGCATGTCCAGACCTGCGGCCGTATGGCGCGGCAGCACGCCCATGGCCGCGATGCCCAACGCCAAGTGCTTGATGGTATTGAAGCCCAACAGCACCACCGCGTGGTTGATGGAGGCGACTTGCTTCGGAAGGTTGAATTGAGCCGCGTTGACGACTTTCAGGATCTTGAGGGTGACGACCGGGTCTTTTTCAATGACCAGCACCAAATCCTTGGGCGTGCAGTTCGGATCGCGTGTCAGGTCCAGGATGGACTGCACGCTCTTCGGAAACGCCGGCATCTTCTCGATGGCGGCGGTCAACCGTCGGGTCAGCTCAGGACTGAGTGTTTGCATGTTCGACGTGCGCGTGGCGGGTGCGGCCAGCTTCCCAGATTCCCCCGCGCACGTCAATGTCGAAGGTGTGCAGTATTTCAGCGTTTCAGCCGAGCAATGCTCAATTCAGTCGATGAGATGGCGCCACGCTCACCACGTATCTCGTCCGCCAACACGCGGGCCGCGCCACAACTGACCGTCCAGCCCAGAGCGCCGTGCGCGCAGTTGAGCCACAGACCTGGAATCGTGGTGGAGCCCAGCAAGGGTGCTTGGTCAGGCAGCATCACTTGGCCACCTCGCCAAGTCTGCACATTGCCGGAGAGCAGCGCCGCACCGGGGAACCAGTCGTGAAGCACGGTGTAAAGCTTTTGTACCAGCTTCGGATGTTGCTGGTCGGCGCGACCACCGAGCTCCACCGCCCCTCCGCCCACCCGGATGCGCTGGCCCATGCGAGTCAGTGCAATGTTGTGTCGCACATCGACGACGGCGCTGCGGGGAGCGTGCAAAGGCTCTCGCACCTGCGCGCTGATCGCATAGCTGTGCGTGGTGGCCAATGGCAATCTGAATCCCAGAGGGCGAAGCAAGGGCTTGAGCAGTTGACTGGCGCCCGCGCCAGCGCATATCACCACGGCGTCGAAGCGGCGAGGCTGCGATTCTCCGACGAGTTGCACCTGCATGTTGGCGAGCAGGCGCGCCGGGAGGTGGGTGACGTTGGCGCCAGCAGCTGGTAGCAGGTGCCTCACTTCCACGCCAAAGACGAATTGCGCTCCCCGTGCCTGTGCCTGGGCCTTGAGCATCTGCGCGAATTGACGGCAGTTGCCAGCTTCGTCGTTGGGTAGGTGAATGGCGCAGTGAAAAGCCGTCTCTTGATTCAAGGCAGGCTCAATCGTGCGCGCCTGTTCGGGGCTCAGTTCTTGAAAGGGGACCCCAAGCTCCCGCAATAGTTGCAGTCCCGGCTGCAGCGCAGTCATTTCGCGCGCGCTGCGTACCAGCAACAACACCCCCAGCGTGCGTTCGAAATCCAACTCCAGTTCAGCAACCAGGGAATGCAAGCGCTCATGGCTGTAACGTGCAAGCTCGCGCAACGCGCTCATGCGCCGGGCCATCGTGCTTGAACTCAGGAGCGCGCGCTTCCAGCGCCAAGCCCGTTCGCTCATCGCCAAAGGGCTTGTAAGGTGCAGCGGCGCCAGGGTGTCAAGTTGTTGACGGCGGGCTCGCCGTGGCATCTTCGGGTCGGCCCAAGGGATGAGACTGGAAGGCGCGATGAGCCCGCTATTGGCGAAGCTGCCTTCTTCCGCGACGGCGAGGCGCCGGTCGAACACGGTGACTTTGTGACCGTCCTGAACCAGTTCCCAGGCGGTGGTGACGCCAGCGATGCCGGCGCCGATGACTGCGATTTCCATGAAGGGATTTGGGAACCCGCCGAAAGCGGGAGTCTATGCAAAAAGTAGAGAGGGACGGATTATGGCTGGCGCGCCGGCGAGCATTCGGAGTCGGTGCTGGCGTCGATGCCAGGCCTCGCCTGGGCGCGGTCAAAGATGGGATTCAAGCTCCAGCGCGATGTTGAGCAGGGCATCGTCGCGCATTGCGCCATGCCAGAGCATCAAACCCACAGGGGATTCGCCGGGTGCTTGGCAGGGCAGGGAGATGGCACAGCCATCCAACATGTTGACCACGCTGGGGTTGCGCAGCAGTAGGCCGTTGGCGCGGAAGAAGGCGTCATCCCTTGCTGGTCCGGGGGCGACCTGGGCGATGGTCGGCGCGAGCATCGGGACTGTGGGGGAGAGCATCGCGTCATAGCTCTTGATCGCGTTGGTCATGCGCTCGATCCAGTCGTGTCGGGCCTGAATCAACTCGATGTACTGCCAGGCGCTCATGCCTGCGCCACGTTCCATCCGCAGCTTGACGCGAGGGTCGTAAAGGGCGCCTTGGGTCGTCAACAGCTTGCGGTGCCAAGCATAGCTCTCGGCGGCCGAAAAACCACCCGTCGCGTTGATGTCGCTCAGCTCCCCCAACTCAGGAAGCTTGATGTCGTCGATCTGGGCGCCCAAGCCGCGCAGCGTCTGCAGGGCGCGGTCGAATGCTCGTGCCACGGGGGGCTCTAGGTCGTCCAGCATAAGAGTGCGCGGAACAGCGAAGCGGCACTCTCGAAGCGCCTTTTTCGGCCGCGGCACGTTGCGTGCCGAAAGGATTTCGTGCGCGAGGATGGCATCTCGCACGCTGCGCGTGATGGCGCAGACCGTGTCCAGCGTGGTCGATAGCGGCAAAGTGCCATCCGTGGGCACGAGACGCGCGGTGCTTTTGAATCCGACCAAGCCCTGCAACGCGGCCGGGATGCGGATCGAGCCCCCAGTGTCCGAACCCAGGCCGATGAAGGCCGCCCCGAGAGCGACCGAGACAGCCGCGCCACTGGATGAGCCACCCGGGATGCGGGGCTGGTCCGTGTAGGCTGGATTGCTCGGTGTTCCGTGGTGTGGATTGATGCCCACTCCGGAGAACGCGAACTCGCTCATGTTCGTGCGGCCAATGAAGGCCGCACCCGCAGCCCTCAGGCGCGCCACCGCAGTGCTGTCCTCTTTGGCCACCGGGGCCGAGTGCAGCACCATGGAGCCTGCCGAAGTGGTCTGGTCTCGAACATCGAACAAGTCCTTCACCGAGACAGAGAGACCGGCGAGTTGCGAGTCAGCTGTCGCGGCGCGAGCTTGTCGACGTGCGCTTTCGACGTCCGTGGCGATGAAGGCATGCTTGCCCCTCTCGCTTTCTGCCGCGGCGATGGACTGCTCCATTTCCTCGATCGGTGTGGTCAGACCCTCTTGAAGACGTTTCAAGGTGGTATGGGCATCGGAGCGCATTGGAGCCATGTCAAAAAAACGAAAGATGGGTGCGCTATGTTAGTGCGCGTCACAGTCAATAAGACGCATCCCAATCCCGAAAGCCTCCACAACGATGAAAAACCGCTGGCTTCGAGGCTTGATGGTGTGTTGCTTGGCGCTGGCTTCCTACGCTTGTGCCGATGGAGCGAGAAGGTCTGGCGTGGAAGAGGCCGGGGACTTCCTGCAGCTGATGATTCCCAGTTACGCCTTGGGCATCGCGGTCAGCGAACACGAGCTCACGGGCCGAGGGGAGGGCGTTGCGCAATTTGGCATGACGATGCTGAGCACGGCGCTCGCGGCGCACTCGTTGAAAAGCACGACTCAGCAAAAGCGCCCGGACTACGATTCAGGAGATGATCGCGATTCATTTCCCAGCGGCCACACAGCGTCCGCGTTTGCTGGTGCAACATTCATTCATCGGCGCTACGGTTTTTCGCAAGCGGCCGTCCCTTACGCATTGGCGGCGTTTGTGGGTTATTCACGCGTCAAGGCGGATGCGCATCACCCCCGCGATGTGGCGGGTGGTGCCTTGATCGCCGGATTTTCTACGTGGCTGTTCGTGGATGAAGGGCAACAAACAGGTGCTTGCAATCGCATTGAGACTGATTTCGGCGATGGAAGGGTCCAGGTCAGCTGTAGCATGCGCTTCTGAAGCCATCGCCAGTTTGGGCTCAATGTTCTGTGTCAACCGGGAGATGTCATGAAGATGTCGCGCGCGATTTCAACGTTGCTGTTTGCCTGTGGTGCTTTTGTGCTCTCGGCTTCAGCGCATGCGGAGTTCGAGTTCCGCTTCTACACCGGAATTCAAGGAGCCTCGGACAGTCAAGTCAAAGGCGATGACCCTGACGGCGTTGGCAAATTCAATTTCAATGCGGGATGGAGAGGGGACTCGCTGAGCCGCAAGCCACCCTACTATGGTTTGTCTTTGACTTGGTGGCGCGAGGATGACTGGGGGCTGTCGCTCGACTTCACTCACGCCAAGGTGTACGCCGACGACAAAACCTTGCGCAAAAGTGGCTTCGAGGTGCTGGAGTTTTCTGATGGGCTGAACCTGCTGATGCTCAATGCCTTGCGCCGGTTTCCAGATGTCATGCCAGGCTACGCCCCTTATGTTGGCGCGGGTGCCGGGTTGGCCATCCCCCATGTGGAGGTGCAGACCCGCGATGGGAGTCGGGAGACGTTTGAATACCAACTCGCCGGCCCGGCCGTTCAGCTGATCGGCGGGGTCAGCTACGCCATGTCAACCAAATGGTCGGCGTTCACCGATTTCCGGGTGAGCTATTCACAAAATTCAACCCGCCTTGATGGAGGGGGTGAGTTGAAGACCAATATCGTCACCCAAGCCTTGAATGTCGGTGTGGGATACAGGTTCTGAGTTGGCGGGCTGCCATGACCTCTTTTGGCGCAACCTCGTCCTCTCGTCGCCTGCGACCCATAGTGCGGCTGTTATTGGCTGCGTTGGTGGTCTGCATGTTCAGGCCCGCCCTGGCCCTCGATTGGCAACTGGGCTTGGGCATGGCCAATTTTGCGGAGGACGAAGGCAGCAGTGCGACCCTTGATGTCGGGCAGGGACATTGGCAGATCGGCTTGAGCTACAGCCAAGCCTACACGTCTTCGCGCAATGAGCCGGTTTGGCGTGGCTATGAGATCGCCATGGTTGGCTTGGGCTACCGCAATCAGATGGAGAACCTCACGACGTATGTTCGCGGCGGGGTTCTCTGGCTGATGGACACCGAGCAAATCTTTGCGAAGGACTCCAATCCGGGACGCTTTCTGTTGATTGGCGTCGAGGCCCCTTTGTTGCGCACGCCTTCGAATGGGGTGCTGAAGGTCGCGATGGAGGGAGGCAGTATGGGGAAGGGGGCTGAGTTGCGCACCGGGGAAGAGGTGGCGCATGGCTTTATGAGCCAAGTCCTCCTGAAGTGGGCGTTCTAGGTGCCTCGCCCAGTTTTGGGTCTTTGCTATAATCCCGAGGCTTTGCCAAATGCAAGTCCATTGTTGCGCACTGATCTCAGTTTGAGGGGTGCGAAATCATGGTCTTTGTCGGGAAAGCGAATCGCAAACCGGCCTATCAAAGGTGTTGCGCCCCTGATGGGGTCGCAATAGGGGCCGGATTTAAGTCCTAACCTTCGGAGTTAACAATCATGTCCGTGACCATGCGTCAAATGCTGGAAGCCGGTGTCCACTTTGGCCACCAGACCCGCTTCTGGAACCCCAAGATGGCCCCTTTCATCTTTGGCCATCGCAGCAAGATTCACATCATCAACCTGGAAAAGTCGCTGCCGATGTTCCAGGAAGCCGCGAAGTTCGCAAAGCAGTTGGCGGCCCGTCGCGGCACCATTCTGTTCGTAGGCACCAAGCGCACTGCCCGTGAAATCGTGGCCGCTGAAGCCCAGCGTGCTGGTGTGCCTTATGTCGACCAGCGTTGGCTGGGCGGCATGCTGACCAACTTCAAGACGGTCAAGACTTCGCTCAAGCGCCTGAAGGACATGAAGGTCCAGCAGGAAGCTGGCTTGGACGCGATGTCCAAGAAGGAGCAGCTGATGTTCCAGCGCGAACTCGAAAAGCTCGAGAAGGACATTGGTGGCATTCAAGACATGGCGACCCTGCCGGACGCGATTTTCGTGATCGACGTCGGCTACCACAAGATCGCTGTTGCCGAGGCCAAGAAGCTGGGCATTCCCCTGATCGGTGTCGTCGACTCCAACCACTCGCCCGAGGGCATCGACTACGTGATCCCCGGCAACGATGATTCCTCCAAGGCCGTCACGCTGTACGCCCGCGGCATCGCCGATGCCATTCTCGAAGGCCGCGCCAACGCGGTCGAGGACGTGGTCAAGGCCGTGTCTGCTGAAGGCGACGACGAGTTCGTCGAGGTGGAGAACGCCGCCTGATCTCAGGCCCTGCGCCCCTTTACCAGGGACGGGAAGAAAGGGGCGTGTAAGCCCCTTTTTTTTAGCCCCGGTTTGAACCGAACCTAACAAATTCAAGACGGAGTAAACAAATGGCTGCAATCACCGCAAGCATGGTCGCCGAACTGCGCGCCAAGACCGATGCCCCCATGATGGAATGCAAGAAGGCGCTGACCGAAGCGGACGGCGACCTGGCTAAGGCCGAGGAAGTGTTGCGCGTCAAGCTGGGCACCAAGGCTGGCAAGGCTGCCTCCCGCGTGACCGCCGAAGGGGTGGTCGCTTCCGCCATCGAGAGCGGCGTGGGTTCGCTGATCGAAATCAATTGCGAAACCGACTTCGTGACCAAGAATGACAGCTTCCTGGCCCTCGCGAATGCCGCCGCGCAGCTGATCGTGAAGAACAACCCTGCTGACGTGGCAGCCCTGGGCGCCCTGGCCTACAGCCAGGACGGTTTCGGCCCCACCCTGGAAGACGTGCGCAAGGGCCTGATCGGCAAGATTGGCGAGAACATGAGCTTCCGCCGCTTCAAGCGTTTTGCTTCCGGCGCCAAGTTGGCGTCCTACCTGCATGGCACGCGCATCGGCGTGGTCGTGGAGTTCGACGGTGACGAGGTCGCCGCCAAGGACGTGGCCATGCACGTCGCCGCCATGAAGCCGGTGGCCTTGACCTCCGCCGATGTGCCGGCCGCGCTGATCGAGACCGAGCGCCGCGTCGCCGCCGAGAAGGCCGCTGAGTCCGGCAAGCCCGCTGACATCGTGGCCAAGATGGTCGAGGGCTCGGTGCAGAAGTACCTCAAGGAAGTCTCGCTGTTCGACCAAGTTTTCGTGAAGGCCGCGGATGGCAAGCAGACCGTCGGTGCCTACGTCAAGAGCAAGAACACCACGATCAAGAGCTTCACTCTGTATGTCGTGGGCGAAGGCATTGAGAAGAAGGTGGACGATTTCGCCGCCGAGGTGGCAGCCCAAGTGGCGGCTGCTAAACAAGCTTGATGCTCTTGTGAAGCATTGCCATCCATCGCCGCGCAAAGGGTCAGGCGGTGGATGGCAGCCGGCTTAAATCCGGCAAAATTCCCGTTCGCGCCCCGCTTCTTTCCTTTCTGGAGTCTCTCATGTCCACCCCGCAGCCGGCTCACAAGCGCATTTTGCTCAAGCTGTCCGGTGAAGCTTTGATGGGTGACGATGCCTTTGGCATCAACCGCGCCACCATCGTGCGCATGGTCGAGGAAGTGGCCGAGGTCACCCGCATGGGCGTCGAAGTGGCCGTGGTCATTGGAGGCGGCAACATCTTCCGCGGCGTCGCGGGGGGCTCGGTTGGCATGGATCGCGCCACGGCCGACTACATGGGCATGCTGGCGACCGTGATGAATGCCTTGGCCCTGGCCGACACGATGAACAAGGCCGGGCTCACGGCGCGCGTGATGTCGGCGATTGCCATCGAGCAGGTGGTGGAGCCTTATGTGCGTCCCAAGGCCTTGCAGTACCTCGAGGAAGGCAAGGTGGTCATCTTCGCCGCGGGAACGGGCAACCCGTTTTTCACGACGGACACGGCCGCGGCCCTGCGCGGCGCTGAAATTGGCGCCGAGGTGGTGCTCAAGGCCACCAAGGTAGACGGTGTCTACACCGCCGATCCCGCCAAAGACAAGAACGCGACACGCTACAGCCGTCTTTCCTTTGACGAGGCCATCCAACGCAACCTGGGCATCATGGACGCGACGGCTTTTGCCCTCTGCCGTGACCAGAAGTTGCCGATCAAGGTGTTCTCGATCTTCAAGCACGGCGCCCTCAAGCGCGTGGTGCAAGGGGATGACGAGGGTACCTTGGTGAGTCTTTGAGATCGACTCAGACCTCATTTTCAGGTGCTGAGCCGTAAGTTCTGATTTTTTTGCCTGTCCGTGCAGGAGTTCCACATGACCACGATCGCAGACATCAAGAAAAACGTCGAAGGCAAGATGGACCAGTCCATCGAGGCATTGAAGAACAACTTGTCCAAGATCCGGACCGGCCGCGCCAATCCTGCCTTGCTCGACGCCGTGCAGGTGGAGTACTACGGCTCCATGGTTCCCTTGAGCCAAGTCGCCAATGTGGCGCTGCTGGATGCCCGCACGATCAGCGTTCAGCCCTGGGAAAAGGGCATGGGCGCCAAGATTGAGAAGGCGATTCGCGAGAGTGATTTGGGTCTGAATCCCGCGTCCATGGGCGACCTGATCCGTGTCCCCATGCCGCCCATGAGCGAGGAGCGCCGCAAGGAAATGACCAAGCTCGTGCGCAACGAAGGCGAGGCGGCCAAGATCGCCGTGCGCAACCTGCGCCGAGACGCGAACGAAGCCGTCAAGAAGCTGGTGAAAGACAAAACGGCCTCCGAAGATGATCAGAAGCGTGCCGAGGCCGATATCCAGAAGTTCACGGACAAGCATGTCGCAACCATTGACCAGCTGGTCGCCGCCAAGGAGCAAGAGGTCATGGCCGTTTGAGCGGCCGTGCCCCTTGTTCCAATAGCAGACGCGCATGAAAGCCATCCTCAGCCGTGATCCTTCTCCTGGGGTGCCCGCGCACATCGCCATCGTCATGGATGGAAACGGGCGCTGGGCCACGCGACGTCTGCTGCCGCGCTTGGCGGGGCATCGGCAAGGGATGGAAAGTCTGCGCCGTTGTATACGCGCGTGTTTGGAGCGCGGCGTGGCGGTCCTGACGGTCTTCGCTTTTTCTTCCGAGAACTGGAGCCGTCCCGCTGAAGAAGTGTCCGGCCTCATGGAGTTGCTCGCCGGCGCTTTGGCCAAGGAAGTGCCCCAGATGCACTCTGACGGCGTGCGTTTGTACTTCGTGGGCGAGCGTGCGAATCTCTCGGAAAAGGTTCGGACCGGACTGAGTGCGGCCGAACAGGCGACTGCGGCCAATGACCGTCTGATCCTCAATGTTTGTTTCAACTATGGGGGGCGCTGGGACTTGGTCCAGGCCGCAGCGAAACTGGCCGCGGAGCAGGTCGAGGTCACCGAGGCCACGCTGAGCGGCGCCCTGGCCCTGGCCCACGTGGCTGACCCTGATCTGTTGATACGCACGGGCGGCGAGTTACGCCTTTCCAACTTTCTGCTCTGGCAGGCTGCCTACGCCGAGTTGTACTTCAGCGATCTGCTCTGGCCCGACTTCGACGAAGCGGAACTGGATCGTGCCATTGCTGCCTACGCTAAGCGTGAGCGGCGCTATGGCCGTGTTCCCGCGCCAGCCTCGCCGTCACCCTCGGCGTCCGACTCGAGACAGTCCCAGGCGGCTTGAGCCTCGGGCATGATGCAACCCCCCGCACTCCGACGGAGTCGGTACCGTACCAGTCAGGAGACCCGGACCCATGCTCAAGCAACGCATCATCACCGCCATCGTCCTCCTGGCGCTTTTGCTGCCCGCGCTCTTTCACCCGGACACCACCTATTGGCGGGCCGTGACCCTGGTGCTGATTGCCGGTGGAGCGTGGGAGTGGGGGCGATTGAATGATCCAAGGCAGCGGCGCGTGGGGCTGCTCACTTGGGCGGGCGTTCTCCTTTGCGTATGCGCGTGCCTGCTGAGCTGGATCGGCGGCGGATTCCGCGCGACGCCGGTCTGGGTATGGACTCTGGGAGGGCTGCTGTGGGTGGTCTTGGGGGCCGCCCTGTTGCAAGCGGGGGTGGCTCGTTGGGCTAGCGTGCCGCGCGCCTTGCGCTTGATCGCTGGCTGGGCGGCGCTCTGGCTGACTTGGCTCGCCGTGGTGCGGGCCCGTGAATTGGGTGTCACATTTCTGCTGTCGGTGCTTGTGCTCGTTTGGGTGGCCGATATCGCAGCGTACTTCGCTGGCAAGGCCTTTGGCGGGCGTTACACCCGCAAGCGTCTTGCCCCCAGCATCAGTCCGAACAAAAGCTGGGAGGGTGCCTGGGGTGGCTTGCTGGGGGTCTTCGTGGTGGCCTTGGTGTGGCTGGCCCTGGAGCGCTCTGCCGTGCTGCCTGGCCCCAGTCTCTATGCGGTGCTTGGCGCATCGAGCGCCGGGGCGGTCGGCTTGGCCTTGGCATTGGTTTTCCTGACAGCGATGAGCGTCGTGGGGGACCTCGTGGAATCTCTGGTCAAGCGCAGCGCGGGCATGAAGGACAGCAGTGGTCTGTTGCCTGGTCATGGCGGCGTGTTGGACCGCGTCGACGCGCTTCTGCCCACCTTGCCGCTTGCCCTGATGTTGCACGGTTGGGCGCGGTGAGCCTTCATTTTTCCCCGGAACTCTCATCATGACAAAGCAGCGCGTCGCCGTCCTTGGCTCCACGGGCTCCATTGGCGTCAATACCCTGGATGTCTTGGCCCGTCACCCTGAGCGGTTCGAAGTTTTTGCATTGACTGCCGCCAGCCGGGTTGATGAGATGCTGGCGCAGTGCGCGCGTTTCAAACCTGCCTACGCGGTCATGGCCAACGAGGCGGCGGGGCGCTTGTTGGCCACTCGGATCAAAGCCGAGGGGCTTTCCACGCGGGTGCTCAGCGGCGAACAGGCCTTGAGTGAAGTTGCCTCGCATGAGTCAACGGATGTGGTCATGGCCGCCATCGTTGGCGCTGCCGGCCTGGCGCCCTGCTTGGCCGCGGCGCGCGCTGGCAAGCGTTTGTTGCTGGCGAATAAGGAAGCCATCGTCGTCGGTGGAGCCTTGTTCATGGACGCAGTGCGTGAGGGTGGGGCATTGCTGCTACCCATCGACAGCGAGCATTCGGCCATCTTCCAGTGCTTGCCCGAGGACCGCTCGACTTGGTCTCAGCGCGTGGACCATATCCTGCTGACTTCCTCCGGTGGGCCGTTCCGGGAGCGGGACCCCGCCACTTTCTCCGCTGTCACGCCCGAACAGGCCGTGGCGCATCCCAATTTCGCGATGGGGCGCAAGATCTCCGTCGATTCCGCCACCATGATGAACAAGGCGCTGGAGGTGATCGAAGCCAAATGGCTGTTCGATCTTGCGCCAGAGCAGGTTCGAGTCTTGGTCCATCCGCAACAGATCGTGCATTCCATGGTGGTCTGCCGCGATAACTCGGTGCTGGCCCAGCTGGGCACGCCTGACATGCGCGTGCCAATTGCCTATGGCTTGTCTTTCCCAGAGCGCATCGAGTCAGGGGCCGCAGCGCTCGATTTCGCGAAGCTGGTTGGCCTGAGTTTCCAGTCACCGGATCACCAGCGCTATCCGGGCCTGGCGCTGGCTTGGGAGACCTTGCGGGCGCCGGCGGGCTCAACGGCCGTGCTGAACGCTGCCAATGAAATCGCGGTGGCCGCCTTCCTGGAGCGGCGCATCCGTTTCGACCAAATCCACGCAGTGAACTTTTCAGTGCTGGAAAGCATCTCACCCAGGTTGTCCGCGGCGGCCCCCCCCGCCGACTTGGAGGATCTGCTGGCCTTGGACGAGCGCTCGCGTGCCGTGGCCGAGCAGTGTGTGCAGCGCCTGTCCTTGCAGGCGGCCTGAGGAATCCATCTTGCTGACGATCGCCGCATTTGTTCTCGCTCTCAGTCTTCTGATCGCCATTCACGAGTACGGCCACTACCGCATGGCGGTGGCGTGCGGCGTGAAGGTGCTGCGTTTTTCGATCGGTTTTGGCCCCGTCGTATTACGTTGGACCTCGCGCAAATCGGGCACTGAGTTTGCGCTCAGTGCACTGCCGCTCGGCGGCTACGTGAAGATGCTTGATGAGCGGGAGGCACCCGTGGCCGCTCAGGAGCGTCATCGGGCATTCAATCTTCAGCCTTTGCGGTCACGGGTTCTGATCGTCGCTGCGGGGCCCCTCGCCAACCTCGGCTTGGCCGTGCTGCTCTATGCGGCGCTCAATTGGAGCGGTGTGCAAATGGCCGCCCCAGTGCTCGGTGCGCCAGTGCCGGGGTCCGTCGCCGATCGCGCTGGGCTGTTAGGTGGCGAACGCGTGGCGCGAGCAGGCTTTGACGCGGCCGACCTCGACGTTGACGATCTCCGCCCGGTGCAGTCCTTTGAGGACTTGAGTTGGCTATTGAGCCAAGCCGCCCTCAATGGACGTGATGCGCGCTTGCAGCTCGACGACGGGACTCAGGTTCGGCTCGAACTGGCCGCTCTGGACGCGCGCGAAGCCGCTCCAGAACTGATGGAGCGCATCGGACTCATCGCACCCCTGAGCAAGCCTGAAATCGGTGATTTGCTGGCCGATGGCGCGGCCCAGGCTGCCGGTCTGCGCAAGGGGGATCATGTGCTGAGCGTCGACGATGTCGCGTTGCGGGACGGTCGCCAGCTTCGTGAGCTGATCCGTGCCAGCGCCGCCGATGGCGTCGCGAAAGTTCAGCGCTGGCGCATCGAACGTTCGGGCCAGATCCTCGTGGTGGACGTTCGGCCTGAAGTCGTGGTGCAGGACACTGCGGCCGAGGGATCCTCGCGGCTCACCGGGCGCACCGTCGGAAGAATCGGTGCCTACATAGGCGCCCAGCCCGAGATGCGCTTGGTGCAGTACGGCTTGTTCGAAGGACTGTGGCTGGGCATCGTCAAGACCTGGGATGTTTCGGTCCTGACACTCAAGACGCTGGGGCGGATGGTCATTGGAGAGGCATCGCTCAAGAACCTGAGCGGTCCGCTGACCATTGCAGATTACGCGGGGCGTTCTGCGAGCTTGGGCCTTTCGGCTTACCTGATCTTCCTGGCGCTGATCAGCGTGAGCCTCGGTGTGCTCAATTTGCTGCCCTTGCCACTGCTTGACGGTGGACACCTCATGTATTATCTCTGGGAGGGTCTGACGGGCCGTCCTCTATCCGAAGCCAGCCAGGCTCGGCTTCAGCGATTCGGCGTTGTCGTGCTGGCGCTCATGATGTCCATTGCCCTCGTCAATGACGTCACCCGTTTATTTGGCTGATAACCACGGGTTGATTCCACCAAGGCCACCCCATCCCCTGACTGCGCTGTTGATGCTGTTTCCTCGTTTTCGTTTGATGGTCCGGTTCTTGCCGGTGGCCATGGTGGCCCTGATGTCTGCGCTGTTGACCGTGACGCCTGCGCGAGCCGTCGAGCCGTTCACTGTCCGTGACATTCAGGTCGAGGGCTTGCAGCGCGTCGAGCCGGGCACGGTGTTCGCCTCGCTGCCGTTGCGCATCGGCGACCGTTATGACGACGACAAGGGTGGGGCGTCCATACGGGCACTTTTCGCTTTGGGCTTGTTCACCGATGTCCGTCTCGAAGTGAAGGGCGATGTGCTCGTGGTTGTCGTCGAGGAGCGCCCGACCGTGGTGAGCCTGGAGTTCAACGGCGTGCGCGAGTTTGACCAGACAGTGCTCACCCAAGCGCTCAAGGACATTGGTCTGGCGGAGGGACGCCCATTTGACAAGGCGCTTTTGGATCGGGCCGAGCAAGAGCTCAAACGTCAATACATCAATCGCAGCCTTTACGCTGCCGAGGTGGTCAGCACCGTCACTCCAGCGGAACGCAACCGCGTGGCCTTGAGCTTCACCGTGACCGAAGGTGAACCCGCCAAAATCAGCGAGATTCGCATCGCTGGCAACAAGGTGTACTCGGAAGCGACGCTGCGCAACTTGTTTGACTTGGATACTGGCAACTGGATGAGCTGGTACACCAAGTCCAATCGGTACTCGCGCGCCAAGTTGAACGCAGACATGGAGACCTTGCGCTCCTACTACCTGGCGCGGGGCTATCTGGAGTTCCGCATCGATTCGACCCAGGTGGCCATGGCACCTAATAAGCAGGACATGAGCATCACCATCAATGTGACCGAAGGTGAGCGTTTCGTCGTGTCCGCGGTGCGCCTGGCAGGCAACTACCTCGGGCGTGAGGACGAATTCAAGACCTTGGTCTCCATTCGACCTGGGGAGGCTTACAACGCGGATCAAGTCGCCGAGACCGTGCAGGCTTTCACCGAGCATTTTGGTCGTTTTGGCTACGCCTTCGCGCGCGTGAATTCGCAACCCGAGATTGATCGCGCGACCAATCGGGTCGCTTTGGTGCTGAACGCGGAACCCGCGCGGCGTGCCTATGTCCGCCGGGTCAACATTGCTGGCAACACACGAACGAGAGATGAAGTCATCCGCCGGGAATTGCGGCAATACGAATCAGCGTGGTATGACGGTGACAAGATCCGCTTGTCACGCAACCGTGTCGACCGTTTGGGCTATTTTGACCAGGTCAGCATCGAAACCAGCGAAGTTCCGGGCACCTCCGATCAGGTAGATCTGAACCTCAACGTCAAGGAGCGCCCCACAGGTAGTTTGACGTTGGGCGCGGGGTATTCCACCAGCGAAGGCCTGGGTTTGCAGTTCGGCATCAACCAGCGAAATGCGTTCGGCAGCGGTAACTCGCTGGGTATCCAGCTTGACACGAGCAAGGTCAATCGCACGGTGGTGTTGAACACCACCGATCCCTATTTCACTCAAGATGGTGTTTCGCGGAGCTTTGATTTGTATGACCGGATTTCGCGGCCTTACACCGACACCGACGCTTACTCGGTCGAGACGCAGGGCGGCAGCGTGCGCTTCGGCTTGCCGGTGAGTGAGCGTGATACGGTTTACGTGGGTGTTGGTATTGAGAGCACAACCATCGTCCCAGGAGATTACCTGCCGGCAGCCTATGAGCGGTACATCGACGAGTTTGGCCGTACCAGCATTGGTTACCCATTGACGCTGGGATGGGGGCGAGATAACCGTGACAGCGCCTTGGTTCCGACCCAGGGCAACTATCTGCGCGCCTCGCTTGAATGGAGTCCGAGCTACTTCGGTGGAGAGCTGCAGTACCTTCGCAGCACATACCAATACCAGCACTACATTCCGTTGACCAAGCAGTACACCCTCGCCATGAACAGCGATCTGGGCTGGGGCTTCGCGCTCGGCGACCGGCCCTATCCGATGTTCAAGAATTACTACGGCGGAGGGCTGGGCTCGGTGCGAGGTTTTGAGCCTGGCAGCCTGGGGCCGCGGGATGCGGATTCAAATCGCAGCTACGGTGGTTCAAAGAAATTCAATCTGAACTTTGAACTGCAAGCACCGTTCCCAGGTGCGGGCAACGACCGGACCTTGCGCGTCTACGCGTTCTATGACACCGGCAACGTCTACGGCCCGGATGAGGACATCAGCCCCAGTGACTGGCGTTCTGGCGCAGGCTTGGGGCTGAGCTGGATTTCGCCGATGGGGCCCTTGCGTTTGGCCTACGCCTGGCCGGTGCGCAAGTTCGATGGCGATAGAATCCAGCATCTCCAATTCCAGATCGGGACCACATTCTGATGAAGCTGCGCAAATCCTTTGTTGCCTATTGGCTGGCTGTCAGCGCGGGTCTTTTGGCGCTGTTCAGCTCGCCCGTTTCCGCTCAACAGTTTCGCCTGGGTTACGTGAGCCTGGATCGCATCATCAAAGAGGCTGCGCCTGCAAAGAATGCCCAGGTCCGCCTTGAACAGGAATTCTCCAAGCGCGAGAAGGAGCTGCAGACGCAAGGCGCCGCGCTCAAGACCAAAGCCGACCAGTTCGAAAAAGACGCCCCCACCTTGTCGGAAAGCCAGCGTTCGACGCGGCAGCGGGAGCTTGTGGATCTCGACCGTGATTTCCAACGCAACCGCCGTGAGTTCCAAGAGGATCTCAGCCGTCGGCGCAACGAAGAATTGCAGCAGGTCTTTGAGCGTGCGAATCGCGTGGTCAAGCAGGTGGCGGATGCCGAGAAGTACGACCTGATCCTTCAGGAAGCGGTGTATGTCAATCCCAAGCATGACATCACCGACAAGGTGATCCAGGCGCTGAACGCCAGCGCCAAGTGATACTCAGCGCATAAGCGTCACGCATGGGGCATGTTGTACTGCGTCTTGGTGCCATCGTCGAGCAACTTGGAGGTGAGTTGCTCGGTGATGCGCAGTTGCAAATCGAGCGCCTTGCTCCGATTGAATCGGCCGACGCCCATTCCCTGAGCTTCCTCAGTAGCGCCAAGTACCGCGCTCAACTGGCGACGAGCCAAGCGGCCTGCGTGATCGTCGCACCCGCCTTGCGCGACGAGGCGATGGCTCGATCAGTGCCGGGTCTTCCCGGCGGCCCAGCTTGCATTGTCACCGCCGACCCGTATCTTTATTTTGCCCGCCTGACCCAGCTTTGGCAGCGTGCACGCAGAGCGTCCGCGTCGGCCGGTCCGCGCATTCACCCCAGTGCGGTCGTGGATTCCCAAGCCGACGTCGACCCCAGTGCGGTGATTGGCCCTCTTTGCGTGGTGGAGCGTGGCGCTAAGGTTGGCGCGCACACGTGGTTGAAGTCCCGTGTGACGGTGGGTGAGGACTGCGTGATCGGCGCGCGCTGCATCTTGCACTCGGGCGTGGTCATCGGGGCGGACGGCTTCGGTTTCGCCCCTGTTCGTGCCGAGGATGGCACGCGTTGGGAAAAGATCGAGCAGCTTGGCGCCGTGCGCATTGGCGATGACGTGGAGATCGGCGCGAACACGTGCATCGACCGGGGCGCCTTGGCGGACACGGTGATCGAGGATGGCGTCAAGCTCGACAACCTGATTCAGATCGCGCACAACGTGCGCGTGGGCCGCAACACCGCCATGGCGGCCTGTGTCGGTGTGGCAGGCAGCGCCGTGATTGGTGCCAACTGCACCATAGGTGGAGGCGCGGGCATTGCTGGACATTTGACCCTGGCCGACAACGTGCATGTGTCCGCGTTTTCGCTGGTTTCACGATCCTTGCACAAGCCGGGGCATTACACAGGGGCCTTTCCCCTGGATGACCATGCTTCCTGGGAAAAGAATGCCGCCACACTCAAACAACTCGCCGGTTTGCGCGAGCGGTTGCGTGCCTTGGAGAAGGTGCGTGACCCCGAACCGAGCGACAAGCATTGACTGAACCTGAGAGGAAATAAAAAATGAGCGCATCCACGACCGACCTGACCCGGCTGGACATCCACCAGATTCTCAAGCTACTGCCGCATCGCTATCCCATCTTGCTGGTGGACCGCGTGCTTGAACTTGAAAAAGGCAAGCGCATCAAGGCGCTCAAGAACGTGACCATGAACGAAGAATTCTTCAATGGCCACTTCCCCAGCCGTCCGGTCATGCCAGGGGTGTTGCAGATCGAGGCTTTGGCACAAGCTGCGGCCCTGCTCTCGTTCGTGTCCAACGACATCGAACAGGATGGCAAGAGCATCTACTACTTCGCGGGTATCGATGCCGCGCGCTTCAAGCGTCCGGTGGAGCCAGGCGATCAATTGATTTTGGAGGTCGAGCTGGAGCGTGCCAAGGCCGGTATCTACAAGTTCAAATCCTGGGCCACCGTGGATGGCGAACGCGCCGTCGAGGCTGACATCATGTGCACGATGCGTCGTGTCGATTGAGTCTCCGGTAACCAGCAGGAACAACGAGTCGCCATGAGCCGTATCCATCCCACAGCCATCGTCGATCCGAAAGCCGAGTTGGACGCCACGGTCGAGGTTGGAGCCTATGCTGTCATCGGGCCGAACGTGAAGATTGGAGCGGGGACCCAGGTGGGCCCGCATTGCGTGATCGAGGGACACACCACGGTAGGTCGCGACAATCAGTTTTTTCAGTTCTCTTCCATCGGTGCCGCGCCGCAAGACAAGAAATACGCGGGCGAGCCTACCGAGTTGCGGATTGGTGACCGCAATCTGGTTCGTGAATTCTGCACGTTCAACACGGGCACCACGCAGGATGCAGGGCTCACGCAAATTGGCAGCGATAACTGGATCATGGCCTACGTGCATGTCGCGCACGATTGCGTCATCGGAGACCACACCACCATCGCCAACAACGCCACGTTCGCCGGACACGTGCGGGTCGGTGACTGGGTGACGGTGGGGGGACTCACCGGTGTGCTGCAGCGCATGCGCATCGGTGCGCACGCGATGGTTGGCTTTGCCAGCCACATCAACAAGGATGTGCCCCCTTTCATGGTGGTGGATGGTCATCCACTTGAGGTGCGTGGCGTCAATCTCACGGGCTTGAAGCGTCGTGAGTTTTCGGAAGCGCGTATCCGCGCCATACGTGAGATGCACAAGCTGCTCTACCGACAAGATCTCACCCTGGAGCAGTCGCGTGCGGGCATCCTGGCCTTGTCCGCGAACTCACCGGAAGTGGCCGCCGACGTGGCCTTGATGGATGCGTTCTTGGCCACCAGCGTCGCGGGGATCGCCCGTTGAAGACCCTGGCCATGGTGGCTGGGGAAGCCTCTGGGGATTTGCTCGCTGGCTTGTTGCTCGATGGTGTGCAGGCCCGTTGGCCGAGGGTGCTCGAGCCGGGCAACATGGTGGGTATTGGCGGACCGCAGATGCTGCGACGCGGCTTTCAGGCCTGGTGGCCCAGTGAGAAGCTGGCCGTCAGTGGTTATGCCGAAGTGCTGCTTCGTTATCGCGAACTGGTGGGCATCCGTGATCAGCTGCGACAACGGCTGCTGCGCGATCGACCCGACGTCTTCATCGGTGTGGACGCGCCGGATTTCAACCTTGATCTCGAACGTAGCCTTCGTGAGGCTGGCATCAAGACCGCTCACTTTGTTTGTCCCTCCATATGGGCTTGGCGTCCGGAGCGGGTGCACAAGATCAAGGCCAGTGTGGACCATGTGCTTTGCATTTTTCCCTTCGAGGTTGAATTGCTCGCACAGCATGGCATTGCCGCGACCTATGTTGGGCATCCACTCGCCAATGTGATTCCCCGGATGCCCGACCGCGCAGCCGCGCGGTCCACGCTGGGACTACCGCACGATGTTCCCGTGGTCGCGGTCCTGCCCGGTAGCCGGGCCAGCGAGGTCAAGCATTTGGTCGGTCGCTTCCTTCAGGCGGCTGCGCTGATGCGGCGGGTACGGCCCGATTTGCACATCGTCGTGCCTGCCGCGCCGGGTCGCCGGGCAGCGATCGAGCAGGCGGCGCAGGAAGTCTTTGGTGCGAGAGGGGGGGCGAGCTTCCAAATCCTGGACGGTCGATCCCATCAAGCCCTGGCTGCTTGCGACGTGACCTTGATCGCCAGCGGAACGGCCACACTGGAAGCGGCCTTGTTCAAACGCCCCATGGTCATCGCCTATGCTGTGCACTGGCTCACAGCCTGGATCATGAGGGGGAAGAAGTTGCAGCCTTGGATTGGCCTGCCGAATATCCTCTGCCGCGATTTTGTCGTCCCCGAATTGCTGCAAGAAGATGCGCAACCGGAATCACTCGCGGCTGCCTGCCTGGCATGGTTGGACGACCCGGCACGTGTCGCGGCGCTGCACACCCGCTTCGACGCCTTGCACGCTGAATTGCAGCGCGATACCCCGACGCTGGCTGCCGATGCGATTGCCCAGATCCTCCCGGCCTGATGGCGCGCTGGCTGCACAGGCCGCTCAGTCCCGCCTGATGTGGGACACGCCCGGCCTGCTGGCTGGGGTGGACGAAGCCGGCCGAGGTCCGCTGGCCGGGCCTGTGGTGGCCGCTGCAGTGATCTTGGACGAGTTGAACCCGATTGAGGGGTTGGCCGATTCCAAGAAGCTCACCGCCGCGCGACGTGAACGGCTTTACGACGAAATCCGTGCCAAGGCCTTGTGCTGCGCCGTGGCCGAGGCCAGCGTGGAGGAAATCGACGACCTGAATATCTTGCAGGCCACCTTGCTGGCCATGCGGCGCGCCGTCGAGGGCCTGCGCTTGAAGCCATCCAAGGTGCTGGTGGATGGCAATCAGTTGCCCCGCCTGTCTGTGCTGTCCGAGGCGGTGGTCAAAGGCGACGCCCTGGTGCCGGCCATCTCCGCGGCGTCCATCCTGGCCAAGGTGCACCGTGATCGGTGGTGTCTCAGCTACGACCGTGAATTCCCGCAATATGGTTTCGCCGCGCACAAGGGCTACGGCACGGCGGTGCATCTGGCCGCCTTGCGCGCGCATGGCGCCTGTCCCCAGCATCGGCGTTCCTTCGCACCGGTGGCGCAGGTGATGCGCGACGGGAGCGCATCGTGAGTCTGCCCCAGGTCCAGCACATCAGCTCGCGGGACAATCCTCTATTGAAGGAGTTGCGTCGACTGTCGCAGGACAACACGGCGTATCGAAAATCCGGCACCGCCGGGCGGGTCTGGGTCGAGGGCGACCACTTGGCCCGCGCAGCCTTGCTACGTGGTTGGCGGCCCGCCTTGGCCGTGCTGGCCGAATCGGCATGGCCGCGTTGGGGCGGTGAATTCGGCGATGCGAGTCGCACCGGTGCTGAACGGACCGTGCTGTTGCCTGATGCCCTGTTTGCAGGCATCAGCGGCATGGACTCGTTCGCGCCCGCACAGGGCCTGGGCCTGGTGTTTAACCTGCCCGCCGAGGGGGCCCTCCAGCCAGGGCTGTCTGCCGTCGTCCTGGACCGCGTGCAAGACGCCGGCAACGTTGGCTCCATCCTGCGCAGCGCCGCCGCCTTCGGCTGCGCGCAGGTGCTGGCGCTCAAGGGCACGGCGGCGCTGTGGAGCCCGAAAGTGTTGCGCGCCGGCATGGGCGCGCACTTTGGCCTGCGCCTGGTCGAAGGTCTGATGGCGGACGATCTGGCCGCCTTGCAGGTCCCGCTGCTCGTGACCAGCTCCCACGAGGGGGAGCTTTTGCATCGTGCCCGCTTGCCTTGGCCGTGTGCCTGGGTCCTTGGGCACGAAGGGCAGGGGGTGGGTGAGCCCTTGATGGCGCGCGCCGCGCTGAAACTGCGCATTGCCCAACCGGGTGGCGAAGAGTCACTCAATGTCGCAGCCGCTGCGGCCATCTGCTTGCACGCCAGCGCATTGGCAGGGACCGCGCTGTACTGAGCCATGCCCGTTTTCACGGGCGCGCAAGTTTTCCCGTCTTGTGAAAATGGCCAGTGCTGCGCCGCAGCATTTTTTCTTGATATGAGATATTTAGTTTCTCATCGAGAAATTTATTACCTAAGCCCATGACTTTAAAGGAATAAAAAAAACTCCTGTGCGCTGTGTCCGGTGGGCATCGCAAGGATGGTCACACCTACATTGAAGTCGTCGCAAGCGTCATCCATGGCCTGCGCCATTCCGTGTATCAACCATGACCCAAGGAGCTTCAACATGCCCCAGACCCTGACCGAACAACTCAGCCGTGAGCAACAAGCCGCCGCCCTGGAGAAAGACTGGACGAGCAACCCGCGCTGGAAAGGCATTGAGCGCGGTTACAGCGCGGCCGATGTCGTGCGACTGCGTGGATCCTTTCCCATCGAGCACACCGTTGCGCGCCGCACGGCGGAGAAGCTCTGGGATCTGCTGCACAGCACGCCTTACGTGAACTGCCTGGGCGCGTTGACGGGCGGCCAGGCCATGCAGCAGGTCAAGGCTGGCGTGAAGGCCATCTACCTTTCGGGCTGGCAGGTCGCGGCCGACAACAACACATACGCGTCCATGTACCCGGACCAGTCTCTGTACCCCGTGGACTCCGTGCCCAAGGTGGTGGAAAGCATCAACAACACCTTCCGCCGCGCCGATGAGATCCAGCACGCCAAGGGCGTCAACCCGGGTGACAAGGACTACATCGACTACTTCGCGCCCATCGTGGCGGACGCCGAGGCGGGCTTTGGGGGTGTGCTCAATGCCTTTGAACTCATGAAGGCCATGATCCGAGCGGGCGCGGCAGGCGTGCACTGGGAAGACCAGTTGGCCTCGGTCAAGAAATGCGGCCACATGGGCGGCAAGGTGTTGCTGCCCACGCGCGAGTCCTGCCAAAAGCTGATCGCCGCGCGCATGGCTGCGGACGTGATGGGTGTGCCGACGCTCGTGATCGCGCGCACCGATGCCGAGGCCGCCGATCTGCTGACTTCCGACTACGACGAGATCGACCAACCCTTCCTGACCGGTGAGCGGACCGCAGAGGGCTTCTTCAAGACCCGCAAGGGACTGGACCAAGCCGTGGCCCGCGCGAACGCCTACGCCCGCTACGCTGATCTTGTTTGGTGCGAGACTGGCACGCCCGACCTGAGCTTCGCGCGCAAGTTTGCCGAAGCCGTGCACAAGGTTCACCCGGGCAAGATGCTGGCCTACAACTGCTCGCCGTCCTTCAATTGGAAGAAGAACCTGGACGACGCGACCATCGCCAAATTCCAGCGTGAACTCGGAGCCATGGGCTACAAATACCAGTTCATCACCCTGGCCGGCATCCACAGCATGTGGTTCAACATGTTCGACCTCGCGCAGGACTATGTGCAACGCGGCATGACGGCTTACGTGGACCGCGTGCAGGAACCCGAGTTCGCGGCGCGCGAGCGTGGCTATACCTTCGTTTCGCACCAGCAGGAGGTCGGTACAGGTTACTTCGACGAGGTGACCACGGCGATCCAGGGCGGTCGTTCCAGCGTGACGGCGTTGACCGGATCCACCGAGGAAGAGCAGTTCCACTGAGGTTGCCTTCAGACTCCCGCTGTCCGCGCGGTTTGCGACACCGTGCCTGTGGAAGTTCTCGCGGGGACCCGCTCTGGTCGGGTCCCCGCTCCGCTATAATGCGAGGCTGTTCAGAAATCAGCGCGCCCGCAGCGCATTTCCTTCGAACCTTCCCTCACCAAAAGCAGCACAGCCAGGCCAAGTGTCCTGGAGATGCCCAGGGCGCGCCCGTAACCAACGGAGTCCCCAGTGCTTTTGTCTCTCCAAGGCGCGCAACAACCGCAGCCTCCCGCCATCCTGGCGCTAGCAGACGGCACGGTCTTTCTCGGTAATTCCATCGGCGCTCCGGGTGCCACGATCGGCGAGGTGGTGTTCAACACCGCCCTCACCGGTTACCAGGAAATCCTCACCGACCCGAGCTACTGCCGCCAGATCGTCACGCTGACCTATCCGCACATCGGCAACTATGGCATCAATCCCGAGGATGTCGAAGCCGACAAGGTTCACGCCGCGGGCCTGATCATCAAAGACCTGCCACTTTTGGCGTCCAACTTCCGAAGCACGGAGACGCTGTCCCAGTACCTGGTGCGCGAGAAGACCGTGGCGATCGCCAACATCGACACGCGCAAGCTCACGCGCATCTTGCGCGACAAGGGTGCGCAGAACGGTGCCATCGTCGCGCTGAAGTCGGGCGAGTCCGTCACCCAGGCGTTGATCGACGACGCGATCGCGCGTGCCAAGGCCGCGCCCAGCATGGCGGGGCAGGACCTGGCGCAGGTGGTTAGCGTGGCGCGGCCCTATGAATGGACGCAGACCGAGTGGCAGTTGGGCTGCGGCTATGGCACGCTGGAACGACCCAAGTTCCATGTCGTTGCCTACGACTTTGGCGTGAAAAAGAACATCTTGCGCATGCTTGCATCGCGAGGTGTCAAGGTCACGGTGGTGCCCGCGCAGACCTCCGCCGCTGACGTGTTGAAGTACCAGCCCGATGGTGTTTTCCTTAGCAATGGCCCTGGTGACCCTGAGCCTTGCGACTACGCGATCGCTGCGACGACAGAGTTTTTGTCGCTCGGCCTGCCGACCTTTGGAATCTGCCTAGGACACCAGATCCTCGGACTTGCGCTTGGCGCAAAGACCTTCAAGATGAAGACCGGCCACCACGGTGCCAACCATCCGGTGAAGAACTTGGACACGGGCCGCGTGAGCATCACCAGCCAGAACCATGGCTTCGCCGTGGACCCCAAGACGCTGCCCGCTGCCAGCCGCGAGACCCATGTGTCGCTGTTCGACGGCACCTTGCAAGGTTTCGAGTGCACGGACAAACCGGCCTTTGGATTCCAGGGGCACCCTGAAGCCTCGCCCGGTCCGCACGACATCGCCTATTTGTTCGATCGCTTCGTCAAACTGATGGAAGCCCGCGCATGAGTTTCTATGGCGTCACCGACCTCTGGACCTATGTGCTGGGGGCGATCGGCATCGTCTTGCTGCCCGGTCCGAATTCGCTGTTCGTGTTGTCGGTGGCCACGGCGCGCGGCGTGCGTGTCGGCTACCAGGCCGCTTGCGGTGTGTTCCTGGGCGACAGCATCTTGCTGCTGTTCACGGCGCTGGGCGCGGCCAGCTTGCTGCGCAGCTATCCAGCACTGTTCATGGTGGTGAAGTACGTCGGCGCTGCTTACCTGGTCTGGGTGGGCGTGAACTTGGCCTGGTCGGCTTGGCGCAAATGGCGCGCGGTAGGTGCTGTCACCCCGACCTCTGACACGAAAGCGGAGACGGCAACGCAGCCAGCGCATTTGCGGGCACCTTTCCGGCGTGCGCTGGTCATCAGCCTGCTCAACCCCAAGGCCATCTTGTTCCTGCTGTCGTTTTTCGTTCAGTTCATCGACCCTGAGTACGACACTCCCGCGATTCCATTCTTGATTCTCAGTGCCATCGTGATGGCTTTCAGCGCCGTCTATCTCTCCGTGCTGATCGTCGCGGGGGCGCGCCTGGCCGATGCATTTCGCCAGCGTCGGCGCATCTCGGCCGGTCTCTCCGGCGCCGTGGGTGCCTTGTTCCTGTGGTTCGGCTCCAAGCTGGCCACGGCCAGCCTGAACTGAATTCTGAGTAAGCCATGCCCAAACGTACAGACATCCAAAGCATCCTCATCATCGGCGCCGGCCCCATCATCATCGGGCAGGCCTGTGAGTTCGATTACTCCGGCGTCCAGGCCTGCAAGGCCTTGCGCGAGGAGGGCTACAAGGTCATCTTGATCAACAGCAATCCCGCGACGATCATGACCGACCCGGCCACGGCCGACGTGACCTACATCGAGCCCATCACCTGGCAGACGGTCGAGAAGATCATCGCCAAGGAAAAGCCGGACGCCATTCTGCCCACCATGGGAGGTCAGACCGCATTGAACTGCGCGCTTGACCTGTGGCGCCATGGCGTGCTTCACAAGTACAAGGTGGAACTGATTGGTGCGACGCCCGAAGCCATCGACAAGGCCGAAGACCGCTTGAAGTTCAAGGAAGCGATGACGCGCATCGGCCTCGGCTCTGCGCGTTCTGGGATCGCTCACAGTCTGGACGAAGCGTGGGCAGTGCAGAAGACCGTGGGTTTTCCCGTGGTGATCCGTCCGAGCTTCACCTTGGGCGGCACGGGTGGCGGCATCGCCTACAACCCCGAGGAGTTTGAGACCATCTGCAAGCGAGGCCTTGAGGCCTCGCCGACGTCGGAGCTGCTGATCGAAGAGTCGCTGGTGGGCTGGAAAGAGTATGAGATGGAAGTCGTGCGCGACAAGGCCGACAACTGCATCATCGTCTGCTCGATCGAGAACCTGGACCCGATGGGCGTGCACACGGGCGACTCGATCACCGTCGCGCCTGCGCAGACCTTGACCGACAAGGAATACCAGATCATGCGCAATGCCTCCCTGGCGGTGCTGCGCGAGATCGGCGTGGACACCGGCGGCTCCAACGTGCAGTTCTCAATCAATCCGGCGGACGGCCGCATGATCGTGATTGAAATGAACCCGCGCGTGTCCCGCTCCTCCGCGCTCGCGTCCAAAGCGACGGGCTTTCCGATCGCCAAGGTCGCTGCCAAACTGGCCGTCGGTTACACGCTGGACGAGCTCAAGAACGAAATCACGGGCGGCACCACGCCCGCGTCCTTCGAGCCCTCGATCGACTATGTGGTCACCAAGATCCCACGCTTCGCCTTCGAGAAGTTCCCCACGGCCGATAGCCGCCTCACCACGCAGATGAAGTCAGTGGGCGAGGTCATGGCCATGGGTCGCACCTTCCAGGAATCCTTCCAGAAGGCCTTGCGCGGCCTTGAGGTCGGCGTGGATGGCATGAACGAGAAGACCAAGGACCGTGAGCTGCTCGAGAAGGAACTGGGTGAACCCGGTCCCGAGCGCATCTGGTACGTGGGCGACGCCTTCGCGGCTGGCTTCACGTTGGACGAGGTCCATGACCTGACCAAGATCGACAAGTGGTTCCTGGTACAGATTGAGCAGATCGTGAAGATCGAGCTGGACATCGACAAGCTGGTCGAAGCCAAGGGTGCGGGCGCCCTGGCTGCGCTTGATGCGAACACCCTGCGCGATCTGAAGAAAAAGGGCTTCTCTGACCGGCGCTTGGCCAAGCTGCTCAAGACGAACGAGCAGGCCGTGCGCGAAGCACGCCGCAAGCTGAATGTCCGCCCGGTCTACAAGCGCGTGGACACCTGCGCGGCGGAATTCGCGAGCAAGACCGCCTACATGTACTCGACCTACGAGGACGAGTGCGAGGCCGAGCCGACCAACAACAAGAAGATCATGGTGCTGGGCGGTGGCCCCAACCGCATCGGCCAGGGCATCGAGTTCGACTACTGCTGCGTCCACGCGGCGCTCGCCATGCGCGAAGATGGTTACGAAACCATCATGGTCAACTGCAACCCGGAAACGGTCTCGACCGACTACGACACCAGTGACCGCCTCTATTTCGAGCCGCTCACGCTGGAAGACGTGCTGGAGATCGTTGACAAGGAAAAGCCGCTGGGCGTGATCGTGCAGTACGGCGGTCAGACGCCGCTCAAGCTCGCGCTCGGCCTGGAAGCCAACGGCGTGCCCATCATCGGCACCAGCCCGGACATGATTGACGCGGCCGAGGATCGTGAGCGCTTCCAGAAGTTGCTGCACGAACTCAAGCTGCTGCAGCCGCCGAATGCAACTGCCCGCACCGAGGCCGAGGCGCTAGAGAAGGCCCAGGCCCTGGGCTATCCGCTGGTGGTGCGCCCGAGTTATGTGCTGGGTGGCCGCGCCATGGAAATTGTCCATGAGCAACGCGACCTCGAGCGCTACATGCGCGAAGCGGTGAAGGTCAGCAACGATTCTCCCGTGCTGCTGGATCGCTTCCTGAACGACGCCATCGAATGCGACGTGGACTGCGTGCGTGACAAGACGGGTCGCACCTACATCGGGGGCGTCATGGAGCACATCGAGCAGGCCGGTGTGCACAGTGGTGACTCCGCGTGTTCCCTACCGCCGTATTACCTGTCCAAGGCCACGGTGGACGAGCTCAAACGCCAGACGGCCGCCATGGCCCATGGTTTGCAGGTCGTGGGTCTGATGAACGTGCAGTTCGCGATCCAGCAGATCGAGGAAAACGGCACGACCAAGGACGTGATTTACGTGCTCGAGGTCAACCCGCGCGCCAGCCGCACCGTACCCTTCGTCAGCAAGGCCACGGGCGTGCAGCTGGCCAAGGTAGCGGCCCGCTGCATGGCTGGCCAAACGCTGGACCAGCAGGGTATTGGCGCTGAAGTCACGCCGCCTTATTACAGCGTGAAGGAGGCAGTGTTTCCCTTCGTCAAGTTCCCGGGTGTTGACACGATTTTGGGACCGGAGATGAAGTCGACCGGCGAGGTCATGGGCGTGGGCAAGACCTTCGGCGAAGCCTTCGTCAAGAGCCAGCTTGGCGCCGGCACCAAGCTGCCCAAATCCGGCCCTGGGGCCGGCAAGGCCTTCATCTCGGTAAAAGGCAGTGACAAGCCGCGTGCCGTCGAAGTGGCCCGTGGCCTGATCGAACAAGGCTTCACGATCGTGGCCACCAAGGGCACGGCGGCTGCCATCCAGGCGGCGGGCCTGGCTTGCGAAGTGATCAACAAGGTGACCGAGGGCCGGCCCAATATCGTGGACATGATCAAGAATGAGGAAATCGCCTTGGTCGTCAATACGGTGGAGGAGCGACGCAACGCGATCGCGGATTCTCGCCATATCCGCACCTCTGCGCTGCTGGGTCGCGTCACCACCTACACGACGATTGCCGGCGCGGAAGCGGCGGTCGAAGGCATGAAGTACATCGATAACCTCGACGTGTATTCCGTGCAAGAACTGCACGCTCAGCTGGGCTGATCGAACGGCTGGCCTGCACCTTGCGCTGCAGTGAGGACAACAGCCTGTAGCAGGCAGGGTTTGTCCGTCCTGCAAGCTTGCGCGCTGCCCTGGTTGGGGCATATGTGGGGCTTGTTTCGTTGGTCATTCGCGGCATAATCCCGCCTCGACACCGCCGAGTGGCAACGCCCGGCGGTTTGCTTTTTTCTTGATGAAAACGGAGTACGACGTGGCCACCATTCCGATCACCCTGCGCGGCGCGGAAAAGCTCAAGACCGAATTGCATCGCCTGAAGACCGTCGACCGCCCCGCCGTCATCAATGCGATTGCCGAGGCCCGTGCTCAGGGCGATTTGAGCGAGAACGCAGAGTACGAAGCCGCCAAGGACAGGCAAGGCTTCATCGAGGGCCGCATTCAGGAAATCGAGGGCAAACTTTCAGCCGCTCAGGTGATTGACCCAACGGGCTTGGATGCCGGAGGCAAGGTGGTTTTCGGTGCCACCGTGGAGCTGGAGGACGAAGCTTCAGGCGATAGCGTGACCTATCAGATCGTTGGTGAGGACGAGGCGGACCTCAAGCAAGGCTTGATCAACGTCAGCAGCCCGATCGCACGTGCGCTCATCGGCAAGGAGGAGGGCGACACGGCGGAAGTCCAGGCGCCTGGAGGCGTGAAGCGCTACGAAATCGTGGCGGTTTCGTACCGCTGAGTTCGTTCATAAGTCCCAACTCTCACGACATGCAACGCTTTCTGTCGTCCCTTCCGGTCTGGGTGGCTGCCCTGTGGTGGGGGAGTCTGACCACGATAGGTTTTCTGGTCGTTCCCCTGTTGTTCTTGCATCTCGACACGCCCGCGATGGCGGGACGCATGGCCGCGCATCTGTTCACGGCTCAGACTTGGTTATCCGTGATCTGTGCGCTTCTGCTACTGATAGGGTCACGGACCCCGGGACATGACAACGTGCCGCAATCACGGTCGGCACTCTTTTCCGCTCGTCAGCCCATCCTGGCCGGCTTGCTTCTTGCGCTGCTTGTTGAATTCGTGGTGGCTCCGCGCATCGTCGCTCGAGACAATCTGGCGGTCTGGCATCGCTTGGGGAGCGCTTTCTATTTCCTGCAATGGCTGTGTGCGGGATGGGCGTTTTGGCGACTGACCCGATCAGCGCCGTCCCGCGACTGAGACGACTGATCACCTTTGGCATCCTCGTGGAGAAGGTGCCCGCTTTAGCCTCAGGCAGCAGCTGACGTTCAGGCTTGGCTGCGCTTCTTGATGCTGGCGGGGCGGGGTTTCTTCGCCCGTTTGACCTTGCCGCCGGGAGTCAGTCGTTGGTTGCCGAGCACGCGCAGCACTTTCACTTCAGGACGCTGCCCGCCCTTTTTGCTGAACTTAAGCACTTTGACGTCGCGGGGGCCAGGCCGACGGTCTTCGTCAAGGGTTCTTTCTTTCTCAGGAATGGGGCGCCAGAGCACCAGCAGCTTCCCAATGTGTTGGATGGGGGCCGCATTCAGTTCCTCTGCCAAGGTGGTCAGCATGGTTTCGCGCTCAACACGCTCGTCCGAAAAGACCCTGACCTTGATCAGACCATGAGCCTTCAGCGCGGCATCGACTTCTTTTTTGACCGCAGGCGTCAATCCGTCCCCACCAATCATGACCACGGGGTCCAGGTGGTGGGCTTCGGCCCGGTATTCCTTGCGCTGCGAAACGGTGAGTTGAATGGCTGACATGGGGCTATTATCCCCCGGATATGAAAATACAGACCAAGAGCAAAAAGGTCAACAAGGCGTGGCTCAACGACCATGTGAACGACCCCTACGTCAAGCTCGCGCAGAAGGAGGGCTACCGCGCGCGCGCGGCTTACAAGCTCAAGGAAATCGACGAAACGTTGCGGTTGGTCAAGCCAGGTCAGGTCATTGTCGATTTGGGTTGCGCGCCTGGAGCCTGGAGCCAATATCTGCGGCGCCGCCTAGCGCCTCAAGGGGCTGCTGTGGGTGAGCTCAATGGCAGTGTGATCGGTCTTGATCTCTTGCCCATGGAGCCGATTGAGGGCGTCCAGTACATCCAAGGGGATTTCCGAGAAGCCGCCATCTTGGCGGAATTGGAGGCTCTCCTGCAGGAGCGACCTGTGGATCTGGTGGTTTCCGACATGGCGCCGAACTTGTCGGGCGTGGCCTCAGTCGATACCGCACGTGTCGAGGAACTTGTGACCCTGGCCATTGAATTCTGCCGAGCACATCTCAAGCCCACGGGCACATTCGTGGCCAAGGTGTTTCATGGCAGCGGGTACAACGAGTTGCTGACTTTGTTTAAAAACAACTTCAAAACCGTGAAGCCCCTCAAGCCCAAGGCTTCTCGTGACCGGTCATCCGAGACTTTTTTGATCGGTTCGGGTCTGAAATTGCATTGAACTACCCTAAAGGCACCTCTAACGCCCGGGGTAGCGCGCCATCGCTGAAAAAATGGGGAAATGAAGCCCCTGCGTTGCCAATGGCCGTCACAGGCACAGACTATCGGGCGACGGCTTGAAAGCCCTAAAATGAAACCAAAGTAAGTCTGCGCAGAATATCCCTCTCAGGAGTCACACTTGAACAATCAATGGTTTTCCAAACTTGCCGTCTGGCTGGTGGTGGCACTGGTGCTTTTCACCGTGTTCAAGCAGTTTGACTCTCGCGGCTCCGGCGCAGCGGCTTCGATGGGCTACTCTGATTTCCTTGAGGAAGTCAGGGCCAACCGCATCAAGAGTGCCATCATCCAAGAAGGTCCCAGTGGGACCGAGATCCTCGCCACCACGACCGATGACCGCAAGGTTCGCACCACGGCGACCTACCTTGACCGTGGCCTGATCGGTGACCTCATCAACAACGACGTCAAGTTCGACGTCAAGCCTCGCGAAGAGGGCTCCTTGCTCATGACCCTCCTCGTGAGCTGGGGCCCCATGCTGTTGCTGATTGGCGTATGGATTTACTTCATGCGACAGATGCAGGGCGGAGGCAAGGGCGGTGCCTTCAGCTTCGGCAAGAGCAAGGCTCGCATGCTCGACGAAAGCAACAATCAGGTGACTTTCGCCGACGTGGCTGGGTGCGACGAAGCCAAGGAGGAGGTGACCGAGGTGGTGGACTTCCTGAAGGACCCGCAGAAGTTCCAGAAGCTGGGCGGGCGTATTCCCCGCGGACTGCTGCTCGTCGGCCCTCCTGGCACGGGCAAGACGCTGCTCGCCAAAGGCATCGCGGGTGAGGCCAAGGTGCCGTTCTTCAGCATTTCTGGCTCGGATTTCGTGGAAATGTTTGTCGGCGTTGGCGCGGCCCGCGTGCGCGACATGTTTGAAAATGCCAAGAAGAATGCGCCCTGCATCATCTTCATCGACGAAATCGATGCGGTGGGTCGTCAGCGCGGCGCGGGTCTGGGTGGTGGAAATGACGAGCGCGAGCAGACTCTGAATCAGATGCTTGTGGAGATGGATGGTTTTGAAACCAACCTGGGTGTCATCGTCGTTGCTGCGACGAACCGCCCGGACATCCTTGACTCCGCTCTGCTACGGCCTGGCCGTTTTGATCGACAGGTGTATGTGACGCTGCCCGACATCCGCGGCCGCGAGCAGATCCTGAACGTCCACATGCGCAAGATTCCGATCGGTTCTGATGTGAAGGCTGAAGTGATCGCACGTGGCACCCCTGGCATGAGTGGCGCTGACCTCGCGAATTTGTGCAACGAGGCCGCGCTGATGGCTGCACGCCGCAACGCACGCACGGTCGAGATGCAGGATTTTGAGAAGGCCAAGGACAAAATCCTCATGGGGCCTGAGCGCAAGAGCATGGTCATGCCCGAGGAAGAGCGTAGGAATACGGCTTACCACGAAAGCGGCCATGCCTTGATAGGCAAGTTGCTGCCGAAGTGCGACCCCGTGCACAAGGTCACCATCATTCCCCGCGGCCGCGCACTGGGCGTCACGATGAGCCTCCCCGAGAAGGATCGCTACAGCTACGACCGCGACTACATGCTGAACCAAATCAGCATGCTGTTTGGTGGTCGCATTGCCGAAGAGGTCTTCATGAACCAAATGACCACGGGCGCCAGCAACGACTTTGAGCGGGCCACCCATTTGGCTCGTGACATGGTGATGCGCTATGGCATGAGTGATGCCTTGGGCCCCATGGTCTATGCCGAAAACGAAGGGGAAGTTTTCCTGGGACGCTCAGTCACCAAGACCACCAATATCAGCGAGCAGACCATGCAGAAGGTCGATGCTGAGGTGCGCCGCATCATCGACGAGCAGTACAAGTTGGCGCGCAAGCTGATTGAGGACAACAGCGACAAGATGCACGCGATGGCCAAGGCTCTGCTGGACTGGGAAACCATTGACACCGAGCAACTGGACGACATCATGGCTGGAAAAGAACCACGTCCGCCCAAGGATTGGACGCCCCGTGCGCCCAAGTCAGATGGTGGCGGTGACGCCGGGGGTAGTGCTGCGGTGGGTCAGCAGCCGGCGCCTACAACCGCCTGAGTTTCCTGTCCAGTATTTCTCCTGCCTGATCAGGCAGGGGGTGTCGGTCCAACGGCGATAATCGCAACGGGGCGGAGAACTTAGGTTCCCGCCCCGTTCATATTTCTCTCGCTATGTTTTGGCAGACTTCCCGTTTTCGCATTGATCTGTCCCGTCCGCTGATCATGGGCATCGTCAATGTAACGCCCGATTCGTTTTCAGATGGCGGTCGGCACGTGGATGCTCGCGCGGCACTCTTGCATTGCGAGCGCTTGCTGAAAGAGGGTGCTCATATCCTGGACATTGGTGGAGAGTCCACTCGGCCGGGCAGTCCTCCCGTTTCCTTGGAGCAGGAGCTGGCGCGCGTGCTTCCCGTATTGCGAGGGGCCGTGACTTTGGGTGTGCCTCTGTCCATCGATACCTACAAACCGGAAGTAATGCGGTTGGCCCTGGATCTGGGGGTCGACATTCTTAACGACATCTGGGCCTTGAGGCAGGATGGCGCCGAGGACTTGGTGGTGCAGCACCCCTCCTGTGGCGTGTGCCTGATGCACATGCACCGCGAACCCCAAACCATGCACACCACACCCATGCAAGGAGATGTTGTGCCTCAGGTGCGCGACTTTCTCGAGGGCGTTACTCGGAAGTTGCGCGCGCGTGGGGTGGCTCCTGATCGCATCGTTCTTGATGCGGGCATCGGCTTTGGCAAGACGGTCGAGCAGAACTTCGCGCTTCTGGCGCGGCAAGATGAACTACGGGAGCTTGCTTATCCTTGGCTCGCGGGCTGGTCGCGCAAGTCTTCCCTGGGTTCAGTGACCGGGGTGGAATTGGCGGCAGAACGTGTGGTCCCCAGTGTTGCAGCGGCCTTGTTGGCGGTGGAGCATGGTGTTGCCATCGTTCGCGTGCACGATGTGAAGGAAACAGTTCAGGCTTTGCAGGTTTGGAATGCGATGCGGGCGCAAAAAAACAAGGACATCAATGAGCAGTAGAAAATATTTTGGCACCGATGGCATTCGTGGCACGGTGGGTCAAGAGCCCATCACGCCAGATTTTGTCTTGAGACTGGCCCATGCCGTGGGTCGTGTGCTCAAGCGCCATGAGCCTGAAGCGGCCGCGCGCCCCGTGGTGCTGATCGGCAAGGACACCCGGGTCTCGGGGTACATGCTAGAAAGCGCGCTGGAGTCAGGGTTCAATTCCGCGGGCGTCGATGTGCTTCTACTCGGGCCTTTGCCTACGCCGGGCGTGGCTTATTTAACCCGTGCGCAGCGTGCGAGCCTGGGCGTGGTCATCAGCGCGAGCCACAATCCTTATCCTGACAATGGCATCAAGTTCTTCAGTGCCGCTGGTTCGAAATTGCCCGACGAGTGGGAGGCTGAAGTCGAGGCGGCTTTGGAAGAGCCGCCTCAATGGGTTGATTCTTCCCGCCTGGGGCGGGCGCGTCGTCTGGCGGATGCTGCCGGGCGTTACATCGAGTTCTGCAAAAGCACCTTTGCGGGCGATCTCACGCTCAAGGGCGTCAAGATCGTCGTGGATGCCGCAAACGGTGCGGCTTACCAAGTCGCGCCCAAGGTCTTCCATGAACTCGGTGCTGAAGTCATCACCATTGGTGTCAATCCCGATGGTCTGAACATCAACCAAGAAGTGGGGGCGACGCATCCGAAAGCACTGATCGCCGCCGTGCGGGCGCAGGGGGCGCAATATGGCGTCGCACTGGACGGAGACGCCGACCGCTTGCTGATGGTTGATGCGCAAGGTCGCTTGTACAACGGCGACGAATTGCTTTACCTGATGGTCAGCGAACGTCTGAGCCGTGGGGAACAAGTGCCTGGCGTCGTGGGAACGCTCATGACGAACATGGCGGTCGAGGTTGCTCTCAAGAGACGAGGAGTGCAATTCGTTCGCGCGCAAGTGGGCGATCGGTACGTGCTTGAGGAATTGCTTGCCCGTGGCTGGCTGCTCGGTGGAGAGGGCTCCGGCCATTTGCTGGCCCTCGACAAACAGACCACCGGCGATGGATTGGTCAGTGCCCTTCAAGTACTGCAGGCGTGCGCTCGCGGCAAGCAGCTTGCTGAGCTGTTGTCGGATGTGACGTTGTTTCCTCAGACACTCATCAATGTCCGGATGGACTCTGATCGCATGCCAGATTGGAAGACCGCATGGAAAGCCAACCCTGGCTTGTTGGCCACGCAGCGTTCGGTTGAGCTTGAATTGGGTGATTCAGGGCGCGTGCTCATCCGCGCAAGCGGAACCGAACCCCTGCTGCGCGTGATGGTTGAAGCCCGTGACGCCGCGCAAGCTCGCTCCTGCGCTGAGCGCATCGCGGCTGCGTTTCAGGTTTAACGGGCATCCACGCCATCGCTGAGTTTGATCGGCGAGGCGTCGGTGTCTGTCCGAGATGGCCGACAAGACGCATTCAGTCATGGGTCGGCTGCTCGGCACTCTTATGGAAGTTCCCGAAGAAAGCCGCACTGAGTTCGTCGCTCTTGAACGAACGGACGGATAACATGGTCTGCATTTCCGTCAGCCAGGAACTGATGTACTTGTAAGTGGAAACCTTGCCGTAGTCCTGTGCCATTTTCAGCAGTCCATGTCCATCGAACTTGTGGATCAATGCCCGGATGTCGCGCTGGATTCGGCTGCTGTCTTCGGTGAAAAAATCCATGTTGTTCAGCAAATCCACCAGCAGGAACTCGGGGGTGATCTGAGCAGGATACCGTGAGCGTCGACGGACATCAAAGGTCACCTCGCCCAAACGAAAAATGCCATGTCGTTTGCGGTTGTAGACCAAGTGCATGTCGAACTTGGGGGTCAGATTCAAACCCAGCGACAAATACTCTTGCCAAGGTAGCAACAGAAAATCGCCCATCCCCAGAAAGCCCTCCAGCAGAGATTTGCTGGTCAGTGGGGAGTAGTTTCGAGGAGATGTGCCTCGGTAGTGGTAAAGGCCCTGGGTGATTTTTTCCAAAGAGCCTTGTGCAACGAGCTGGCGAATACGGTGATCAGTGAAGACCAGATCACAAACAAGGTCTTCCCGACGGTAGACCTTGCCGGGTTCCAGTTTCTCTTCCACGTTTTTTTCGCTTCTGTCCATGGTGTGACGCTCCTTTCCCTGCGTGCAATGAAGTCGCGTGCCTGATGAAAGACACACGGCGGACACCAACGAACGACCTGCGAAAACTGTGGGCCAGTTTTTTGAGTATTCAGTTTATAAAACAGATGGGCATATCTGTTATCGATAGAGTAGCTGCGTGAGAACTTTTTAGCAACAACGCGGATGAATAACCCCCGGTCATCCGAATTCATCAGGATTGCGGAATTGTTTTTTGCCCTAATAGAAGATTTTTTCCGCAACTGATTCAGTTGTCTTTTTCTGATTCAGTGTTCGGTCGAAATTGTTTGGATGGGGCTGATCAGCTGACTGGAAAATGGGTACACCCGGGAATCGAAAACGGCATCGTTCCAATGCAGATCGAGGTGTCGATACCCCCTAGGGATAGCCCCTGACGGGGGACCGGTCAGCGAGGTGGCTGACCTGCGAACACCCGAGGTCAGGAGAGGGCTAAAACGTCAACGCATTCCGCGACGATGGCCAGAAGCGCTCAGGAAAGCTGTTTTTTTGCAACTCTGAGCTGAGCAATTTGGCCGCAGAGATAGGTCCAGACAAAGCTCGCGGCTGCTTGACTACTGAGCTCCGCATGGTCGTAAGGCGGGGATACCTCCACGCAGTCCATCCCGACGAAAGGCAGGTCAGCCAGTTCCTCCAGGATGCTCAAAACCTGTCGGCTGCTCATGCCGCCAGGCTCGGGCGTCCCCGTGCCAGGGGCGTAGGCAGGGTCGAGGCAGTCGATGTCCAGCGTCAGGTAAAGCGGAGGCTGGCCGTGCCGCTGCAGCCTCTCTCGGATGGCAGTCAGCAGAGGCGCCAACTGGTTTGGGCTTTCCAGCCCTCGCACGTCCCGTCCCGTGAAGATCAGTCCGCCTTGTTCACGTACGTATTCACGAGCGGCACGCTCGCCGGACGAGCGGATGCCGATCTGCGTGAAGCATTCGGGGATCACCAGACCTTCCTGTATCGCTTCATACACCCAGGTGCCATGACCGCTGGGTTCCCCAAAATGGTCTTGCCAAGTGTCGCAGTGAGCGTCGAAATGAATCACGGCCAGCGGTTGTCCCAACCACTCGCGGTAGGCGCGCAGCAAGGGCAGCGTGATGGAATGGTCACCTCCCAGCCAGCACATGTGGTGGGCGCGCAGCAGGGGCGCGACCAGCGGCATCATCGCCGCGCGCATGCCTTCCAAACTGGTGTTAGGCAGGGGCAAGTCACCCGCGTCTCCCAATGTGCCCAGCGGCGTGACATCGAAGTGGGGGTGGATCGCGTCACACAACATGTGGCTGGCTTCGCGTATGGCGCGGGGGCCAAAGCGGGCGCCAGGGCGGTTCGTTACCGCGCCGTCCCAGGCAATCCCGGCGATCGCGTAAGGGGTGCTCGCGTCGGCGGGCACCGCTTTCAAAAACGAGGTGTTCGAAAGAAAAGCAAAGTTCATGCTTGGGATTTTCGCAGCGTTCATGACTTCCGCAGACGTGCGATTCAAGATCTCAGCCTCGAAGGGCGGACGCAAAAAAGGCCACCGTTTGGTGGCCTTCTTGCTCAATCCAGTCGAGAGAACGTGCCGTGTCAGGCAGCTTGCTTCGCCTGCGCCTGGTTAGCCGCGAGCGTGGGCTTGATGCTGGCCTGAGCGTCAGAGATGGCCTTGGCCTTGACTTCAGGGCCCATGTTCACGCCCTCGGCACGCACGAAGCGCACATCGGTGATGCCGAAGAAACCGAACACGGCTTGCAGATAGCTCTCTTGGTGCTCCAGGGCACGGCCCATTTCACTGTTGGAATAGAAACCACCGCGGCTGGAAGCCACGATGACCGTCTTGCCTTTGGCCAAGCCCTCGGGACCCTTTTCGGTGTAGCGGAAGGTGCGGCCTGCCTGAGACAGTCGGTCGATCCAGGCCTTGAGCTGGCCGGGGATGGAGAAGTTGTACAGCGGCGCGCCCACAACGATCACGTCCGCAGCCAGGAACTGGCTCACCAGACGTTCGGAGACTTCGTCTTTGAAGCCGCCGCTCAGCACCTGTCCGTCCAAATGGCCGGGGGCGTTGACGGCCAAGTCCAGGTAGTCCACCGTGGTGGAGGGCTTGGCAGCCTTCCATTCGGCGACGATGGCCTGGGTCAGTTGGCGGGAGACGGAGTTCGCGCCGGTGATGGCGGAGTCGACATGCAGCAGTTTCATGATGGTTTCCTTGCGATGACGGGGGTAGCTAAAGGGGAGAATTGACGAGAGGTATTCTGCTGGTGTTGCCAATAATTGATAAGAAGGCAAAATCGCGATGGATTGTTCTGTAATTGAGACAATCAGATGAGAATTCGGTGGGGCAAGCGTCCGAACAACCCAAGAGGCTGTCCATGCAAGATCTGAACGACATGCTGTATTTCGCTGAGGTGGTCGAGCGCGGCGGTTTTGCCGCTGCCGGACGGGTGCTCGGTATTCCCAAATCAAGGCTGTCACGTCGCATTGCCGAACTGGAGTCGCGCTTGGACGTGCGTCTGCTGCAGCGAACGACCCGCAAGCTGTCGCTTACCCAGGCGGGCGAGCTTTATTTGCGTCATTGCGCAGCCGTCCGCGACGAGGCGCAGGCGGCGCAAGACGCATTGGCTGCCGTGCAGGTGGAGCCGCGCGGCGTGATCCGTGTGGCCTGCCCCATCACCCTCGCTCAGACCACGGTAGGGCATTTGGTGCCGCATTTCATGGCCCAGTACCCGCAAGTGAAGGTGGAAATGCGCGTGAGCAACCGAGTGGTCGATTTGGTGGAGGAGGGGGTCGATGTGGCTCTGCGCGTGCGCGCTTCACTCGAGGACAGTGGCAGCTTGGTGGTCAAGCACCTGGGAGAAAGCCGCTCGATATTGGTCGCTTCACCCGAGTTGTTGGCCCGGCAAGGACAGCCAAGGATGGTCCAGGACTTGGAGCGCCTGGACACCGTGGCCATGTCTGCCGTGGAGGGCCGAGCCAGCTTGCGTCTGTTGGGGCCCGAAACCAACGGAAAGAAAGCTGAGTATGTGTTGACCCACCAGCCGCGCTATGTCGCGGACGATTTGGTTACCCTGCAATACGCCGTACAGCGCGGCATCGGCATGACCGCGTTGCCGGATTACCTCTGCCATGCCGCGCTGTCCGATGGCCGTCTGGTTCAAGTGCTGCCCGGCTGGGCGCCGCAGGCGGGTATCGTTCACGCGGTATTTCCATCCAGGCGCGGCCTGAATCCAGCGGTCCGACGATTTTTGGATTTTCTTGGGGCCCATTTGAGGGGGCATGAGATCGTGATGGGCAATGAGGTCTGCGTGCCCTCAGTCGAGCATTCTTTGCCCCCCGACGCTGCGGCGCTGGACGCTGCAGCAGTCAGCCCCGATTGAGGTCGATCACGTTTTGGCAAACCTCTGGTCGCAGCAAGGTCTGAGCGCCTCGATTCAATCGCTCACAACCACGAAGGTAGTCCCTGTCCCGCCGAGGGCGTTGCATACCAGACCTGTTTGGCGGCAGCCACGACGCTGTCGATGAGTGGCACCTCGATGTGCTCTTGCAGCGAGGCCGCCAGGCCGCCCAAACCCGCGCCGCCCAAGATGATGGCGTCCACCCCGTGCTCAGACCGAGCTTTGCGACAGGCTTGCACCAGCAGCGCCTGGGCCGCAGCAGGGTCCGCACGAAGTTGCGCGCCCGTCAGTGCGACGGTTTCGATGGCGGTCACACGATCACCGCCATTCAGCGCGGGCAGCAGTTTGCGCAGCATGGGTCCCCAGGCCGCGCCTCCCGTCACGATGGCGCACCGAGCCTTGCCCGAGGGCACCTTGGCATCCATCAGGCGAACCGCTTCCTGAATCGAAGCTTCCGCCAAGCCCGTGACGGGGCAGTTGGCTGCTTCGCGCAACGCGAAGAGTCCGGGGTCGCCAAAGCAGCCAACGATCACGCCGTCGAAAGGCGTTGCACGCGCAGCGCTGGCCTGTTGCCAGACCTTCAGTGCGGCATGCGCCGCGACCGCATAGGCGGTTTCGTCGGAGATGTAGGGCGCGCCGAAGGTCGCCGTCACGGCATGGACGCGGACGTCGTCGTGGACCGTGCCTCGCACCAACGAGGTCAGGGTTTCCGTGATCAGGGTCGTCGTGTTGGGGTTGATCAGTAGCAGTTCGCGCATGGTGAACATCCTATCCTAGGGTTTCGCCTAGAACCATGGCGGCGCCGATGAACTGAACAATGGTCTCGCTCCATGACGAACGTGGAAGGAGACAGACCATGCAAGTGAAGTTCAAAGTCAACGGCATGCTCGCGAACGTTGACGTTCCTCCCAACACCTTGCTCGTGCATGCCTTGCGCGAGCACTTGCGTCTGACCGGCACCCATGTCGGCTGCGATACCGCCCAGTGCGGGGCCTGCACTGTGATCGCCAAGGGTCGTGCGATCAAGTCATGCAACACGCTTGCTGCGCAGCACGAAGGGTCGGACATCACCACCATCGAGGGCCTCGCACAGTCCGATGGCACCTTGCATCCCATGCAGGCAGCGTTCAAGGAGTGCCACGGACTGCAATGCGGCTTCTGCACCCCAGGCATGGTGATGAGCGCTGTGGACCTCTGTCGCCATCACCCCAAGGCCAGCGAAGCCGAGATCCGCGAGCTGCTTGAAGGCAACCTCTGCCGATGCACGGGATACCAGAACATCGTCAAGGCCGTGCAGCAAGGCCAGGCCGCGATGGCGGCCTGAGCCCCCACCCAACCCCGAGGAGACCAAACATGGGTGCCACCGACTTTGCCAAGCTGCCCCACATCGGCGAGGCCGTCCGCCGCAAGGAGGACTACCGATTCCTGACGGGCGCGGGCCAGTACACCGACGATGTCAACCTCGCGCACCAGGCGCAGGCCGTGTTCGTGCGTTCGCCGCATGCGCACGCTGTCGTCAAATCCATCAACGTCCGCAAGGCCGAAGCGATGCCGGGTGTCCTGAAGGTGTACACCGGCAAGGACATCGAAGGCAAGATGAATGGCCTGCCCTGCGGCTGGCTCATCACCAGCACCGATGGCACGCCGATGAAAGAGCCGCCACATCCCGTGCTCGCGCAAGGCAAGGTGCGCTATGTGGGTGACCACGTGGCGATGGTGGTCGCCGAGACGCTGCAGCAGGCCCGCGACGCGACCGAGGCCGTGGAGGTCGACTACGACGTACTGGACGCCGTGGTCGCCGTCGGGGACGCAAAGCAAGGCCCGGCGTTGCACGACATCGCGCCCGACAACCATTGCTACAAGTGGGCCATCGGCGACAAGGCGGCTGTGGACGCGGCCTTCGCCAAGGCGGCCCATGTGACCCGATTGGACCTGGTGAACAACCGCCTGATTCCCAACGCGATGGAACCGCGCGCAGCCATTGGCAGCTACAACCGCGCGACCGACGAATACACGCTCTACGTCGCCAACCAGAACCCGCACGTTGAACGGCTGCTGATGACGGCCTTCGTGCTGGGCCTGCCCGAGCACAAGGTGCGTGTGATCGCGCCGGATGTCGGCGGGGGCTTCGGCTCGAAGATCTTCCTCTATGCCGAGGACGTGGCCCTGACCTGGGCCGCAAGGCAACTGAACCGCAGCATCAAGTGGACGGCCGAGCGCGGCGAGGCGTTTCTGTCCGACGCGCATGGGCGCGACCATGTCAGTCATGCCGAGATGGCCATGGACAAGGATGGCAAGTTCCTTGCGCTGCGCGTGCACACCGACGCCAATCTGGGCGCCTACTTGTCGACCTTTTCGACTGCGGTGCCCACCATCCTCTACGCGACCCTGCTGGCCGGGCAGTACACGACACCGCAGATCTATGTGGAGGTCGACGCCTGGTTCACCAACACCGCGCCGGTCGATGCCTACCGGGGCGCGGGCCGCCCCGAAGCCACCTACCTGCTGGAACGCCTGGTGAGCCGCTGTGGCTGGGAGCTGGGTCTGGGTCAGGACGAAATCCGCCGCCGCAACTTCATTACCCAGTTTCCTTACCAGACGCCGGTGGCCCTTCAGTACGACGTGGGCGACTACCGCGCTGCCATGGACAAGGCGCAGAAACTGGCCGACGTCGCCGGTTACGCGGCGCGCGTCAAGGCCAGCGAGGCCAAGGGCCTGAAGCGTGGCATTGGCTACTCCTCCTACATCGAGGCCTGCGGCATCGCGCCTTCGAACATCGCGGGTGCCCTGGGCGCGCGGGCCGGCCTGTTCGAGTGCGGCGAAATCCGCGTGCACCCAACCGGCAGCGTCACGGTGTTCACCGGTTCCCACAGCCACGGCCAGGGCCATGAAACCACGTTCGCCCAGGTGGTTGCGGCGCGCCTCGGTATTCCCGTGGAGAACGTGGACGTGGTCCATGGCGACACGGGGCGCGTGCCTTTCGGCATGGGCACGTATGGTTCGCGGTCCATCAGCGTCGGGGGCGCGGCCATCATGAAGGCGCTGGACAAAATCGAGGCCAAAGCCAAGAAGATCGCCGCCCACCTGATGGAGGCCAGCGATGCCGACATCGAGTTCAGCGCAGGCGAGTTCAAGGTCAAGGGCACGGACAAAAAAATTCCCTTCGGCCAGGTCGCGCTGACCGCCTACGTGCCGCACAACTACCCGCTGGACAAGCTGGAACCCGGCCTCAACGAAACTGCCTTCTACGACCCGACCAACTTCACCTTCCCAGCCGGCACTTACATTTGCGAGGTCGAGGTGGACCCGGCCACGGGTGCGGTGCGGGTGGACCGTTTCACGGCGGTGGACGACTTCGGCACCATCATCAACCCGATGATCGTGGAGGGTCAGGTGCACGGCGGCCTCGTGCAGGGCATCGGCCAGGCGCTGTTGGAGAACTGCGTCTACGACCGGCAGACCGGTCAGCTGCTGACCGGCAGCTTCATGGACTACGCCATGCCGCGCGCCGACGATTTCCCGACCTTCCAGCTCGACACCATCTGCACGCCGTGCACGCACAACCCGCTGGGCACCAAGGGCTGCGGCGAAGCCGGTGCCATCGGTTCACCACCTGCGGTCATCAACGCCGTGTTGGACGCCCTGCGCCCCTTGGGTGTGCAAGAGTTCGACATGCCTGCCTCGCCCGCGCGGGTGTGGGAAGCCATCCAATCCGCCAAGTAAGGAGATGCCATGTACGCATTCACCTTCGAACGTCCGAGCACCCTGGCCGATGCCGGGCGACTTGCCACCTCGGGCGCCAAACTGCTCGCTGGGGGACAGACCCTGCTACCTTCGATGAAATTGCGGCTGTCCGACCCGGGCAAACTGGCCGATCTCGGCGCGGTGCGCGAGCTGGCGGGCATCCGCAAGGAGGGCCAGGCCCTGATCATCGGCGCGATGACGCGCCATGCCGAGGTCGCCGACAGTGCCGAGGTCCGCGCGGCCATCCCGGCCCTGGCCGATTTGGCCGCGCACATCGGCGACAAGCAGGTGCGCGCCCTGGGCACCTTGGGCGGTTCGGTGGCCAACAACGACCCGGCCGCCGACTACCCCGCGGCGGTTCTGGGCTTGGGTGCCACCGTGCAGACCACGAAACGACAGATTGCGGCGGACACCTTCTTTCAGGGCCTGTTCGCCACGGCGCTGGATGATGGCGAGATCATCACCGGCATCCGCTTCCCGATCCCCAAGCGCGCGGCTTACATGAAGTTCAAGCAGCCAGCGTCACGTTTTGCCCTGGTCGGTGTCTTCGTCGCGCAGACCGACGCAGGCGTGCGCGTCGCCGTCACGGGGGGAGGCAATGGGGTTTTTCGTCACGCGGGGCTGGAGGCCGCGCTGGGCAAAAGCTTCACCCCCGAAGCGGCTGCCAAGGTGGTGATCGACGCCGCCGAGTTGAGCGGAGATCTGCATGGCTCAGCCGACTACCGCGCCCACCTGATCGGCGTGTTGGCGCAGCGTGCGGTGGCTCAGGCCTTGGCATAGCCGAGTGCACTCCGTGTGTGTGAGTTGATGCGCAGAGACCCAGACCCGTCATTTTGCGGTCCTGACCACAGCGGCGACGTCAGATCGATGCTGACAGGTGGGCAGGACACGCGATGATGGCCGAGGACGCGGCTCCTTGCACGTCGATCGACGCGGTGCTGGCGGGCCTCCGGGGCCGTGGCTATCACGCAGACCGACGACTGGCCGCTGCCGTTTTCCTGGCCTTGCGTCTGCAGCGGCCCCTGCTGCTGGAAGGCGAGCCGGGCGTCGGCAAGACGGAATTGGCCAAGGCGCTGGCTGCCTTCTTGGGGCGTCCACTGCTTCGCCTGCAGTGCTACGACGGCTTGGAGTTGCGCGATGCCTTGTACGAGTGGAACTACGCTGCGCAGCTTCTGCACCTGCGCGCTGTCGAGGGCGCAGGTCCGGACGCGCAAAGGATCGAGCACGAGGTCTACCAGGAGCGCTACCTGATCCGGCGTCCCTTGTTGCAGGCCTTGCAGGCGCCGCCGCCCGGCGCGGTGCTGTTGGTCGACGAAGTGGACCGCGCCGACGAACCCTTCGAGGCCTTTTTGCTTGAGTACCTGGGCGAGTACCAAGTCAGCATCCCCGAGCTCGGCACGGTGCGCGCCGCCGTCACACCGGTCACTGTGCTGACCAGCAACCGCACCCGCGAACTCAACGATGCCGTCAAGCGCCGCTGCCTTTACCACTGGCTGGACTATCCCGAGCGCGAGCGGGAACTGGCCATCGTGCGCGCGCAGGTGCCCGAGGCCAGCACCGCCTTGTCGGCGCAAATCGCGGCCTTCGTGGGGCGTCTGCGTGAGCAGCCTTATGCCAGCGCTTTCCAGCGCGCGCCGGGCGTGGCCGAAAGCGTGGAATGGGCCCGAGCCCTGGTGGCGCTCGATACGCTCGCGCTCGACCCCGAAGTCGTGAGCGACACCGCTGGCGTGCTGTTCAAGCAGCGCGAAGACGTGGCCGCGCTCACGCCCGAACTGGCGCGAGAGCTGCTGGCTCCGCAAGACGCTTGAGAGAGTGTCCAAGCCCAATCTGAGATTGACAGGGAGCCTGCGACGATGAAGCACAGGGGCATCACCCAGGCGAACAGGTCCGGCGAGCGCGGTGAGTCTTCAGCTCCGGAGCACGGACATGCTGCTCGGTGACGCCCGTCGCGGCAAGCTGCCGGAGAACATCGTGGGCTTTGGCCGGGCGCTGCGGCGCGCAGGGGTGCGACTGGACAGCGCCCGCATCGCGTTGGCCTGCGAGGCTGCGCGCTGGGTGGATGTCGCGCACAAGGCTGACCTCGGTGCCGCGCTCGAGACCGTGCTGGTGTCGCGCGAGCAGGACCGCGCGGTTTTCCGTGAACTGTTCGATGCCTACTTCCGCGATCCGGAGGTCGCGCACAAGCTGCTGGCGCAGATGCTGCCCAGCGCCGAGGGGCGGGCCGAACCCACGAAGCGCCGCCCCCGTGTGCGTGAGGCCTTGACGCCGCAGCGGGTCTTCGGCAGCCAGGCGCCTCGACCCGCAGAGGACACCGTGGAATTCGACGCTGCGATGACGGCCAGCGATCTTCAACGCCTGCGTCAGGCCGACTTCAACGCACTGAGCGCCAGCGAATACCGCCTGGTCGAGCGACTGGCCCGAGATATCCCCTTGCCTTTGCCGCAGGTGTCGGCACGCCGCTTGCGGCCCGATGACCGAGGCACGCGCTTGAACTGGCGCGGCGCTTTGCACGAAGCCACACGCACGGGCGGTGAACTGATGCAACTGCCGCGCCTGAGTCGACGTGCCGAACCTTTGCCCTTGCTGATCCTGGTGGATGTGTCGGGCTCGATGGAGCGGTATGCCCGTCTGCTGCTGGCATTCCTGCACGCGGCGACGCGGCAGGTCGGGGGACGACGGGTTCGACGCGACCTCTTTGCCTTTGGCACCCATTTGACCGATCTCACGCCGGCCCTGCGCTTGGCCGACACGGACGAAATGCTGGGCGCTGCCAACACCCTCATCGACGACTACGGCGGCGGAACCCGCTTGGGGGCGTCTCTGACCACCCTGCGTACCCAGTACGCGCGGCGCCTGGTCGGCCGGCGTACCCTGGTGCTGCTGGTCAGCGATGGATTGGACACGGGCGAGCCCGAGCATCTCAACGCTGAGTTGGCCTGGCTGCGCCGCCATTGCCGTCGTCTGCTCTGGCTCAACCCGCTGTTGCGCTACGAGGGCTACGCGCCGCTGGCGCGGGGCGCGGCGGCGCTGCACCGCCATGCCGACGGCATGCTGGCCATCCACAACCTGAGCCGACTTGAAGATCTGGCGGGCAGCCTGGCCACGCTGATGACATCACGATGAAGACCGAGAGAGGAAGACGACCATGGACATGCAAGGCAGCCGACAGCTCGCCGTCACTCAGCAACAGGCTTGGGACGCGCTCAATGACCCGGAGGTTCTCAAGCGCTGCATTCCGGGCTGCGACAAGGTTGAGGCCACGGGCGAGGGGCAGTACGCCGTCGGCCTGAGCCTGAAGATCGGTCCGGTGTCGGCCCGCTTCGCGGGCAAGATCACCTTGTCTGATTTGCAGCCACCCTCTGGCTACACCCTGCATTTCGACGGTCAGGGTGGCGTGGCGGGTTTTGGCAAGGGCAGCGCCCAGGTCAGCCTGACGCCCGCCGATGGTGGCACGACCTTGGCTTACACCGTGCACGCGCAGGTCGGCGGCAAGGTCGCTCAGTTGGGGCAGCGCTTGATCGATGGCGCGGCACGCAGCCTGGCCGAGGATTTTTTCAAGCGTTTCGACGAGGAGATGCAGGCGCGGCATGGACGCACGGCCGAGCCGTCGGGTGGCACAGGTGCTGTGGCAGACAAAGCGGTCAACACACCCTCCAAGCTTCCAGCCTGGGCCTGGACTGCCGCCGCCTTCGTGGCGATCGCCATCGTTTGGCTCGTCAGTTGAACCGGCTTCCATGGACAACTTGGACGTTCGTGTGTTGCGTTGCCTGCGCGATTGGCGTCAGGCGGGACGGCACGCGGTGCTGGCCACCGTGGTGCGCACCTGGGGTTCGTCGCCTCGGCCGATCGGGTCCATCATGGCCTTGGCCGACGATGGCGCCGTGGTCGGTTCAGTGAGTGGCGGTTGCATCGAGGACGACCTCATCGCCCGCTACACCGGTGCCGCATCGGCCTCCGATGCGCCGCTGTTGCCTGTTGGGCCCACGGGCTTCGTCAAATACGGCATCACCGCCGACGAGGCGCACCGCTTCGGCTTGCCCTGCGGTGGCACGCTGGAGTTGCTGCTGGAGCGTGACCCGGACCCCACCCATCTGCAGGCCTTGGTGGAGGCCTTGGATGCCGGACGTTTGATGCGACGCACCGTGCGACTGGCCGATGGGTTGGCAACGTTGGATGAAGCGGCCACGCCCGAAGCGTTGCGCTTGGATGACGTGGTGCTCGTCAACACCTTCGGCCCCGAGTACCGCATGCTGCTGATCGGGGCCGGGCAACTGACCGAGTATCTGGCGACCATGGCCTTGTTCAACGGCTTTGCCGTGACGGTCTGCGACCCGCGCGAGGAATACCGGGGCGGCTGGCGGGTGCCGGGCGCGACCGTGACGGGCGAGATGCCGGACGATGTGGTGCGTGCCTTCCGCCCGGACCGCCGTTCCTGCGTGCTGGCCCTCACGCACGACCCGAAGCTGGACGACATGGCCTTGTTGGAAGCTCTGGGCACCGAGGCGTTCTACGTGGGCGCGATAGGTAGCCGCCGCAACAACGAGGCCCGGCGCAATCGCCTATCCACGCATTTCGGCCTGACCCTCGCTGACCTCGCACGCCTGCGCGGACCCATCGGCATCTACATCGGCAGCAAGACCCCGAGCGAGATCGCGGTCAGCGTGATGGCGGAGGTGCTGGCGGTGAAAAACGGTGTCACCCTGCCGCGCGACATGGACGTGGCCCAGGCCAAGTGCGCACGTGATCAGGACGTGGACGGCCCGGGCGGTAGCGTGCCTGCGGGGTCGGCGGGACGGGTGTGCGGCGCCTGAGCCCTCAGGACTTGCGCCGCCGCCCCAGCCACGAAGCCAGCGCCACGGTCACTCCCATCACGAGCAGAGAGACCACGGTGGTCAAGGTGCCCAACGCGTAGATGGCCGGCGTCGTGACGGTGCTGGTCAGGCCTTGCAGTTCCAGGGGCAGGGTGTTCACGTCGCCGATGGCCTGCGAGGTGCGGGCGATCTCGTCCCAGCTCAGAGTGAAACCAAACATGCCCACGCCCACGACCGAAGGTCCGATCAGTGGCAGCACCACGTGACGGAAGGTCTGCCAGGGCGTGGCGCCGAGATCGCGCGCCGCTTCTTCATAGGCCGGATTGAAGCGGTTGAACACCGCGAACATGATGAGCAGGCCGAAGGGCAGGGTCCAGGTCAGGTGCGCTCCCAAGGCCGAGGTCATCAGGCCCAGCGCGGTGCCGTAGTTGTCCAGTGTCTCTTGCGCATACTGGCTGTGCTCGCCCAGGATCGTGAGCAGCCATTTCAATCCGCCGTCGAGCAAGCGGAACTCCAGGCCAATGCCCAAGGAAATGATGATCGAGGGCATGATCAGGCTGGCCACGCTCACATAGAAGAGCGCATCGCCCCCGCGCAGCTTCTTGCGAAAGGCCAGGCCCGCGAGCACGGACAACACCACGGTCAGCCCCATCACCACGGTTCCCAGGAGCAGGGAGCGGCGCAGCGCGGCCGCGATGTCCACCGTGCCCAAGCCTTCGGCGAGCTGGCGGAACCAGTGCAGCGAGAGACCGCGCAGCGGAAAGGTCAGGCCACCCTCCGGGCCCTGGAAGCTCAGCACGAAGATCGTGACCATGGGGCCGTAGAGAAAGATCACGAAGAGTGTGAAGACCAGGGCCAGGGGCCAGAAACCGGCGCGACGAGGTTCGCGATTCATGGGTCAGAGTTCCTTGCGCAGGTCGACCAGACGCGTCAGGCCCCAGATGATCATCAGCACCACGGCCAGCAGGATGACCGCGTTGGCTGCCGCGAGCGGGAACTGCAGGTACTGCGTCTGCACCTGGATGATCTTGCCGACGCTGGCGATTTGTTGGCCGCCCATGACGCCAATCGTGACGAAGTCGCCCATCACGATGGTGATGACGAAAATGGAACCGATGAGAATGCCGGTCTTGGACAGCGGCACGACCACGTTCCACAGGGTTTGCCAGCCGGAGGCGCCCGCGTCGCTCGCGGCCTCCAGCAGGCTGCGGTCAATGCGCATCATGCTGTTGAAGATGGGCACGATCATGAACATGGTGTAGAGGTGCACGAAGGCCAGCACCACCGAGAAATCAGAGAACAGCAGCCATTCGACGGGGTGATCGACCAGCCCGAGGCCCGTCAGCATCTGATTGACCAGGCCGTTGCGTCCGAGCAGCGGGACCCAGGAAATCATGCGAATCACGTTGGACGTCCAGAAGGGCACCGTGCACAGCACGAACAGCACTGTCTGCATGCCCGGCGAGCGCACATGGAAGGCCAGGAAGTAGGCGATGGCGAACCCCAGCACCAAGGTCGTCAGCCAGACCAGGAAGCAGAATTTCAGCGTGGACAGGTAGGTGCTCAGCGTGACGCAAAAATCACCCTGGTCGGTCAGGCTCGAACAGCCTTCGAAGACGGTGAGGTAGTTGTCCAGCGTGAAACCGGGTATCAGCTCGTATTCGCTGAAATGCCAGAAGCTCACCGTCAGCACAAGGGCGAGCGGAATCAGGAAGAAAAGAATGAACACCGTCGCAAATGGTCCCGCCTGCCACCAAGCGGGAATGGTTCGCGTGGAAGTGATGGTGTTCGTACTCATGGAGACAAAAGATGGGACCAAAGTGAGCGCAGCGAAGCCGTTCCAGGGCTCCCGTGGAACTGGCTTTGCCAGGCCACCGGGAGCGTCCCCCCGCCACCGAAGGATGAGCGGGGGGAAGGCGCGAAGCGACTCAGGGGGGCGGACTACTCCTTCACGCCGCCACAAATTCGTTCCATTTTCTGACCATGTACGCGTTCTCGTCCATGATGGCGTTCCAGCAGGCGATGCCGCCCATGCGCTGCTCGTAGCTGCCGCCGTCGCGCACGCTGCCGGCCTTGGCGATCACCGCGCCTTGCGGGCTCTTGATGTCTTGCGCGGCGGGCTTGCCTTCCATCCAGTAAGCCCACTCGTAGGCTTCCATCTGCGCCTTGGCGGTGTCGAGCACGGCGCTGTAGTAACCCTGGCGATTCAGGTAAGCGCCCGCCCAGCCGTCGAGGAACCAGTTGATGAAGACGTAGGCCGCGTCCAGCTTCTTGCCCGACAGCGTGGCCGGCAGGCCGAAGCCAGCGGCCCACGCGCGATAGCCTTCCTTGAGCGGCTGGAAAGTGCAGTCGATGCCCTTGCTGCGCACGGCGGTGACCGCTGGGCTCCACATCGACTGGATGACCACTTCGCCGGACGCCATCAGGTTGACCGACTCGTTGAAGTCTTTCCACAGCGCGCGGAACTGTCCGGCTTTCTTGGCTTCGATCAGGGTCTTGATGGTCAGGTCGATCTCGGCCTTGCTCATATTGCCCTTGTCCTTGTACTTGTGGATGCCCTTGGCTTCCACCACCATGGCCGCGTCCATGATGCCAATCGAGGGAATGTTCAAGATGGCGGCCTTGCCCTTGAACTCAGGGTTCAGCAGTTCGGCCCAGCTGTTGATCGGACGCTTGATCAGGTCGGGGCGGATGCCCAGGGTGTCGGCGTTGTAGACCGTGGGGATCAGCGTCATCCACTGCGTGGGCGAGGTCGCGAACTTCTTGCTCTTCTCGCCTTCCAGGAAGATGACTTTCTTGGGCGCGGTGCCTTGGTCGCCCACCTTCTTGCCGGCGACTTCACCTTTGGTGAAGAGCGTGGTGATTTTGTCGGCGTTCTTGATCTTTTTCGCGTCAATGCCCTTGAGGTTGCCCGTGGGCACGATGTTCTTGAGCGAGAAGTACTCGGTGTCGATCAGGTCGAAGCTGTTGGGTGCGGTGACGGCGCGCTTGGTCACGTCGTCGGTGGTGACCGCCACGTATTGGATCTCGATGCCGGTGTCGGCTTTGAACTTGTCCGCGATGGCCTTGTCCTGGTTCACCGCCGTGCCGAGGTAACGCAGCACGACTTTCTCCTGCGCATGGATGGCGGGGGCCATGCCAGTGGCCAGGATGCCCCCGACACCAGCCAGCAAATGGCGTCGGCTCAGGCCGGATTGAAGGTCGCTTTGAGGTTCCAGGGTTTCGGACATAGTGCAGCTCCTTGGGTGAGGTTGAAGTGCGTTGGAGGAAAGGGATTGGAGGTAAAAAGTCAGGTGACCTTCAAAGCGGATGCGCCGCATGCCAGTTCAGGCGCACGGACTCGCCTGGCGCATAGGGGCGGGCTTGGAATTCGGCCTCGGGCAGCATGGCGGACACATCGGCACGCCGGTCCACGCCGTCGACCGTGTAGCGGGCGTCCAGTCCCAGCAGCACGTACGTGCCCTGGTACTCCACATCGGTGATGGTGGCGGGGATGCCTTGTTCGTTGCTCGCGGGCAAGACCCGGAGATGGTCGTTGCGCACGGCCACTTTGCCCTGCGCCGTGTCCAACACGTTATGCCCGCCCATGAAGCGCGCGACGAACTCATTGACGGGGCGGTTGTAGACCTCGTTGGGCGCGCCTGCTTGCTCAATCACGCCGTGGTTCATCACCACCATCAGGTCGGCCAGAGCCATGGCCTCTTCTTGAGAGTGCGTCACATGGATGAAGGTCAGCCCCAGCTCCTTCTGCCAGCGCCGCAGCTCGGCCCGCATCTGCACGCGCAGGAAAGGATCGAGCGCCGACAGCGGTTCGTCCAGCAGCAGCACCTTGGGGCTCGTGATCAACGCGCGCGCCAGCGCTACCCGCTGCTGCTGCCCCCCAGAGAGTTCACCTGGCTTGCGCTGGGCCAGGTGGCCGAGCGACACGCGCTCCAGCAGCTCTTGGGCCTTCGCATGCCGTTCGGCCTTGGCCATGCCTTTCATCTTCAGGCTGAAGGCCACGTTGTCGAGCGCGCTCAGGTGCGGAAACAGCGCGAAGCTCTGGAACATCATGGCCGTGCCGCGCGCAGCGGCGGGCAGGGTGGTGATGTTGCGGTTGTCCAGCAGGATGTCGCCGCCGCTCACGGTTTCGTGCCCGGCGATCATGCGCAAGGTGGTGCTTTTGCCGCAGCCCGAAGGCCCCAGCAGGCAGCAGTAGCTGCCGCTTTCAATCCGCAGATCGATGGCGTCCACCGCGACATTGCCCGAGGCATAGCGCTTGCTCAAAGCGATCAACTCGATGCCGACGGGCCTGGGACGGGCGTTTTCGGTCGGAGCGGTCAGCGCGGCGTTCATGGGGACACCGACTTGCATCAAGCATGCCAGCTCGGCGTGCCTCGGAATGCACGCGCCTGAGCTGGCGCGCTTCGATTGCGCACCACTTTGTATGCAATCCTGGGTGCATTCCTGGCCCATGAGGGAGGGCTTCGCGCCGAGTCGGTGCATGGGAGACCGCTCGCCGTCCAGCCGTGCACGCCGTCGCGCCCGAGGACTGGGCACAATGCCGCCCATGCAATTGCAGGACATTTTGTTTGGACAGGGTTTTGGCGCCCGCCGGGTCTGCGCGGGCTTGGTGCAGCAGGGGCGGGTGAGCGTGGCGGGTGCCGTGTGCATCGATCCGCTGGCCGAGTTCGAGCCTGAGGGCTTGCCGCTGAGGGTGGAGGGGCTGGAGGGGCGCACTGGCTTGCGCGACGGTGGCCTGGACTGGGTCTGCCACCTCTCGGCCCTGATCATGCTGAACAAGCCCGCAGGCTACGAATGCTCGCAAAAGCCTTCCGCTTGGCCCAGCGTCTACACCTTGTTGCCACTGCCGCTGCGTCAGCGCCCGGCCCAAGGCAAGAAAGGAGCGACGGCGGGGGTGCAGGCGGTCGGACGACTGGACCAAGACACCACCGGATTGCTGCTGCTGACGGACGATGGACAACTGATCCATAAACTGGCGTCACCTCGGCACAAGGTGCCCAAGGTCTATGAGGTGGGCTTGAAGCACCCCGTGTCGGATTCGGCGCAGCCAGCCTTCGTGCGACGCCTGCTCGATGGTGTCGTGCTGGATGACGACCCACAACCGGTGTGCGCGGCGGCCTGCGAACTGCCCACGCCCCTGCATCTGCGCCTGACGCTGACCGATGGCAAGTACCACCAAGTCAAGCGCATGGTGGCCGCCGTGGGCAACCGCGTCGAAACCTTGCACCGTTCACGGATTGGCGCGCTGCAACTGCCCGACGATCTGGCACCGGGCCAATGGCGCTGGCTGGAAGTCACCGACCGTGCCTTGCTGGGACTTTGATCTGTGTCATTCCATGCGCAGTTGAGAGGGATTTCGGTATGCGGGAATGGATACACTTGGTCATTCCCGCTTTGTCCTGGATTCATGGTCTTTCTGCCATTCCCCCGCCTCGCTTCCCCCGGTCCTCAACTGCAATCCCGCCCAGCGTGGACTGCGCGCCAAGCCTGGGCGGGACTGTGTCTGGCACTGCTGCCCCTCTTGCACGGACTGGCGCGCGCGGCCGGTGACGAGCCGCCGATTTTCGTGCTCAACTCCAAGGACGCGGACGTCAGCGTGATTGATCCGAGCACCTGGGAGGAGATCAAGCGCATTCCGACCGGCAAGGAGCCGCACCATCTCTACCTCACGCCAGATGAAAAGTCCCTCATCATCGCGAATGCCTTTGGCGATTCTTTGACTTTCATTGATCCCCGCACGGCCGAAGTGCAGCGCACCGTGCGTGGCATCCTGGACCCTTACCAGCTGCGCTTTTCGCCGGACATGCAGTGGTTCGTGACCGCGGCCAACCGGCTCAACCATGTGGACATCTACCGCTGGGATGGCGAGAACCTCACGCTGGCCAAGCGCATTCCGACCCGGCGCACGCCCAGTCACATCTGGATCGACGCGGCCAGCACCACGGCCTACGTCACCATGCAGGACAGCAGCGAGTTGGTGGCGATCGACATCCCGACGCAGAAGCTTCTCTGGCGCATCCCCACGGGCACCTTGCCGGCCGACGTGTATGGCACGCCCGATGGCCGCTATCTGCTGATCGGCCTGACCGGCGGCGATGGCGTGGAGATCTACGCCCTGGGCGCTTCGTCCGACGTGCCGCCCAAGCTGAAGCAGACCTTGCCCACGGGCGCGGGCGCGCATGCCTTCCGGGTGGTGGGTGATGGCCGTCACGTGCTGGTGAGTAATCGGGTGGCGAACACCATCAGCAAGATCGATTTCGTGAATCTGGCGGTGGTGGACGAGTACCCCGGCCCCAGCGGACCGGATTGCATGGATTTGACGGCGGATGGCCGTTACATCCTGCTGAGCTCGCGCTGGGCGGGCAAGCTCAGCGTGATCGACACGCAGACCCGCAAGGTGGTGCGGCAGGTGAAGGTCGGCAAGTCGCCGCACGGCGTCTGGACCCTGGACCATGCGCCCCGCCAGTGAGTGGCTGCTCGCGGGCTGCCTTCTTTTTTCTGTCGCCACGGTTCAGGCTGACGATTGCGCCAAGCCGGTCTATCTGACGCTGGACACGGGCCACATGGGCGTGGCAGAGCAGATCGCGCAGGTCCTGCAGCGCCAGCAGGTGCGCGTCACCTTCTTTGCTGCCAACGAGCGCACGAAGGAGGGTGACGGGAGCCTGGGGGAGGGGCCACAAGCCCATTGGGCTGCCTGGTGGCGTGCGCGTGCCGCCGAGGGCCACGCTTTTGCCTCACACACCCTGAACCACACCTACTGGCGTGCTGACTTGCCGCAGCCAGATGGCACTGTGCGCTTTCGCGTGCGCGCTTCGTCCGGTCCTCGGGCCGGGCAGGACCAAACCTGGGACGCCGCGCGCTACTGCGCCGAAATCCAAGCCGCGGACACCCGTCTGCGCGAAGTCACGGGGATCGCGACGCTGCCGCTGTACCGCGCTCCCGGCGGCAAGACCTCGCCGGCCTTGTTGGCTGCCGCGCGCCAATGCTCGGGCGGTGGATTCCTGCATGTGGGCTGGTCGGACGCCGGTTTCCTCGGAGATGAATTGCCGAGTGACAAGTTCCCCAATGACCTGTTGCTGCGCAAGGCCCTGCGCGACATCCGCCCTGGAGACGTGTTGATGGCCCACCTGGGCATCTGGTCTCGGCAGGACCCTTGGGCGCCTGCTGTGCTGGAGCCGCTGATCGAGGGGCTGAAGCAGCGCGGGTTTTGCTTCCGAACCCTGCGCGATCACCCGGATTTCCGGGCCTGGATCGCGGCCCATCCCTTGGCTGGGAAATAATCTCGGCATGGACTGGTTCGTGCACGCTTTCGACCTCGCACAGCAATGGCTGTTCGAGACCGTGGTGCAACCGATCGCCTTCATGGCGGGCTTGGGCAACTTCCTGGAGGACGCCTACGACGGCACCGGGTGGCTGCTGGTCGGTTTGATCCAGCTGGCGGTGATGGTGCTGTTGATCGCGCCGCTGCAACGGTGGCGCCCCGTGGAGCCGGTGAAAGATCGCCAGGCTATTCGCCCCGACGTCATCTACACGCTGATTCATCGACTGGGCTTGTTCCGACTGGTGCTCTTCTTCACGTTGATGCCAGTCTTGGACGACGTCATTGGATGGCTGCGCGTGCATGGCATGCCGACCTTCCACCTCGATGACCTCTGGCCCGGCGTGACCGACCACGCCGTGGTGAGCTTTCTGCTCTATCTCTTGGTCTTGGATTTCTTCGATTACTGGCTCCACCGTGGCCAACACCATTTCGAATGGTGGTGGCGCTTGCACGCTTTGCACCATTCTCAGCGTCAAATGACGGTGTGGAGCGACAACCGGAATCACCTGTTGGATGACTTGATCCGAGATGTGCTGCTGGTCACGCTGGCCCAGATCATCGGCGTCGCGCCAGGGCAGTTCGTCGCCATCGTCGCCATCACCCAGCTCAGCGAAAGTCTGCACCACGCGAACCTGCGAGTCTGGTTCGGTCGCTGGGGGGAGCGTCTGTGGATCAGTCCGCGCTTCCACCGACGCCATCACAGCATCGGCATCGGGCATGAAAAGCAAATCAAGCTCGACGCGGCCACCTTGAGCGCCGCCGGGCCGTCCCAAGGCGCGAAGGCCCCCTCGGGGGGCAGCGAACCTCGCGCAGCGGGGAGCGTGGGGGTGCCGCATCTGAGCGCCGCCGGGCCGTCCCAAGGCGCGAAGGCCCCCTCGGGGGGCAGCGAACCTCGCGCAGCGGGGAGCGTGGGGGTGCCGCATCTGAGCGCCGCCGGGCCGTCCCAAGGCGCGCAGGCCCCCTCGGGGGGCAGCGAACCTCGCGCAGCGGGGAGCGTGGGGGCCGAATTGGGCGGATGCAACTTCGGCGTGCTCCTGCCTTGGTGGGACATGCTGTTTGGCACGGCGAACTTTGAATTGCGTTACGACCCCACGGGCATCCGCGATCAGGTGGAGCAGGGGCGGGATTACGGGCGTGGTTTTTGGGCGCAGCAATGGCTGGGCCTGAAGCGGCTCGCGGGCAAGGCATGAAACATCCAGGCATATGACAACGTTCAGTCTCATCCTCATTGGCGACGAAATCCTGTCCGGCAAGCGCGCGGACAAGCACTTGCCCAAGACCATCGAGCTGTTGGCCGAGCGCGGCTTGCAGTTGTCGGGCGCGGAGATCGTGGGTGACGACCCGGCTCGCATCACCGCGGTCTTGCGCCAGGCCTTCGAACGCGCGGCCTCGGGTGAAGTGGTTTTCTGCTGTGGCGGCATCGGTGCCACGCCGGACGACCACACGCGGCAATGCGCGGCGGCGGCCTTGGGGCGTCCCTTGCGTCTGCACCCCCAGGCCGCTGAACTGATCCATGAGCGTGCGCGGGACATGGCGCGTGAAAAGGGCGTGTCTTATGACCCGGACCAACCCGACAACGTGCATCGCCTGAACATGGGCGTGTTTCCCGAGGGGGCTGACATCCTGCCCAATCCCTACAACAAGATCCCCGGGTTCAGCATCACCGTGGCCGGAGGCGGTGCGGCCGCGGCGTCAGGTGCCGTGCACTTCATGCCGGGCTTTCCCGTCATGGCCTGGCCGATGATGGAGTCCTTGCTGGACAAGACCTATGCGCATCTGCATGCGCGCGGTGCCTGGGGCGAGCGATCGATCATCGTGTACGGCGCGATGGAAGCCGTGCTAACGCCCTTGATGGAGGCCATCGAGGCGGGGCACCCGGGGGTCAAGGTCTTCAGTCTGCCCAGCGTCGATCATCCCGAGCACGGCCGCCACATCGAGCTGGGGGTCAAAGGGGTGCCCACACAGATGGTGCCCGCCTACGAGGACATGCTCGCCGGTTTGCGGACCATGGATTGCCGACTTGGCCCTGAATTGGTGCGTACCGTTTGAATTTCGCGGATTGATATCCCCATATCACGCAGTCAGTCCCATTTTTGGTGCGATCCCTGGAGTTCTATCTGCATTGAAATGGGGCGTTTTGACCCGGCAAGGGCGCACAATAGAGGTTGAGAGTCCCCAAGGCGCCGATGGCGGCTCCGGATGAGTGCCCGACACGCACCGGAATTGGCACAAAAACTGCATCGATCCAGCGCTGCTTACAGCTTTCAGTCCAACGATTTTTCAACCAACCTTCCTAGCAGGAGTACCCAGATGGCCAAGACCGTCGCAGACGTGATGAAGATGGTGAAGGAGAACGAGGTCAAGTTCGTTGACTTCCGTTTCACCGACACCCGTGGCAAGGAACAGCACGTCAGCGTGCCCGTTTCCCACTTTGACGAAGACAAATTCACCTCGGGCCACGCCTTCGACGGTTCCTCCATCGCTGGCTGGAAGGGTATCGAGGCTTCGGACATGCTGCTCATGCCCGATCCGAACACCGCGAACATCGACCCCTTCTTCGAAGAGACCACGCTGTTCCTGTCCTGCGACGTGCTGGAGCCGGGTGATGGCAAGGCCTACGACCGCGATCCGCGTTCCATCGCCAAGCGTGCCGAGTCCTACCTGAAGGCCTCTGGCCTGGGTGACACCGCTTACTTCGGTCCGGAACCCGAGTTCTTCATCTTCGACAACGTGCGCTGGGGTGCCGACATGTCCGGCTCCTTCGTCAAGATCGAAGAGTACGAAGCGCCCTGGAACAGCGGTGCCAAGCTGGAAGGCGGCAACCGTGGCCACCGTCCCACCGTCAAGGGTGGCTATTTCCCGGTGCCCCCGGTCGACAGCACGCAAGACATGCGCGCCGAGATGTCGCTGATCCTCGAATCTCTGGGCATCCCCGTCGAAGTGTTCCACCACGAAGTGGCGGGCGCGGGCCAGAACGAAATCGGTACCAAGTTCAGCACGCTGGTGCAGCGCGCCGACTGGACCATCCTGCTGAAGTACGTCGTGCAGAACGTCGCCAACGCCTACGGCAAGACGGCCACCTTCATGCCCAAACCCATCGTGGGTGACAACGGTTCTGGCATGCACGTGCACCAGTCCGTGTGGAAGGATGGCAAGAACCTGTTCGCTGGCGAAGGGTATGCCGGTCTGTCCGAGTTCGCGCTGTATTACATCGGCGGCATCATCAAGCACGCTCGCGCGCTGAACGCCATCACCAACCCTGGTACCAACAGCTACAAGCGCCTGGTGCCTGGCTTCGAAGCTCCGGTGAAACTGGCTTACAGCTCGCGCAACCGTTCTGCCTCGATCCGCATCCCCTTCGTGGCCAACCCCAAGGGCCGTCGCATCGAAGCCCGTTTCCCGGATCCGACCGCCAACCCCTACCTGGCCTTCTCGGCGCTGCTGATGGCCGGTTTGGATGGCGTGGAAAACAAGATCCATCCGGGCGAAGCCGCCACCAAGGACCTGTACCACCTGCCGCCGGAAGAAGACGCGAAGATCCCGACCGTGTGCCACAGCCTGGACCAAGCGCTGGAGTACCTGGACAAGGACCGCGCCTTCCTGACCAAGGGCGGTGTCTTCACCGACACGATGCTCGATGCCTACATCGAACTCAAGATGCAAGAAGTCACGCGTTTCCGCATGACCACGCACCCGATCGAGTTCGACATGTACTACTCGCTGTAATCAGCAGGCGAGTGGTTCCGCGGCACCTCACGCCATTTGTTTCAGCCCGTCGCTCAGGCGGTCTGTCCGAAGGCAGGTGGATGAAGGTGTCGCACGATCAAGGGACGGCCTCGCGCCGTCCCTTTTTACTGGGACTGTTGTTGGACAGGAAGTGGGCCTCGCATGAATCTTTCGCACCCTCGACCGCATTCGCATCCCGAACTGCGGCGAACGACCGCCGCACACAAGCCCTCAGGCTTTCTGTCCATTGCCTGAGAGCGCCGATCCACCCGCTTCGATGAACGCCATGACCGTCAGCTTGCCGCAAAGCCGCATGAGCGCGGAGCAACGTTTCCAGGCCTTCGACTTGCTCGCGACCCTGGTGGCCGTGGTGCGCAGCGATGGCGAATTGCTCTACGCCAATGCCGCCCTGGAGGATGTTCAGGGCATCTCGCGCCGCAGCATGGGCGAGGACAACTTTTCCTCCTATTTCGCTGAGCCCCGTGTGCTGCTGCAAGCGCTGGAAGGCGTGCGTGCCAACGAATATTCGACCTTGCGTTACGACGCCAGTCTGAGGCGTGTCGGTCGCGACTTGCTGCCTGTGCATGTCAATCTGACGCAGACCGATGTGCCCGAAGAGATTCTGGTCGAAATGATGCCGCTGGAGCAGCAGGCGCGCCAGGAGCGCGAGGAACGCTTGCTGGATCAGGCGCAGGCCAACAAAGAGCTGATACGCAATCTCGCCCACGAGATCAAGAACCCCCTGGGTGGCATACGCGGCGCGGCGCAACTGCTGGAAATGGAAATCGATCCACAGCTCACCGAGTACACGCGCGTCATCATCCACGAGGCTGATCGTCTGCAGACCCTGGTGGATCGTTTGCTTGCGCCGCACCGCAGGCCCCACGTGGTGGGCGATGTCAACATCCATGAAGTTTGCGAGCGCGTGCGCTCGCTGGTGCTGGTGGAGTTTCCCCGGGGCTTGCGCGTGGTCCGAGACTACGATACTTCCATCCCGGAGTTCCGAGGTGATCGTGAGCAGTTGATTCAGGCCGTGCTGAACATCGCGCACAACGCCTGCCAAGCCTTGGCGGAGCGCATCGCGTCAGGGGATGCGCGTTTGACGTTTCGTACACGCATTGCGCGCTCCATCACCTTCGGCAAGCAGCGATACAGGTTGGCACTGGAATTGCATGTCATCGACAACGGGCCCGGTGTGCCGGACTCGATCAAGGACCGCATTTTTTTCCCGCTGGTGTCGGGGCGTGAAGGTGGTTCAGGCCTGGGGCTGACGCTGGCGCAAACCTTCGTTCAACAACATCATGGTCTGATCGAGTGTGACAGCGAACCGGGCCGGACTGATTTCAAAATTCTGATTCCGCTGCCTTGAGCTTGAAGAGCGCATGCAAACAAAGGGAGGCGGTGTGAACACGACGACCAAGGACTACGCCGAGATGAAGCCGATCTGGATCGCAGACGATGACCAATCCATACGCTTCGTGCTCGAGAAGGCGCTTCAGCGCGAGCAACTTCCCACGCGCAGCTTCACCAATCCCAAGGACGTGCTGGCTGCGCTGGACGAAGAGAACGAAGCACCGCAGGTGCTGGTGAGCGACATCCGCATGCCCGGCGGCACGGGCCTCGAACTGCTGGAGAAAGTCAAGGCGCGGTACCCGGGTCTGCCCGTCATCATCATGACGGCGTTCAGCGACCTGGATAGCGCCGTTTCCGCCTTCCAGGGGGGTGCCTTCGAGTACCTGCCGAAACCGTTTGACTTGCCCAAGGCGCTGGAGCTGATCCGTCGCGCCGTGGAGGAAAGCCAACGCGAGGAAGTGGCGCAGGAAACACTGGCCGAAACCCCCGAGATGCTGGGCCAGGCTCCGGCCATGCAGGACGTGTTCCGCGCCATCGGGCGCCTGTCTCAAAGCAATGTGACGGTGCTCATCACGGGCGAGAGCGGTTCCGGCAAGGAGCTGGTGGCGCGCGCCTTGCACAAGCACTCGCCGCGCGCGCAAGGCCCCTTCGTCGCCATCAACACGGCGGCCATTCCGAAGGACCTGCTGGAAAGCGAGCTCTTCGGACACGAGCGTGGCGCTTTCACCGGCGCGCAGACCATGCGGCGTGGCCGCTTCGAGCAAGCCGAAGGCGGCACGCTGTTCCTCGACGAGATCGGCGACATGCCCTTCGATTTGCAGACACGCCTGCTGCGTGTGCTGAGCGACGGGCACTTCTACCGTGTGGGCGGGCACAGCGCCGTGAAGGCCAATGTGCGCGTCATCGCGGCCACCCACCAGGACCTGGAACAGCGCGTCAAGGAAGGTGTGTTCCGCGAGGACTTGTTCCACCGTCTCAACGTCATCCGTTTGCGCCTGCCTGCGCTGCGCGAGCGCAAGGAAGATGTGCCCATGCTCACGCGGCACTTCCTGCAGCAAAGCGCGCGGCAACTGGGTGTGGAGCCCAAGCGCATCTCCGACGCGGCGCTCGAGAAGCTTAGCCGCTTCAGCTTCCCGGGCAATGTGCGCCAACTGGAAAACGTTTGCCACTGGCTCACGGTCATGGCGCCAGCCCAGGTGATCGAGCCCAAGGATTTGCCGCCGGAGGTGATTCAGGTGGTGGACGGCACCCCGGCAGCGACGGCCGTGGCGCCCCTGCAAGCATCTGCCTCGCCAGTGCCAGCACAGGCCACCGTTGTGGACGCTCCGACAGCGGTGGGCGAGCGCGCCGTGGCCGAGGCGGCGGCCTCGGTGGTGGTGGCCGCGCCCGCTGCTGCGGGCGATTGGGAAAGCAGCTTGCAGCAAGAAGCCCTGAGCCTTTTGCAGTCCGGGCGGGTGGATGTGTGGGACGAACTCAGCCGCCGTTTCGAGCGCAAGCTGATCCTGACGGCCTTGGACACCACGCGCGGTCGGCGCATCGAGGCCGCGCACAAGCTGGGCATCGGTCGCAATACCATCACGCGCAAGATCCAAGAACTCGGGCTGGAAGAAGGCTGAGCGCCGTCCCTCGGTCCTGGCTGCAACTAAGCCGGGATCGCCATCGAGATCGCGATCAATGTCGAGCGATGAACTCGGCGACCGTCTGGACCACCTCTCGGTCATGCAGCACGCGGTTATGGCCTAGGCCCTGGCTCCAGTGCAGCGCCGTTCCCGCGCGCAGGCGCGCCAGGTAGCGGCTGTTTTCCGGGCTGGCCTCTGAGTCATCCTGGTCGTGGACCAGCAACGCACGGCCCCGCAGCCGAGGCAGATGGTGGTCCAGAGAATAGTCGCGCCACCAGCTTGGGCCGAAGACATCCGCGAAGGTCCTTTCCAGTCTGGCCAACAGATCCGGACTCAGGCCCAACCTTTGTTGGAAGGTCCGCAACACGCTCTTGAGATTGGCCGTTGGTGCAACGCCGACGTAAGTGGCCGGGCTGTCCAACCGGTTTAGCGCCATGGCCATCGCCGTGGCGCCCAGCGAATGCCCAATCACCGCGTGGACATCGCCCGCATGCAGGATCACGTCGTGCAACAGCTGGGCGTACTGGTCGAGTCGGTAGGGCCTCGGTCTCTGGCCACCATGCCCTGGCGCGTCCAAGAGCAGCACGCGGTAGCCCGCCGACTGCAGCACAGGCACGAAGCTGCCCAGCTGCGCGCCATACGCGCCCCAGCCATGCGCGAGCAAGACCGCCGGACCGTTCCCCCAGCCATGGACCAGGGCGCCGCCCTCGCCCGAATACACCTCGAAGCGGTGCTCCACCGTCGCCAGCAGATCGCGCGCACGCTGGTTGGGGTGGGTGTGTGGCGGCGTGAACCAGAGCCGCCAGAGCCATTGGGTGGCGGGGCCGGGGAAAAGTCTCCCCAACAGGTTCACGGCGTGCCCCAGGCGGCGCTGTCGCTCCCTGTCCAGCGAGCTTGGGCTTGGCAGGAAACTGGCTTGCTGGGCGTAGGCGACGGGCGGCGGCGCCTCGTCGTCAGAGGCTGAGGTCGGGCTGGGAGCGGCAGAAGTCAAGGCAATCGTCATGGCAGAACCCTGGGCAAGTTGAAATGCATGGGATGGGATGTTCCGCTTGCCAGCCGGGTCGTCCAAGTGGCAATATTGACACTATGAATGCCAATAGTGCCAACTCTGCCAGTGCCGCCAGCTCCGTGAATTCGGAGACCGCGCCCCCTCTGCGCATCGCCCTCGTGCTCACCCCCCAATGCGTGGTGTCTGGTGTGCTGGGTGTGATGGACATGCTGAGCACGGCGAACTACGTGGCGCGCAAGTTCCCCGGGGTCGACGTTCGGTTCTTGCCCACGCTGGTCTCAGCGGATGGCGAGCCGGTGGTGACCATGAATGGTGTGAGCATGCCAGCCCAGTCGGCCTTGCCCGACCCCCGTTCCGTGGCTGTCGCCTTCGTGCCCTCCGGCCCCCCCGCGAACTTCAACGCGGCGCGCATGCGACAGACTTTGGCGGGGCAGCAGACGCTGATCGCCTGGCTGCGGGCCGTGCACGATGCCGGCGGGTTGCTCGCGTCCTGCTGCACCGGCAGTTTTCTGCTCGCGGCCACCGGCTTGCTGGATGGTCGACTGGCCACCACGCATTGGCGGGGCGAAGAGGCTTTTCGCGCGTTGTTTCCTCGCGTGGAACTGCGCATCGACAGCTTGCTGGTGGAAGGGGAGCGGCTGCTGTGCGGGGGCGGCGCGCAGTCTTTCTCCAGCACCGTGTTGCGCTTGATCAGTCAGTTGCAGAGCGAGTCCGTGGCGGCGCAGACGGCACGCCTGATGCTGGCCGATGGCCACACCAGCGGGCAGAACGCCTACCGGCTCTGGGTGCCGCGTCGTGACCATGGCGACGAGGCCATCGCCCTGGGTCAGCAATGGCTGGAAGCCCACTACCGTGAAGCATTTGACATGGAGGGCCTCGCTGCGCAACTGCGGCTGACTCCGCGCACGCTGATGCGTCGTTTCCGCGCGGCCACGGGCATGACGCCCTTGCAGTACCAGCAGCGATTGCGCATCGAGGAGGCCAAGGCGCAGCTCGAAGCGTCGCGCACTTCGGTGAATCAAGTGGTCTGGCAGACCGGCTACGAAGACGCCAGCTCCTTTCAGCGCCTCTTCAAGCGCGAGACGGGGCTCACGATGGCGGAATATCGGCAGCGTTTTGGGCAGCGCCGCTGGCGGGCCGACGGTGGGGGTGGTGCGGACGCGCTGTTCGCAGGCCCGGTCTGAGGCGCGGGACCGATCGCGCGCACGGACCTGCCGTGGCGAAAGCCGAGCTGAGGCCCGCGCGGCGGGCTTCAGTCGAACAGTCCCGGTCCGCCGAAACGCGCGCCTTCAAGTTCCAGCAGTTTGAGCTTGGTCTGCATGCCGCCGTGGGCGGAGAAGCCGACCCCTTGGGTACCGACTCCGTTCGTCCCGGCCCCCAGTACGCGATGGCAAGGCACCACCGGAGCGTAGGGGTTCGATCCCATGGCCTGGCCCACGGCGCGCGCCGTGCCGGGCGCACCCAGTTGCTCGGCCACCTCGCCGTAGGTCAAGGTCTCACCCGGCGGGATGCGTCGCACCCGCGCGTACACACGCTGGTGGAAGGGCGGCACGCCGTCCATGTCCAGCACGAGATGCGTCAAATCCCTGGGCGGCTTGGGATGCCCCTCGAGCAGCGCGGTGATGGCGTCGATGGCCGCCTGCGCGGCGAGGGATGGGGTGATCTCCGGGGCAGCAGGAAAACGCCGCCGCATGCGCGTCCGCGTGGCCGCCTCGTCAGCTTCTGGGAGCTGGACGCCCGTCAACCCGCGCTCACTCCAAGCCAGGCCGCAGTGACCCAGCGGTGTCGCGAAGAGGGCATAACCCAGGGTGTCCAAGGCGACTGCGAGGAGGAAGCGTTGGGCTTAGAAGCCTTGCAACTCGAGCACCACCGGCGCGTGGTCACTGGGTTGCTTGTTCTTGCGGGGCAGACGGTCGATGGTGCAGCCCTGCACGGCGGGCTTCAGCGCCTCGCTGACCAAGATGTGATCGATGCGCAGGCCGCGGTTCTTCTGGAAGCCCAGCATGCGGTAATCCCACCAGGAGTAGCTTTTCTCCGGCTGGTCGAACAGACGGTAAGCATCGTGCAGGCCCAGCGCCAGCAGGGCCTTGAATTGCTCACGTTCCTCGGTCGTGTGGTGGATCGTCTCGCGCAGTCCCACGGGGTCGTGGGAGTCACGGTCGTCTGGTGCGATGTTGTAGTCGCCCAGCAGCACCAGGCGGGCATGCGTCGCCAGCTCCGCCTGCACCTGCGCGCGCAGCGCGTTCATCCAGCGCATCTTGTAGGCGAACTTCTCGCTGCCCGGCTCTTGCCCGTTGACGAAATAGCCGTTGACGATGCGCAGCGGGCCTTGCGGCGTGTCCAGCGTGGCCCCAATCACGCGCGCCTGTTCGTCCTCGAACCCCGTGATGTTGCGCGTGACTTCACTCAGGGCGGGCCAGGACAGGCGGGTCAGTAGCGCCACGCCGTTGTAGGTTTTCTGGCCGAAGGCCTCGGCCCGGTACCCCGCGGCCTCGAACTCGGCGTGCGGGAACTTGTCGTCCGTGAGCTTGAGCTCTTGCAGCGCCAGCACATCAATGGGGGCGCCACCCGCGGCCTGCGCGGCCAGCCAGTCCAGCACCTGAGGCAGGCGCACGCCCAGCGAGTTCACGTTCCAGGTGGCGAGTTTCATGGTGCGGCGCCCGGGTTCAATAGTGGAACAAGGCCAGCACGCCGACGGCGACGCCCACCACACCGCCCACCGCCATCAGGTATTCCAGCCAACGCTTGCGCGTGAGCAGCGCGATGGCCGCGATCGCGATCGCGACCTGCAGCACGGTCGTGGCCTGGGCCCAGCGGTGGTGCAGGTGCATTTCCTCGTCGCTGCGATGGTCCCAGGCCTGGGCCTCGGCTTCCAGCTTCTCGGCTTGCTTGCGGATCTCTTCCTTTTCGGTCTCGTAGCGCTCGATCTTGGCTTGGTACTTGGCCTTCTCCGCCGGGTTGGGCGTCAGGTCACGCGAGACCTCGGCCAAGGACTGCTTGGTGCTCTTGGACTGGAAGTAGTTCCATTGGTTGGAGGCCTCGGTTTTCTTGATGGCGGCGTTGTTCTTGTAGAGACCCGCGTTGGCCTGGGTGGCGCCACCCATGTAGGAAAAGATCGCACCGACCGTCGCGATGATGGCCGTGAACATCGCGATCTGGTTGGTCAGCCCGCCTCCTTGCTTGCCGTGACCGGCGGATTCGGAGGCGTGTTGAGCGGCGTGTTCGAGTTCGTGGTCGTGAGGACCGTGCACGTGGAAACCTTGTCCAGACATGATGAAATGGGCTTGTAATGAATGAAAAGAAAAGGCGGAAGGAAAACGCGAAATGGGAATTCGCGGAACCGAACTGTAGCGAAATGCCGTGACCGACTTCTGACGCCATGCACCGAGTGCGGGGCCGTCTCGGTCCACCGCGCTGGTGCCACGGGGTGGTCGGTTTCTAGGGCTCAGGCCATCGTGCGATGGGTGTAGGTCACGAAGCTCAGTCTCAAGCCATTGGCTGCGACCAGACGCTCTCGACCCGTCTCCACCCACGCCGGTCCCAGCTCTGGGGCATGCGCGTCGCCTTCGAAGTCCGCCTCGATCTCCGTCACCACGGCCGTGCTGGCCAGCGGTAGGGCCTGCGCGTAAATCTGCGCGCCACCGATGATCCAGGCATCGTTCGCGCCCTCGCACAGCCGCAGGGCTTCGTCGAGCGAGTGCGCCACGGCGGCCTCGCCGTGCACGCCCTCGGCCTTCCAGCCGGTCTGGCGTGTCACGACCACGTTGCGGCGCCCCGGTAGCGGCCGAAAACGTGGCGGCAGCGAATCCCAGGTCTTGCGGCCCATGATGACGGGCGCGCCCATCGTCGTGCGCTTGAAGTGCGCGAGGTCTTCGGGCAGATGCCAGGGCATCACGCCGTCCTTGCCGATGACGCCATTGGCGGCGCGGGCGTAGATCAAGTGCAATTTCACGGGGTCTCCAATCGGCGTTTGGGACGCAGCAGACCGGGGGGCAACAGCACCGCAGCGATCGCCGCCGTCACGCAGACGATGGCGGCCCAGTCTTGCCAATGCGGTGTCTCTCCGATCAGCAAGGCGGCGCTGAGCGTGCCCACCAGCGGAATCGCCATCACGCTCATGGCGCTGGTGGCGGGTGGCAGGTGTCGCGCCAGTCCGGCCCACAGGGTCTGCGCGAAGCCGTAGTTGATCAAGGCACCATAGGCCAGGGCGAGCCACATGGCTGCGCTGAATCGCCAGTTCGGCCAAGGCTCGCTCGCGAACGCGATGACCCAGAGGCAGACGCTGGAGAGGATCATGCTCCAAATGGTCAAGGCCTCCAGGGGCAGGGTGAGTTGGGCCCGGCGCAGCAACAGGGTGCCGATGGCCCAGCACAGGGCCGCGAGCATCATCCACGCGATGCCTTGTGGACGACCGCTCAGCGCACCGATTTCGCTCGAGGTGAGCAAGGCCACCGCAGCGGCCACGGCGATGACCGCGAGCACCGTGCGGCGAGTCAAGCGTTCACCGAAGAAAAGCGCGCCCAGCAGCACGGTCCAGATCGGCATGGTGAAACCAAGAACGGCGGCGCGGCCCGAGGCGAGCTCCTTGACGCCGAGGATGGACAGGGCGTGCCAGCCCAGGATGTTGGGCGCCCCAATGACCACGATGGCGCGCCACTCGCCCGCGCGGGCGTCCCAGCGCGGCCACAGGCGCAGGCCGCGAGCCCGATACCAGGCGTACAGAAACAGGGCGCCGCAGCTCATGGTGAGCGCGCGGAAGTACAAGGGCGAGAGTTCGCGCAGGGAGAACTTCATCATCGGCCAGTTGACGCCCCACATCAGCGTGAGGAGCACCAGGGCCGCCAATTGCCGGGAAGAGATCACGGACGCACCGACGGACTACGCTTCACACCGCGACCGGCGCCTTGATGGCCGGGTGGCACTGGTAGTCCAGCACCTCGAAATCCTCAAACTGGTAGTCGAAGAGGGAGTCGGGTCGGCGCTTGATGTTCAGCACCGGGTAGGGATAGGGTTGGCGGCTCAATTGCAGTTCCACCTGCTCGTGGTGGTTGCTGTAGATATGGCAGTCGCCACCGGTCCAGATGAAGTCACCCACGCCCAGCCCGCACTGCTGGGCCACCATGTGGGTCAGCAACGCATAGCTCGCGATGTTGAAGGGCACGCCCAGGAAGATGTCGGCGCTGCGCTGGTAGAGCTGGCAACTCAGCTTGCCCGGCTCGCCCGCGATCTGCGAAGGTGCGACGTAGAACTGGAAGAAGGCGTGGCAGGGCATCAGCGCCATCTTGTTCAGCTCGGCCACGTTCCAGGCGCTGACGATGATGCGGCGCGAGTCGGGGTTGCTTTTGAGCGTCTTGATGACTTCCGAAATCTGGTCGATGTGCCCGCCGTCCGGCGTCGGCCAGTTGCGCCACTGCACACCGTAGACCGGACCCAGGTCGCCGTCCTCGCGCGCCCATTCGTCCCAGATGGTCACGCCGCGTTCCTTGAGCCAGTTGTTGTTGCTGGAGCCCGTGAGGAACCACAGCAGTTCGTGGATGATGGACTTGAGGTGCACCTTCTTGGTTGTCACCAGCGGAAAACCTTCGTTCAGGTCGAAGCGCATCTGGTGGCCGAACACGCTTTTCGTGCCGGTGCCGGTGCGGTCGGATTTGGCGACGCCATGTGTGTAGACATGGCGCATGAAGTCTTCGTACTGGCTGCGCACGGGGCGCGTCACTGGCGCGGGGGCATTCATGGTCAGTGGTTCTCGGTGTGCAGGAGTTTGCCCGGGTTCATCAGGTTCAAGGGGTCCAGCGCCCGCTTGATGTTGCGCATCAGGCCCAGCGCGACGGGCGATTTGTGTTCAGGCAGCTTGTCGATCTTGAGGCTGCCAATGCCGTGCTCGGCGCTGATGGAGCCCCGATAGCGGTCCACGACCTCATAGACCACGGCGTTCATCGGTGCTTCTTGCTCGGCGAGGAAGCGTTTTTGGTCCACGCCCTCCGGCGCCTGCACGTTGTAGTGCAGGTTGCCGTCGCCCAGATGCCCGTAGGTCACGAGGCGGGCGCCGGGGAATTTTTGCTCCAGCAAGGCATTGGTCTCGGCCACGAAGGCCGGGATGCGCGAGACATTGATCGAGATGTCGTGCTTGATGTTGAGCCCTTCCTGGGCCTGGGCCAGCGGAATGCTCTCGCGGATGTGCCACAACGCCTTGGCTTGGGCCAGGTTCTCAGCGATCACCGCGTCGGTCACGCAGCCCGCTTCCATGGCGGCTTCAAGCAGGCGCTCAAACTGCGCGCGGGCGTGCTCTTCGGATTCGTTGTCGGAGTTCTCCAGTACGACGCACCAGGGGGACTCCTGCCAGAAGGGCACGCGTTGCTGTGGGAAGTGCTTGTTCACCAGACTCAGCGCGAACTGGCCCATGACCTCGAAGCCCGTGAGGCCCGCGCTCAGGTGTTCGTGCGCCAGGCCCAGCAGTTGTACCGCCGCTTCCAGCGAGGGCAGGGCGGCGAAGGCGGTGAGTTGGCTCTTGGGCATCGGGTAGATCTTCATCGTCGCGCCGGTGATGATGCCCAAGGTGCCTTCGCTGCCGATGAAGAGGTGGCGCAGGTCGTAACCGGTGTTGTCCTTGCGCAGACCGAGCAGGCCGTCCCAGATTTCGCCCTGGGCGGTCACGACTTCCAGGCCCAGGCAGAGTTCACGCGTGTTGCCGTAGCGCACGACCTGCGTGCCGCCCGCGTTGGTGCCCAGGTTGCCGCCGATGGTGCAACTGCCTTCGGAGGCCAGGCTGAGCGGGAACAGGAAGCCCGCCTTCTCGCATTCCTCTTGCAGCGTCTGCAGCACGCAGCCTGCGTCCACGGTGATGGTCATGTTGCCCGCGTCGAGCTGTCGCACTTTGTTCAGCCGCGTGAGACTGAGCACGACCTGGGTGCCGCTGGTGTCGGGCGTGGAGCCCACCACCATGCCGGTGTTGCCGCCTTGCGGAATGATCGGGGTGCGCGTGGCCGCGCAGGCCCGGACGACTTGGGCCACTTCCTGCGTGGAGGCAGGCCGGACCACGGCCAGCGCCTTGCCACGCTCGCGGCCGCGCCAGTCCAGCTCCCAGGCACGCAGGTCCGCGCCGTCGTCTTGCGTGAGTACATAGTCCTGGCCGACGATGCGGCGCAGTTCGGCGATCAGCGGTTGGGTCGATGCTGCAGTCATGGCGCTGTGGAAGCTGTTTCGGACGGTCGAGCCTCGCGTGCGTCGCGCAGGCGCAGGCGGATGTGCAACACGCAACCCGTGAAAAGGGCCAGGCCCAACAGGATTTCGGCCAGGGCCAGCACCACGACGCGCGCAGGCTCGCCACTGGTGGCGCGGACCAGACCTTCGAGGATATAGAGCCACACCAGCAGGCTGAGCCAGCGGTAGGTGTACATGCGGTTCTTCAGCAGCCCGGCCAGCGGCAGACACAGCGGCAGCACCTTCAGGGCCAGCGTGCCCCCGCCGATCGGGGCCAACCAAAGCTCCCAGGCCAAGCCGAGCGCGATGAGCGCCAGCAGGCTGGCCACGGTCAAGCGGCGGCTGAGCCGCACATGGGCTTGAGGCACCGAGGCCGGGGGGGTATGCAGCGCATGCGCGTCACGGGCTGTTACGGAATCGCGAGGATGTGCGTGGGGTTCGTCCATGGAGGCTGGCATGATAGCGGCATGCATGCACTCGTTCTTTTCTTCTCCAAATGGCAGCGCCGGGTGCGGGCCTTCATCCGAGGAGTGGCTGGTTTTCCTTGGCGCGCCACGGCCTGGACCTTGCGCGAACGTTTCCGCGAAGACCGTCTGGGTCAGACCGCGGGCAGCCTCACGTTCACCACCACCATTGCCTTGGTGCCTCTGCTGACCGTCGCGCTGGCGCTGATCACGGCCTTCCCGATGTTCGCGAAGTTCCAAGACGTGCTGCAGAAGTGGCTGATCGAAAGCTTGGTGCCGGAGAACATTTCACGCCAGGTGCTGGCTTACATCAGCCAGTTTTCCCGCCGGGCCGGGCGTCTGGGGTGGACCGGGCTGGCCGTGCTGTTCCTGACTGCGCTGGGGTTGATTTTCACCATCGACCGCACCTTCAACGCCTTGTGGCGCGTGCAGCGCCCGCGCGCCTTTGGCCAGCGCTTGCTGGTGTATTGGGCTGCCATCACCCTGGGGCCCATGCTGGTGATGCTGAGCCTGCTGGGCACGTCCTACCTGGGGCCGACCGCCAATTTGTCGCCAGGCTTGCGGCTGGCGCTGGATCTCTTCGAGTCCTTGTCCGCGGCGCTGGCGTTGGCCGCGGTTTACCACTACGTCCCCAACACGCCCGTCAAGTGGATGCATGCGTGGACGGGCGCCCTCTTGGCAACCCTCGCGCTGGAAGCGGCCAAGAGGCTGCTGGGCTTTTACCTCAAGGCCGTGCCCACCTATTCCGCCGTGTACGGTGCCTTCGCCACCGTGCCGATTCTGTTGATCTGGATTTACATGGCCTGGGTCATCGTGCTTCTGGGGGCGGTCATCACCGCTTACCTGCCCAGCCTGCTCGCCGGAGTGGCGCGCAGGGCGCCCGAGCCCGGTTGGCAATTCCAGCTCGCCCTGGAGATGGTGCGGGCCTTGTCGTCCGCGCGGCAGTCGGCCGACCACGGCCTGACCTTGATGCAGCTGTCACGCAAGTTGCGGGTCGACCCGCTGCAGTTGGAGCCTCTGGCCGAAGTGCTGGAGCGACTGAATTGGGTGGGCCGCTTGGCCGGTGGCATGCGCGGCGAGCCCATGCGCCTGGTTCTCTTGATCGACCCGGATCGCGCCTTGCTGGCCCCGTTGGTCGATGCGCTGTTGCTCCCGCGCCGGGCGGGGCTTTGGCGCAAGACGAAGCTCGATGAGTTGAACCTGCGAGACGCCTTGACTGCGGCGCGTTGAGGCGCCCCGGTCGCTGAGCGACCCACGTCGGGACTCCTCCTCCCGGCGGATACGCGTCCCGCATCACGTGGTCATTGACCTGCCCATGCCTCTGAAGTTGCCCTTCCTCGCTTTACCTCCTGTCCGCCACGCCGATCGGACACGAACGGGCACGCACGCGTCAGACGCCTCTGCAGGCGTCGAGGCCGCGGCATGGCCGCGCCGGGCTCCCCTCCTGGGCTTGTGTGCTGGCGTGCTGGCCGCGATGGTGGTGTTCGCCCCTGCCCGCTGGCTCGCGGCGGGCGTGGCGTCCCTGACCGGTGGCCGGGTGTTATTGACAGAGCCCAAGGGGCAGGTCTGGGCCGGCCAGGCGGGCTTGACCTTGTCGGCTGGTCCGGGGGCGTTTGAAAAACGTGCCTTGCCGCAAGGGGTGAACTGGCGCCTGCGTCTGGGATGGAGTCGTGGCTCGGCCCATGGTCAGAGCCCATCATGGCTGGGTGAGCCGGTTCTGCGCGTCGACATCACCGCGCCTTGCTGTGCTCCCGAGCCGCTGCGCTTGAGCATCGGTAGCCTGTTCTCCGGGACTCCTGCGGTGGTGCTGGAGGCGCACCGCAGCGAGTGGCCCGCCAGCTGGTTGGCCGGCTTGGGCGCCCCCTGGAACACCCTGGCGCTGCAAGGCCAATTGATGCTGACCACGCCTGGCCTGCGTTGGCAGGAGCAGCGCTTGGAGGGTGAATTGGAGGTTCATGCCCTGCATGTTGCTTCGGCGCTCTCCACCCTCAAGCCGCTGGGCAGCTATCGACTGCACGTTTCGTCATTCGGAACGGATTCGGGGGGTGTTTCCCGGTCTAATGCAGACTATGGCCGAAACCCCGCCCAGGACAATCTGGGCGCGGGCAGCACAATCTACTTTGTGCTCACCACGCTACAGGGTGACTTGCAACTGAGCGCCCAGGGCCAGTGGCGGGGAGGTCGTCTGCGTTTGCAGGGTCAAGCCGAAGCCGCGCCAGACCGCATCGACGCTTTGTCCAATCTCTTGAACATTCTGGGTCGGCGTGACGGTTTGCGGTCTTATTTGACGCTGGGTTGAGTTTGCTGAGGGTCGGGTTCGTGTCGTGTTTCTTGCTTGATTGGGGTTGTCGGATGCGTCTCGTGCTTGCCTTGCCGCAGGCGCGACGCCTGATCGTGTCCGGGATGCTGCTGACGGTCGGATGCTTGTCCATCGCCACCATGGCCGCGCGGGCCCAGACACTTTCAGGCCCACAAGCGGCACGCGCCACGAGCGCAGGCACCATCACGCTCAATTTCGTCAATGCGGAGATCGATGCCGTGGCGCGCGCCATGGCCGCGCTCAGCGGACGCCCCGTGGTGGTGGACCCGCGCGTGCGCGGCACCATCAACCTGCTGAGCGACCGGCCCGTGGGCGCGGCCGTGGCGATGGAGCAGTTCGCCGCGGAGCTGCGCGTGCGTGGCTTCTCGCTCGTCGAAGGTGATGGGGGCATGTACAAGGTGGTGCCCGAGGCCGATGCCAAGCTGCTCAGCGGCTCGGTGCAGGTCGGCGCGGACGGGGCCAGGGGCCAACAGGTGGTCACGCAAGTATTTCGCTTGCGCCACGAGAACGCCAACAATTTGGTGGCGGTGTTGCGCCCGCTCATCAGTCCCAACAACACCATCAACGTGAGCCCTGGGGCCAACGCCTTGGTCATCACGGACTACGCGGACAATTTGCGGCGCATCGCGCGCATCGTCGCCGCGATGGACGACGCGGGAGCCGAGTCCGCCGATCTCGAGGTTCGGCCATTGCGACACACCTTGGCGGGCGACATTGCCCCCCTGGTTCAGCGCCTGCTGGACGGCGACGCCACGGCGGGCAACGCGGCGGGCGCAGGCCAAGCCTTGCGCACCGTGGTGCTGGCCGAACCGCGCAGCAACGCGCTGCTGTTGCGGGCATCCAGCCCAGCCAGGTTGGCGCTGGCGCACACCTTGATCAACAAGCTGGATCTGCCGCCCGCTTCCGATGCGGCGGCAGGCAACATCCACGTGGTGTACTTGAAGAATGCCGAGGCGGTGCGTCTGGCCGAAACCCTGCGCGCCGTGATGTCCGCCGACAGCGGCTTGGTTGGCGGCACCGGCACCGGCGCCGCCGCGGGCGGTTCCGCCACGCGATCCGGGGCGACGCCTCGCCTCACGTCCGGCTCGTCCACTCCCGCATCGGGTGGAGGCGCCGGGGCGGGCAGCGCCACCGGAGGGCAGATACAGGCGGACGTGCCGACCAACTCCCTCATCATCAGCGCGCCCTTGCCGCAGTACCGGCAGTTGCGCGCGGTGATCGACCAATTGGACATGCGCCGTGCCCAAGTGTTCGTGGAGAGTCTGATCGCCGAGGTGAACGCCGACGTCGCCAACGACTTTGGCATTCAGTGGCAGGGTGGCGTCCCCTCCGGTTCCAGCAGCAGCGTGGTGGGGTTGTTGGGGACCAACTTCGGCTCTGGCGCGGGCAATATTTTCAATTTGGCGTCAGGCATCTCCAGCGGCCAGCCCACGGCGCCCGGCGCCGGGTTCACGGCGGGTGTGGGCGTGCAGCGTGGCAACAGCGGGGTGGCGCTGGGCGTGCTGGCCCGTTTCCTTGAAACCAATCGCATGGGCAACGTGCTGTCCACCCCCAACTTGATGACCTTGGACAACGAGGAAGCCAAGATCGTGATTGGGCAGAACGTGCCCTTCGTGACGGGTCAGTACACCGCCAACAACAGCTCCACGGGGGCGGTCAATCCCTTCCAGACCATCGAGCGGCGCGACGTGGGCCTCACGCTGGCCGTGCGCCCGCAGATCAGCGAGAACGGCACCGTGAAGATGGTCATATCGCAGGAAGTCAGCAGCGTGGACCCGACCTCGCTGACCAGCGCGGCCGGGTTGCGCACCTCCAAGCGCTCCATCGATACCAGCGTGCTTGTGGAAGACGGTGCCATCATCGTGCTGGGCGGCTTGCTGCAGGACGAAAGCAGTGTCAGCGAAGAAAAAGTGCCCGGCCTGGGCAGCATTCCTGGCTTGGGTTGGTTGTTCCGCAGTGAGGGCAGCAGTCGCAAGAAAACCAATCTGATGGTCTTTCTGCGACCGGTGATCGTGCGCAGCACCCAGGACAGCAACCGCGTGTCGTTGGACCGCTACGACCTGATGCGCGCCGTGCAGGCGCAGCAGCAACCCGCTCGCGTGGGCAATGGTCCCGTGCTCAATGCCGACGAATCCGCCGTGTTGCCGCCAGCGTCTCCCGCCACGGCCGTGGTGCCGGGGCAGACGCCGCGCGATGATCAACCGGACACCGAGCCCGACGCGCAAGGCACCGAACCCGTGGCGCAGTGACGTTCTTGGCCATGAGCGAATCTCCGCCGTCCCCCGCTCCCCACCCGATCGCGCGTCGCCTGCCTTATGCGTTCGCGCGGCAGCATGGCCTTCTGCTGACGCCTGACCAGGACGGTGGCGCTCAGGTGCGCATCGGACTGGAAGCCGGAACGGGCGCTAGCGCCAGCTTGCTCGCAGCCTTGGCGGAGGTGACCCGTCATCACGGGGCGCACCTGACCGAGATGGAACGCTGGGGCTGGCACCTTGAGTCTCCACAGGCGCTGGCCGGTCGCTTGAGCGCCGCGTATGCCAGCCAGGGTGACGCCAGCGCGGCCGATGTCGTGAGCGAAGTGCAGAGCGACGCGGACCTGGGCCGCATCATGCAGGAGCTGCCCGCCATCGAAGACCTGCTCGAAAGCGCCGACGACGCGCCCATCATCCGCATGCTCAACGCCTTGCTCACGCAGGCCGCGCGCGATGGCGCGAGTGACATCCACATCGAACCCTACGAGCGTCTTTCCAGCGTGCGTTTCCGCGTGGATGGCGCCTTGCGCGAGGTGGTGCAGCCCAACCGGGCCTTGCACGCGGCGCTGATTTCACGGCTGAAGATCATGGCCGAGCTGGACATCGCGGAGAAGCGCCTGCCGCAGGACGGCCGCATCAGCCTGCGGCTCGGGGGGCGAGCCATTGATGTGCGCGTCTCCACCCTGCCTTCGGCCCATGGTGAACGGGCCGTGCTGCGCTTGCTGGACAAATCGGGCTCGCAACTCACCCTTGAGGCCGTGGGCATGGGTGGCGAAACACTGGCGCGCTTCGAGCATCTGGTGGCACAGCCGCACGGCATCATCCTTGTGACCGGCCCCACGGGTTCCGGCAAAACGACGACGCTGTACGCCGCCTTGCAGAGGCTGGACGCGACGCGCAGCAACATCATGACGGTCGAAGACCCCATCGAGTACGAGCTGCCCGGCATCGGCCAGACGCAGGTGAACGCACGCATTGAGCTCACCTTCGCCAAGGCCTTGCGCGCCATCCTTCGGCAAGACCCCGATGTGATCATGATCGGCGAGATCCGTGATTTCGAGACCGCGCAGATCGCCATCCAGGCCTCCCTCACCGGACACTTGGTGCTGGCGACCTTGCACACCAACGATGCCCCCAGCGCCGTCACCCGCCTGATGGACATGGGCGTGGAGCCCTTCCTGTTGTCGAGTTCGCTCTTGGGTGTGCTGGCCCAACGTCTCGTGCGCAAAGCGTGCGGGGCATGTCAGGGCCAGGGCTGCCCGACCTGCGCGCACAGCGGTTACGCGGGCCGCACCGGCATTTTCGAATTGCTCACGGCGGACGACGAGTTGCGTGCCCTCATTCACCAACAGGCCCCCGAGGCGGACCTGCGGGCGCATGCCCAGCGCAATGGCATGCGACCCATGCGCGAAGACGGCCAGCGTCTGGTCGATGCGGGCGTGACCACGATGGAAGAGTTGCTGCGCGTCACGAGGGACTGAGGGCCGTCACGCGTCCATTTTTGTCCCAACGATTGCTCCCCTTCATCCGCCGGACGCACCATGCCTGCCTATTCCTACGAAGCCGTTGACGCCAACGGACGCAGCCAGCGTGGCGTCTTGCAGGCCGACGCCGCGCGTGCCGCCCGAGCCCAGTTGCGCGCGCTGGGACTCACGCCCCTGAACGTGGAACCCGTGGGGGGAGCGAGTGCGCCTGCAGTTGGCTCGGCCAGCCGTTTCAGCTTGCAGCGCAAGGCCTTCAATGCCAGTCAGTTGGCGGTGTGGACGCGTCAGCTGGCCGGCCTTGTCGAGGCAGGCCTGCCGCTGGAGCGGGCCTTGGCGTCCTTGGCCCAGGATCTGTCGCAAGAATCTGGCAGCCCGGAGCAGCAGCGCTTGATCGCGCAGCTGCGCGATGAAGTCAATGGCGGTTCGACCTTCGCGCGGGCGCTGGGTCAGCATCCCCGAACGTTCGACGACAGCTACGTGGCCGTTGTTTCCGCCGGAGAGCAGGGGGGGCAACTGGGGCAAGTGCTGGACCGCTTGGCCGACGAGTTGGAGGGGCAGGAGGTGTTGCGGGCCAAGCTCATGGGCGCGGCGCTATACCCGCTCATTGTCAGCGGCTTCTCATGCGTGATCGTTGCCTTCTTGCTGACTTACGTGGTGCCCCAGGTCGCCAGCGCCTTCAGCAGCGGCAACCGGGCCTTGCCCGCGCTGACTGTTTTCATGCTGGCCTTGAGCGGTTTTTTGCGCGCTTGGGGCTGGGCCTTGCTGTTGCTGTTGGCCGCCGCAGCCCTGGCCGTGTTCGTCTTGCGCCAGCGCCCGGGTGCCCGACTTCGGATGGATGCGCTGTGGCTGCGTTTGCCCGTGCTGGGGCGGCTGGCCGTCGGCTACAACGCCGCGCGCTTCGCGGCCACCCTGGCCTTGCTGGCCAATGCGGGGGTGCCCATCTTGCGAGCGCTGCAAACCGCTGCCGATACGCTGCACAACCGGGCCTTGCGCGCGGATGCCCAGACCGCCCTGCATCTGGTGCGGGAGGGCGCCCCACTGGCGGCCGCCTTGTCAGCCCAGCGCCGCTTTCCGGGATTGCTGACGGTGTTCGCGCGCCTGGGCGAGCAGACCGGTCAATTGCCCGCCATGCTTCAGCGCGCCGCCTCGCAACTGGGCGCGGACGTTCAGCGGCGGGCCTTGCGCTTGGCGACCTTGTTGGAGCCCTTGCTCATCGTTGGCATGGGCTTGGTCGTCATGCTGATCGTCTTGGCGGTGATGATGCCGATCGTGGAACTGAATCAGTTGGTGCGTTGAAGGGATGAGCGCTTCGCTCAGCTTCCCCCCAGCACGATGCTGCCCTGCCACGCCACTGGGTTGCCGCTGACGCGCTGAAAGTCCGCCGTCTGGGGCAGCAGACGCGCCTGTTGCCGCGTGGCTTGCAGCCAGACGGCGAGGGCTTCGGGCGAGACCTTGTCAAAGCGCACGCTGTAGTTGCCCGGCGCGATCTCGTTGACCTGAGCACCGGCATCGCCCGCGGCCAGGGTGAGGGCTTGCAGCACTTGCATGGTGGATTGCCCGCGCGCGGCCTTGGCGGAGGCCTCGGCCCCCCGCTGACGCAAGGCCAGTGCCTGCGCCCGCAGGACTTGCACCTGGTTCCATTCCGCCTGGGCCTGCTGCTGTTGTCGCGCGGTGTCGCGCAGGCTGTTCAAAGGCATGGCAATGCCCACCTGCCACATGACGAAGACGGCCAAGACAACGCCCATCACACTGAGGGCGCGTCGCTCGCGGGGCGACAGTCCTTTCCACCAGGCTTGCAGGGGCGAAGGTTGTTTCATGGTGGGGCTCTGTCGTGGGGCGTCGTCGGGTTGTGGAGCGCGGCCGATGGGCTCGGTCGCGTCAGTTGCGCTTCAACACACTGTCCGTTTGGCCAGATGTGCCGCTGGATCCGGGCTGAACGATCCAACCCTGCCGCGTGGCCGCGGCGGTCAGCGCCTCGCGCAGGGGTGCGCCAGGGGCGTGACGCAGACGCGTTTCGCGCGGGGTATAGCGCAGGCTGTCCATTTGCAGGCCGCTCAGCGCCGGATCGGCCCCCAAGGCGTGGAGCAGGCTCTCCAGATCGGCAGGTCCGAGTTCTCCGGCGCCGTGGCGCAAGGCGTCCAGTTCCCGTTGCATCTGACGCGGGGCGTCCAGCACGACGCTGAGTTGGGGAAAGGTTTGCGTCGCGACCCGCTGGGTGTCCATGCGCAATTGGCGCAGCTGCGAGCGTTCTTGCCATGCCAGCAGGTGCAGTCCGGCGACTTGCACCGCGAACAACGCGACCAAACCCCAGCGCAGGGGCCGCCAGCGCGGGGCTTGCCACAGCGGGCGCAGCCATTCCAGCAGCGCTTGTCCGCGGCGCGCGCCCATGGCATCGCGCAGGTCGAATTGCGCCAGATCCCAGCCACTGTTGACGCCGCGCAGCCATTGCTGCGTCATCGTTTCAGTTCTCCAGGGCAGATCGGGCAGGCTGGTTTGCGCACTCGCCATGGCGTCAGGCGTGGCCGTGCAATTGGATGCCGACGGGCTCTCGGCTCCGTCCTGGCCTTGCGCCGCGCTCAGCAGCGAGGCCAGCAAACCGTCCGTGGCCGTGTAAGCGGACAGGGGCAAGCCAACGACCCCCTCCGGCCCGGCGATGTGCAGCCAGGGGCTGCCGGTCTCCGCACTGACCCACAGAAGGGATGCCGACGCGTCGACCAAAGGAGGGAATGCGGGGCAGATGCGGGTCGCGGGCCGGCCCGCCGCGCGCAGGGCGGACAGGCAGGCGGTCAGCCAGGCGCG
>NZ_JBKFDG010000005.1:0-321512 GCF_046452315.1 Hylemonella sp. W303a | reverse complement strand
CTCTCGATCAGCGCGGTGTTGATGCTGGTGATCGTGGCGCTGGCTTGGGACATGCTGCGCACCTTGGTGCGTCAACTCGGCGGTGAGCCCCAGTACGCGGCCGAAGTCGTCAAGCAGATCGCCGATGGCAATCTGGTGGTGAACGTGGCGACGCGGCCCGGCGACCAGACCAGCATCCTGGCGGCGATCCAGCTCATGCGCGACAACCTCGCGCGCCTGGTGCGCCAAGTGCGCGAGAGCACCGACTCCATCACCACCGCCTCGGCGGAAATCGCCGCTGGCAATGGTGACCTGTCGGCCCGCACCGAATCGCAGGCCAGCGCGCTGGAAGAGACCGCGGCGTCGATGGAGGAGCTGACCTCTACCGTGCAACAGAACGCCGAAAACGCGCGGCGCGCCAACGAATTGGCCGTGGCTGCCTCGGGCGTGGCGGCACGCGGCGGCGCGGTGGTCGAACAGGTGGTGGGCACCATGGCCTCCATCGACGTGTCCTCGCGCAAGATCGTGGACATCATCAGCGTGATCGATGGCATTGCCTTCCAAACCAATATCTTGGCGCTGAATGCCGCCGTGGAAGCCGCCCGCGCGGGCGAGCAAGGCCGAGGCTTCGCCGTCGTGGCCAGCGAGGTGCGCAGCCTGGCGGGACGATCAGCAGAGGCCGCCAAGGAGATCAAACGCCTGATCGATGACTCGGTGAGCAAGGTCGGCGCAGGCACCACCTTGGTGGAACAGGCTGGCGAAACCATGCGCGAGATCGTCGCAGGCGTGGAGCGTGTCACGCAGATGGTGGCGGAGATCAGCGGCGCCAGCGCCGAGCAAAGCGCGGGCATCGCGCAGGTGAATCAGGCCATCACGCAAATGGACCAGGGCACGCAACAGAACGCCGCGCTGGTGGAAGAAGCATTGGCTTCCGCGCAATCGCTGCGTCAGCAGGCGCAGGCGCTGTCGCGCACGGTGGACCAATTCCACATCAGCGACACGGCCGCCGCGCCCAAGTCCGCCGTGGCCCTGCCCGCCCCGCGCTGAGCCCTGCAGGGCCAGCAGGGGCGCGACCGCCACCCCGCGTCGTGATCGACGCGGCGCAGGCAGTCAGGCGTCGCGCCCAACGGTCCGGGCGCCTCAACGTGTCGAGGGAATCGCGTAACTGCCCACGGCGTGGGCCACGGGATCGTCCAATCCCTCGGAATACACGCTGGCCTCGCCGACGGCGAGCGTGCGCCCGACTTTCAGCAGCCGACACACACCGATCAGCGCCCGGTCACCCGCGGGCTTGCGCAAGAAGTTGAAACTCAATTGGGTCGTGACGATCATGGGCAAGAGCCCCACCCGGGCCATGATCGCCACATAGAGCGAGACATCGGCCAGGGCCATCATGGTCGGGCCCGAGACGGTTCCGCCGGGACGCAATTCGGCGAGTCCGACTTCGTGCCTCAGCGTGGCGCCCTCGTCACTCAAGGACACGATGCGGCAGGGTGTCTGCGGAAACTCGCGCTCGAGAAAGGCAGCCAGTTCCTCCTGAGTGGGGCGCTGGGTGACAGGCTCGCGCGGTGCGACCATTGTCAGTCGAGCCTTATTCGGCGATGTCAGGCTCGACCAGCCGCGCCAGTTGCTCCAGCGACTCTTGCCAGCCCAAGTAGCACATCTCGGTCGGAATCACTTCGGGAATACCATCCTGCGTCACTGAAAGATCCGTGCCGCACGACACGGCCCGAAGCACGACCGTCGTCGTCATCTGCCCCGCCGGACCTGGCGCGTCAAAGCGGTCGGTGTAGCGGATCTTTTGACCTGGCACCAATTCCAGGTAGTCACCGCCAAAGGCGTGGCTCTGGCCTGTGCCAAAGTTCCTGAAGGCCATGCGGTAGCTGCCACCCACGCGCGCGTCCATGTGTTCGACCGTGCAAGTGAAGCCATAAGGTGGCAACCACTTGGCCAGGGCATCGGGTTCCAGGAAGGCGCGATAGAGGCGCTCGGGAGGCGCACGCAAAACACGGTGCAGTTGTACGGTGCCAGTGGCCATGAGGGCTCCCTGATTCAAAGTCAAAGCGCTTGCAAAAACACGCACAGCAGGGTGCGCGAATAAGCGTCCATGATATGACGGCGCCGCTCAAGGTGGTGCTGGGGCCTGCCCCAGGAACCCCAGGAGGCCCTCAATCGCGCCGCAAGAGGTGCGCGTGCACCGCGCCGGCTTTGAGATGGCGGTGAGGCGTGAGACCCAGCGGCGCGAGTTGCTCGGTCGTCCATTCAGTGGGGGCTTCGAGGTAGACGCAGGCCCCAGGTTTGACCACGCGCGCCGCGGCCTTCAAGGCGGGCTCGAACAACTGCGCATCAAAAGGTGGATCAAGAAAAACGAGGTCCAAGCCATCCTGTGGCTGCGCGGCTGGCCAGGCGGCCAAGGCCGCGATGCCGTCGCCGCGCCGCAACGTGATCTGAACGCCTGCCGCATCGGTCTTGAGGTGATCCTTGATTTTCTGGAGTTGAGCGATCAAGGCCGCGTCCTGCTCGACCAGGGTGACCTCCTTCGCGCCGCGCGAGGCCGCCTCGAACCCCAACGCGCCGCTGCCCGCGAAGGCATCGACGCAGCGCCAGCCCGTGAGGTCCTGCCCCAGCCAGTTGAACAGGGTCTCGCGCACGCGGTCGGGCGTGGGGCGCAGGCCGGGCTTGTCGGCCACGGGCAGCTTGCTGCGCTTCCAAAGCCCGCCGATGATGCGAACCTCGTGTTTGCGAGGCGTCGCTGTTGGAGTGCGCGCCGCAGCGGGCTTGCCTTGCCGCATCACTTGCCGCCCAGCACCACGGTCACCATGCGGTCCGCGCGCAGCTTGCGGGCGAACGCGGCTCGGATGTCAGCGACCGTCACCTTGTTCACCTGCTCGGTCCAGCTGTCCAGATAGTCCAGCGGCAAGTCGTGCGCGGCGATGTTGGCAAGGTTGTCGATCAACTTGCGATTGCTGTCGATGCGCAAGGCAAAACCGCCGATCAGGTTGGCCTTGGCCGCCTTCAGTTCAGCCTCGGTCGGGCCCTGGATCAGGAAACGCGCCAGCACCTCGCGGGCCACCTTGAGTGCGGCCTCAGCCTGGTCAGGGCGGGTCTGCAGACCAATGGAGAAACTGCCCGCATGCAAGCCGGGGTTGAAGTAGCTGTAGACGCTGTAGCTCAGACCGCGCTTTTCCCGCACCTCCTCGGTCAGGCGCGAAACGAAACCGCCCCCCCCCAGGATGTAGTTGCCCACGGTCAGCGCGAAATAGTCCGGGTCGTCCCGCTTGAAGCCGGGTTGTCCGATGAACACCTGCGCTTGCGCGGCGTCGAAAGGAATGCGCAGATCGGCGGCCTTGTCCAGGGGTGCCACCTCGGGCACGGGAGGCAAGGAAGGGCAATCCTTGGGGTCCCGACTCCGGGGCAAGCGCGCCAGCAGTTGCGCCGTGAGCTCTTGCGCCTGCGCGCGGTTGACCGCTCCCACGATGCTGACCTTCGCGCGGCAGGCCAGGAACGTGCGTCCATGCCAAGCCTGCAGGTCGACCAGACTGATGCGCGCCAGGCTCTCGTCCGTCATGGCCTGCCCGTAGGGATGCACGCCAAACACGGCGCGCTGGTAGGCGCGCGAGGCCACGGTGGCCGGTCGCGTGAGGGATTCCCGCAGCGCGGCCTGCATGCGCTCGCGCTCGCGCGCCCAAACCGCCTCGGGCCAGGACGGTTCGGCCAGCACACGTGCCGCCAGGGCAGCGGCGCGCTGCAATAGGTCCGTGTCCGTGAGGCTGCGCAGAGAGAAGCTCACGCGGTCCGTGGTGTCATCGCCACCGAACATCGCGCCCAGGTCGGCCCAGGCCTCGCCCAAGGCGTTCTCGTCCAACGCAGGTTCGCGCCCTGCCTTGCCCAAGGAGTCACGCACGCCCTTGCCCATCATCAGGGTGCCGGCCTCGGCCAGGCCCGCGCGGTCCGCCGGGTCACGCCGGCCTCCGCCATCGAACTCGAGGCGCACATCGACCATGGGAACGGCCGGGCTTTCGATCAACCAGACCTGAGCCCCTTGCCCTGGGCCTTCCGGCTGGGTCCAGTGCTGGATGGGAATGGCGGCGTGGGCCGAAGCCACGGCCCATCCGCCGAGCAGCGCCGCGAGAAGCCGCGCCACGAATGTGTTGTGCATCATGTTCATCTTCAGTTCACGCTGTGAGGGCATCAGTGCCGGCAGGCCAGGTCAGGCACTCAGAAATCCCTGCCGCCGCCCATGGGTCGCGAGCGCCGTTGCGGGTCCGGCGGCAAGGGGTGCAGTACCCCGACGGTGAGGGTGTCCTCGCCAAAGTACCGCATCGCGACGCTCTGCACCTGCTGGGAGGTGATGGTGCGCAGATGCACGAGCAACCGGTCATCCGCGTCCAACGGCAAATTCAGCATGGCGTTGGCCCCTAGCTTGCGTGCGCGATAAAACAGGGAATCGCGCTGGTACACCTCGCCAGCCATCCACTGCGTCTTGACGCGGTTCAATTCGGCCTCGCTCACGCCTTCGCGCGCGATGCGCGCGACTTGTTCGCGCAAGGCGGTTTCCAGCTCAGCGGGCGTGCGCCCCGCCACGGGCGAGCCATCCAGCACGAACAGTTGCGGACCGCGGCCCGTCAGGCCATTGCCCGCGCCAGCGCTGTCGGCCACGCGCTTGGCGTTCGCGCCTTGGCCTTGCACGAGGGCACGTTGCAGACGCGCGCCGTCATAGCCATCCAGCACGGCGGCGAGCACGGTCAGGGCCATGGCATCCCAATCTTCGGCCGTGGGGTTGGCGATGTTGCGCAGGCCCGGCACTTTCCAGGCCAAGGCCACGTAGGCCTGTTCGGCAGGGGCTTTGACCTCCACGCGTTTCACGCCCGTCTGCGGCGGCTCCACGCGCGGCTTGCGCTCAGGCAAGGCACGCGCGGGCACCTTCCCGTAATACTGCTCAGCCCAACGGCGCACCTGGGGCACCTTCACGTCACCGGCCACCACCACCACGGCGTTGGCAGGCACGTACCAGTCGCGATGGAAGGCGCGCACATCGTCCGGCCGCAAATTATCCAAGTCATTCATCCAGCCCACGATGGGACGGCGGTAGGGTGAGGCCACGAAGGCCGTGGCTTCGAGCGTCTCGTACAGCAGCGCGCGCGGCTCGTCCTCGGTGCGCATGCGGCGCTCTTCCTTGACCACCTCGATTTCCTTGGTGAACTCGCTGTCCGGCCAGTGGTTGTGCGCGAAGCGGTCGGCCTCGAGTTTCATCACGTCTTCCAGCCGGTTGGCCGGGATTTGCTGGAAGTAGCCCGTGTAGTCGCTGGCGGTGAAGGCGTTCTCGCGCCCGCCCAGGGCAGCCACGCGGCGCGAGAACTCACCCGCAGCCGTGCTGCCCGCAGCCGATTGCGTGCCCTTGAACATCATGTGCTCCAGCACGTGCGCCACGCCGCTCTTGCCGTCCACCTCGTCCATGCTGCCGGCGCGCACCCAGAGCATGTGCACGGCGGTCGGCGCGCGTCGATCCACCTGCACGATCAAGGTCATCCCGTTGGCCAGGGTGAACTGCTGGGGCTTGGCGCTGATGGCGTTTGCGCTCGCGTGTTGCGCCTGCGCGCCCGCCCAGGCGGACAACAAGGCAAAAAAGCAGATGAGTAGGCGTTTCATAGAATGCGGCATTGTAGGAATGCCCTTCATGTTCAGTATCTTCAGAAGCAAATCGTCGACCGAAGTTCCTCAGCAGCCCGCTCCCCCCGTCCCCCCCCCTCAAGCCCGCGAGGGCTGGCTGGGCAAACTGCGCGCGGGCTTGCGCAAAACGGGCAGCGGCATCGCCACGGTATTCACCGGCACGCGCATCGACGATGCGCTCTATGAACAACTGGAGGAAGCCCTGCTGATGGCCGACGCAGGCGTCAAGGCTACACAGTATTTGCTGGACGATTTAAAAAGACGTGTAAAGGAAAGCAAAGCCACCGACCCCGCCACCGTCAAGGCCCTGCTGGTCGATGCGCTGGCCGAACTGCTCGTCCCCTTGGAACAAACCCTGACTGTCGGCGCGCACAAGCCCACCGTCATCATGGTCGCGGGCGTCAACGGCGCGGGCAAGACCACCAGCATCGGCAAGCTCACGCACCACCTCGCCGAGGCCGGTGCCAGTGTGCTGCTGGCCGCGGCCGACACCTTCCGCGCTGCGGCGCGCGAGCAATTGATGGTCTGGGCCGAGCGCAACCGGCAGGGTTCGGGCAGCGTGGACATCGTGCACCAGGCTGGCGGTGACCCGGCCTCGGTCTGCTTCGACGCGGTCAGCGCGGGCAAGGCCCGTGGCAAGGACGTGGTCCTGGTGGACACGGCGGGCCGCCTGCCCACGCAACTCCATCTGATGGAAGAGCTCAGGAAGATCAAGCGCGTGGTGCAGAAAGCAGATGCGTCCGCTCCCCATGAGGTTCTGCTGGTCATCGACGGCAACACCGGCCAGAACGCGCTCACGCAAGTGAAGGCCTTCGACGAAGCGCTGGCCCTGACCGGTCTCATCGTCACCAAGCTGGACGGCACGGCCAAGGGCGGCGTGCTGGCGGCCATCGCACTGTGGGCGCGTGACCGTGCCTTGAGCACGCCGGACGCACGCCCCGTTCCGGTCTATTTCATCGGCGTGGGCGAGCAGCTCGACGAACTCGAAACCTTCAACGCGCGGGAGTTCGCCCAGGCCCTGCTGGCATGAATCACAGCAGCTGCGTCACGTAGTCCTGCCGGATGGGCGTTTCGCGCCGGTCTTTCACCAGGTCCTGGACTGGCAACCTCATCACATCAGGCGGATTTCCATCCAGTAAAAGATGCAACATTGCCGTCCCACGCGGATCCGCGCTGCACGTCGCCGCCCATACCAAGCTGATAACGGTTTTCCCCCTTTGCAATCAATTGGCTTTGCCAACTCCAGGAGGAGAAGCCCATGACGATTCTGGGCCGATTTGGGTCAATTCGAAGTGACGCTTTGTTGGTCGCTTCCACATTGAACTGCAGGCCAAGATCAATGTTTTGACTGAAGTTCTCGACATCGAGATGGAATCGCCCCAAGCCATGGCGGGTGTTGTCACTCATTCCAACGTATTCAATGATGGACTTCGCCAATGCCCTAGCGTTGTCAGCAAGAAGCTTGGACTCATTGGCGCGCGCTTCAATGCGCTCCTTTTGCTCAAATGTCAGCTTGGTGTCCTTGCCATCGGTGATAAGGATCGACCCATCCTTGTCCAGAGTGAAACCAAAATCCATGTTTTCAAAGCCAATCTTCGCCTTGAAAGCTTCCCAAGCATCGCCGGCCTTGCCCCTCAATGCAGTGATTTCATGCTTGTTTTCCTGGTGTATCGCTTTTTCTTCGGCATTGCGAGGCCCAAGGTAAAAAGCTGCCTTGATGCTCAGCTCTTGGCTGTAAGTCACATCCGGCACTTGTGCGAGGCCGATCGCCAATATGGCGCTGCGCTTGTCCTCCACGAGTTGCGCCAATGAACGCCCATCTTCCGTGCTCTCCACCGCAGCGACAGCCGCGTTACCACCGGCCTTGGCCTGCGTTGCCCGCAGCTCCGAAGCCCAGTCCTTCGCTGCGCTCAGTGCCGCAGTGCTTGAGTTCACGTTCATCGACATGCTCCTTGATTGGCCCGATGGGAGACCTTGTCTTCTCAAGTCGGCATTTGGTGCAATAACTTGAGCGCACATTCCGCCACATCAGGAATTCGTTACAAACCAGCGTCCTACCGTGCTTCCAGAGCCGCTTTGAATCGCCATGGAACTGCGCATTCAGCCTGCGTGGTGACATCGCGGCCACTCGCGACGTTGGCGAAATCTGAAACAAAGCTGCACCAATACTCGGATACCGCCTCCAATCCAACACCTGCATGACTGATACCTCCCTCATCCTCATCCTCGGCGCCGCCCTGGGCGGTCTGGTGCAAGGCATCTCGGGCTCCAACTTCGGCATGACTTCCACCGCGGTCTGGGCCTGGTTTCTCGCGCCGCAACTGACCGCCGTGCTGTCCCTGTGCGGCTCGCTGACCGGACAGATCCAGGCCGCCTTCACCCTGCGGCGCGGCTGGCACTGGCGGCGCTTCCTGCCCTTCCTGGTTGGCGGCCTGCTGGGCATTCCCCTGGGCGTGTTGCTGCTGCCGCAGCTGGACGTGGGCCTGTTCAAGACCGCGCTGGGCGGGCTGCTCGTGCTGGCCTGTCCAGCGCTGCTGCTCGCGCCCAATCTGCCGCGCATCCACCACGGCGGGCGCTTCGCGGACGGGCTCACCGGCCTGGGCGGCGGCATTCTGGGCGGGCTGGGCGGCTACACGGGCATCCTGCCCACGCTCTGGGGCACGCTGCGCGGCTGGCCCAAGGACGAACTGCGTGCCCTGGTGCAGAACTTCAACCTCGGCATCCAGCTCGTCACCCTGGTCGCCTACCTGGCGCGCGGGCTGATCAACCGCGCTACCCTGCCCTCTCTGGCTTTGCTCATCCCCGTGGTGCTGCTCAGTTCCTGGCTCGGCACCCGGCTTTACCTGGGCCTGAGCGAGGCGCGCTTTCGCCAGATCGTGTTGATCTTGCTCACGGTGTCAGGTGCGGCCCTGCTGGTGTCCGGGCTGACGCAATGGCTGGCGCGCTAAGGCACCGCAAGCCTGGGCTGGCTCACTGAGAAGCTCTCACCGGGTAGGCTGCCTCGGCCCGGATGAAGCCCCCGCCGATCAGGACGCGCGCTTGGCCGCGTGGTAGCGGCCCGTACCCCGCGTGATGACCTCGTCCACCTCCAGCACCTCACCCGGCTGCAGCTCGGGTTCGATCGCTGCGCGGGCATAAAGGGGCGCGAAGTCGATGTTGGCCAGCCCCAGCAACTCATCCAGATGCGAGAGGACGAAATAGCTCTCCTGGAAATCATCGATGCGGTAGCGGGTGCGCATCACACGCGCCAGGTCGAAGCGCAAGCGGTTGGGTGAGGCATCCTCGACACTGAAACAGGTCTCCGTGTACGAGGACACGATGCCCGCGCCGTAGATGCGCAGCCCATCGGGTTGCCGCACCAGGCCGAATTCCACCGTGTACCAATAGACCCGCGCCAGCGTGTCGAGCACGCCCAGGCGCTGGGCGCGCAGACCGCCCTCACCGTAAGCCTGGATGTAGTCGGCGATGACGGGGTTCATCAGCATGGGCACATGACCGAACACGTCGTGAAAGACATCCGGCTCTTCGAGGTAGTCCAGTTCATGGGGCTGGCGGATGAACTGGCCGGCCGGGAAACGCCGATGCGCCAGGTGTTCGAAGAACACTTCATCGGGCACCAGGCCTGGCACCGCCACCACTTCCCAGCCGGTCTTGCGGCGCAGCACGCGAGACATCTGCTCGAAGTCAGGAATGCGATCCGCGCGAAAGGGCAAATCCCCCATGCCGCGGATGAACTCGTCGCAGGCGCGGCCTGGCAAGAGGCGCGACTGCCGTTCGTACAGCGTGGCCCAGACGGCATGCTCCTGCGCCGTGTAGTGCTGCCAGCCCTGATCGATGACCCAGTCGGGACGTTGGGGCGCATGGCCCAATCCCGCCGCCAAGCCGTGCTTGCCGGATGCCGCAAGGGTTTGCATGGTGCGCTCCCTGCTTCAGCGCTGGGCGGACAAGAGCGCCGCCGCGCAGCGGTCCATGAAGCGCGCCATCGCAATGTCCTTGGGCGTCAGACCTTGGGCATCGTGGGTGGTCATCACCACCGACACCCGGTTGTAGACGTTGAACCACTCGGGATGGTGATTGCGCTTCTCAGCCTCCAGGGCCACCTGGGCCATGAAGCCGAAGGCCTGGGTGAAATCCGCGAAGCGGAATTCACGAGTGATCAAGCCGCCGCGCTCCGCGCGATGCGTCCACTCGGGCAGGGCCGCGAGTTCAGCGCGCAATGACGCCTCGTCAAGTTTCAAGGAAGGGTTGGACATTCTGCAAGCTCCAGAAATCGAATGACCCAGACAGGCCACCTACGCCCACACGGGGCGGTGGCCCAGAAGACAAGAAGGTCAAATCGGTGGCGCGCACGGCACGCCTCGCACGCTGCGCGCGAGGTGATCGCCAATGATGCTGTCAGCGTGCGTCATGGTTGCGCAGCAGGTCCGTCGTGATGTGCCCGCCTTCTGGCGGGGCCTGATCGATTATCAGCGCCCGACACGCCAGCGACGCCGTGGGTAAACCCTGGACGGTCCGCGAACGCTTAGCGGATCAGCGCACCAGCAATCGGCCCGCGCCCTCGTCCGTCACTCGGCCGATCTCGGCGGCGGCTTCAAACCCATGTCGGCGGAAGGTCTCCAGCACCTGGGACACGGCTTCGGGCGCGCAACTCACCAGCAGGCCCCCGCTGGTTTGGGGATCGCTCAACAGCGCCTGATCCACAGACGCGAAGCTTGCGGGCAAGGTCACGGACGCGCCATAACCCGCCCAGTTGCGGCCCGACGCACCGGTGACGAAACCTTGTGCGGCCAGATCACGCACCCCTGGTAGCAAGGGCACGCGGGACCAATCGATTTCCACCGTGCGCCCGGCGCCGCGCGCGAGTTCCAACCCGTGCCCAGCGAGACCAAACCCCGTCACATCGGTCAGGGCATGCACACCCTCGATCGCGGCCAGTTCGGGGCCGGGCGTGTTCAGGCGCGTGGTTGTGTCGATCATGCGGGCATAGCCCGCTGCATCCAGTTGTTCCTTCTTGAGCGCGGCCGACAACACACCCACGCCCAGCGGTTTGCCCAGGATCAGGCGATCGCCCACCCGGGCATCGGCATTGCGCTTGACGCGCTCGGGGTGCACCAAGCCCAAGGCCACCAGCCCGTAGATGGGCTCCACCGAATCGATGGTGTGCCCACCCGCGATCGGGATGCCCGCCGCCTTGCACACGGCCTGGCCGCCATCGAGGATGCGGCCGATGGTCGCCGTGGACAGCACATTGATGGGCATGCCCACCAGCGCCAGCGCCATGATGGGCCGCCCGCCCATGGCATAGACATCGCTGATGGCGTTGGTGGCGGCGATGCGACCGAAGTCGTAGGCATCGTCCACGATGGGCATGAAAAAGTCGGTGGTGGCGATCAGGGCCTGTTCATCGTTGAGCCGGTAGACCGCTGCGTCATCGGCCGTCTCGATGCCCACCAGCAGCTCCGGCGGCATGGGCAAGCCACTGCTGCTTTTGAGGATGTCGGACAGCACGCCCGGCGCGATCTTGCAGCCGCAGCCACCGCCGTGGGACAGCGAGGTCAATCGGGGCTCGGCAACACGGGAAACAACAGGGATGGAAGTCGATTCAGCCATGGCTATCATTGTGCCCTGCATAAGAGGTTTGCCACCCGGACCCACCCCCTACAGGAGACCACCATGACCACGCTTGCCCAGGACAACCACGACGGCGCCACGCGCCGTGTCGACCAATTGCTCGCCCACTACGGCGCAAGCCACCGCAACCCGGCCAACGAGCTGATCCATTACGCGGCGATTCCGCTGATCATGCTCAGCATCGTGGGCCTGATCTTCGCCATCCACCCGCTGGCGGCTTATGCCTTCATTGGTGCCAGCCTGATTTATTACATCCGCCTGTCACGCATGTTCACCCTGGCCATGGCGGCCATCTCGGCCCTCGGCCTCGCCCTGGTACACCTGATGGGTGACTACCGTGTCGCCATCTGCGCCAGCATCTTTGTCGTGGCCTGGATCTTCCAGTTCATCGGCCATCGCATCGAAGGCAAGAAGCCTTCCTTCTTTGAAGACGTTCAATACCTCTGGGTCGGACCGCTCTTCGTCCTCAGCCATCTGTTTCTCAAGCGCGGCCTGCGCTGGTAAGTTTTCTGCATGAGCTGGCACGCCGCGCTGCGACTCGACTACACGCTCCACAACGGCCGCAGCGTGGCGCATTACCGCCACGATGGGCCACTGCGCATCCTGCAAAGCCTCTACCCCGAGGGCGACGCGATCTGCCACAACGTGCTGGTGCACCCGCCCGGCGGCCTGGTCGGCGGCGACACGCTGGACATCCAGTTATCCGTGGCCGCTGGCGCGCATGGCCTGGTGACCACGCCCGGAGCGACGCGCTTCTACCGCAGCACCGGCGAGACCGCCTCGCAACAGGTTCACGCCCGGATTGAGGATGGCGCGCGGCTGGAATGGCTGCCGCTCGAAGCCCTGGCCTACCCACAATGCATGGCCAACAACCAAGCTGTGTTCGACCTGACCCCAAGCGCGGAGATGATCGGTTGGGACGTGACGGCACTGGGCCTGCCGACGGCCGATCAACCCTTCAACCTTGGCCGCTTTTCGCAGCACCTGGAAATCCAGGGCGTGACCGGGTTGGGCGATGCGTCGCCCACGCCGGTCTGGCTGGAACAAGGCCGCATCGACGCGACCGACGCACGACTGATGGACGGGCCCTTGGGTCTGGCCGGACACCGTTGCCTGGGCACGCTGTTTTTCGCGGCGGGCACGGCCATTGCGCGGGAGCGCCGTGAAGCCGCTTTGGACGCGGTGCGGACCGTGCTGGAACCCTGGGGTCCAAGGGCCGCCGCCGACGGCATCGCCCTTCCCCTCGTCGCGGGCGCGACCAGTCCGCATCCGCAAGTACTGGCCGTGCGGGTGCTGAGCCCGCTGGTGGAACCCGCGCTGGACCTGCTCAAACGCCTGCGCGGCATCTGGCGGCGCGAGCTATGGCAACTCGACGCGACGCCGCCACGAACCTGGGCGCTTTGATCCGCGCAAGGCAAGCCGCGCCACCACCCAGGGCAGCCCCACCACGCATCGACACCGCACAGACCATGAACAACGACGCCCTGATCCTCCAAGACCCCACGCAAGGCGGCGCGAAAGCCGCCCAACTCATCCTGCTGTTGCATGGCGTGGGCAGCAACGCGCAGAGCATGACGGACTTGGGACGGGCTTACGCACGGGTGTTCCCCAGCGCGATGGTTGTGGCCTTGAATGCACCCGAACCTTTCATGCCAGGCTCGCCCGTGCAGTTCGCGGGCCGCCAGTGGTTTTCCATTCATGAAGTGACGGAAGACAACCGCCCCGCGCGCGTGGCCGCGGCCCTGCCCCAACTGGAGGCCTTGGTTCGCGATTGGCAGCAGCGCAGCGGCGTGGACGCGGGTGGCACGGCGCTCGTCGGTTTCTCACAAGGCGCCATCATGGCGCTGGCCGCTGCCATGCAGCCCGAGCCGGTGACGGCACGCACCATCGCCATCGCAGGACGCTTTGCGACCCTGCCCGAAGCAGCGCCTCACGAGAACTGCACCATCCACTTATTGCACGGCAAGACCGATGCCGTGATGCCCTATCGGCACGCCATCGAAGGCGCGCTGCGCCTCAAGGAATTCGGCGCGGACTTCACCGCCGACGTACTGCCCTTCGTCGGCCATGAACTGCACCCTGATCTGGTGGAACTGGCGGTGGAGAAGCTGGAGAAGCACATCCCGGCGCGGCTGTGGTTAAAGCCTGGGGAGGGAAACGATGTCGGCGAAGACGATCCGACGCGGTAAACCCGTGCCCGGCTCAATCGTTGGTTTACTTGGCAGCTGAGTCCTGATTGAACTCGTTCCATGCGACCGCAAGGCAAACGATCGCCCAAAAAACCGGATATTCGTATCCCCCTGTGTTCCAGGTCCAACCAAAACCTTTGACCATGTGAAGGGCGTACACGGCAACGGCCAATGCCCCCGCGGCTCCCAATGCCGCAATGCGCGTGCACAGGCCCAGAACCAGCGCAACTCCGGTCCCCGCTTCAACCAAGGCGGCCAAGATCACCCAAAACTCTGGTGGCATGAAGCCCGCTTTGGCGAAAAAACCGACGGTCCCCGGGTTCAGCGTTCCAGCCACAAATTTGCTTGTCACGTGGGGAAACATGAACGCACCACAAACAATGCGGAGGACATTCCAAGGATTGCTTGGATTGAAGTTTTCAGCGCGGATTAAAAAATCCCTTTTAGTGATTCCCAGCACGATGTTCATCCTTTCTTAAATCGTGCTTCATCGTATTCTTATCGAACATAACGATTCAAGTTGAATCAACGTGTCCATTGATTCAAATCAACCAGCCCACGGGGAGCTTGGGCTCATCACACCATCGAGTCAGGCGGCATGCAATGGGCGCTGCACATCAAGGGGCATGCCTAGTCAATCGAGGTGACACGTCGTCCAGCGCGCTTCTAAGCTGCTTGAATCAGCGATCAAGCTGCGCCCTGATCTTCGAAATATCGAACTAAATTGTCCAGCGCTGCCGCCTGGCCCACCTTGTGCCCTTCGATCATGGCGGCTCCTATGAAAGAAGCCACCTGGATGGTGTTCTTGAGCCGGGTTCGGCCCGCTAAGGGCACAAACTCCACGGTGGTCAGCGCCGCGCAGAGGCGGCGCCCCGAGGTCGTGATGCTCTCGCTGCAGACGATGCGCCGGTTCACGATGATCTCCAGGTAGTGCGTCACCACATGGATGTTCGGGTCCTGACGGGAGCCGCAGCGGAAGCGATCCATGCCACCCTCCCTGAAATCCTCGGCGTCGTAAATGATGACGGCCGTCTCGGACGGCGCCCCCCATCGGGCGCGCAGCGTCGCATCGGCATAGGCCTCGAAGACCGCAGTGATCGGGGCGGGCAGCTCGCGCTCGAAAACCAGGGTGGCATGCTGGACGGCAGGTGCGCGATCGTGTTCGGTGACGGACATGGAAGCTCCAGAATGATTGCGATACCTGTTCGACGAACGGCGCAAGCCCGGTTCGACATTCCACGGTTCGGGAAGAACCCGAAGCCCGGTAGGCTGCATGCCTTGATTTCACCCCTCGGCGCATGAAAAAAGCCGGTCGAACCCGACCGGCTTTTTGAGAGAAGCGAAACCCGCTTACTGCTTGACGGCTTCCGCCTGCACCAGCAGCTTCACTTCCTTCGGGAAGCCCCAGTTCAGACCGAAGTCGATGCCATAGGCGCTGCGATCGATGGTGGTCTCGAAATCGCCGCCGCAGACTTCACGCTTGAGCATGGGGCTCTGGTAGCAGTTGAACTTGCTGGCCTTGAGCGTGACGGGCTGGGTCTTGCCCATCAGGGTGAGGGTGCCAGCGATTTCGCTGACCTTGTCACCGTTGAAGCTGAACTTTTCAGCAGCAAACTTGGCGGTGGGGAACTTGGCGGTGTTGAAGAAATCCGCGCTTTGCAGGTGCTTGTCGAACGCCGCGGTTCCGGTGTTGACGGAGGTCATGTCGATGGTGATCTCCACGCTGCCCTTCTTGGCGGCCTTGTCCAGCGTGACTGATCCATCCTTCTTGTCGAAGCGGCCACGGTTGGTCGAGGTGCCCATGTGGTCGATCTCGAAGGTCACGAAGGTGTGAGTCGGGTCGATGCTGTAAGACGCGGATTGGGCTTGGGCGGTGCCAGCGGCGGCCAAGGCCAGGCCCACGAGGGTGGCGACGGTGATCTTGCGCATGAGGGGACTCCTGTGTATCAGCAAGGGTTGAGGAAGGGAAAATCGGAAGGGAAATCGCGAGGCGGCTCGGCACGCGGCAGGGCGTCAGAACTTGCCCACGCCGGTCAAGGCCAGCTTGAACTTGACCTGAACCTCGTCCGCCACCATGGAGGTGTCAGACCATTGGTTCTCACCGATGGCGAAGGCCAGACGCTTGATCGTGAACGAGCCCGTGGCAGTGGTCGTGCCGCCCGCTTGCGTCAGGGTCACCGGCACCGTGACTGGGTTGGAACGCCCCTTGATGGTGAGCTGCCCCGCCACCTCGTACTTGCCACCCCCCAGGGCCTTGATGGCGCTGGACTGGAAGGTGGCCTTCGGAAAGCCGGGCACGTTGAACCAGACCGCCTTGGGCAGCTCGGCATCCGCCTCGGGCACGCCCAGCGTGGCGCTGGCCATCTCGACGGTGAAAGCGATCTTGCTGGTTGGCAGCTTTGCGGGATCGAAGGCGACCTGCGCGTCGAACTTCTTGAAATAGCCCTCGACGGGCACGCCCATCTGCTTGCTGACGAAGACGATTTCACTCTGGGCAGGCACCAGCTTCTGCTGGGCCTGGGCAGGCAAGGACAGGCTGACGAGGGCGGACAAGGCCAGCAGCAGGCTGCCCGTGAGATGGCGGCGGATGAAATTCATGGTGGGTAGAACTCCGAAGTGAATGATCAAGACCGGCCAAACCACATGCGACCGATCAGGCCGTCGCGGTCCAGCCACTGGTGCTTCAAGGCCGCCGCCACGTGCAGCAGCACGAACAGGGCCATCAGGTAGGCGCCAATCTCATGCGCCTCCTTGAGGGTCTTGGCCAGGGCGGGGTCCTTGCCGACGAAATCAGGCAGAGGCAGCACGCCAAAGACAACGATGGAAAAGCCCGAGGCCGAGCTGTAAGCCCAGCCCAGCAAGGGCACGGCGAAGAACAACCCATAAAGCACCACGTGCGTGCCGTGGTGCGCAAGACGCTGCCAGGCCGGCATGGCCTGCGCGATGTGGGAAGGCAAGGCGGGCGCGGGACGGATCAAGCGCCAGAACAAGCGCAGGAACGACAGGGCCAGCACCAGGATGCCCACCCATTTGTGCCAGTTGAACAGCTTGAGCCGCTCAGGTGAAAAGGGCAGGTCGGCCATGTACACCCCAAGGGAGAACAGACCGATCAGCAACAGGCCGAGTGCCCAGTGCAAGACGATGGCCAGGCCGTTGTAGCGCGTGATCGGGGGAATGGAGGCGTTGAAGGTATTCATGGCAATGGGGTGCGATTCTAGGAAGCCCCCTTTATCCCCAGGATGAGCAGGCTTGTCGGCTGAGTTCAAATTTTTTGCTCGCCCGCCTGGGTGAACACCTGGACGTCCTTCCCTCTGGCACCGTTTTTGCACTCGCCCTCCGGGTTGACCCGGTGTTCCTTTTTCGAGCCAGGTTCGACAGGTACCCGTTCCCCTTGTTCCTTGTCTTCTCCTTTGCTGAAAGGCACTTCCATGAGTGAAACAACAACAGCCGCGGCGTCTGGCGGCGGTGTCACCTACCAATCGGTGGACAGCAGCTACTTCGAGAAACGCGGCCTGCGCCGCTACGCGGGCGTGGCGTCCCTGTGGGCGCTGGGCGTGGGCGCGGTAATTTCCGGCCACTTCTCAGGCTGGAACTTTGGGCTGGGCGTCGGCGGCTGGGGCGGCATGCTGCTCGCCACGATCTTCATCGCCATCATGTACCTGGGCCTGACCTTCTCCATCGCGGAGATGAGCACGGCCCTGCCCCACACTGGCGCGGCTTATTCCTTCGCCCGCTCCACCATGGGGCCCTGGGGCGGTTTCATCACCGGCCTGTGCGAGAACGTGGAGTACGTCATCACGCCAGCGGTCATCGTCTTTTTCATCGGCTCCTACCTGGGCTCCATCTTCGGCACGCCTGAGAGCTTCCAACCGGTCTACTGGATCGGCGGCTACATCGTCTTCGTGGGCTTGAATGTCATCGGCGTGGAGCTGTCCTTCAAGGTCACGCTGGTGGTCACGCTGCTGGCCCTGGCCTGCCTGGTGGGTTTCTGGTTCAGCGCCATCCCCAACATGGACTTCACACGCTGGGCGCTCAACATTGGCGTCGGTGCCGATGGCGCGCCGGTCGAACTGGCTGAAGGTGGCGGAAGCTTCCTGCCGTTCGGCTTCCACGGTGCGCTGGCCGCCATGCCCTTCGCGGTCTGGCTCTTCCTGGCCATCGAGCAGTTGCCGCTGGCCGCCGAGGAATCGATCGACCCCAAGCGCGACATGCCCAAGGGCATCATCCTGGGCATCATCACACTCATCGTCTCGGCCTTCATGATCCTGCTGCTGAACTCCTCGATCGCCAAGGGCGCCTTCGCACTGGCCACCTCGGGCGAGCCGCTGCTGGACGGCTTTCGCGCCATCTACGGCGACGGCATCGCCAAGATCCTCGCGCTGATCGCGGTGATCGGCCTGATCGCCAGCTTCCACACCATCATCTACGCGCAGGGGCGGCAGATCTATTCGCTCTCGCGCGCAGGTTACTTCCCGCGCGCGCTGTCCATCACGCATGGCACGCGCAAGACCCCGCACCTGGCCATGGTCGCGGGCGCGGTGGTGGCGCTGATCGTGATGTGCGTGATCTGGTACGGCGTGCAAAACAGCGCAGCCATCATCGGCGGAACGCTGCTCAACATGGCGGTGTTCGGCGCGATGATCTCCTACATCATGCAGGCCCTGTCCTTCATCCTGCTGCGCAAGAAGTTCCCCCAAATCGCACGCCCCTACACGAGCCCCTTCGGCATCGTGGGCGCTGCGCTGACCATGCTGATCGCGCTGGTCACCATCTACTTCCAGCTCTCCGACCCGGTGTACCGCGCGGGCGTGATCGGCGTGGCGATCTGGTTCGCGGTTGGCATCATCTACTTCGGGCTCGTGGGACGCCATAAGCTGGTGCTGTCACCGGAGGAAGAGTTCGCCCGCTCCAAGGGCACGGCGGAGTACAAGTCACTGTGAAACACGTCGATATGACGCGGCAGACGCCTTGCTCTTACTGAGGGACCCAAGGGTCAGCCAAGGTCGAAGCAAGGCGACGCCTCCAATGGAACAGGGAAGAAGGGCAACCTTCTTCCCTTTTTCATGCTCGGTGGTTCATGCTGGGTCGGCCAGCCCGCCCATCAGCAGTTGCAGCAGCTTGGCGCCCATGGCGCTGGCGGCTTGCTCGCGTCCCGCACCCAAGCCATAAAGCCCCGCCGTTTGCTCTTCGAGCACCAAGGTGGCGTAGCCATGCGCGCATGACCAGGCCAGCAGGATGCGCTCGCCCAATTCGGTGGGCGGCAGCCCCCGCTCGGCGATCAGCGCCGTGTACACCTCGCGCAGGGCATCGCCGGTGCGGCGCCCGGCCGCTTGCAACGCGGCGTCTTGCGGGTCCAGCCGGTCGCGGCGAAACATCAGCTGGAACAAGGCGCGGTGCGTCAGGGCGAAATCGATGTAGGCCGCGCCCAGGGCCTGGGCGCGCGCGCGCGCGTCCCCGCCCGCGCTGTCCATGCGCGCCTGCATCGCGTCGGCCAGGCGCTCGAAACCATCCGCAGCGCAGGCCGTCAAAAGCCCCCGCGCGTCGCCGAAATGGTGGGCGGGCGCCGCATGCGACACCCCGGCCGCTCGCGCGGCGGCACGAAGGGAAAAACCTTCCAGCCCCTGCTCGCGCAGCAAGGCGCTGGTGGCATCGATCAGCGCCCGGCGCAGATCGCCATGGTGGTAAGGCAGAGGTTCAACTGCTGGACGGCGGGCAGCGACAGATGCTGAGACAGTTTTGGAACGGGGCATGGCCGCATCATAACTTGACAATGTCAAATTACACCGATAGAGTCCATCCACCAAATCTTGACAACGGAAACATCATGAACCCTCAACTCTCAGATCTCTTGCTGGCGCTGCTGCACCACCTCGCCGCTTTCGCTCTGGTCGCGGTGCTCTTCTCGCAATACCTGCTTTTGGGAAGCCAGCCCGACACGGCGCGTCTGCGCACCTTGGGGCAACTGGACAAAGGCTACGCCGCGCTCGCTGCGGGCGTGCTCGCCATCGGTTTCGCACGCGCCGCGCACGGGGCCAAAGGCTGGGCGTTTTACGCCGACAACCCCGTGTTCTGGAGCAAGATCGCGGTCTTCGGGCTGATCGGTCTGCTGTCCGTCGTGCCGACGCTGCGCTTCCTGCGCTGGCAAAAGCAGGGCGGTTTGCCGGACGCGCACGACTGGCGTGGCACCCGGCGTTGGCTCTTGGCCGAGCTGTTGCTGTTGCCCTTGCTGCCGCTGCTGGCCATCCTGATGGCGCGAGGCATTGGGTTGTGAGCGGCATGAGGCGCCCTCTGCAGAACCCGGGCCGACTGGTCCGCCCGATGCGCGTGAACAGGCTCTAGGACAAGCCCGGTGCGGTGCCGCCCGCATCGAGCGTCAACGCATCGCTGCGGTCCTTGAGATCCACGCCGGTGAGCTGCAACTTGCGCGCCTCGCGGCACAGCCACCAGAGTCGTGCCGCGGCAGCAGCAGCGGGCAAGCCTTCGGGCCGCACATTGGAGATGCAGTTGCGCTGGGCGTCATTGCGCCCCGGCCGGGGCGCCCAGGTCAGGTAGATGCCCAGACTGTCGGGTGAGGACAAGCCGGGCCGCTCGCCGATCAGCACGGCGACCATGCGGGCCTGAAGCAATGCCCCCACTTCGTCCCCCAGGGCCACGCGCGCCTGGGTGGCGATGACCACGGGGCCGAGCGTCCAATCGGAGGGCGCGAGCTGGCGAATGGCCTCGATCAGCGGCACGGCTTGACGCTCCACCGCGAGCGAGGACAGTCCATCACCGACCACCAACAGCAGGTCACAACCGCCGGGTCGCGTTGGCGCCGCAAGTTGCGACGCATCGTCGGCATTCAAACGGCGGCCCAAGTCGGGCCTCAGAAGGTAGGTGGCACGGTCGCTGGCGGCGCTGCGCACGGTCAGCGTTTCGCAGCCCAGGGCCTGCAAGCGCGTGGCCAAGGACGCCGCATCAAGTTGGATGTGCACCGCGTCCCGCGCCTGGGCATGGGCCAGGCCGAAGCTCAGCAGTTCCTTCGTGGGCAGGCCCGCGCCCGATCGCCCGAGTGCAATGCGCGCCGCCGTGTGAGCGCGCAAGTCCGTCCAGGTGTCGGCGGTCCAGCCGTCCGCGCTCCGAACGTCTGAGTGGGTGCCCTGCGTGGGCAACTCGATCACCTTGCCATTCATGGCCTACCTCTGTCTGCGGGGTGCATGCGAAGTCCTTGCACGTGCTTGCTTCAGGCCGCCTTGCGCATCAGCTCCAAGGCAGGTTGCCGCGCCTTGCTGCTGAGCAGGCGACCGGCCTCATCGATGATCTGCATGCGCTGCAACCAGGCCTCGAATTCGGGCGCGTGGCGCAGGCCCAGCACCTGGCGCACGTAGAGCGCATCGTGGAAGGAAGTGCTCTGGTAATTGAGCATGATGTCGTCCGCGCCTGGCACACCCATCACGAAGTTCACGCCCGCCGCGCCCAGCAGGGTGAGCAGATTGTCCATGTCGTCTTGGTCGGCTTCGGCATGGTTGGTGTAGCAGACGTCCACGCCCAAGGGGGCGCCCAGCAGCTTGCCGCAGAAGTGGTCTTCCAGGCCCGCGCGCACGATCTGCTTGCCGTCGTACAGGTACTCAGGGCCGATGAAACCGACCACGGTGTTGGTCAGCAAGGGCTTGAACTCGCGTGCCACCGCGTAGGCCCGAGCCTCGCAGGTCTGCTGGTCCACGCCGTGGTGGGCGTTGGCGGACAAGGCACTGCCCTGCCCGGTCTCGAAGTACATGACGTTATCGCCAATCCCATCCTGCAAGGGACGGCCACGCTTGAGCGAGAGCGCCGCCTCGCGCGCCTCGCGCAGCACGGCCAGGCTGACACCGAAGCTCGCGTTCGCGGCCTCGGTGCCCGCGATGGACTGGAACACCAGGTCGACCGGCGCGCCCTGCTCGATCATCTGGATGGTGTTGGTGACATGCGTGAGCACGCAGGTCTGGGTCGGGATGCCCAGCCGCTCCACGACCTCGCCCATGCGCCGCACCAGGGTGCCCAGGGCGGCCACGCTGTCGGTGGCCGGGTTCACGCCGATCACCGCGTCGCCGCAGCCATAGAGCAAGCCATCGATCATGCTGGCCGCGATGCCGCGCACGTCGTCCGTCGGGTGGTTGGGTTGCAGGCGCACGGCCAGCCGCCCGGGCAGGCCAATCGTGTCGCGGAAGGCCGTGACCACGCGGCACTTGCGCGCCACGGAGATCAGATCTTGGTTGCGCATGAGCTTGCTGACCGCGGCCGCCATCTCGGGTGTGATACCGGCGCGCACGGCGCTCAGGGTGTCGCTGGTGGTGCGCTCGTCCAGCAGCCAATCCCGGAAGGCGCCGACCGTCAGGTGGGCGATGGGGGCAAAGGCCGTGGCATCGTGCGTGTCAATGATGAGCCGCGTGACCTCGTCGGTCTCGTAGGGAATCAGCACCTCATTGAGGAAGGTGCTCAAGGGTAGGTCCGCCAGCGCGAGTCGCGCCGCCATGCGTTCCACCGAGGACGTGGCAGCCACGCCCGCCAACGCATCGCCGGACCGCAGCGGCGTGGCTTTGGCCATCAGATCCCGCAGGTCTCGGAACTGCCAGTTCTGGTTCGCGACGGTGGCTTGGTAGGCGGGCATGGTGCCTCTCCTTCAAGCAGCAAATATGCCAGCGAGCCCCGTTACGGGCAAGGAGGGACAGGCGCGCGATCAAGCGCTCAAGCACGCCCGCCCAAGCATCACACCAGGGGTGAGCGTCAGCACCGGCGCGCACCAGCCAGTGCAGAGGTCAGGTGTCGGCGCAGACGGGTGTCAGATGCGGCCGTGACCTCAGCCGTCCGCGTTGATCTTGGCGATCAGCTTCTTGAGCACGTCCTCGGCTTGGTCATTCGGCACCTGGCAGGTGCCCGCCGCCTGGTGCCCGCCCCCGCCGTACTGCAGCATCAGGTCGCCCACATTGGTCTTGCTGGAGCGATCAAGGATGGACTTGCCGGTGGCAAACACCGTGTTCTGCTTCTGCGGCCCCCAGAGCACGTGGATGGAGATATTGGTCTGCGGGAACAGCGCGTAGATCATGAAGCGGTTGGTCGCGTAGATCGTGTTCTCGCCACGCAGGTCCAGCACCGCCAGATTGCGGTGCACGGTGGTGCAACGCTTGATCTGTTCCTTGGCTTTCTCGGTGTGCTCGAAGTACAGGTCCACCCGTTCCTTGACGTCCGGCAGGGCCAGGATGTCGTCGATCGTGTGGTCCTTGCAGTACTTGATGAGGTCCATCATCAGCTGGTAGTTGCTGATGCGGAACTCACGGAAACGCCCCAGGCCCGTGCGGGCGTCCATCAGGTAATTGAGCAGCACCCAGCCTTTGGGGTCCAGCACTTCGTCGCGCACGTACTGCGCGCTGTCGGCCTTGTCCACGGCCTCCATCATCTCGTCGGAGATGCCAGGGAACTTCGCCTTGCCGCCGTAGTACTCGTAGACCACGCGCGCGGCCGAGGGCGACTTGGCGTCGATGACGTGGTTCTTGCGCGCCTCGGCGGACTGGCCCGCGTTGCGGATGGTTTCGGAGAGGTGGTGATCGAAGGCCAGGTGCGCGCCGGGCACGTACGGCAGGTTGGTGGTGATGTCCCGCTGGCTGATTTCCACCTTGCCATCTTGCATGTCCTTGGGGTGGACAAACTTGATGTCGTCAATCAGGTCCAGCTCGTTCAGCAAGACGGCGCAGACGAGACCATCAAAATCGCTGCGGGTGACAAGGCGGTATTTTTCTTGGCTCATTGATCACTCTCCTCCATGAATATGTAAGCAGATATTACAACACCGGTTTTGGCCTGTGAGCGGGTATCGACCCGGAGTCAGGCCTCATGCGCCGAGGGCCAATGTGAGCAATTCCTCGGCGAAGGCATACGAGGTGGACGCCCCCGTGCCACCGGTCACGATGCCCAGGGCCACGCCTCGGGATGGCGAGGTCTTGAACACCACGTCGGCCGCACTGGCATAGGTGCCCGTCCAACGCTCGGTGACTACAGCGCCCGCGGCCCCGGCTGCGGGCAGCACGCGTCGCAATTCGTCCAGGATCAGCTCGTCCACGGCCGTGCTGCCAAAGGGCGCCTCGGCATCACCATAGACATGGCTGTCTCCCACGACCAGCGAACCATCGGCCGACTGCACCACGATCAGGTGCACGCCCTGGCGCAGGTGCTCACACTGCTCGGCTTGCAAGCGCCGCAACAGCGGGGCTGCCTCCGGCAGCTCGGCATAACCTTCATAACGCACCAGGCTGAGGTCTGACATCAGGGCTGCGGGCAGGCGCAGAGGCACGGCGGGCTGCACGCGCATCATCTGCAAGGTGCTCATGCGGATACCTGCCTGCTCGATGGCCTCGGGGTAAAGCGCGTTCAATTCATGGCCGGGGCAGACCACGCAATGGTCGGCGCGCAACACGCCCCGGCTGGTGGCGACGGTGGGCAGGTCCACGCCATGCACCACCGTGCGCCAGTGGAAATCCACGCCCTGTGCCGCCTGCAGCCAGGCCGCAAGCTTGGGGATGGCCTCGCGCGACTCGACCCGACGCTCGTGCGGGCTGTAAAGTGCGCCCAGCTGCGGCCCCAAGGCCGTCGCGCCAAACCGAGCCTGCGTCTGCGCCGACGTGAGCAATTCACAACCCTCGCCCATCTCGGTGCGCATGAAGGCCTCGATCACGGCCAGGGCCTCGGGGCGCTGGGCCGTCAGGTAGAGGCCGGGATGGATCACGGGAATGCCCGCTTGCGGCGCGATCGCCAGCCAGGCGTCACGCGTCTTCATCGCGCGGCGCCAGTGCTCGCCGCGCCGCTGGCCCGTGACCGTGACGAAACCGAAATTGCGGATGGACGCGCCGATGCTCTGCGCCGTGCGCTCGACCACGGCGACCTTGAGGCCGCGTTGCCGGGCCGCGTACGCGGTCATCAAGCCGACGACGCCCGCGCCCACGATCACCAAGTCGTAATGTGTGTCGCCCATGCGCTTTGTCATGTTGCCTGCCTTTGGAAAATTCAACGCGAGCGCCAGGCTTGGGTCCGCCGCCCTGCCCACCACCCCAAGGCCATGAAGCACAGGCTCGCCAAACCGGACACCAGGGTGATCAGCACCGCCATCGCGGCGGCCGGACCCGTCTCACCCGCCTCGTCCAGGTTCAGGATGGCGATGGCCGCCACCTTGGTCTGCGGCGCGTAAAGAAAGACCACGGCCGACACGGTGGTCATGGCGTTGATGAAGAAATAACGCGCGACGTCAATCACGGCCGGCAGACAAATGGGCAGCGTGACACGCCACGCCGTCTTGTAGAAAGGCACCTTGAGGGACGCGCTGACGGACTCGAACTCGTTGTCCAGGCCCTTGAGCGCGGTCACCGCCGTCAGATGCCCCGTGGTGTAGAAGTGCACGATGGTGCACAGCGTGAGCAAGGCCATGGTCTGGTAGAGACCCCCCAGGGGATTGCCCGGCGCGTTGAAGAAAAAAATGTAGCCCAGTCCGAGCACCAGACCGGGCACGGCCATGGGCAGCATGGCCAGGAGACGCAGCAAGCCGCGCAGCAGGCCGTCCAGGCTCACCCCGGAACCCGGGGCTCGGCGCGGCGCGGTCTTCTCCAACAGGTAAGCCCCGGTGAACACCAGCACGGTGCCGCCCAGCGCGGCCCCAGCCGCCATGCGCAGGCTGTTGAGGAAGCCGACACCCACCTCGGCCTCCGTCAGGCCGTAGACATAGTGGTTGAGGCTGGGCATGAGCTTGTACGGCCAGAAGGTGGCCAGGGACGCGAACACGGCCATGCCCAGCATGGCCAGCATCAGCGCCGCGACACCGAGACAGTAGAGCGAGAACGCAGCGTCACGGCCGCGCGCAGGCTTGGGTGCGTAGGGGACGGCGCGCGCACCCAGCATCGCGGTCTGGCGCCGCTGCAGCAGGTGATCGACGGCGAAGGTCAACACGGCGGGTGCCAGCAAGAGGATGGCCACCACCGAACCCTTGGCGAAATCCTGCTGGCCGATCACGAGCTTGAACACATCGGTGGCCAGCATGTTGAAGTTGCCCCCGATCACCTTGGGAATGCCGAAGTCCGTCATCACCAAGGTGAACACCACGAGCGCGGCCGAGACCAGGCCGTACTTGGCCCCCGGCAAGGTGATGGTGAAAAACTTGCGCACCGCGCCAGCGCCCATGGAATCCGCAGCTTCGTAGAGCCGCGCATCGGCCAGGGCCAGCGCCGTCACCAGGATCATGAGCGCGTGTGGGAACACCGCGAAGCACTCGGCGAGCACGATGCCCGGTGCGCCATAGATCTGCGCGTAACCCAGGCTCTGCAGCAAGCCCTTGGCCACGCCTTGGTTGCCGAACCAGTAAATCAGCGAAATGGCAGGCAGCAAAGACGGCGCCAGCAGCGGAATGAGCGCCACCAGACGCAGCGCGCCTTTCATGCGCATGCAGGTGCGCGTGAGCGCATAGGCGAAACCGAAGGCCAGGGGCACGGCGATGGCCGTGACCAGCGCGGCCACCCAAACGCTGTTCCACAGGCTTTGCAGCAAGGCGGGCGTGCGCGCGTAGGCCAGGAAATTGTCCAGCGCGACAAACTGGCCCTCCTTGCCCAGCATGGCTTGCCAGAGAATGGCCAGCAGGGGCAGGGCCAGGCCGCATAACAGCACCAGCACGGCCAACAGCACGAGAGCACGCGCCAGGCGATCGGTCCAGTGCAGGCGCTGATGGACTGTCTCCCTCAAGGCTGAGCGCAAGAGCGGGGCGACCCGCGCGCCGCCACTGGCGCTCGCGTCGGTCGTTTGCGCCGTGCTCAAGCGGCCTCCGCCCCGGCCGGGAAGACGCGCACACGGTCGGCCCGCAGCGCAAAGGACAGCGGCTGGCCCACGCGCACGCCGAACTCGTCCATCTGGTTGAGCGAGAACTGCAGATGCAAGGGCAGCACTTGGCCCTCGGCGTCACGCAAGCCTTCCACCTCCAACTCCGCCAAGCAGTTGCTGCCCAGAAATTCGATGCCGCGCACCACGCCCGTGCAACGGCCCGGGTCGTCCGGCGACACGTCGATCATGCGCCGGTCCTCCGGGCGCAGGTACAGCGTCACGGGACGGCCGGGACGGAACTCCGCGCCTTGCGTGCACTGCAGGCGCAGCGGCCCACACCGGAACCAATGCCCGCCCTCGGCCACGGCCGGCAAGCGATTGGCCTTGCCCACGAACTCGGCCACAAAAGGAGAAGCGGGTGTACGGTAGATGTCCAGCGGCGTGCCGACCTGTTCGATCACGCCCTGGTTCATGACCACGATGCGGTCGGCCATGGACAGTGCTTCGTCCTGGTCATGCGTGACCATGATGGTGGTCAGCCCCAACTTGCGTTGCAGCGCTCTGATTTCCTTGCGCAGGTGCACGCGCACGATGGCGTCCAGCGCCGACAGCGGTTCGTCCAGCAGCAAGAGGCTGGGCGAGGTGGCGAGCGCGCGCGCCAGCGCGATGCGCTGTTGCTGCCCGCCGGACAACTGCGCCGGAAACTTGCGCTCGCTGCCAGGCAGACCCACCAGCGTCAGCAACTCGTCCACGCGCGCGGCGATGCGCGCCCGGTCCATGCTGCCGTTCAGGCCGTAGGCCACATTGGCCGCGACCGTGAGATTGGGGAACAAGGCGTAACTCTGGAAGACGATGCCGTAGTCGCGCTGCGCAGGCGGCAACGCGGAAATGTCGCGCCCGTTTTGCCAGACCTGGCCGCTGCTCTGCACCTCCAGGCCCGCGATGATGCGCAGCAGCGTCGTCTTGCCGCAGCCCGAGGGACCGAGAAAACAGACCAGCTCACCGGCCGGCAGATCCAGGTCGATGCCGTCCAGCGCCGTGAAGGCGCCAAACGTCTTGCGGACCTGGCGCAGTGAGAGATAAGGAGATTCAGGCATGCCGTGACTTCGTACGCGGGCTCCCATGGAACCGGCTTTGCCGGGCCATCGGGAGCGTCCCCCCACCACCGCAGGATGAGTGGGGGGAAGGCGCGCAGCGCCTCAGGGGGGAATTCACTTCTTAATTTCAGTCTTGCTGTCGTAGCGCTTCGTCCATTCGGCCAGAATGCGCTCGCGATTGGAGGCGGACCAGGCGAAGTCCATCTTCACCAGGCGCTTTTCATAGTCCGCGGGCACGTTGGCCAGAGGTTCGGCCACGCCCGGCACGGCGGTGATGGCGAAATTCTTGCCGTAGAGCTTCATCGCGTCCAGGCTCGAAGCCCAGTCCGCCAGCTTCTTCGCCGCAGCCAGGTTCTTGGTGCCCTTCTGGATGGCGAAGGCTTCCAGATCCCAGCCCAGCCCCTCCTTCGGGAAGACCAGTTCAATCGGCGCGCCCTTGGCCTTGTTGCTGTTGCCGCGGTACTCGAAGCTGATGCCCGCCACGTACTCGCCTGCGGCCGCCATGTTGCAAGGCTTGCTGCCGCTGTGGGTGTATTGGGCGATGTTCTCGTGCAGCGCGTCCATGTACTTCCAGCCGCCGCCCTTGCCGTTGTCGTCACCCCAAAGCGTCAACCAGGCCGCCACATCGAAGTAGCCGGTGCCGCTGGAAGCCGGGTTGGGCATGACGACCTGGCCCTTGAATTCAGGCTTGGTGAGGTCCTTCCAGCTTTCGGGTTTCTTGATGCCCTTCTTCTCGGCTTCCACGGTGTTGAAGCACACGGTGGCGCCCCAGACGTCCATGCCGAACCAGGCCGGCGGGTTCTTCTTGTCCTTGTAAGCAGGGCTGATGGCCTTGAGGTTGGCCGGCGCGTAGGGCTCCAGCATCTTGTTGGCATCCAACAGTGCGAGGCTGGAAGCGGCCACGCCCATCACCACGTCGGCTTGCGGGTTGGCTTTTTCGGCCAGCAGCTTGGCGGTGATCACGCCCGTGCTGTCGCGCACCCATTTGATCTCTATATCGGGCTCGACCTTGTTGAAGCCTTCCTGGTAGGCCTTGAGTTGGTCGGTTTCCAGCGCCGTGTAGACCAGCAAGGTGGTTTTCTGGGCCCAGGCCGCCGAGGTCGCCCCGGCCAGCACGGCCGCGAACACCCAGGTCCGGAAAGAAAGCGTCATGCGCATGGTGAATGCTCCTGATGATGGAAACCGGCATCGTGTGACGTCACCGTGACGCGTTGATGACGGCAGCCTGATCGATCAATGCAAACCTCGTGCCCGGCAGCAGCGCTGCCTCGCGGGCCGCGCCAGTCGTTGACGCCCTGTGGGGTGGCGCGACATGTCACCGTTATGGTGCGGCGTGGGGATGAAAACTCGGGCCGTCGGTGCACGCCCCCGTCACCGTCACCCTCAGGCCATGGGGCGCAACCGCGCTGCCGCCACGGCTGGCCTCAGGACGATCCGACCAAAAAGCGCAGGCCCACGCCCGGCTCGGTGGCGATGTAACGTGGCGACAGCGCGTCGTCGCCCAGCTTTTGCCGCAACTTGCCCACCAGGATGCGCACGTAATGCGTGTCGTCCTGGTGGGTCACACCCCAGACCTCGCGCAGGATCTGCGGCTGGGTCACCACGCGCCCGGCATGCTTGATCAGCAAGGCCAGCAAGGCATACTCTTTGCGGCCCAAGGCGAGCAGCTCACCGCTCAAACGCACCTCGCGGCGCGCCAAATCGATGCGCAGGTGGCCGTCGTCGAACACCGTCTGTCCTTCTTTCACACCGGGTTGCTGACGCAACAACACGCGGATGCGCGCCATCAACTCCTGCGTGCCGAAAGGCTTGGTGACGTAGTCATTGGCCCCTTCGTCCAGAGCCGTTACCTTCTCCGATTCACCCGCGCGCACGCTGAGCATCAGCACCGGCACCTGGGACCAGGCGCGGAGCTCTCGCAGCACTTCGTGGCCATCGATGTCAGGCAGGCCGATGTCGAGCACGACCAGATCGGCACCCTGCGCCGCCAGCGCGGCCAAGCCTTCGCGACCTGCCGCGGCCAGCGCCACTTCATAGCCTTGCGCGCGCAAACTGATTTCGAGGAAGCGCCGAATCTGCGGTTCGTCGTCGATCACCAGCACACGCACGGGCGTGGAAACCGGCATGGCGGGCGAGACGGGAGATGGCGTGGACATGGACGTCAGAGCGCGGGCTGGTGTGGCAGTCTATCGGCTGTCGGCGTCAAACAGTGGTTCAGAGGACATCCTGGGCGGCGTCATCAACGGCAGGGTGATGCGGATCACGGTGCCGCGACCGTCCGGGCCCGACAGGGCGGAAACACTGCCACCGTGCGCGCCGACCATGCCCTGCGCGATCGTGAGACCCAGTCCCGTGCCGTGGCGACCTCGGTCCCCGCGCTCGACGCTGTAGAACATGTCGAAGATGCGTCCACGTTCTTCCACGGGTATGCCGGGGCCGCGGTCGCGCACGTCCAGTTGCAGGACGCTAGGCTGCAAGCGCTCGCGTCCATCGTCCGTCTCACCGGTCTCTTCGACCCCTTGGGCCGTGATGTCGATGGTCTCGCCCGGTGGAGAAAACTTGGCGGCGTTTTCCAACACATTGAAGAGTGCCTGTTCCACCAGCGCGGGATGCACCCAGATCGGAGGCAACCGCGGCGCCAGCGTCACCTGCAGCAGCACGCCCGGCTGGTATCGGCGCAGGCGCCCGCAGGCCGATCCGATCAACTCGTCCACGCCGATCCAGTCGCGCTTGAGGCTCAGGCCCGTGTGGCCCAGACGGGTCATGTCCAGCAGGTTCTGGATGTAGCGGTCCAGCCGCTCGCCTTCGACCAAGATGGTGTCGAGCAGGCTCTTGCGGTCCTGCGCGCTCATGGCCTCGCTGTAACCGGCCAGGCTGCCAGCCGAGCCGATCATGGCCGCCAGCGGCGAGCGCAGATCGTGCGAGACCGAGGACAGCAGCGCTGAACGCAGGCGCTCGGTTTCGTTGTTGACGCGCGCTTTTTCCAAATCAGCCACCAGCCGCGCGCGCAAAGCCGCCTGAGCGATGTCTTCGGCCATGGCCTCGGCCAGACGGCGCTGCGCGAAGGACAGGCGCCGGACGTCTTCGCCGAAACGCAGCCCGACAATGCCGATCACGTCGTCGCTGGTTTCGCCTCCAAGGCCCGCCATGTTTTGCTCCTTGCGCAGGGGCAGCCACCACCAGGCCGCCCCGGCCAGGGTGTCGGTGAATCGCCCCGAGGGCTGACCATGCGACAGCGCCCAATCGGCCGCGGCGCGGTCGATGTCCGCCAGCACCGCGCCGTTGGAACACGACTCCACGTCGGCGCCGCTGCCTTCGCCATCCCCGGTCACGCGCAGCCAAGCGCCCGCGCCCAGATGGCGTTCAAGCACCGTGCGCCCGGCCTGCAGCACGCCCCCCAAGTCGGCGGCTGCGCTGAGCTGCTGCCCGAGCCCCTGCAACACCGTGACGTGCGCATTCGCAGCGCGCAGGGCCAACACCTGCATGCGCAATTGGGACGCCAGCCGCCCGGCCACTAACGCGGTGATCAAGAAGAGAAAGACCGTGGTCACGCCTTGGCGCGCGCCGATGTAAAGCGTGAATCGTGGTTCGATGAAGAAAAAGTTGTAGGCCAGGAAGCACAGTCCCGCCGCGACCACCGCCGCCGTCATGCGCGTGCGCGCCGCGACCAACACCACCGCCACGATGAAGACCATGGAAAGATCGCTCAAGCCCAGCCAGCGCTCCGCCGCCCAGGCCCCCGCGATGGCGACCAGCGTGGCCAACAGGGCCAAGGCGAGGTCATAGCGGCCCAGCCATGCTGCTGGGCTTTCCCGGCGCTGCCGCGCTCGGGCGCGTGCCTGCGGCGCGCTGATGATGACCAGTTCGTAATGCGCGCCGTGTTGCAGCAGTTGCTGGGTGAGCGTGCGGTTCACCATCCGGGCGAAGGGGCGCTCGCGCGTGCGCCCGACGACGATCGTGGAACTGCCGTCACGCGCGGCATGGTCAAGCAGGGCGTCGGCGACACGCGGTCCATGCAGCACTTCGGTATCGGCACCCAGCTTGCGCGCCAGCGCGAAGGCGCGGTCGAGTTCAGCCTGCCGCGCCGGATCGACCTTGCCGCCGGGGCCGGATTTCACCGTCACCACGCTCCAGGGCGCGTCGCGCCGCTCGGCGATGCGTCGGCCCGCGCGCACCAGGTATTCGGAGGACCCCAGGCCGTCGATCGCGACCAGCACGCGCCGACGCAGCGCCAGACCGGACTGTCCGCGCGCGGTCTGGGTTTCGCGCAGGTCTTCGTCCACGCGGTCGGCCGCTGTCTGCATGGCCAGTTCGCGCAGCGCAGCCAGGTTCGAAGGCAGAAAGAACGCCTTCAAGGCACGCTCCGCTTGGTCGGGCAGATAGACCTTGCCTTGTTTGAGTCGCTCGATCAGTTCGCGCGGCGGCAGATCGACCAGGCGGATGTCACGCAGACGGTCGAACAGCGCGTCGGGCACGGTCTCGCTCACGCGCACGCCGGTGATGCGGTGCACGATGTCGTTGAGGCTTTCCAGGTGCTGGATGTTGACGGCGGTGCAGACGTCGATGCCCGCGTCCAGCAGTTCCTCCACGTCTTGCCAACGGCGTTCGTGCCGACTGCCCACGGCGTTGCGGTGCGCCAGCTCGTCGACCACGACGACGCGCGGTCGACGCGCCAGCACCGCGTCGATGTCCATCTCCTCCAGCCAACGCCCCTGGTAGTCAACGCGCCGGCGCGGGATGACTTCGAGGCCATCCAGCAGCGCCGCGGTTTCGACCCGACCGTGGGTCTCGACCAGGCCGATCACGACATCCACGCCCTGCTTCTGCAACTCTCGCGCCCGCGAGAGCATGGCGTAGGTCTTGCCGACACCCGGCGCCGCGCCCAGGAAAACCGTCAGCCGCCCCGCCGCGTCGCGGCGCAGTCCACTCGCCCATGCGTCAGCCCGGGCCTCGCGGTCCGGGTCACGTGGGACCTTGTGTTCCTCGCGCATGCGCCTATTGTGCTTGCGCGGCCACTGCGCGGCTCAGGGCATCCAAGGCCAGGTTCAGCACCAGCACGTTGACGCGGGGCTGACCGAAGAGACCGAGCTGCGGGCCTTCGGTGTGCCGGGCCACCAGCTGACCCACCTGGTCCGCGTCGAGCCCTCGTGCCCGCGCGACACGCGCGATCTGGACGCGGGCGCCCTCGGGGCTGATGTGCGGATCGATGCCACTGCCGGACTGAGTGAGCAAGTCCCCCGGCACAGCCTCGGGTGAGATGCCCTCGCGCGCAGCCACTGCCACGCGGGCGTCGGCGATGCGCTGACGCAGGTCGGGATTGCTGCGCGCCTGGTTGCTGCCCGCCAGGGCCATCGGGTCGTAGGCGGCCGCCGAAGGGCGCGGCTGGAAATAGCGCGCGTCGGCAAAGGGCTGCGCGGCCAAGGCGGAGCCGACGACACGGCCCTCGCGCTCGATCAGACTGCCCGTGGCCGTCCGAGGAAAGAGCAAACCGCCCAGGCCCGCCACGGCGATGGCATACAACAGACCGAACACCAGCAGAGAGACCAGGGCCAGCCCCAGGGGTGCGCGCAAGGAAGAAGAATGGCTTGTCATGATGAACCTCTTGACCTCTTAACCTCTTAATCAGCCTCGGGTGAGACTTCGGACTTCAGGCGCCGACCGTCACGGTCAGCATCATGTCGATCAGCTTGATCGCGGGAAATGGCAGCAACACACCGCCCAGGCCATAGACCAGCATGTTGCGGCGCAGCAGCGCCGTGGCGCCCATCGGGCGGAAGCGCACGCCACGCAACGCCAGCGGAATCAGCAGCGGAATGATGAGGGCGTTGAAGATCAGCGCCGCAATCACCGCGTTGGCCGGGCTGGACAGCTGCATCACGTTCAGCGCGGCCATGGAAGGAATCGCACCCGCGAACAGCGCCGGCAGGATGGCGAAGTACTTGGACACATCGTTGGCCAGCGAGAAGGTGGTCAGCGCACCGCGCGTGATGAGCTGCTGCTTGCCCACTTCGACGACTTGCAGCAGCTTGGCCGGGTCCGAGTCCAGATCGACCATGTTGCCAGCCTCCTTGGCCGCCTGCGTGCCCGTGTTCATGGCCAAGCCCACGTCGGCCTGAGCGAGTGCGGGCGCGTCGTTGCTGCCATCGCCCACCATGGCGACCAGACGACCACCGGCCTGCTCGGCACGGATGCGGGCGAGCTTGTCCTCGGGCCGGGCTTCGGCGATGTAGTCGTCGACCCCGGCCTCGGCGGCGATGGCCGCGGCGGTCAGCGGGTTGTCGCCGGTGATCATCACGGTGCGGATGCCCATGGCGCGCAACCGGGCGAACTTCTCCTGGATGCCGTGCTTGACCACGTCCGACAACTCCACCACGCCGAGCACGTGGCGACCGTCGGCAACGACCAGGGGCGTGGCGCCCTTGCGCGCCACCTGCTCGACACGGGCCTGAAGCTCGGTCGGCACGCCCCCCCCAGCCTCTTGCACGCGTCGCACGATGGCGTCCATCGCGCCCTTGCGGATGGAACGACCATCGGGCAGGTCCACGCCGGACATCCGTGTGGCGGCGCTGAAGGCCACGAAGTGCGCGCCCACGGGCTCTTCCAGCGGCACCGATGAACCGTCACGGTTCTGACGGCGCGCCAGCTTGACGATGGACTTGCCCTCGGGCGTCGGATCAGCCAGCGAGGCCAGCAAGGCGGCCTCGCGCAGCAAGGACGGCTCCACCCCCGCGAGGGCGTGCAGCACCGTGGCCTGACGATCGCCATGGGTGATGGTGCCGGTCTTGTCCAGCAGCAGCACGTCCACGTCGCCCGCCGCCTCCACCGCCTTGCCGGATTTGGCCAACACATTGGCCGCCAACGCGCGGTTCATGCCCGCGATGCCGATGGCCGGCAGCAGGCCGCCGATGGTGGTCGGGATCAGGCAGACCAGCAGGGCGACCAGCAACAGAGGATCGAGCGTGATGCCGACGAAGGACGCGATGAAGGGCAGGCTGACGACCACGATCAGGAAGGTCGCGGTCATGGTCAGCAGCAACAGGCCCAGTGCGATCTCGTTCGGCGTCTTCTGCCGGTTCGCGCCCTCGACCAGGGCGATCATTCGGTCAAGGAAGCTGTGTCCCGGCTGGGCCGTGATGCGGACCACGATCTCGTCGGACAAGACCTTGGTGCCACCGATCACGCCGGAGCGGTCGGTGCCCGCCTCGCGCAGCACGGGCGCCGATTCGCCCGTCACCGCCGATTCATTGAGGGTGGCGAGACCACGCACGATCTCGCCATCGGCGGGCACGATCTCTCCCGCGGACACGACGACCCGATCGCCCGGAATCAATTCAGCCGCCGGAATGCTCACCGCGCGGGTGATCGCCTCCGCGTCATCGCGGCCCCCCAGACGACGGGCCACCAAATCCTTGCGCACGCGACGCAGCGAGGCGGCCTGGCCACGCCCGCGCGCTTCGGCCACCGCCTCGGCGAAGTTGGCGAACAGCACGGTGACAAAGAGCAGCGCCGTCACGGCCCAGCCCATGCCCGCGGACGTCGCCCCGAGCAGGGTCAACACAGCGCACCAGAGCGTGCCGAACCAGACCACGGCCATCACCGGGTTCTTGAAGGCGTGTTGGGGCGCCAGCTTGACGAAGGAAGCACGCAGCGCGACCTTGAACCCAGCAGCGTCCAGCAATGCGACTGGGCGGCTGGGAGCGATCGCGGGGAAATTGTCTTTGACATTCATGAGAAGGTTCTCCGACTTGGGTTCCATGGCGCTCACTGCGCGATCATCGACAGGTGTTCAGCGACGGGTCCCAGCACCAGCACGGGCATGAACTGGAGCAGGGTCAGGATCACGACCACCGCGATCAGGGTCAGGGCGAAGGTTGGGGTCTCGACCTGCAGGGTGCCGGCGCTTTCCGGCGCAAAGCGTTTGCGGGCCAGGGAGGCGGCGATCACCAGCGGCAGGATCAGCGCCGGGTAACGGCCCAAGGCCAGCACGGCGGCGCAGCTGAGGTTCCACCAGTACGTGGCGTCGCCCAGGCCCTCGAAGCCGGAGCCGTTGTTGGCGAAGGCCGAGGCGTACTCATACAGCACCTGGCTGATGCCGTGGAAGGCTGGGTTGGAGTTACCGGTGAGGGAGGGGATGGCCAGGGTGACGGCCGTGAAGCCCAGCACTACCAAGGGCTGCAGCAACACCAGCACAGCGAGCAACTTCACCTCCTGCGCTTCGATCTTGCGGCCGAACAACTCGGGCGTGCGCCCGGTCATCAGCCCCGCGAGGAAGACGCTCAAAAGCAGGTAGACCAGGAACTGCTGCAGGCCGCAGCCGATGCCGCCCCAGATGGCGTTGACCAACATATTGCCCATCGTGACCAAGCCGGTCAGCGGCGCCAACGAGTCGTGCATGGCATTGACCGAGCCGTTGCTGGTCTGCGTGGTGAACGCGGCCCACAGCGCGGAGGCGTCAGCACCGAGGCGCACTTCCTTGCCTTCCATCAGCGCCGCGTCGGCCGTGGACGAGGAATGGCCCTCGGACCACAACGCCAAGCCCGTGGACGCCAGGGACATGGTCAGCATGCAGCCCAACACCAGCGCGCTGAACTTCTTGCGCCCCGTGAAAGCACCGACCATGAAAGCCACTGAAACCGGCAACAGAATGAGCGAGAACGTCTGCAGCACGTTGGACAGCGGGGTCGGATTTTCCAGCGGAGCCGCGCTGTTCGGGCCATACCAACCGCCGCCATTGGTGCCCAACTGCTTGGCCGCGACCATGGGCGCGACGGGCCCCAGCGGGATCTTCTGCTCCTTCATGGCCACGCTCGCGTCCAAGGGCGTGACCTCCGGCCCACCCGCCAGGGTGGAGGGCACGCCCTGCCATGTCAACAGCATCGAGAGCAGCACACACAGCGGCAGGAACACACGCACCGTGGGTCGTATGACGTCGGCCCAGTAGTTGCCCAGGTCCACGGCGCTGGCATCGGCCTGCCCCTCGCGGGCCTGGCGTCCACCGAACAGGCCGCGCAGCGTGGCCACCACGAGGGCCAGGCCCATCATCGGCGTGACAACCTGCAAGCCGACGATGCCCGTCATCTGGGCCAGATGCGACAGTTGAGCTTGACCCGAGTAATGCTGCTGGTTGGTGTTGGTGAGGAAAGAGACGGCCGTGTGCAGCGCCAGATCCCAGCGCAGGTTCGGCGCGTCGTTCGGGTTCAGCGGCAACCAGGCTTGGGTCATGAAGATCGCCGTGACCAACAAGCCCAGCACCCAGTTGCTGAGCAGGAACGCTCTGGCATAGTCCTGCCAGCCCATGCCTTGCGACGGGTCTACCCCCAGCAGGCGGTACAGAGGGCGCTCGACCCGGCCCCAAAGCCGGTCACCGCGCATGGGCTCGCCGCGCATCACGGCGGCGAGATAACTGCCTAGCGGCCAGCCCAACACGAGGGCCAGCCCCAGGACAACGATGAGTTCGATCATGTGCAAGGACTCCTGAATGTCGATTCAGCACAGGCCGCAGAGACCTCGGCGACCACGTGCAAAATTCTCGAAGTGGCACCCGTAAATTCGCCAGCCTCGCGGCCGGACCAAGGCATAAATTCCGCGTAAATTCCGCGCCTTCCGGCCCGCCACGGCACGGTCGCGCGGGCCTGGCACGATCTCTGCGACACTCGCCGCATGACCCTCACCTGGCCCATCGCCGCCGCCGTGCTGTTCGGCGCGCTACTGCACGCAAGTTGGAACGCCCTGGTCAAGTCCAGCCAGGACAAGACGCTGGACACAGCGCTGATTCACCTGCTGGGTTCGGTCGTCACGTTGCCGCTCCTGCTCTGGTTGGGGCCGCCGCCGCTCTCTGCCTGGCCCTACATCGCAGCCTCGGTGCTGATCCACATCGGCTACTACATCGCGCTGGCGCGCGCCTACCACCACGGTGACCTGGGCTTGGCTTACCCGTTGATGCGTGGGACCGCGCCGCTGCTCGTCGCCCTGAGTTCGGCGCTGTTCGTGGGGGAGCATCTTTCACCGCTGGCCTGGATCGGCGTGCTGGGCGTGTGCTGCGGCGTGCTGGCGCTCGGGTTGTCGCGCCACGCGCTGGATTCGCCCAAAGCCGTGGGCTTCGCGCTGGCCAACGCGGTCATCATCGCCATCTACACCCTGGTGGACGCGCTGGGCGCGCGAGCGGCCAGCACGGAGGCGGATGGCTTGGGGGCGCTGCGCTACGTCATCATGCTGTTCGCCTTCGATGGCTGGCCCTTCGCCCTGCTTGTGCTGGCGCGGCGCGGCAAGGTCGCTTGGCCGCGCACACTGTCCTACGCCCGCCAGCGCTGGCGCATTGCGCTGGGCGGCGCGCTGGCCTCGCTGGGCTCCTACGGCATCGCGCTCTGGGCCATGACGCGCGCGCCCGTGGCCACCGTGGCCGCGCTGCGCGAGACCTCGGTGCTGTTCGCGGCCATCATCGGCGCCTGGCTGCTGCGCGAGCCCTTCACGCCGCGCCGCGCCATGGGCACGGCCGTCATCGTGGCGGGCGTGATGGCGCTGCGCTTGGGTTGATCAACACCGAGCAAGACCGGGTTAAAAAAAAGCCCACTCTCGGCTGCCTGAGCCGCGAGCGGGCCGTGAGACCTTGCTGTCCGTATTTAAGGCGTCATCACCCGGAAAGTCAGGGTGTAGTTGTAGCCGTACATCGGCGCGGCAGCGCCCTTGGGCGCCGCACCGCGATAACGCACCAAGGCCAGATAGACGCCCGGTTGACTCAGCGCATAGGCCACGCGACCTTGCGCATCGGTCTTCACACTCGCGCTGGTGTGCTCGCTGCCCAGGTCCATGGGGGAGCGGTAGATGTCCACCGTCTGCCCCGCCAGCGGCTTGCCATCGAACAGCACGGTGAACTCGAACTTTTCACCCGTGACCAAATCGTTCGGGTGGGTGATGGGTGCGATTTCCAGACCCTGCTGGGTCGGCTCCAAGGCGCGCTTGTTGGGTGCCCCGGCCGTCACGTACGCCTCGGAAATCGAATGCGACTGGTAATGGGACAGCAGCTTGACCCCAGGCGGCGGGGTCTTGTTCCCATCGCGCGAGATCTCCACCTTGCCGTCCTGCTCCCAGCTTCGGAAGATTGAACCCAAGCGCACGCCCGTGCTCAGACGGTAAGTTCCCTTGGCACCGGGCAACTTCTGCTCGGCCACGGTGCGGGACTTGAACTGATGCACCTCCCCGAAAGGCAGCAAGCTGGCGTCCGGCGTGGTGATCACGAAGCGCGTGTCGCCAAAGTTCACTTCCGACAGGAAGAATTTTTCGGCATAGCCCGCGTCCACGCTGACGATGGCATCGGGGGACACGTCAAAGCTCAGGGGCAACAGGTAAGGCGTGTGCGCCTGGGCGGTGCCGGTGAAGAGCAGTCCCGCGCACAGGCGCAGCAGCGTGACGCGTGCAAAGAAGGGGCGAAGCATGCGGACCATGATCAATTCGCGCCTTTCTTCATGTCATCCGCGGCGTTCACGACGCCGTCAAGGTTCACGTCCCCCGTCTTGAAGGTGCGCTCGGCGACATCGTTCTCCTCGTCCACCGACAGGCGGCCGTCCTTGTTCTTGTCCAGGATGTTGAAGCGCACATGGGCCTGTTTCATCATTTGCTGGTAGCCGTCGTCGGGCGAGCGGCCCTGGGCGGCGTACTGCTGCTTCAAGCGCGCCTCGAACTCGGCCACGTATTCGGCCTCGCTGAGCCAGCCGTCCCGGTTGATGTCGGCCGCCACGTAACGCTGCTTGCGCAGCGTGTCGTACTCGTCGCGCGTGACCACGCCGTCACGGTTGACGTCGTAGCTGCCCATGAAGGCGGCATGGCCGTGCCCGCCCGCGGGGTTGACGGGCCCAAGCGCCTTGTCAGCGTTCGGTTGGGACGGGGACGCGCAGGCAGCCAGCAGGACGGTCACGCCCACGGCAAGCGCCACGAGGGCTGGACTTGTTTGTTTCATGAAAACCTCAAAGATGGATAAGAGTGAGGGTTGGGATGGGGAAGCGAGAAGGCGGCTATTTTTACACAATTATTTATTGCGAATCATTCTCATTATTAATATACTTTGCAAAGATTTGTGGCACATCACGGGCCATCAAGTCGGTTCACCCCACCTTTCCTTTCATTGCCTACAAGAAAGTCCATGCCTTCCAAATCCAAGTCCCGTCGCGACGTCGTCCGCACCTTCCGCCTCAAACCCCTGGCCTGGCTGGCGGCCTGCGCCCTTGGCCCCGGACTCACCGCCCAGGCGCAGGAAGTCGCCCAACTCCAGGCCATCGTCGTCAGCGGCTCGCGCGTTGAGCAGTCCGCCGACGATTTGCCCATGTCCATCGACGTCATCGGCACGGAAACGATGGAAGAAAAGCAGGTGCGCGACATCCGCGACCTGGCGCGCGAACTGCCCAATGTGAGCGTGCAGCGCTCGCCCGCTCGCTTCGGTATGGCCAGCGGCAGCACAGGCCGAGACCAAAACGCAGGCTTCAACATCCGCGGCCTGGACGGCAACCGCGTGCTGGTGCTGGTCGATGGCATCCGCCAGCCGCGCAGCTACGCTTTCGGCGCCACGTCGTTCGGGCGGGACTACCTCGACGTGGGCCTGATTCAGCGCGTGGAGGTGGTGCGTGGCGCCACCTCGGCCTTGTATGGCTCGGATGGCATGGGGGGGCTGGTGCACTTCATCACCGCCGACCCGGACAACTTGCTTGATCAAAACGACGACTTCGCGGGCCGGATCAGCCTGGGCTATGACAGCGCGAACCAGTCCAAGCGCCTCGGCACCACGCTGGCGGGTCGCATCAACGACGAGTTGCAGTGGTTGCTGGGTGCGAGCGTGTCGCGCGCCCAAGAACTGGACAACCAGGGTGACAACGACAGCAAGAACGCCACCCGGACCACGCCCAACCCCCAAGAAGACGAGAACTACAGCCTGCTGGGCAAGTTGGTGTGGACGCCCGGCGCGGGCCAGCGCCATGCGCTGACGCTGGAGCATGTGGACAAGAGCAGCGACTATGAGCTGCTGACGGCGCGCACCGCCACGGTGCTGCGATCCGACGCCAGCACCGACATGGAACGCAGCCGCGCGACCTGGGACAGCCGCTGGCAGACGCAATCGGCCTTGGCCGACGAAGTGCGCGCCGTGCTGAGTTATCAGGACGCCCATTCGCGCGAATGGGCAGACGAAGATCGCACCACCACGGACCGCGTGCGTGACACGACCTACGACGAAACCACCTGGCAGTCCAACCTGCAAGGCAACAAGCTGCTGCGCATGGGCGGTGGCTCGGCGCAGAAGATCACCTACGGCGTGGACTACGTCGTCACCGACGTGGTCAACGAGCAGGATGGCGTCACGCCGCCCGCCGGAGAGACCTTTCCGCTCAAGCGCTTCCCCGACACGCGTGAAACCAGCACCGCGCTTTACGTGCAGGACGAATTCATCATCGGGGACTTCAGCGTGACCCCGGGCGTGCGCTTCGACCACTACAGCATTGACGCGAGCCAGAAGAACTTCAACGCCGACGCCAAGTCGATTTCAGGCGACGCCACCAGCCCCAAGCTGGGCGTGCTCTGGCGTGCCACCGACCAGTGGAGCCTGTTCGGCAACTACGCGGCGGGCTTCCGTGCGCCCAATGCGGGGCAGATCAACGCCTTCTTTGAGAATGCCGCCGCGGGTTACAAAACCATTCCCAACCCGGACCTGAAACCCGAGACCAGCCAGAACTTCGAATTGGGCCTGCGCGGCCGACTCGACGGCGTGAGCTTCGACTTCGCCGCATTCACGGGCCGATACAAGGACTTCATCGAGGACACCTACAAGGTCGGCGGCGCGGGCACCCAGGCCAATCCTACGGTCTACCAGTCCGTCAACATCGGACGGGTGGAGATCAGCGGCTTTGAGGCCAAGGCCGACATCCGTTGGGGTGCGCCGGGCCAGTTCGCGGGAGGCACGCTGTCGAGCCCGCTCAGCTACAGCCAAGCGCGCGGACGGGACACGGCCCAGGACGTGCCGCTGGACTCGATCAACCCCGCGCGCATGACCGCCGGTGTGCGCTACGACACCCCCGTCTGGATGGTGCGCTTGGACGCCACGCACAGCGCCGCCAAGGACAAGAGCGATGTGGACTCGAGCACGCAGTTCCTGCCCGACGCCTACACGGTGTACGACCTCAGCGGCCAATGGCGCATCCGCAAGGACCTGCGCCTGACGGCTGGCGTCTACAACCTGACGGACGAGAAGTACTGGAACTGGTCTGACGTGCAAGGCCTCGCCGCCTCGTCCGCGGTGCTCGATGCCTACACCCAGCCCGGCCGCTCGGTGCGCGTCTCGATGAGCGCCGACTTCTGACGCCCGCGGCGGTCTGAAGGCCTCGCAGATCCAGGCCGGTCATGCGCAGAGCGTGACCGGCCTGCTGCATTGGGGTTCGCATCGAGTCTCGAATGTGGGTTCGCATGTGGGCTCGCCCAAGAGAATCACGCAACCCAAGCAACCGGTTTGAAACGACCGTCATCGCCCAGCGGGATAATGAAGCCATGACCTTCGTGAAACCGCCCCACCTGCCCTCCCCCGTCCTGGCCGTGATCTTCGACTGGGCCGGCACCCTGGTTGACCATGGCTCACTCGCACCCACGCAGATCTTCGTGGACGCCTTCCAGACCTTTGGCATCCGCATCACGCTGGAGCAGGCGCGGGGGCCCATGGGACTGTCCAAGCGCCTGCACATCCATCAGTTGCTGAACGACCCGGGCGTGCAAGCCCAATGGCAAAAAGTCTTCGGGCGCCCCTCGACCGAGGCCGACATTGACGCGATTTACGAGCGCTTCATGCCCATGCAGATCGAGAAGGTGGGGGCGTACTCGCAGCCGATTCCCGGGGCGGTGGACACGTTGGCCTGGCTACGCGCGCGCGGCATCAAGATCGGTTCCTGCTCGGGTTATCCCAAGCAGGTGATGGACGTGCTGCGTCCTTTGGCCAAGCAAGCGGGCATCGCGCCCGACCATGTGGTCGCGGGTGACGAGTTGCCCGCAGGTGGGCGTCCTGGCGCCTACATGGCGCTGGCGAATCTGCTCGCGCTGCAAGTCCCGAACGTGCGCGCCTGCGTGAAGGTGGACGACACCACGCCGGGCGTGGAGGAAGGACGCAATGCGGGGATGTGGAGCGTGGGCTTGGCGCTGTCGGGCAATGAGATGGGGTACACGCTGGCTGACGCTCAGGCCATGAAAGCGGCGCAGCCGGCTGAGTACGAGACCCGTCTGGCCCAGGCCCGGCGTCGGCTGCAGGAGGCGGGCGCGCATTACGTGATCGACAGCGTGGCGGAGTTGCCTGCGGTGATTGAGGCGATTGAGGCTCGACTGTCAAAGGGCGAGGCTCCTTGAATTAGCACTCAAGCATTGGTGAAGGCAAGAGGATGCGGGGTAAAGACTGCGCTCATGTCCCCCGAGCGGCTGCGCCGCTCTCCTCCTTTACTTCGCTCCGCCTTCACCCCGCATCCTCTTGCCAGCGGGCATCTGCGCAATCCTCAAATCTAAAAATCCAGCGCCATGCGTTTCTTCAAAGACCTCCAACTCTCCGCCGCCAGCGCAGGCTTTGTTGCCGTGCTGGTCGGTTTCACCAGTTCCGTCGCGCTGGTGTTCCAGGCCGCGCAATCGTTTGGCGCGACGCCGGAAGAAATCAGTTCCTGGATGTGGGCGCTGGGCCTCGGCATGGGGCTGTGCAGCGCCCTGCCCTCGCTGATCCTGCGCCAACCGGTGATGGTGGCATGGTCCACGCCGGGTGCGGCGGTGCTGGCCGCCGCTGGGCTGGCGGGGGGGTTTTCAATGGCCGAGGCCGTCGGTGCCTTCATTGTCAGTGCGGCGCTGATCACGGTGGCGGGTGCCACGGGCTGGTTTGAGCGGGTGATGAACCGCATCCCCATGGCCCTGGCTGCGGCCTTGTTGGCCGGCGTGCTGGCGCGCTTCGGGCTCAATGCCTTTGGTGCCGCGCAGACCGCGTTGCCGCTGGTGCTGCTGATGTTGGCCACCTACCTGCTGGGCAAGCGCTTCGTGCCGCGCTACGCGGTGCCGCTGACCCTGGTGGTCGCTGTGGCCTATGCCGCGCTGCGCGGTCAACTGGCCTGGAACACCGTGAGTTTCTCGCTGGCCGTGCCAGTGTTCACAGCGCCGAGCTTCACGCTGTCGGCCATCGTCAGCCTGGCGCTGCCGCTGTTTGTCGTGACCATGGCCTCGCAAAACCTGCCCGGCGTGGCGGCCATCCGCGCGGCGGGTTACGACATGCCCATTTCGCGTCTGCTCACGATGACGGGCGTGGCGACCCTGGTGCTCGCACCCTTTGGCGCCTTTGCGCTGAACTTCAGCGCCATCACCGCCGCCATCTGCATGGGCCACGAAGCGCACGAAGACAAGGCCAAACGCTACACCGCCGCCGTGGTCTGCGGCCTGCTTTACGTGCTGGTGGGCATCTTTGGAGCCACGGTCACGGGCCTGCTGCTGGCCTTCCCCAAGGAACTGGTCGCGGCCATCGCGGGCCTGGCCCTGCTGGGCAGCATCGCGGGCGCGCTCGCTGCCGCCTTCGCACAGGAGGACCAACGCGAAGCCGCGCTCATCACCTTCCTCGTCACGCTCAGCGGCGTCGTGATCGCAGGTGTGGGTTCGGCGTTCTGGGGGGTGGTGGCGGGGGCGATTGCGTTGGGGTTGCGGAGGAAGTGATTAAGTTCACTTCATACCGTCCTAATTTTTCAGGACCAAGACAGCAACTCTAAAACTCAGAATCCTGATGGATTGGGCCAGCTCGGATCACCCGCAATACGATTGAAGAACTCATTAAGAGAATCGCAAATCTTCTCTCCCCACATCCAATGAACTGCATTGGGGTTGGCGCTTTTTGGTTTGATACAAAAGAACAAATCTACATCGCGTTCAAAAAATGGTACGACCTCTGGCTCTATCTGCGTATAAGGTGCCATCCATCCACATGTTCCATTAATCAACTCAGGAATATGTGTTGGAATAAGTACGTTATTGAATGAAAAACTTATCGCGTCATCGTGCCCGCGAACCGTACCAACGCCTATCTCGGCGTAGTAGCTCCTGAGCTGCCCAGGAAGACGAAACTGCAAAGATTCCTCGGTCTTCAGAATGATCTCTTCCGAGCACTTCCAAAAGCCACTTGCATAAATTGCATATGGATTCGGGAACACTGTTGAGTCCGCTAGTGCCTCAATCGTCAGAACTTTGCCATTTCGCATTGAATACATGGATTCAAACATCTTGCATGCCTGCAACTGCAATTTCTTGAATATCCGAACCGACTGATGTAAATAACAATGCGGTCTTCACACCGCAACTCAGCTCACAAAATCACCTCTCTCGGTAATACATCCGCATCGCAATCGGCGCCGCCACGGCGGTGATGGCGGCCGAAGCGACCAGCACCCAGACCACATCACCGCCCACCACGTTGCCATGCATCAGCCCGCGCGCGGCGTTGGTCAGGTGAGTGACGGGGTTGAGGTTGACCACGGTCTGCATCCAGCTGGGCATGGTGGTTGGGTTGACGAAGATGTTGCTGACGAAGGTGAGCGGGAACAGCAGCAACATGCTGGTGGTCATCACCATTTCGGGCGTGCGCACCAGCATGCCGATGATGATCCAGAACCAGGACAGGGCCGAGGTGAAGAGCAGCACCAGCAGCAAGGCCATCACCACGCCGGTCACGCCACCTGTCGGGCGAAAGCCCAGGATCAGGCCGACGGTGAGCACCACGAGGGCCGCCAGCAGGTAACGGCTCAGGTCACCGAACAACGCTCCGACGATGGGGCTGGGCTGCCAGATGGGCAGCGAGCGGAAGCGCTCGAACAGGCCCTTGGTGATGTCGGTGCACAGGCCCATGCCGGTGTAGATGGTCAGGAAGACCAGGGTCTGCACCACGATGCCCGGGATCAGCCACTGCAGGTAAGCGTCGGTCGAACCGGCCAGCGCGCCACCGAACAGGTAGGTGAACATGAAGGTCATCATGATGGGGAAGACCAGCACGTCGAAGAGCTGGAAGGGCACGTGCTTGATCTTGAGCATGGCCCGCCAGGCCAGGGTCAGCACAGCCGCACCCGCGCTGGCACGAGCGGGGCGCGGGTCCTTGCTCAAGACGCCATGCAGGGAAATCTTGTCGCTGCTCATTGCTTGCCTCCTTGCTTGTTCGTGCCGTCCGCAGTTTTGTCTTCTGCGGGTTTGCCGGTGATGGCGAGGAACACATCGTCCAGGCTGGGTTGGGCCAGGGCGAATTCGGCGATGGCGATGTTCGCGGCCGCGAGCTGGGCCAGGGCCTGAGGCGCGAGTTCGTCGCGCGCGACCTTGGCGCGCAGCAGCCCTTCGTCGTCGTCACCCGCCTGCACCTCACCCACCGCTTCGCCCAGCACCCGGCGCAGGATGTCTTCCGCCGCCGCGCGCTGAGTCACGTCGGCCAGGCGCAGTTGCAGGGCGCGGCCACCGACCGAGGCCTTCAGCTCACGGCTGGTGCCTTCGGCGATGACCTTGCCGTGCTCGATGACGGCCAGGCGTTCGGCAAGGCGGTCGGCCTCTTCAAGGTACTGCGTGGTCAATAGCACCGTCGTGCCTTCGGCGGCGATCGCGCGCACGATGTCCCAGACCTGGTTGCGACTGTGCGGGTCCAGGCCCGTGGTGGGTTCGTCCAGGAACAGCAGGTCGGCCGTCACGATCAGGCTGGCGGCGATGTCCAGCCGGCGCCGCATGCCGCCCGAGTAGTTGCGAGCCTGGCGCTTGGCGGCTTCTTCGAGGTCGAAGGCGGCGAGCAATTGCTTAGTCCGTGCCTTCGCCGCGCTCCACGTGAACCCCAGCAGCCGCGCGATCAGGATGAGGTTTTCCTCGCCGGTCAGGTCTTCGTCCACGGAGGCGAACTGCCCCGTCACGGCCACCTTGGCGCGCACCTGGGCGGCTTCGGTCACAAGGTCATGCCCGAGCACACGGGCTGTGCCGCCACTGGGGCGCAGCAAGGTGGTCAGCATGCGGATGGTGGTGGTCTTGCCCGCGCCGTTCGGGCCGAGCAGGCCGTAAACCGAACCGCGCGGGATCGCCAAATCGATCCCCTGAACGGCGACGAAATCACCGAACTGCTTGCGCAGTCCGTGGGTCTCGATCGCCAACTCCGTCACAAGTGCAGGCATCCCGTCCCCCCCCAAATAAAGAGCGCTGAGTTTACGGGTTACGCCCTGTTTTTTGCGTGACAAACTGTGCTTCGACACTGGGGGAAACGCGCAACCGCGCCCGGAGCGCCATCCTTCGAGCGCTGTCGCCCAGACCTGGTCAAATCCCTCACAGGGTCTTGAATTTTCCCAGCGTGTGGCGCGCCCATTGCGAAGCGTCATAGCGTTGCACGCTGCGCTGCATGCTGGCCATGCGCTCCTGCTGCTCCTGAGTCGGCATGGCCAGGGCGCGGTCGATGGCGGCATCCATCTGAAAGTTGGAGTAGGGGTTGGCCAGCACCGCGCCGTCCAATTCCACCGCCGCGCCCGTGAACTCGGACAGCACCAGCGCCCCTCCCAGATTGGCACCGTTTCCATTCTCCCGAGCGGCCACGTACTCCTTGGCCACCAGGTTCAGGCCATCGCGCAGCGGGGTGATCCAGCACACGTCGGCACAGCGGTAGTAGGCGATCAGTTCCTCAAAAGGGATGGCCGAGGTCGAGAGCCACAGCGGCCGGTAGGCCAGCGTGCTGTAGCGGCCATTGATGCGCCCGGCGATCTGCTCGATCTCGCGCTGCACATTGCGGTAGACGCCCATGCCCGAGGCCGCCGACACCGACGTGACGAGCAGTTGCACCTGTCCGACCAGCGCCGGTTGACGCTCCAGCAGGCGCTCATAGGCCAGCAGCATGTCGCGCGTGCCCTTGGTGTAGTCCGTGCGTCCGACGGAGACGATGAGCCGACGCCCGGCCAGTTCCTCGCGGATGCGCATCTCGCGTGCCTGCGTCGTCTCGCGCGCCGCCAGTTCACGGATGTAGGGCACGTTGGTGCCTACCGGGCAGGCGTCGACATGGACCACGCGCCCCTGGTAGCCCAGCTTGACCGGCGAGGAGGCCTGCGACAACGCCAGGCCCTGGTGCGACATGCTGGATGGCGCTGCGGCCTCCTCCAGGATCTTGGCGCCCTTGAGGTTGCGCGCCGCCGCCGCGAAGCCTGCGGCATAGCGCGGGATGTGGAAACCCACAAGGTCGCAGTCCAGCAGGCTGTTCATGATTTCGTCGCGCCAGGGCAGGATGCTGAAGATGCTGGACGAGGGAAACGGCGTGTGGTGGAAGAAGGCGATCTTCACGTCCGAACGCAGCTTGCGCACGTAATGCGGCGTGAGCCACAGGTTGTAGTCGTGGATCCAGATCACCGCACCCGGCGCGGCCTGGGCCACGGCGGCCTCGGCGAACAGGCGATTGACCTCGCGGAAGGTCGGCCAGTCCACCGCGTCGTAGTTGTAGCGCTCGGGAAAGGAATGCAGGATGGGCCAGAGCGCTTCCTTCGAAGTGACGTGGTAGAAGCTGCGCACCTGCTGCGCGGTGAGTGGCAGGCGCGAGACGTTGTAGGTGCCATAGGAATCCTGGATGCGCACGACGCGCTCGAATTTATCGGCCTCGCGCCCCTTGCCTTCCACCTGCTTCCAAGCCACCCAGGCGCCGCGCTCGACCGAGCCGAAGAAGCTCTTGAGCGTGGGCACGATGCCATTGGGACTGGCGTGCTCCTTGTAGACCAGTTGGCCGTTCTCCACATGCTCCTCATAGGGCTGGCGGTGGTAGACGATCACCAGGTCGGAGGGTTGCGTTGTGTTGTCCATGGAAGGCTCCTTTCTGTTCTTCTTCACAGTTTCAAAGGGATGGCGCGAAAAATCCGCGTGTGACGAAGCCGTGGTGATGCACCGCGTCGAGGATGCCGGCGGCCCCCGCACGCGGGCTGCGGTAGATGCGCCGCGGGCGGACTTCATGCGCCTGCGCGGGTTCGTCCCAAGCCTGCTCCCGTTCCAGAACGCGCAAGGCTTCGAGCAAGGCAGCCTCGGCATTGCCCACGGCCACGCCGCTGAGCCCGGAGGCGAACAGGGACAGGTCGTTGAGCGTGTCGCCCGCCACCAGCACGTCCTGCGGCGGCAGGCTCAGGTGCGCGATCAGTTGCCGCAGCGTCGGCCCCTTGGAGACACCGCGCGGCAACACGTCCAGGAAGGTGCCGGCCGACAACAGACCGTCGTAACCCGCCGCGTCGATCTTGGGCAAGGTGTCGGGCGACAGCGCGTCGGGTTCGTACCAGTAGCTCAGGCGGTAGCGAAAGGGCGTGTCCTGTTCGCGCAGTCCGGGTTCGTCGGCCAACAAGGCCCGCAGTCGCGCGCGGGCTTGTTCAGCCGAGGCCGCGCCAAGCGTCCAGCGCGCGGCGATGTCCGCTTCCAGCGCAGGCAGCGGTTCGATGCCTGGCCCCCCAGCGACCGTGGTGCCCACGTCACCGATCACGTAATCCGGCCGGGGCACGGCACCCGCGGCCACGAGGCTGCGGATGAAGGGCAGGTCACGCCCGGTGACGAAGATCAGGGTCAGGTCGTTCGGCTGCCGCGTGCGCAAGGCCTGCAGCCATTGGTAGAGCGCGGCGCGCTCGGTGTCGCTGCCACCGAGGAAGGTGCCATCCAGATCGGTCGCCAGCACCAGCGGGCGATCGAGCGCGGGAAAAACGTCGTGAGAGATCGGCGTGGAAGACGGCGATGTCATGCGGGTCAGACTCCTGGCTGCGGCAGTCCCGGCGCACACGGCGCCACGACTGCCTGGGTGAACAGGCCGGGGACGGAAACGGCATCGGTGCGCGGACGCGAAAAGAGGAAGTGACTTTGGAGAACGCCGCCGTGGCACCGAGGCACGGGGGCCGCACCACGACGGCGACCGGGACGCGCGCCCCGCGCTCAGGGCCCGGGGCGTGAGGGTTTCCGCCGTCCGGTCAGGACAGGCGATTCAAGGACGCGCAACCAAGCGGAGGCTCGGAGCGTCGGTTCGTCGCGTAGCGCAGCACGGCAAAGCGCTCGCCCGGCAAGGGCGGCGTGAGCGTGCTGCGCGAGCGCACCATGCCGCGCGTGAGGGCCGCCCCCAGCTTCGCGTTCACCCGCGCACAGCACCGCGCCTGGCGGCGCAGGACGCATTTGGCGTGCAGGTGAGGAAAGGCAGCGGAGTGCATGGACTAAGGCAGACTCAAAAACCAAACGCCGCGTGGCACTTCATCAAGAAAGCAAGTCGCGGCGTGGGATTAGGGAACATTCTAGAAGCCCTGCGCCAAAGGCCTACGCAAAAACCCGGCTCACGGGTGCGACTTACCACGATGTGGGTCGGCGGGTCGCAAAGGAAATCCGCGGACTGCGAAGGAGGGTCGCGACGGCTGCACACAAGGCAAACGTGGGCGCCGGTGGCCACGGGGGCAACGCGGCCGATGCGGGCTGCGGATCAAGGCGCTCCCCGACCCACCCTCAGGATGGCGGCCCCAGACGCTGCATCAAGCGTTTCAAGGCGTTCTGGTACTGCTGCGCCATCATCCGAGCGAGTTGCGGCTGGCCACGGGCGGCCACCAAAGCCAAACCACTGCCATGAGCATGATCGATGAGGAGATCGCGCCAAAGTTCAGGCTCGTCCGTCAGCATGGCCACGAGCGCGGTCAAACGATCGGTGATCTCCCGCGTCACGCCCGCGAACGCTTGTGGCGCCGAGAAAATGGCCAGTGTCAATTGCGGGTGCTTGCCAATGGCCTTGTGGTAGCGGGTCAGCAAGGCGCTGATCGCGGGCCGTGGGTCCGACGTCGCGTCCATCGTCGCGCCCAGCGGCTCCAACACGTCGGCGTAAACCTGGTCCGACAAGGCGCGCAACAAGGCCTCGTGCGTTCCGACATGACGGTACAGGCTCATCGGTGTCACGCCCAGGCGCTTGGCCAGGGCGCGCATCGTCAGACCTTGCCCGCCGCTCTCATCCAACAGCGACAGCGCCGTGGCCAGGATGGTGTCACGCGACACCCCCGCGCCCTGCGCGGGACGACCGCGCGCCAACGTCATGGCCTGACCCGATAGGTCGACTGCACGAGCCCGGAGGGGAAGCTGCGGGACGAGACCAAGGCCAAGTCGATATCACGGGTCAAAGCGCCGAACAGTGGACGCCCTGAGCCCAGCAAGACAGGCACGGTGGTGATCACCAGGTCGGCGACCAAGCCCTCGCGCAGGAAAGACTGCAGCAGCAGCCCTCCGTCCAGATAGACGCGGCGTATGCCCTGCCCCGCCAACGCCTCCATGATGGCCTTGGGCGCAAGCCCGGAAAAACGCACTTTCCCCTTCAATGCCTCGGGCACCGGCATTCCCTCGAGTTGGCGAGACAGCACCAGCACAGGCTGCTCGTAGGGCCAGGCATCGAAGGTGAGCACCTTCTCATAGGACCCACGGCCCATGACGATCATGTCCTTGTCGGCGATGAAGGCGGCGTAGCCATGGTCCTCGGTGGGGTCGTCGCGTTCCAGCAGCCATGCGATGTCGCCATCGTCCCGGGCGATGAAGCCATCCAAACTGGTGGCGATGAAAACGTGGGCAGTGGTCATGTCGACTCAAAAATATACAATGTATATTTTAGTGCTCAATGCTCAGACTTCTGAGCCATCCAGGCTCTTTGGCTCAGGAAAAATGGTTCCAGATCGGCCCGTCACGGGTCGAGTCACGGCATCATCGCGACGGCATGACGAAAAACACTGCGCCTCCCCTGCCCGCCGCGATGCAGACGCCGCCCGACCTGCTGCGTCGGCTGCTTCGCGCCAAGGACCGCATGGACGCGGCCTCGCATGAGGCCTGGCCGGTCGAGCGGCTGGCGCGGGTCAGCAAGGTTTCGGCGACGCATTTCGCGCATGCCTTCCGCGATGCGTTTGGCCTGCCGCCCCACCGCTACCTGCTGACGCGCCGCATCGAGCGCGCCCTGGCCCTGCTGCGTGACACCGAACTGCCCGTGACCGACATCGCCTTCCAGACCGGTTGGGAAAGCCTGGGCAGCTTCGGCCGCACTTTCCGCGACATCACCGGCCTGAGCCCGAGCGCGGCGCGGATCCAAGCACGCGCCCGCGCTCCCCAAGAGTCACATACGCTGGCCCTGGTGCCGGCTTGCTTCATGAGCGCGGCACAACGGCCTGCGCTCGACATCGCAGTTTCGGAGAAGCGCCGCCGCGAAGCCGCCGGTATAAACCGCGCCTGAACTCACCTCAGGAAAGGACTTGGCCATGCGCCTTGGTGTTGAAGTCGTCGGGCTCTACGTGCGCGACCAGGATGAAGCACTTGCGTTCTACGTTGAACAGCTTGGGTTTCGCGTCCACACGGACGTGCGCAATGGGGACTACCGCTGGCTCACGGTCCAGCTACCCGATCAACCATCGTTCCAGCTCGGCCTCTTTTTGCCCGGACCGCCCATGCATGACGCGACGACGTCCCAAACCCTGCAGGCCATGGTGGCCAAGGGCGCGATGCCGCCGCTAGTGTTGACGGTGGACGATTGCCGCGCCGCGCACGCGCAGATGCAGGCGCGCGGCGTGGAGTTCACGCAGGCGCCGACGGAACGTTATGGCAGCGTGGATGCGAGCTTTCGCGACCCATCCGGCAATGGCTGGAAGCTGGTCCAGGCGCGCGGATGAACGCGCAACAAGACAAGAAAAGGAAACGACCATGAACTGGAACCCAGGCATCCGCCAATTCCACCGCTGGGTGTCGCTCGTCTTTACCCTCACGGTGATCGCAAACTTCGCCGCGATGGCGATGAACGGCGGCCAGGCGCCGATTTGGATCGTCTACGCGCCGCTGCCGCCGCTTTTCGTGCTGCTGGGCACGGGCCTCTACCTGTTCGCGCTGCCCTACCTCGGCAAACGACGGAAAGAGCAGGCGCGCTGAGTCCGCTCGGCACCCCATCAAATCGCCACGAGCTGGCGTATGCCCTTGTCTTTCATTTCGCTGCCAGGCCCCTTGGCGATGACGGCACCACGCTCCATGACCACGTACTCGTCGGCCAGTTCCTCGGCGAAGTCGTAGTACTGCTCGACAAGCAGGATGGCCATGTCGCCGCGGTCGGCCAGCATGCGGATGACGCGGCCGATGTCCTTGATGATGCTGGGTTGGATGCCTTCGGTGGGTTCGTCGAGCACCAACAGCTTGGGTTTGGCCGCGAGCGCGCGGGCGATGGCCAGCTGTTGCTGCTGGCCACCGGAGAGGTCTCCACCGCGCCGCCCCAGCATCTGCTTGAGCACGGGGAACAGTTCGTACAACTCGGACGGGATGGGTGTGCCGCCAGGTTGGCTGGCCAGGCCCATGCGCAGGTTTTCCTCGACGGTGAGGCGAGCAAAGATTTCGCGGCCTTGGGGCACGAAACCGATGCCGGCGCGGGCGCGTTCGTAGGGCGTGGCCTTGTGGATGTCCTGGCCCTCAAATTCGATGCTGCCGTTCTTGATCGGCACCAGGCCCATCAGGGACTTGAGCAAGGTGGTCTTGCCCACGCCGTTGCGGCCGAGCACGACGGTGACTTTTCCAAGGGTAGCGCTGAGGCTCACGTCGCGCAGGATGTGGGAGCCGCCGTAGTACTGGTTGATGTTCTTGACGTTCAGCATTTTTCTGACTCTCCAGCATGCGCGGTGACTTCGGCGAAGACCGCCTGCCGAACGGCGCCCCCGGCCCGGCCCGATTGCGCCGGCCGCTGCGCGGCTGCCCTGCGATGCTCGGACAACCGGTCCATCGCATCACTCGCTGCGTTCGCTGCGCTCTCTCCGCTCAAACAGACGCGATGAGTCAGACCACGAAGCACGCGCGACTGCGCGCGTGCCGACCGGCCGCCCTGCGCTTCTCGGCGGCGCAGACGGGCCGGGCCGGGGGCACCATTCGACAGGCTTCCTAGAGTCGAGCAACGCCGTGCGATTTTTCGCAAAGTTTGGCACCCAACTCCAACATCCGAAAAGGCGTCGGGGCCCCAACTCAAACCCTGTTCCGCTGTGCTCTCCCCCTTCGTCACCGCAACGCGGCAAGGCCTGTGTGGGGCAGCGAATGGACGCGGCCGAGCAGCGCAGCGGTTGGCGGAGAAAGGGGCGCGCCGTGTCTGAGCGCAGCGAGTTGGCGCGTCCCCCGCCAACCGCGAGCAGCGCAGGGCAGTCGCGCAGCGACCCGTGTCCTCTGAGCGGAGCCACACAGGCCTTGCCGCGTTGCATCGCAACCCATGCAAACAATGCAACGCGAACGGCAAAAGAAAATCCTCACCGCCCAAGGTACACCTCGATCACCCGTTCATCCGCCTGCACCTGCTCCAGTGTGCCCTGGGCCAGCACCGAACCGTCGCAGAGCACCGTCACGATGTCGCTGATGGTCTTGATGAAGCTCATGTCGTGCTCCACCACCATCAGCGAATGCTTGCCCTTGAGCGTCAGGAACAGCTCCGCGGTACGCGCGGTTTCCTCGTCCGTCATGCCCGCCACGGGTTCGTCGAGCAGCAGCAACTTCGGGTCTTGCATCAACAGCATGCCGATTTCCAGCCACTGCTTCTGGCCGTGGCTCAGATTGCCCGCCTGACGGCCCACGCTGTCCGCCAGATGGATGGTGTGCAGCATGTCGGCCAAGCGATCCGCCTGCGCGGAATCCAGCTTGAAGAAGATGGAGGACTTCACGCTCTTGTCCATCTTGAGCGCCAGCTCCAAGTTCTCGAACACCGTCAGTTGCTCGAAAACCGTGGGCTTCTGGAACTTGCGCCCGATGCCCAGCTGCGCGATCTGAGGTTCGCTGTAGCGCAGCAGGTCGATCGTGGAACCGAAGAACACCGTACCCTCGTCAGGACGGGTCTTGCCCGTGATGATGTCCATCATCGTCGTCTTGCCCGCGCCATTCGGCCCGATGATGCAACGCAGCTCTCCGGGCGCGATGTCCAGGCTCAGCTTGTTGATGGCCTTGAAGCCATCGAAGCTCACGCTCACGTCTTCCAGGTAGAGGATGCGGCCGTGCGTCACGTCCACCTCGCCCGCCTTGACATGACGTCCGTAGCTGGCGTGTTGGCCGCCGGCTTCGGTGTTCTGGCGCGCGACGTCCATTTGCGATTGGATGCGCTGCGCACCCAGTTCGAGCAGATCGGGCGTCATTCTTGATGGCCCCCCCGGAATTTTTTCCACAGACGCTTGACCAGCCCCACGATGCCGTCAGGCAGGAACAGCGTCACCAGGATGAACAAACCACCCAGGAAGTAAAGCCAGAAAGCAGGGAAGGCCGCGGTCAGCCAACTCTTGGCGCCGTTGACCACGAAGGCGCCGACGATGGGGCCGATCAGCGTGGCGCGTCCGCCCACCGCCGCCCAGATCGCGATCTCGATGCTGTTGGCCGGACTCATCTCGCCCGGGTTGATGATGCCGACCTGGGGCACGTAGAGCGCACCCGCGATGCCACACATCACGGCCGACAGCGTCCAGATCGTCAGCTTGTAGCCCAGCGGGTTGTAGCCCGAGAACATCACCCGGCTCTCCGCATCGCGGATGGCCTGCAGCACCCGGCCGAACTTGGCGTTCATCAACCAACGCCCGAGCAGGAAGAAGCCCAGCAGCGTCAGACCGGTCAGCATGAACAGCGTCATGCGCATGCCTTGCCCGATCGGAATGCCCAGAATGCGCTTGAAGTCCGTGAAACCGTTGTTGCCGCCGAATCCCGTCTCGTTGCGGAAAAAGAGCAACATGGCGGCGAAGGTCAGCGCCTGCGTGATGATGGAAAAGTAAACGCCTTTGATGCGCGAGCGGAAGGCGAAGTAACCGAAGACGAAAGCGACCAGGCCCGGCACCAACACGATCAGGATCAGCGTGGCGACGAAACTGTCGCTCAAGGCCCAGTGCCAGGGGAATTCCTTCCAGTTGAGGAACACCATGAAGTCCGGCATGTCGCTCTTGTACTGGCCGTCGCGGCCGATCTGGCGCATCAGGTACATGCCCATCATGTAGCCACCGAGCGCGAAGAACAGGCCATGCCCCAGCGAAAGGATGCCGGTGTAGCCCCAGATCAGGTCCATGGCCAGCGCGCAGATGGCGTAGCACATGATGCGCCCGAGCAAGGCCACCGTGTAGTTGCTCATGTGGAACACATGGCCCTCGGGCACCAGCAGGTTGAGCACGGGTGCCAGCACGAGCACGGCGATCAGGGCCGCGAGAAAGGCCGTCCAGCCGCGCCGGTTCAGCAGAGGCGCGGCGGCGGGAAGCGTGAGGGATGTCGTTGTCATGTCGGTCCGCGCCTCAATCCACCGAGCGGCCTTTGAGGGCGAAGATGCCTTGAGGGCGTTTCTGGATGAAGGCAATGATGAACACCAGCACCATGATCTTGGCCAGCACCGCACCCTGCCAACCTTCGAGCAGCTTGTTCACCAGGCCCAGGCCCAGCGCGGCGTACACGGTGCCCGCGAGCTGGCCGACACCGCCCAGCACCACGACCATGAAGGAATCGACGATGTAGCCCTGGCCCAGGTCCGGGCCCACGTTGCCCACCTGCGAGAGCGCGCAGCCCGCCAGTCCCGCCACGCCCGAGCCCAGCGCGAAGGCATAGGTATCGACCCGCGCCGTGTTCACGCCCATGCAAGACGCGATGGGACGGTTCTGCGTCACGCCGCGCACAAAGAGCCCGAGCCTCGTGCGGCTGATCAGCAAGGCCATGCCGAGCAGCACCGCGAAGGCGAAAGCGATGATGACCAAGCGGTTGTAAGGCAGGGTGAGGTTGGAGAGCACCTGCCAGCCCCCGCTCATCCAGGCCGGGTTTTCAACTGCCACGTTCTGCGCGCCGAAGAGGGAGCGCACGGCCTGCATCAGCACCAGGCTGATGCCCCAGGTGGCCAGCAAGGTTTCGAGCGGGCGGCCGTAGAGGAAGCGGATCACGCCACGCTCCAGCACTGCACCCACCAGGGCAGACGCCAGAAACGCCACGGGCACCGCCGCCACCAAGTACCAGTCGAAGGCGCCGGGCAGATAGGTGCGGAACAGGCCCTGCACCACGTAGGTGGCGTAGGCGCCGATCATGATCAGTTCGCCGTGCGCCATGTTGATGACACCCATCAGCCCGTAGGTGATGGCGAGGCCCAGCGCGGCCAGCAGCAGGATGCTGCCCAGGCTGATACCTGTGAAGAGCACGCCTGCACGCTCGCCCCAGGCCAGGTGATCTTCGATGGCGCGCTGGGCGGCCTGGATCGCGGCTTTGACCCGAGCGTCTTGCTCGCTGGCGAGCTGCTGGCCCAGCAACTGCCGCGTGGCGGGCGTGCGATACGCCGACAGCACCTGCACCGCCGCGTAGCGCTGCGCGGGTTCGTTGCTGGACAGCAGAATCGCGGCGCGCGCCAAGTCGAGTTGCTCGCGCACGGCTGTTTCTTTCTCGGCCGCGAGCGCCTTGTCGATCAAGGGCAAGCGAGACTCATCGGGCTCGGTCGCTAGAGATGTGGCCGCCGCCAAACGCGCACGCACGTCCGGACCGAAGAGCTGCAAGGCAGCCAAGGCATTCGCGATTTCGCCGCGCATGCGGTTGTTGTTGACGACGTCCTCCGCGTCCTCGGGCAAGGGGACCGGCTGGCCAGTCACAGGGTCTTCGCCCTTCCACTCGCCCTCCACCTCGCGCACGAGGATGACCTTGCCTTCATGCACCTTGACCGCGTCGTCGGTCAAGGCCTGCAACAAGGCGGCCAAACGCTCGTCGGGTGTTTGCACCGCCTGCTGCATGGCCGCGATGCGATCACTCGAATCTCCAACCACGATGGCCCGCGCCTGCTCGGGTGTGAGCGCCTGGGCAGGAACCACGCTCAAGAGCGCGGCGAATGACAGCAAAAGTTTTTTCAGCATCACGAGGAATCTCTAGAGTGAACGCGGCGCACCACGCTCACGCTGCAAATCCCATACCAAAATGGACGCCCCCCGAAGTGGTCTACGACCACTTCCCCCCACTGGGGGGGCGGCGCGACCGCTTGGGGCGGCCCGGCGCGGCGCGCCCCCGCATGGGGAACCCGCCGCGCAAGCTGCAAGCCCAAATTACATTTTTGTCTTGCCGTCCGGCTCGTCCTTCTTGCCCTTGTTCTCGGGGATGTAGGGGCTCCAGGGTTGGGCCTTGACCGGGCCGGGCGTCTTCCACACCACGTTGAACTGGCCATCGGCCTTGACTTCGCCGATGAACACGCTCTTGTGCAGGTGGTGGTTCTTCTCGTCCATCTTGGACGTAATGCCCGAAGGTGCCTTGAAGGTCTGACCGGCCATGGCCTTGATCACCGCGTCCACGTCCGTGGTCTTGGCCTTCTCGACGGCCTGCTTCCACATATTGATGCCGATGTAAGTGGCTTCCATCGGGTCATTGGTCAGCGGCTTGTCCTTGTGGCCGGGGATGTTCTTGGCCTTGGCGTAGGTGGCCCACTTCTTGGTGAACTCGGTGTTGGCCGGGCTCTTGATGCTCATGAAGTAGTTCCAGGCGGCCAGGTGGCCCACCAGGGGTTTGGTGTCCACGCCGCGCAGTTCTTCCTCACCCACCGAGAAGGCGACCACGGGCACATCGGTGGCCTTCAGGCCCGCGTTGCCCAGTTCCTTGTAGAAGGGCACGTTGGAGTCACCGTTGATGGTCGAGACCACGGCCGTCTTCTTGCCTGCGGAAGCGAACTTCTTGATGTTGGCGATGATGGTCTGGTAGTCGGAGTGACCAAAGGGCGTGTACTCCTCCATGATGTCGGCGTCCGCGACGCCCTTGCTCTTGAGGAAGGCACGCAGGATCTTGTTCGTCGTGCGCGGATAGACGTAATCGGTGCCCAGCAGCACGAAGCGCTTGGCGGAGCCGCCGTCCTTGCTCATCAGGTATTCCACGGCGGGAATGGCCTGCTGGTTCGGTGCGGCGCCCGTGTAGAACACGTTCTTGGACAGCTCTTCACCTTCGTACTGCACGGGGTAGAAGAGCAGACCGTTCTGTTCCTCGAAGACCGGCAGCACGGATTTGCGCGACACGGAGGTCCAGCAGCCGAAGACCACGGCCACCTTGTCTTGCGTCAGCAGCTGCTTGGCCTTCTCGGCGAACAGGGGCCAGTTGGAAGCCGGGTCCACCACCACAGGCTCGAGCTTCTTGCCCAGCACGCCACCCTTGGCATTGATTTCGTCAATCGCCATGAGCACGGTGTCTTTCAGCACCGTCTCGGAAATGGCCATGGTGCCGGACAGGCTGTGCAGCACGCCCACCTTGATGGTGTCGGCGGCTTGGGCGGACAGGCCCGTCAGGCCGAAGGTGGACACAGCGGCCGCGGCGGCCAGTGCCTTGAGGGTGTAACGACGTTGCGATTTCATGGGGAAAGACTCCGTTCGATGAGGGAAGGGGGTGGGAAAAAAAGCAAGGCCAATGTAAAAAAGGCCGCTCCATGCAGGAATACGCCGGACGGCGTACGCACCCGACACCCCAGGCCCGTCACCGGGCGCGCACGGTCAAAACGCGAGGCCACAGCCTGCGCGTTCCCCTTCGCTCCCCTACAGGGACGACGCACAGGCACGGGCAGACCAGTGCAGGGGCAGCCCACAGTCCAGGGCAAACCCCTAGTCGGGCTCGAAGCAAAATGGTTGCACGCGCAACCATAAGGGCGCTACAGTGGCGCAGCCGGCTTACACGGCATCCACCAGACCAGGAGACAAAACCATGCCCACCCTCACTTCGCACGTGATTTCCACCCGCCCCCGCCGCCTGTTCACGGCCAGCTTGGCCGCCACGCTGCTGTCCACTGGCCTGCTGGCTGCGGCCCCGGCCGTGGCCCAGAACTTCCCCAGCAAACCCATTGAATGGGTCGTGCCTTACCCTGCGGGGGGCGGCACCGATGTGCTGGCACGCACCCTGGCTGAGTCCATGAGCCGTACCCTGGGACAACCCATCGTCATCAACAACAAGCCGGGGGCAGCCACCAGCATCGGCGCGGCTTACGTCGCCGAAGCCAAGCCGGACGGCTACACCCTGCTGTCGGCGGATACGGCGACGCTGGCGGCCAATCCCTTCCTCTATCGCAAGCTGCCCTATGACGCGGAGAAGAGCTTCGCGCCCATCGGCCTGACGGTGCGCTTCCCGCTGATCCTGGCCGTCAACCCGCAGGTGCCCGTCAAGGACCTGAAGGAGTTCACAGCCTGGGCCAAGGCCCAGCAGTCGGGACAGAGCGGCGCCAACTACGGTTCGCCGGGCGCGGGCAGCCCGCACCACCTGGCCACCGCGCTGTTCGCCCAGCAGACCCAGCTCACGCTCACGCACGTGCCCTACCGCGGCGCGGCGCCCGCCATCCAGGACGTGGTCGGCGGCCAGATTCCGTTCATGTTCGTGGACACCGCCGCAGGCAAAGCCTTCCTGGAAAGCGGGAAGCTCAAGCCCATCGGCGTGGCCAGCGCCCGCCGCGTGCGAGGCTTCAACACGGTGCCCACACTGAACGAACAAGGCCTCAAAGGCTTTGAAGCCTATGCCTGGCAGGGCGTGGTCGTGCCCGCTGGCACGCCCGCGCCGGTGGTGGCCAAGCTGCACAAGGCCCTGCACGACGCCTTCAACGACGACAACGTCAAAGCCCGCCTGATCGCGCTGGGCCTGGAGGCCATCCCGAGCACGCCCGAGGAGATGGCCGCCTACGCCGCGGCCGAGCGCGCCAAATGGGCTCCCGTGATCAAGGCGGCCAACATCACGGTGGAGTGAGCGTGACTCAGGCACCCGACCAACCCATCCCGCTGGAACGCACGTTCACTTACCGGCTGCATTTGTTGCACAAGGTCAGTGATCTGGAGACCCAGCAGCGCTACCCTGGGACGGTCGGGCTGAGTCTGAGCGATGGCCGCTGCCTGACCGCCATCGGCCGCTTCGAATCCCTGTCGGTCAAGGACTTGGCGCGCTACGCCAACCTGAACAAAAGCCAGGCCAGCCGTGCCGCGCAGGCTCTGGTGACACTGGGTCTGGTCAGCAAGCGCGACAGTCAACACGATGGCCGGGGCGTCACGCTGACGTTGACCGCGACAGGTCGCAAGGCCTGCGCGCGCGCCATGCAATTGGTTCACGAACGCAACGCGGAAATCGTCGGCTGCCTCACGCCCGCCGAGCAGGCCCAGCTGAGTGGTCTGCTCGACCGGCTGGTGGCGCACAACCTAGGCCTGGCGCTCGCCCGTGGCGCAGCGGACCTCGGCGAGCCCGAAGACGAAGACGCCGCATCGGCGCTCTGAGCCCCATCCGAACTGTCGACCCCTGCGCCGTTCCCTCTTTCCACGCCACGAGGAGCTCCTCATGAAGATATCCAAGATCCACCACGTCGCCTACCGCTGCAAGGACGCCAAGCAGACCGTGGAGTGGTACCAGAAGTACCTGAACATGGACTTCCAGCTGGCCTTCGCCGAGGACTATGTGCCCTCCACCAAGGCACATGACCCTTACATGCACATCTTCCTCGACGCAGGCGGTGGCAACGTGCTCGCCTTCTTCGAGCTTCCAACGCAGCCTGAGATGGGCCGCGACGAGAACACCCCCGCCTGGGTGCAGCACATCGCCTTCGAGGTGGACAGCCTGAACACCCTCGAACAGGTGAAGGCCCGCCTGCAGGCCGATGGCATCGAGGTGGTGGGCGTGACCGACCACACCCTGTTCAAGTCCATCTACTTCTTCGACCCCAACGGCCACCGCCTTGAACTGGCCGTGGACACCAGCACGCCCGAGTTGAATCGGCGTGCGGCCGAGGTCAAGTGGGACATGCTCAACGAGTGGGCCCAGACCAAGCGCGCGCCCAAGCACGCAGCCTGGATGCATTCGCTGGAACTGGCCGAAGCGAAGTAACGAACGAAGAAGACGCTCTTTTCCACCCGGCCCCATCCCATGACCACGACACACCACTTCCGTCTCAACGAAACCCACGATCCGGCACTGCGCAGCTGGGTGGTGTCCGCGAACCCCCATGCCGCGATCGCGGCCAGTGACACGGTCGAGGCCCAAGCCGCCACGGTGAGTGACTTTCCCATCCAGAACCTGCCCTACGCCATCTTCCGTCGCAGCCACACGGACACGCGGTTCCGCGCCGGCGTCGCCATCGGCGACCAGGTGCTGGACTTGGCGGCGCACGCGGTGCATCAGGCGCTGAAGCTCGACACCAGCCTGGCCGCAGCGCTCACGCTCAGCCGAGAAGACGCCGCACTCAACGCGCTGATGGCGCTGGGCCCCGCAGCCTGGTCCGAGCTGCGCCTGGCCCTCTCTCGCGGCCTGCGCACCGAGGCCGCGCATGCGGTGCAGGCGGTGCTGCAAGCCCACCTCACGCCCCAGGCCGAGGTGGAATATGCCTTGCCCGCCCGGATCGGCGACTACACCGATTTTTATACCTCGGTCCACCACGCCACCAACATCGGTCGGCTCTTCCGCCCCGACAACCCGCTGCTGCCCAACTACAAATGGGTGCCCATCGGCTACCACGGACGCAGCAGCAGCATCGGCGTGTCAGGCCAGCAGTTCCATCGGCCCAAGGGCCAGCTGATGGCACCCGGCGCCGACCCCGCCACGACGGCACCCACGCTTGCGCCCACGCAGCGGCTGGACATCGAGCTGGAACTCGGCATCTTCATCGGCCAAGGCAACACACTGGGTGAGCCGGTGCCGCTGGTCCAGGCCGAGGACCATGTGTTCGGACTGTGCCTGCTCAACGACTGGTCGGCCCGGGACATCCAGGCCTGGGAATACCAGCCCCTGGGCCCCTTCCTCTCCAAGAACTTCGCGACCACGATTTCGCCCTGGATCGTCACGCTCGAGGCCCTCGCCCCCTTCCGCACAGCCTTCACGCGCCCAGCGGACGACCCGCAGCCCCTGCCCTACCTGGAGAGCGCGGCCAACCGCGAAGGCGGAGCCTTCGACATCCAGCTGGAAGTGCTGATGCAGACCGGCCGCATGCGCCAGGTCGGCCAGCCGGCCCACCGCATCGTGCGCACCAGCTATCGCCATGCCTACTGGACCCTGGCGCAACTGGTCACCCACCACACGGTGGGCGGCTGCAATCTGCAGCCCGGCGACCTGTTCGGCAGCGGTACGCTGTCCGGCCCCACGCCCGAGGAAGCCGGCGCGCTGCTGGAACTGACCCGGGGCGGCAAGCAGCCGCTGAGCCTGCCCGATGGCGAGCAGCGCACCTTCTTGCAAGACGGTGACAGCGTGACGCTGCGAGGTTATTGCGAGAAGCCGGGCACGGCGCGCATCGGCTTTGGGGATTGCACGGGCACGGTGTTGCCCGCGAGGAACTGAACCACGCCGGCAGCGCGCAGACCCCACCGAGGAGTTCAACGACGCTCGCGTGCACTCACGCGAACAAGGCTTGCACGTCGATGCTGGAACGCCGTCCCACATGGACGGCGTTGTCGCGCAGCCAGTCCTGCGCATGATCGCGCCCTTGCGCATGCAGGTACTGCAAGAAGGGTGCGTAGGGCAGCAACTTGCTCTCGCTGCGCGCCAGGCTTTCCAACTCGCTGCCCCCAATCATGTGGAAGCGCATGGCGCGCAGGCGGCGTTCCAGCTTGGTGTTGAACAGTGAGTAGGACGGTAACGCGGCGAACATGCGCATCTCCCGCATGAAGTGGGTGTTGAAGCCCAGCTCGGCGATGCGGGTCTCGATCTCCGCCGCGCTCTGCGGCATGCGGCTGCGGCGCAGGGGGTTGAGCAACACCAGCAGCACATCGCTGCTGCGGCAGGCGTGGAACAGCGGGTAGACCGCCGGATTGGCGCTGTAGCCGCCGTCCCAGTACGGTTCACCCTCGATCACCACCGTGCGGTGGATGCGCGGCAAGCAGGCCGAGGCCAGCAGCACATCCACACTCAATTCATGCTCGCGAAAGACCCGCAGCCGCGCGGTGTTGACCTGGGTCGCGCCGATGAAGAGCTTGAAAGGTGATTGTCTGCGCAAGGCCTCGAAGTCGATCTGAGCGACCAGCAGGTCCCGCAGCGGATTGAGGTCGAAGGGGTTGATCTGCGCGGGCGAGAACTGGCTGGCCCAGCTGGCCAGCAAGCGCCCAGCCGACCCCAAGCTGACCGCTCCCTGACCCGGACTGACCAAGCCGAAGCCCAGCGGGTCCACCGTGTGGGCGGGCATCTTCTGGCCCAGCGCCGTCCAGAATTCGGACAGCGCCCGACGCGCGCCCGCGCGGCCCCCGATGCCCTCGGCCTCGCCCTTGAGCCAACCATCGGCCAGCACCACGGCGTTCACCGCGCCCGCGCTGCTGCCGGACAAGCCCTCGAACACCAGCCCAGCGCCCGGCGCATTTGCGTCGGCCTCGGGCTGCGCGGACTCTCCCGCGGCGAGCAAGGCGTCAAGCACCCCCCAGGTGTAGGCGCCATGGGCGCCACCGCCTTGCAGGGCAAGATTCAAGGCTGGGGCATGGGTCATGCGGCGCAGTATGACCCATCCATCCCTGGCCTGAAGCTTTTGTCATACCCGCTTACGTCCATAGGGCAACGCGGCTGGCCGCGACAGACCCTGGAGCGGTCAGGGTGGCAGGCTTGTATAAATGCATGTAAGCCATATAATAAGCATTGCTTACTAATAATCTCCGCTGCCCCCTACACGCCCATGGCACGCTCCCAAGACACCCTCGGTTTTTTGCTGGCGGACATCATGCGCCAGATGCGCCGCATCTACGCGCAGCGCCTGCAAGGCACCTCCATGACCCTGGCACAAGCCAAGGTCCTGCTCAACGTGGAGCGCCATCCCGGCATCCGCCAGGTGGATTTGGCGGAACTGCTGGACATCCAACCCATCACCCTGGCAAGGCTGGTGGACCAGCTCAGCCAGTCTGGCCTGGTGGAACGCCGAGCTGACCCACAGGATCGGCGCGCCTACCAGTTGCATCTGCGCCCCGAGGCCATGCCCATCCTGGACACCATCGCTGAAACAGCCGCTGGCGTGCATGCCGAGGCGCTGCAAGGTGTGCCGGCCGCGCAAGCCGCGACCCTGATGAACGTGCTGCGCACCGTGCGCGACAACCTGGGTCAGCGCTGACCTGTTCCGCACCGCCCTTCCATCGCTCTCTTCCTTTCTTGCCCTCCGTTTTCTCTCCTCAAGGTTCACAGCAATGAGTACCTCCACCTTCCTCCCCTCCACGACCGACACCCAGCGCCGTCGCCAGCGCCGACTGCTGCTGATCGCCATTCCGGCGCTGGCCTTGCTGCTCATCGGTGGTCTCTACCTGCACGGTGGCCGTTTGGTCGAAACCGACAACGCCTACGTGAAGGCCGACAAGGTGCCCGTGAGCGCCGAAGTGCAAGGCACCGTGCAACAGGTGCTGGTTCAGGAAAACGAAACCGTGGCGGCGGGTCAACCGCTGTTCCGCGTGGACGACGCGCCCTACCGCGTGGCCGTGGCGGGTGCCGAGGCCAGGCTGGCCCAGGTGCGCAACGACCTGGCGGCCACGCGAGCCGCCTACCGCGAGAAGCAGGCCGAGATCGCGCTGGCGCGCTCGCGCTACCTGTCGGCCCTGCGCGAGCAGAAGCGACAAGCCGATCTCGTGGCCAGCAACTTCGTCTCCGCGGTCCAGTACGACAACGCGCGCGACGCCGCCACCATCGCCCAACAACAAGTGCAGACCTTGGAGGAAGACCTCAAGCGCATCGGTGAAACCCTGGGCGGCGGCGAGAACGCGCTGACCGCGCCCATCGACAAGCACCCGAACTACCTGGCTGCGCAAGCCGCCCTGGCCCAAGCCAAGCTCGACCTGGCCCGCGTGGAAGTGCGCGCCTCGATGCCAGGCACGGTGAACAAGCCACCCAAGCCGGGCCAGTTCGTCAGCCCGGGCGCGAGCGCGATGGCCTTGGTGGTCAACGGCGACCCTTGGATCGAGGCCAACTTTCCTGAAACCGACCTGACCCACGTGCAAGCTGGCCAACCCGTGGTCATCCGCGTCGACACCTACCCCGACGCAGTCTGGACCGGCACGGTGGACAGTCTGAGCCCCGCCACGGGCGCCGAGTTCTCGGTCATCCCCGCGCAGAATGCGACCGGCAACTGGGTCAAGATCGCCCAGCGCGTGCCCGTGCGCATTCGCCTGGAGTCGCTGCGGGCCAGATCCTCCGCGAGTGGGACTGCCCCCGAGCTGCGCGCTGGCCTGTCCGCGCACGTCGAGATCGACACCGGCTACCGCCGCCGTTTTCTGGGGCTGACGCTCTGACTCGCGTCGCAAGCACGCACGCTTTTTCCGCCACGCAATTCCTGATCAGGTGACGAGGCCATGAGCAGCAACACCGCCGCCCTGGACCAGGGCGCAAGTTCCCCCACCGCGCCGCCCCCAGCCCCCGCCGCGCCCGCCCTGCCAGCGGCGCCTGCCGCGCAGCATCGCGGGCTCATCACCCTGTCGGTGATGCTGTCCACCATCATGCAGGCGCTGGACACCACCATCGCCAACGTGGCGCTACCGCACATGCAGGGCGCCATGGGCGCCACGCAGGACCAGATCTCTTGGGTGCTGACGTCTTACATCGTCGCCGCCGCCATCTTCATGCCGCTGACGGGCATCCTGTCCGCGCGGCTGGGCCGCAAGCGCATCTTCCTGTGGTCGGTCGCGGGCTTCACCATCGCGTCCATGCTCTGCGGTGCGGCGCAGAACCTGACGCAGATCGTGCTGTTCCGCATGCTTCAGGGTGTCTTCGGCGCCGCCCTGGTGCCGCTGTCGCAAACCGTGCTGCTCGACACTTACCCGCGCGAGAAACACGGCTCGGCCATGGCCCTGTGGGGCGTGGGCGTGATGGTCGGTCCCATCCTCGGCCCGGCCCTGGGCGGCTGGCTGACCGAGTACTACAGCTGGCGCTGGGTCTTCTACATCAACCTGCCCTTCGGGATCTTGGCCTGGCTGGGCATCGCGGCCTATGTGCGCGAGACGCCGCTGGAACGCCGCCCCTTCGATCTGCTGGGTTTCGTGCTGCTGGGCATCGGCATCGGCGCCTTGCAGATGATGCTGGACCGCGGCGAGTCACAGGACTGGTTCGCCAGCCCCGAGATCGTGGTGGAGACCCTGCTGATGGGGTTTGCCTTCTACCTCTTCATCACGCACATGCTCACGCACGAGCATCCTTTCCTGGAACCGGGCATGTTCCGCGACCGCAATTTCAGCGTCGGCCTGATCTTCATCTTCATCGTCGGCATCATCCTGCTGGCGACCATGGCCCTGCTGCCGCCTTTCCTGTCCAATCTGATGGGCTACCCCGTGATCGACGTGGGCCTGGTGCTGGCGCCGCGCGGCCTGGGCACCATGGCGGCCATGGTCATCGTGGGCAAGCTGTCGGGCAAGGTGGACCCGCGCAAACTCATCGTGCTGGGCCTGTCGCTCACCACCTTGTCGCTCTGGCAGATGACGCAGTTCAACACCGACATCGGCAACCGTCACCTGATCGTCTCGGGCGTGATCCAGGGTTTTGGCCTGGGCTTCATCTTCGTCCCGCTGTCGACGGTGACCTTCGCCACCATCGCACCGCGCTGGCGCAACGACGCCACCTCGCTGTTCAGCCTGATGCGCAACATTGGCAGCAGCATCGGCATCTCGGTCGTCACCACCTACCTCGCCCAGCGCTCCCAGGCCAACCACGCGGCGTTCGCGGGGTACATCAACCCCTGGAGCCTGCCGCTGCAGCAAGCCGCGCAGAGTGGCGGCATCGACCTCTCCAGCGCGGCCGGCCTGTCCACCCTCAACAGCCTGGTCACGCGCGAAGCGGCGGTGCTGGCCTACCTGCAGGATTTCCGCCTGATGATGTGGGTCACCCTCGCGGCTTTGCCTCTGGTGTTGCTGCTCAAGCGTCCGGCGCCCGCGCCCGCGCCCAAGGGCGAGGCGGCGCATGCGTCGGTGATGGAGTAAGCAGCAAGGGCGAAAGCCGCCCTCCGCACCCGGACACCGTCGATCAGGCCAGATCAGGCCGCCGATTCGGGTGCATGCCGCGCCAGATGCACCTGGTGCAGCGTGATCTTGCGCACCTCGGCCTGGCTGGTCTCGATGTGGGCACGCAACAGCAGCACGGCCTGGTCACCCCGCTTGCGCTGGATGGCGCGCAGGATCTTGGCGTGCTCCTCGTAGGTGGCGTCGATGCGCGCGGGCTTGGTGAAGTCGAGGCGACGGATGATGCGGATGCGCTCGGTCACGTCGCGATGCACGCGCGCCATCTCGGCGTTGCCAGCGGCAGCGACCAGGCTGGCGTGGAATTCTTCGTCCCACTGCGCCACCTGGCGAATGTCGCCGCTGCGCTGCTCGGCCGGCACCAGCCAGACCGCGTTGAGCGCCTCCAGACGGTCGCGATCCACCTTGGGATCGTCGCCACACAGGCGCTGCACGGCCGCCGTCTCGATCACCATGCGCAGGTCGTAGAGCTGCTCGAACTTCTCGAAATCGAAGGGCAAGACGCGCCAGCCATTGCGAAACAGCACCTCGACCAAGCCTTCCTGTTGCAAGCGCAGCAGGGCCTCGCGCACCGGCGTGCGGGAAACACCGAGGCGCTCGCTGACTTCGTTTTCGGTGAAGCGGTCACCCGGCACCAACCTGAAATCGGCCACGTCGCGCTTGAGCTGCTCGTAAACCAATTCGGAGCGCGAGGGCGGTTGCGGCGAGGTACGACGTGTGGAACGTTGCGTGGCGGGAGTGGGCATGGGCGTGAAGTAGGCGCGGAGCCTACTTTAGCGCAGCCAGCAGCGCCTCACTCCTTGCCGTCCAACCGACGATGGCGCCCTGGGCGCGGATCATCTCCAGGGTCGCGGCCTTGAAAGCCGGGAAATAACTCTCGGTGCAATCCTCCAGCACCAGGCTGTCGTAACCCCGGTCATTGGCCTCGCGCATCGAGGTCTGCACGCACACTTCCGTGGTCACCCCCATGAAGATCAGGTGAGACACGCCACGTGCCTGCAGCTTCTCATGCAGGCCCGTGGCCCAGAACATGCCCTTGCCAGGTTTATCGATCACGAGTTCACCCGGCGCCGGGGTGAGCGCCTCGATGATTTGGTTGCCCGGCTCGCCCGCGACCAAGATGCGCCCCATGGGCCCCGCGTCACCGATGCGCAGGCTGGGATTGCCGCGCAGCCGCTTGGCCGGTGGGCAATCCGAGAGGTCAGGCTGGTGGGCCTCGCGCGTGTGCAACACCAGGCCGCCCGCGCGCCGCCAGGCGGACAGCACGGCGCGGCAAGCCGGCACGATGGCGGCCAGCAAAGAGACGTCATTGCCCAGGGTCTCGCCGAAACCGCCGGGTTCGATGAAGTCCCGCTGCATGTCGATGAGCACCAGCGCGGTCGCGCGCAGGTCGCAGTCGTAGGCAAAGGGTTGGGCGTTGATGTGCATGTTTGACCTCCTTGTCTTTCATTGCCAGGGCGCGCAACTCCTGGCGTGCAGTGGGTGTGATGACGCTCACGCCGCTTCGTTCAACCCACTCCCCAGATTCCGTCCGTTCAGCCCATCCAACTCACATGCGCCGCCACCACGCGCCATCCCTCGGACGTGCGCAGCCAGGTCTGACTCTGGCGGCCTGTGCGGTCCACGCCCGGGCGGCGGAATTCGACGTTGGCCGTCGCGAAGTCATGTCCGTAGCTGGTGATGGCCGTGCGCAGTAGCTCGCGAGGACCGGGTGCCGCGCGCGCGTTACGGAAGGCGCGGATGGCGTCGATGCCGTAGAGGTTTTCACCGGCGCCGTAGCGCAGGGTGTGCGTGCTGTCCCAGAACAGCTCGTCCAGCACGGCCGTATCGTTGGCCGCCAGCGCAGCTTCGTAACGCTCGAAAGCGGCCGTCACCTCGGCCAGCACCTCGGGCAGGTTGATCTCCATCACAACGTCGTCTCCTTCAGGCGGGCCACGCCCGCCGCTTGCAACACATGGGCGGCGCGCAGCGCCAGGTCTTCGCGCCAGGGCGCGGCAATGATCTGAACACCGATCGGCAAGGGCCCCGCCTCGCCCCCGGGCCAGAGCGGCGCGGCCACCACCGGGCAGCCCGCGAAAGACACGGGCTGCGTGAGCAGGCCGACCGAAGGACGGCAGGGCAGGCGTTCACCGTTGATCTCGACCCACTCCGTGCCGAGCACGGGCGCGGCGAACGGAGTGGCCGGCGCAAGCAACACGTCCCAATCCTTGAACAGCGCATTCACCTGGTCGCGGTAGACACGGCGAAAGCGCTGGGCGCGCGTGGTCCAGGCGGCAGGCTGCAAGGCTCCCGCGATGAAGCGGTCCACCGATAAGGGTTCGGCGTCATCGGCGCGCTGGCGCAAATGGTTCAGGTGCAGGCTCCCGCCCTCGCCGGCCGTGACGATGAACGCCGCGGCGCGCGCCTCGGCGGCGTTGGGCCAGAGCACTTCGTCACGCGCGCCCAAGGCCCGGGCTACAGCCTGAACGGCGGCGCGGGCCGGTGCGGTGGCCCATTCCTCGAAGTAGCCGCCCAACACCCCAATGCGCAAACCTGCCACACCGTGCGTCAGCGAAGGCAGCACCGCTTGCACCGCCCGAGCATGGCAGCCTGGGTCCTGGGTGTCGGGGTACTGCAGCGCGTCGTAGGACAGGGCCAAGCCCTCGACCGAATCGGCGAAAGGCCCCAGGTGGTCGATGCTGTGCACAAAGGGGTAACTGCCCCGGCGCGACAGCCGCCCGAAGGTGGGCTTGAGCCCCCAGACGCCGCACAGCGAGGATGGCACGCGGATCGAGCCGTTGGTGTCCGAGCCCAGGCTCAGGTTCACCTGCGCCGCCGCGACCGCCGCACCGGATCCACCGGAGGAACCACCCGCGCTGCGCGTCAGGTCGTGCGGGTTGCGCGTGGGGCCATGGTGCGAGTTCTCGGTGGTGAAGCCGTAGGCGTACTCGTCCATGTTGAGCGCCCCCACCAGCACCGCGCCCGCCGCGCGCATCCGCTGCACCAGCACGGCGTCGGTCCGCGCGGGCGGATCGTCGCGGTTGATCTTCGACCCCGCCAGCGTGACCTCTCCCTCGATGTCAAACAGATTCTTGACCGCGTAAGGCACACCGGCCAAGGGCGGCAGGGTCTCGCCGCGCGCGCGGCGGGCGTCGATGTCGGCCGCCTCGCGGCGGGCGCGCTCGAAGGTGCGGGCGGTGAAGGCGTTGACGCGGTCGTCCGTCGCTTCGATGCGCGCGATGGACTGGGCCAGCGCCTCGGCTGCGCTGAGCTGCCCCGCAGCGATGGCGTGCGCCAACACATCGGTTCGCAAGGGAAACCCACTCATGCGGACGCTCCAGGCACGGGCCGTGCGGGGCAGTAAATTTCGGCGGGCTCGTCCTCGACGGCCAGGTCCATGCGATCCAGCAAGGCCGCCAGCGCAGCCGTGCGTTGCAGATGCCCGGCCACGCGCGCGGCGCGGGCCTCGTCCAGGGGCAAGCCAAGCAAGCGCGCCGAGGCGCGGACATAAGCCAACATGTCGTCGTCACTCACGCCGATTTCTCCAAGATTCACCGACCTGCATAAGGCTGCGCGAGCGCCGTGGGCGCCACCTGTCGACCGACCAGGCCGCCCACGGCCAGCAAGGCCAGCACGTAAGGCAAGGCAATCAACAAGGCACTGGGCACATTCACGCCCAGGGCAGGCAACTGGAACTGCAGCGCCGTGGCCGCGCCGAACAGCCCGCAGGCGAGGAGCGTGCGGCCCAGCTTCCAGTTGCCGAAGATCACCGCCGCGATGGCCAGGTAACCCGCGCCGCTGGTCATGCCTTCGGTGAAGGTGTGGATGTCGCCGATGGACAGAAAACACCCCGCCAGCGCCGACATGAAACCCGTGAACAGCACCGCGCCATAGCGGATGCGCCGGACCTTCAACCCCGAATGGCTGGTCGCCTGCGGCGACATGCCGGCAGCATGCACGGCCAGGCCCATGGCGGTGGAACGCATCACCCACGCCAAAACCACGATCAGCAACAGCGCGGCGTAGAGCAGCCAGGTCTGGGTGAAGACATGCTCACCCAAATAAGGCACATCGGCCAGCCCCGGCGGTGCCCACTTGTCCAGGCCCGGGATCTCGGCGCGCGAACGGCTGCCGAACAGGGCGCGGTAACCCAGCGTGGTGGCGCCCAACACCAGGATGTTGATGCCAATGCCGGTGACGATCTGGTTCGCGCGCAGCGTGATGCTCAGGAAAGCCTGCAACCAGGCGATGGGTAAAACGCACAACACCCCAAACAACAGGCCCAACACCGGCGAGCCGGTCATCCACGAAGCGGTGGCGCCCGCGAAAGCGCCCGCGAGCATCATGCCCTCCACGCTCATGTTGAGCACGCCCGCACGCTCGCTCACGTACTCACCGGCGGCGGCGAGCAACAGAGGCGCGGCCAGGCGGACGCTGGAGCCGATGAAGACGGCGGCCAGTTCGGGTTCGATCATGGGTGACCTTTCATGGTTTGCGGGCCTCCAGACGCTGGATGCCCAAGGCCGCGCCAGCCAGCGTGACGATGATCAAGCCCTGGATCACCACGACCAGGGCCGTGGGCACTTGGGCCACCATTTCCATGTTGATGCCGCCCGAGCGCAAAAAGCCAAACAGCAGCGCCCCGGCGATCACGCCCGGTACCGAACCGCGTGCCAACAAACCCACCACCAGGCCATCAAACCCATACCCCGAGGAAAAGCCCGCTTTCAGCGTGTACTGCTCCCCCTGCAGCATGCAGGCCCCCGCCAGGCCACCAAAGGCCCCAGCCGCGCACAGCACGCCCACCGTGAGCCGCTCGATGGACATGCCCGCGCGCCGAGCGGCCCGAGGGTTCAGCCCCGTGGCCTGCAGCTGCAGACCCAGCACCGTGCGCCGCAGGATGACCGCGACCCCGATGGCCAGCACGATGCCCAGCAGCAGGCCCGCATGCACCGGCATGGATGCGTCTCCCGTGAGTAGCGGCAATTGCGTGGCTTCAGAAATTTCCAAGGACTCCGGCAGCGTGGCCGAACTCGTCATGGGCCGACGAAGGAGGTTCTCCGATTGCACGCTGCCATAGACCATCCAGATCGCGATGAAGGACAGCAGCAGGGTGGCGATCACCTCGTTGGTGCCGGCCTTGACCTTGAGCACGCCCGCGATGCCGCCCCAGATCGCGCCTGCCAGGCAGGCACCCAGCAGGGGCACGACAAAAGACAGGCCCCAAGGCAGGCCCGCCACGGGCGCCCATAACGCGAAGGCCGTCGCGGTGATGCCGCCGACCGCAATCTGTCCCTCGCCGCCCACATTGGTGAGGCTGGCGCGCTCGGCCAGGATGAAACCCAGGCCCACGAGCATGAAGACCAGGGCCCGGTTGAGCGAGGCGGCCAGGGCATAAGGCGAGCCCCAGGCTCCTTCGGCGAAAGCCGCCACGGCCTCGCCCACCGGCACGCCCAGCAGGGCGATCAGTACCGCGCCCGCGCCGAAAGCAAGTAGCACGGCCGCGGCCGAGACCAGCAGGGCCGGACTGGGCCGCAAGTGGATCCGCATCGAAAGTCCCAAGCTCATGCCAGCACCTCTTGTTCTTCCCGATGACCGGCCATCCAGGCGCCGATGCGCGAGCGATCAGCACCGGCCGTCGCGCAACTGCCCATGATGCGGCCGCGGTAAAGCACCACGACCCGGTGCGCCACCGACAACAACTCGTCCAGCTCCGACGAAATCAACAGCACACCGACACCCCTCGCCGCGGCGGCGCGGATGTGGCCGTAGACCGCCTCGACCGCGCCCACGTCCAGGCCGCGCGTCGGTTGCGCCGCCAGCAGAAAACGCAGGGGATCGAGCGTGAGTTCTCGCGCCAACACGGCCTTTTGCTGGTTACCGCCCGACAAGCCGCCAAACGCCACGTCGGGGCTGGCCGCGCGCACATCGAAGCGCTGCATCAATGTGAGCGCCGCCGCACGCATGCCCGCGCGGTCCAGCAGGCCCCAGCGGCGGTAATCCCGCAGGCGGTCGAGCAGCAGGTTTTCCGCCACGCTCATGCCCGTGACGCAGGCCAGGGCATGCCGGTCCTCGGGCACGACGCCACAACCCGCGGCGGTCAGGGCGCGCGGCGTGGCGCGTGTCATTTCCTGCCCGTGAATGAAATACCGGCCTTCGGTCGGCGCCAGCATGCCCGAGAGCACGGCGCCCAACTCGCTCTGGCCGTTGCCCTCCACCCCGGCGACCGCAACGATCTCGCCGGGGTCCACCAACAGCGTGAAGTTGTCCAGGCGCAGCACGCCGTCCGCGTCGCGCACGGTCAGGCCGTCGGCATGCAACGCCGCCTCGGGCACGGGCTGGCCAGGCGCGCGCTGGGGGGCACCTGCGAGCGCAGCCCGCACGAAGGGTGTGGACGACGCGGACTCGGACACGGAAGGCCGCGCCTCGAGATCACGCTGGATCATCGCGCGCACCAGCGCGTCGATCTCCTGCGCGGGCGCCTCGGAGCGCGCCACCACGCGACCCGCGCGCAACACGGTGGCGCGACGCGCGATCCGCTGGATCTCGGCCAGCTTGTGCGTGACCAACACGACGCCGCAACCTTGCTGCGCGACGCGCTCGCAGACCGCCAGCAAGGCCTTGATTTCCTCCGGCAGCAGCACGGCGGTGGGCTCGTCCAACACCAGCAGCCGAGGTTCGCGCGCCAGGCATTTGACGATCTCCACCCGCTGGCGTTCGCCCACCGACAGATCTTGGATGCGCGCCTGCGGGTCCAGCTCCAGGCCGTAACGCTCGCGCATGGCCAGGATGCGGGCGGCCCCGGCCTTGCGGTCCAGTACGCCCCGCGCCTGGCCGAGCAAGAGGTTGTCCAGCACCGTCATGTCGGGCACCAGGCTGAAATGCTGGTGCACCATGGCGATGCCTTGAGCCAAGGCGTCGGCGGGCGAGCGCGGTAGGTACGGCTGGCCGGCCAGCGTCATGCCCCCGGTGTCGGGCTGGTGCACACCGAACACCAGATTGCACAGCGTGGACTTGCCAGCGCCGTTTTCACCGAGCAGGCAATGGACCTCGCCCGGGTGCAACGCCAGCGACACCTCACCCAGCGCCTGCAAGGCACCGAAGCGCTTGGACAGGCCATCCAGCCGCAGCAGGGGTGCGCCATCGCGAACGCCGCCCTGCGCTGGGTTTGAGGTGGGCAAACCGGCCGACATCGATCAGCCTTCCAGCACCTTGATCTTGCCGGACTGGATGTCCTTCTTGATCTGTTCGAGCTTGGTCTTCTGCTCGGCCGTGCCACCGCAGGTCACCATGTCAGACGCCTTGGGACCCATGGCCAAACCGAAGGGCTTGTAACCCGCTTTCCAGGTGCCCGCAACGGCTTCCTTGATCGCGTACTGGACCTGGAAGCCCACGCCCGTGATGCTGTAGGCGATGTAGAGCGGGTCGCTGCCGCAGTAATTGGTGTAGCTGCCAATGATCTTGGTGCCCTTTTCCTTGGCCGCTTGCTCCATGCCGCGCAGGCCCAGGTTGAGGATGTGGTAGTGCACGTCGGCGCCCTGGGCGATGGCGGCGAGCGTGGCTTCCTTGGACTTGGCGACGTTGTCGAAGTCACCCGTGTAGTTTTCGAAATACTTGATCTTGGGGTTGATGTACTTGGCGCCGTTGCCGAATTCCTTGCCCGCGTTGACGATGGAGGGAATCTCCATGCCGCCGACGTAGCTGACGGCGCCGTTCTTGGAGAGCATGGCGGCGGCGGCGCCAGCGACGAAGGCGATCTCGGCCTGCTTCACGTCGTAACCGGCGACATTGGCCAACTCCTCGGACTTGTTGCCACCCACGATGGAGAACTTGACCTTGGGGAAACGCTTGGACACCTTGAGCACCGCGGCCTGGGTCTGACCGCCCACGCCAATCACCAGCGCGTTCTTGCTGGCCAAGTTGGTCAGCGCCTGCTCCATGTCGGCGTAGTTGATGTTCTCGATCATCTGCACCTTGATCTTCGGACCCAGTTCCTTCTGCGCGGCGACCAGGCCGTCGTAGCCCGATTCCATCCAGCCCTTGTCGGACTTCGAGCCAGGAATCAGGATGCCGACAGCCAGAGGGTCGGCGGCTTGCGCCGGCACCGCCAGCAAGAAGGCAGCGAACAGGCCACCCAGGGCGACCAAACGACGGGACAAAACGGAAGCTTCCATGACGAGACCTTTCAGCGTATGGGTTGCAGCAAGTAAATAACTGATTACTTACGGGCATGGCTCTTGCAATATCGATGCCAGCCGGGGCGGACGCTCAACGCTGTTTTTGGAGGCACGAGCGCGGTGATTCAGGGCGTTCGCGGTGCGCGGATGGTGCGCGCGCAAGCCATCGCACCAAACCGCGGCACAGCCTCTCCAAAAACTCGCCCACGTGTGTTCCTTGATCTCAGGAGTTCCCATGAAACCTCACCCCTACATCCCCGACGCCCGGCCCGACAATGCCCTGGGGCTGGCGCCGCAGTACTACTGGGTCGCCCGCCAGGACGAAGTCGACATGTCGGTGGACCCCCCCGCGCCCGTGCGCGCGCGCATCACCGCCGAACCGCAAAACGTGGTGCTGGACCTGCGCCGCACGGCCATCGTCATCATTGACCTGCAAAACGATTTCTGCACCGAGGGTGGCTGGGTGGACCACATCGGCGGCAACTACCAGGCCGACCGCGCACCGATTGCGCCGCTACAGGCCCTGCTGCCCGGCTTGCGCCGGGCCGGGGTACCGGTCATCTGGGTGAACTGGGGCAACCGCCCGGACCTGGCCAACATGCCGCCCAACCAGATCCACCTCTATAAGAACAGCGGCAGCGGCGTGGGTCTGGGCGACCCGCTGCCCAATGGCAAAGGGCATGTGCTGCAAAAGGACTCCTGGCCCGCCGCCATCGTGGACGAACTCACGCCGCACGACGGCGACTACCTCGTGGACAAGCACCGCATCAGCGGCTTCTGGGACACGCCGCTGGACAGCATCCTGCGCAACCTCGGTGTGAAAAGCATCCTCTTCGCGGGCTGCAATACCGACCAGTGCGTGCTGCACACGCTGACCGACGCCAACTTTCTCGGCTACGGCTGCGTGATGCTGAGCGATTGCTGCGCCACCAGCTCGCCCTACTTCTGCACCGAGGCGACGATCTGGAACGTCAAAAAGTGCTTTGGCTTCGTGACCGACTCCGCGGCGGTGCTGCGCGCCCTGCCCACGTGAGCATGCTGGGATCCGTTGGACCGAGCTGCGCAAGCTCGGGGGCTTTCATTCCTGGCCCGCGCACGGAACGCGAACCGACCCGTCACGGCCGACTCGACGGGGTACGGCTGGCGGTCAAGGACCTGATCGACGTGGGTGGCGCGCGCACCGGCGGCGGCAATCCCGATTGGGCGTCCGCTCAGAGCGAGGCCCGCGCGGACGCACCGTGCGTGGCTGCGCTGCGCGCCGCGGGTGCGCGTGTCGTCGGCAAGACCGTCACCGATGAACTGGCCTTCAGCCTGGAAGGAGAGAACGCCTTCTTCGGCACGCCAGTCCACCCGCTGAACCCCGAGCGCCTGCCGGGCGGTTCGTCCAGCGGTTCCGCCGTGGCCGTGGCCTGGGGCGAGGCCGACCTGGCCCTGGGCACGGACACCGGCGGCTCGGTGCGCGTGCCCGCTGCCTTCTGCGGCTTGCACGCCTTTCGACCCAGCCATGGGCGCATCTCCCTGGAGGGCGTGCTGCCCTTCGCGCCCAGCCTGGACACCGTGGGCTGGTTCGCGCGCGACGCCACGCTGCTGCGCGACGCCGGGCAGGTGTTGCTCGGTGACTCGCAGGCCCCAGCCCCAGCACATGTTCGCGCCCCGTTGCGCCTGTGCGTCGCGCGAGACGCAATCGCCCTGGCCTCGCCCGAAGTGCGCGAAGCTTTGCTGGACTGGGCCCGGCGCGCCGATGTGCGGGAAGAGCGGCTGGCCTTTGGCGAAGGAGGCGTGGAGGGCGAACAAGAACACGACCAGACTCCGTGGCGTGACTGGCTCACCGCCTATGCCACACTCCAGGGCTTGGAAATTCGCACCCACCTCGGCCCCTGGATCCGCGCGCGACGCCCGCGCTTCGGCCCCGCGATCGCGCCCCGCTTCGCGGGCGCGCTGGCCTTGGACGAGTCCCTCGGGCCGCGCTGGCGCGAGTGGCGCCGCCGGGCGGCGCAGGCCTTGTGCGAGCGGCTGGGGCCGGACGAAGCCTGGCTGGTTCCGGCCGCGCCGACGGTGGCACTGCGCCGCGCGGCAGGCGCCGAGGAACGCAGCGTTTTTTACGACCACGCGCTGGCTCTGGGCGCGCTGGCCGGATTGGCGGGTCTGTCCCAACTGGTTTTGCCGCTGCGCCGCGCCCCCGGTCTGCCGATCGGACTGTCTTTCATCTCCGCGCCAGGCAACGACGAGCGCCTGCTCGATCTCGCCGTGGCCTTCTCGCCCGCCTAGGAACCCCGCTTTTGAGCACCCGTCCCACCCAGCGCAGCGCGGCCGCCCCCGCCGCGGCACGCAAGGCGCCCAGCCAGACCGCAAGCCGTCCCGGCATCCGTCGCGACCCGGAACGCACCCGCGCGCGCTTGCTGGAGGCCGCCATCGAAGAGTTCGCCAGCCATGGTTACAGCGGGGCGCGCACCGACCGCATCGTGCAAGCGGCCGGCACCAGCATCCGCATGCTCTACCACTACTTCGACGGCAAGGATGGTCTGTACCTGGAGGTGCTGGACACCGTGATGGCGGAGCTGCGCCAGGCGGAATTGCAGGCCATCCCCGACGACCTGCCGCCAATGGAGGGACTGCTGCGCGCCTTTGACTTCATCGCCGAGCACTTCGCCGACCATCCCAAGCTGCGCAAGCTGCTGGCCTTTGAGAACCTGAACGAGGCCCGGCATCTGTCATTGTCCGAGCGCATTCCAAAAATGGCGGCGCCGGTGGTCAGCCGCATCCGCCAGCTATTGGCGCGTGGCGCGGCCACGGGCGAAGTACGCGCGGACATCGATGCGCTGCAGCTCTACATCGCCATGGCCGGCCTGGCCTATTACGGCCGACAACACGCCCACACGCTCTCGCACATCCTCAAGCGCGACCTGCTCAAGCCCAGTTGGCAAAACGCCAACTTGCAGACCTGTCGCGCCATGGTCGAGGCCTACCTGAAGCCACCCAACTGAAGCCACCCAACTGAAGCCACCAAGCTGGACGGGCGCGCCGAGGCCAACCCGCCAGCGCCAAGGGCTTGGCGCTTCAGCGACGCACCTCGCGCTGGAAGATTTCCAGGCTCTTCTTCTTGGTCGCGACAAAGCTGGCCTCCGACAAGGTCTCGACCGTGCGGGGACGGGCATCGTCGTAAGACAGGATCTCGGCCACCTTGGTCGGACGCTTGGTCAGCAGCAACACCTGGTCGGCCAGGTAGACCGCCTCCTCCAGGTCGTGCGAGACCAACAACATGGTGGTGCCGGTCTGCATGAAAACCTCTTGCAGCTTTTCACGGATGAACAGCGTCATCTCGAAGTCCAGCGCGGAGAATGGTTCATCCAAGAAGAGCACCTCGGGCTTGGGCGCGAGCGCGCGCATGATGGACGCGGTCTGCTGCTGCCCGCCCGACAGTTCGTAGGGGTAGCGGTTCAGATCGAACTTGACGTCGAAGCTGGCCACCAACTCCTGCATGCGGCGGTCCACCTCGGCTTTGCTCTGGCCTTCGAGCTTGAGCGGGTAGGCGATGTTGTCGATGGTGCGCATCCAAGGGAACATCGCTTCGCGGTAGTTCTGGAAGACGTAGCCGATCTTGGTGTCCTTGAGCGACTTGCCATCGAACAGGATCTCGCCGCTGTCGATGGGCACCAGGCCCGCGATCATGTTGATCAGCGTGGACTTGCCGCAGCCATTCGGACCGAAGACCGAGACGATCTTGCCCTTGGGGATGTCGAGGTCGAAGTTCTCGTACAGCGGCCAGCCCGCGAAGTACTTGGTCAGGCCGCGGATGGTGATGTGGGTGCCGACCGGACCGGGCCTGAATGGCGGCACGGGTACGTCCGCCACAACGGGCGCATTCAGAACCTCACTCATCTTCCACTCCAATGCACGATGCGGCGTTCAATGACCAGGAACAGGATGTTGAGCACGTAGCCCAGGATGCCCGCCGACAGGATGGACGCGTACATGTCGCGCACGTTCATGACCTGCTGCGCGTTGATGATGCGGTTGCCCAGGCCGCTGTCGGAACCGATGAACATCTCGGCCACGATCACGATCACCAGGGCCATGGACACCGCTGAGCGCAGACCCACGAAGCTGGGCTGCAGGCTTTCCCAGATCAGCACGTCCTTGAAGATCTGCCAGCGCGATGCGCCCATGACTTTGGCCGCCATCACGCGCTGCTTGCGCGCGTTGATCACGCCGTAGGCGCTGTTGAACACCACGATCAGCATCGCGCCGAACGCGGCAATGGCCACCTTGTTGATGTCGGACACGCCGAAGATCATCAGGAACAGCGGGATCAACGCTGACGACGGGGTGGAACGAAAGAAATCGATCAGGAACTCGACGCTGCGATAGGCCTTCTCCGCGCTGCCGAGCACCACGCCCAACGGCACGCCCACCACGGCCGCGATCAGGAAGGCTTGCGTGGTCCGCCACAACGTGACCACGAAATCGGTCAGCAGCGGGCCACCGGCCAAGCCATTGAGCAAGGTGCTGACCGTGGCGGCTGGCGGCGGCAGCAAGATGGGCTTGACCAGACCGAAGCGCACCACCAGGTCCCAGACGATGAAGAGCAAGGCCGGGCCGATGAAGGGCAAGGCCTTGGCCCAGCTGCGCTTGCGCGCAGCCGCAGGCATCTTCGCCGCGGCCTGGGCCCAGGGCGTGGCTGCGACCTTGTGAGGGGTGGACTCCGCCATCATGGTGCCGCCGGGCCGCCCCAAGGCGCCATGGACCCCCTTGGGGGGCAGAGAAACCGCAACGCGGCGAAAGTAGGGGTCGTCATGATTTCACCCTTTGTAAAGCATGCTGTCGACCATCAAGCGCGAGGAGAAGATGCCCTTCTCGGCGAACAGGTCGAAGAACTTCTGGAAGTGCGCCACGTCGGCGGGCGTGAACTCGTTGTACATGGTGTAGGCGGCCAGCGGCACCTCACCCGTCAGCGCACCTTCGATGGCGGTGTAGCCCTTGAGGTACTGGCGCGCTTCCACGGCCTGACTGCGCACGAACTGCACGCCCTTGCCATAGGCCGCGATGAATTTCTTGGCCTCGGCCGGGTACTTCTTGATGAAGGCCGAGGACAGCGAGGCCGAGCCACCGAACCACGGCGCCATCGGGTCGCCCAGCACGTACTTGGCGATCACGCCGGCTTCAAGCATGCGCGTGGTGCCATTCATGCGACCTATCGTGCCCGTGGGCTCCAGGGTGTAGCAACCATCGACTTGGCCCGCGGCGAGCGCGGCCACATGCTGGCCAATGGGCAACTCGACCACAGTCACGCCGGTGGCGCCGCCCTTCTCAAACACGGTCTTGGCCAGGGTCACGTTCTGGATGCCGGGGCCAGAAGCCACGCGCTTGCCCTTGAGGTCGGCAATGGTCTTGGCAGGGCTGTCCTTGGGCACCAGCACTTGGTCCAGCACGTTCTTGGCGTTGCTGGGGTTGGAACAGAAGATCTTGAAGGTACCGGGCTGGGCCAGCTCACCGATGGCGATGTTGGCCGAACCGGTGCCGTTGGCCGTGCCGTCGGCGCGGTCAGACAGCACGGCCTCCATCACCTGCTGGGCGCCCGCGAAGCGCAAGGCCTCCACGTCCAGGCCCGCTTCCTTGAAGAAGCCGCGTTCGATCGCCGTGTAGAAAGGCAGGCCCGCTGCGATGGGCCAGTAGCCGATGCGGATCTTGGGACCACTTTGCGCGCGCACCAGAGCCGGTGCGCCCAGCACGCCCAGCGCGGTAGCGGCGCCGACCGCCTGCACGAGCTTGCGGCGCGTGCTCGCGGCGGAGGACGGGACGGAGAGTTGGCTGTCTTTCATGGAAAACTCCTGCACAGTGGGTTGAAGAGAGGCACGCATATTTCAGGCCTGCGTATCGCGCGACGCGGTCGGCACGGCTTGCGCCGCGAGGTAGGCCCGCCAGCCGCCGTGGGCCGTGATGTCCAGGGCGCCTTCCAGGGCCAGCCCCTCGCAAAGAAAGCCCTGAACGCTGGCGCCGCCGTCCAGCGTCAGCGTGCCAATGCCCAAGGGCGCAGGCACGAGGGCGACGAAGGAGCCGTAGTGCTCGATCGGCATCTCCCAAACCTCGACCGCGATGCGTGCGCCCTGCCCATCGGCCACGCGTTGCAGGCCGGGCTTGGGCGGCACGGTGCCAGGCAAGGCATAAAGCCGGTAGCAAGGCGCCGTCGTGGTCTGCGAGAGCAGTCGAGCGCCACGTTCGGTGAGTTGGACGTTGAGGGGCATGCCGGACAGGTGCGCGCCCACAACGGCCACGCGCACCATCGACGCGGCGGTTTGGGTTTGGATGCCCGGGATGGGCGTCGGCGCGGGCAGGGGCTCGCCCGTCGCCCCTTGCGTCAGGCCCGTGGCGTGGTGGTAGCGTTGGCCCAGCTCAGCGAGCTGCCAGTCGCTGCCGCAGGGGCCGATCAGCGTGATGCCGAACGGAAGGCCATCGGGGCGAATGCTGCTGGGCACGGACAGGGCCGCGTAATCCAGCAGGTTGACGAAGTTGGTGTAGGCGCCCAGGTTGCGGTTGAGCACCACCGGGTCGGCCTGCATCTGCGCGATGGTGTAGTGCGTGGGCGCCGTGGGCACGAGCATCACGTCCATGCCCTGTCCACCCGCTTCTCGCCACTGCGCCGCGGCCTGCTGACCCAAAGCGCGCAAACGGGTTTGAGCGATGCAAAGGTCCGCAGCGTCATAAGAGCGCCCCTGGGCGATGATGCCCCGCACGGGCTCCATCACGTCCGCCTCATGCGTGTCGAAGAAGTCGCGGATGGCGGCATAGCGCTCGGCCACCAGAGCGCTTTCGTACAGCAGCGCCGCCGCCTCGGCGAAGGGTTGGTAAGCGAAGCGCACTTCCACCCCACCCAGCTCGCGCAGACGCGCGCGCGCGCGGTCGAACTCAGCCTCGGCCAGCGTGTCGCCGAAGAAGGTCAGCACGTCGGGCACGCCAAAGCGGAAGGTGTTGGGGAAAGGCCGATCCGCCAACGTCAGCGCGCGGGAATACGGGTCTTCGGCGTCGTGGCCGCGCGCCGCGTCCAACACCTGCGCAGCCAGCCCCACGCTGCGCGCGAAGATGGAAACGCAGTCCACACTCTGCGCGGCCGGCACCACGCCCCGAGCGCTGATCAGTCCTTTGGACGGTTTGAGCCCGACGATGTTGTTCAGGCCAGCCGGTACCCGGCCCGAACCCGCCGTGTCAGTGCCCAGGGCAAAGTCCACCTGGCCCGTCGCCACCACATAGGCCGAGCCGGAACTGGAACCACCAGAGACATAAGCCGGGTCGAAGGCATTGGGCACCGCGCCCCAGGGCGAACGTGTGCCGTTCAGCCCGCACGCAAACTGGTCCAGGTTGGTCTTGCCCGCCAAGGATGCACCGGCATCGAGCAGCTTACGCACCACGGTAGCGTGAGCCGACGGCGTGCGCGCGAAAGCAGCACAGGCGGCTGTGGTGGGCAGACCCGCCGCGTCGATGTTGTCTTTCACAGCGAAGCGTATCCCCCGCAAGGGGCCCGCCGCCGCGCCTGGCAAGGGTGTTTCGCAGCGGCTTATCCAGGCGCGCGCAGCCTCCAACGGAGTTGGAGCGGGGTTGGAATCTGAGTCAGGAGTAGGAGGGTGCACCATGGAGCCGCAATTCATCTTGTATACATGAAAACATGCAACATGCATGCCAAGCCATGGCCGGCACAAGTGGCGACGCAGAGCAAACGGCTGGACAACCGGCCATTTGCTCGCGCATTTGCAGTGAATTTTTCACGCTATGGCTTGACGCGTGCCCACGGAATCGGCAAAGGAGGCGCCGCCGCACCCTTGAATGGCTAAATTAGCGCCTTGCGCTTTGACGCTTTGAATCCGGCTGCGTTTTACTTCGCTGCCCAGCCCAATTGGAAGCGTCGTGGTCGGCATCTCGGACCGTGGCCATGGCCAGGAAACCGCGCAAGTGGTCGCCTGGGCGCATGGCGTTCCACGGGTCACGGCTGGCGTTGGGTTGTCGCGCGCTTTCAACGTCAGCGTGCGCTGTGGCCTTTCATGGATCAGGATCTCTCTCAAAACCACTCTGAGGAAACATCGTGAACGCTCTGAAGAACATGCGCATTGGCGCCAGGCTGGGCCTGGGATTCGGCGTGATCCTGGTTCTGCTCGCGGTGGTCTCGCTGCTGGGCATCAGCCGCATGGCGCAGGTCTACACGGAACTGCAAGCCATCACCGATGAGAACAACGAGAAAGTGAAGCTGACCGAGAACATGAGCGAGACCATCACGCACATCGGTGCGCTGGCGCGTGACGTGGTGCTCCAGACGGAAGAAGCGGGCATGCGCGCCGCGCACAAGAGTCTGCTCGACACGCGCAAGGATTACTCCAAACTGGAAGCTGACCTTGCCAAGATGCTGGAAAGTCTGGCCAGCACGAGCCCCCGTGAAAAAGAGGCGCTCGCCAAAACCCGCACGCTCAGGGCTCGGGCCGAGGCCATCACGGACAAGGTCGTGGAACTTGGCCTCGCCAACGACAATGTAGAAGCCACGCAGATCCTGACGCGCGACGCGCTGCCCGCCCAGCGCGACTGGCAAGCAGCGGTGGATGAGCTGGCCAACTTTGAGTACCAGGCCAGCGACGACGCGGAGGTGCGTGCCAAGGGGGTTTACGACACGGCCATGGCTTCCATCATCGCGTTGACCACCATCGCGATCTTGCTGGGTGTCTTCGTCGCCTTCGTGATCACGCGCTCCATCACGGCCCCCGTCGGGCGAGCCGTGACGCTGGCCGAAACCGTGGCCGCAGGCGATCTGTCGAGCCGGGTCGTGGTGGAGGGCAAGGACGAAACCGCGCAGTTGCTGCGCTCACTGGCACACATGCAGGAAAACCTGTCCCGGGTGGTGAGCACGGTGCGCGTGGGGTCCGAGTCGGTGGCCACGGCCAGCGCCGAAATCGCGCAGGGCAACCAAGACCTGAGCGCGCGCACCGAGACCCAAGCCAGCTCCTTGGAAGAAACGGCCGCATCGATGGAGGAACTGTCCTCCACCGTCACCCAGAACGCCGACAACGCGCGCCAAGCCAACCAGCTCGCTCAAAGCGCATCGTCCGTCGCGGTGGAGGGTGGCGAGGTGGTCTCGCAAGTGATCGAGACCATGCGAGGCATCAGTGACGCGAGCAAGAAGATCGCCGACATCATCAGCGTGATTGACGGCATCGCTTTCCAGACCAACATCCTCGCCTTGAACGCGGCGGTGGAGGCGGCACGAGCGGGCGAGCAGGGCCGCGGCTTCGCCGTGGTGGCGGGTGAGGTGCGCAATCTGGCCCAGCGCAGCGCCGAAGCCGCCAAGGAGATCAAGACCCTGATCACGGACAGCGTGCACCGGGTCGAGGCGGGAACCACCCTGGTGGACCAAGCGGGCAACAAGATGTCGGAAATCGTTCAGGGCATCAAGCGCGTGACGGACCTGGTGGGCGACATCAGCGCGGCCAGCACCGAGCAAAGCCAAGGCGTTGCCCAGGTCGGCGAAGCGGTGCAACAGATGGACCAGGTGACGCAACAGAATGCGGCCTTGGTGGAGCAAATGGCGGCTGCGGCCAACAGCCTCAAGGGCCAGGCCCATGAGCTGGTTCAGGCCGTGGCCGTCTTCAAGCTGCTGGACGGACAGGGTGGCGCGCGAGCATCCGCGCCCAAGGGCTTGGGCGCCCATGTCGCCCCGGCATCGGCACATGCAGCGCCGACCGTCGCGCCCCCGACCACCCAGTCAGCTGCAGGAGACAGCCCTCAGCGGCCCGCGGTGAGCAGCCTGTCCCGACCCGCAACGACCGCCGCATCCAAGCCCCTCGCGAAACCGGCAGCCCGGAGCGCGCCCCCGCAGGCGGCCCTGCCAGCATCGGCGACGACACCCATCAAAGCCCCGCCTGCCGCCGCCGCCAGCGCCCGCGGTGAGGAGGGCGACTGGGAAACCTTCTGACGAAACGCGCAACGCAGGCACTTGCCTGCGAGGGGGCTGTGCGCTGCGCCCATCCTCCACTGCATCCAGAACGTCAAACGACGGGGCTCTCGCCTGGGGCGGACGGCTTGAGTTGCCCGCCCCAAGACTGCACGGTCTCCCGTATCAGACGTGAAACGATGCGGCTGGCCTGGGTCAGCTGACCCCATTTCGGATGCGCCAAGGTGACATACCGTTTGAGCTCAGGCCCCACCAGCTTGGCGGCCTGCAACTTGCCCTGACGCAACTCCTCGTCAATGGAAAACGGACCCAGCAGCGCGTACAGATTCGGGTGATCAACCAGAACCTGCTTCTGGAGACGCAGGGAATCCGCATCGATCACGGTCTGCAGGTGGAAGCCCTGGCTGCGGGCCGTCTCGTCCAGGATGGCCCGCCAATGCGCGGGACGTCGCGGCAGCACCAAGGACAGGCCTTCGAGCATCCTGAAGCCCACGGTCTCACCCTGCGTGCGGGCCGCGCCAGGACTGGACACCAGATAGGTGTCCACCGTCGCCAGCAGGATTTCGTCGGGGCTGCGAGGCTTGTCAAATCGGAAAAGGATCGCCATGTCCACGCCACCAGTGTCGAGCATGGCGTCCAACTCTCCGCCCTGCCCCTCGCGCACGTTGAGCACGATTCGGGGATAGTCCTGTCGCAAGCGACTGAACACATGGCTCATCAAGGGGTGCGCCACCGAGGGGAGGATGCCGATGCGCACCTCTCCCATGGGCACGGTGGACGTTTGCCGGATCTCCGCGAACAGCTCGTCACAGCCGCTCAGCCAGAGCCTGACCCGCCGTTCGACATGCTGTCCGAATTCGGTCAAGGCCACGCCCCGGCCCGTGCGCCGGAACAAGGGGCCACCGCACGCCTTTTCAAGCGCGCTGATTTGACGGCTGATGTGGGATTGGACCGTCTGGCGCCGTGCGGCGACTTTGGTGAAACTGCCCAACTCAGCGACCTCCAGGAACAGTCGGAAATCCTGAATCTGAAACTGCATCTGCGGACTCTGTTATGCCTTATTTGGCATTTCTGAAATCTACGAGTGCATTCTATGCAGATGACTCGAGCATTCCTAGACTGCCCCTCATGGACAACCCAGCCACCGTCAGGTGACAACCAAGAAAGCAAGACATGAGTTTCGTGAGTTTTGAGATCGAGGGCCGTGCGAGTTACGGTGTTTGGAAAGATCAGCAGACCTGGATCCAGGTGCCTTCGGAGTTTGAAGCCCTGTATCCCGACCTCAAGTCCGTGATCGCCGCCGATCGGCTGGACGAACTGGACCTCGTGGCGCGTGCCTCTGGCCGCGCTGTGTCAGCCGCCCAGGCGCGCTTGCTGCCGGTCATCCCCAACCCCGGCAAGATTCTGTGCGTGGGCCTGAACTACAAATCCCACGTCGCCGAGACCAAGCGCCCTGACAGCGAGTACCCGGCCATCTTCACGCGCTACGCGGACAGCCTGCTGGCGCATGGCGCCAAGATGCCCAAGCCCAAAGCAACGCAGCGCTTCGATTTCGAGGCGGAACTGGCCGTCATCATCGGCAAGGGCGGACGCGCCATCCCACAGGCCCAGGCGTTTGAGCACATCGCCGGTTATGCCTGCTTCAATGACGGCACCGCGCGCGACTGGCAACGGCATACCCACCAATGGACCCCGGGCAAGAACTTCCCGTCCACCGGGCCTTTCGGGCCCTACATGGCCACGACTCGCGAGATCCCCGACGTGAACCAGCTGACGATCGCGTCGCGCCTGAATGGCCAGGTGATGCAGCAAGCCTCCCTGGCCGACCTGATCTACACCCTTCCCGTCATCATCGAATACCTGTCGGGCTTCACACCACTCTCGCCTGGCGACGTGATCGCGACCGGCACGCCCGGCGGCGTCGGTGACCGCCGCGAGCCGCCGGTCTACATGAAGGCCGGTGACGTGATCGAAATCGAGATCACCGGATTGGGCGTTCTGCGCAACGTCATCACCGACGAGGCTTGAGCACGCCATGAACGCAAGCTCATCCCATCAGTCGCTGCGCATCGCCGTCGATATCGGCGGCACCTTCACCGACATGGCGGCCTTTGACGAGACCAGCGGCAAACTGCTGTTCGGCAAGGCGCTTTCCACCCATGGCGAACTCGTCAAGGGCATCCAGGACACCATCAACAGCGCGCGCATCGACTGGCGCGATGGTCGCCTGTTCCTGCACGGCTCGACCATCGCCATCAACACCTTGCTGGAGCGCAACGGGGCCAAGACCGCACTGCTGATCACCGAGGGATTTCGTGACATCTACGAAATCGGCCGCGTGAACCGGCCCGATGCCTACAACCTTTTCTTCAACAAGCACCAGCCTCTGGTCAAGCGTTCGCTGCGTCATGAAGTGGCCGAGCGCTTGCGTGCCGACGGCAGCATCCACAAGCCGCTGGATGAAGCCGCCGTGAGACAGCTTGCACGCGAACTCAGAAGCCAGAACATCGAGGCCGTCGCCGTGCTGCTGCTGCACTCCTACCGCAACCCGGCGCACGAACAACGCGTCAAGCAGATCCTGCAGGAAGAACTGCCAGGCGCCTTCGTCTGCGCCTCGCATGAACTGTCCCAGGAATACCGCGAGTTCGAGCGCGTGTCCACGGCGGTCGCCAATGCCTATGTCGGCCCGCGCGTCAGCGAGTACCTGGGCCAACTCGAGCGGCACCTGGGCGACCAAGGCTTCGGGGGCGACTTCTACATCGTGCAGTCCACCGGCGGCTTGTTCCCGGTGGCGCATGCCAAGGTGGGTTGCGTGCGCATGCTCGAGTCCGGTCCCGCCGCCGGGGTGATCGGCGCGCAGGCCATCTGCGCCCAACTGGGCATGGGCGACGCCATTGCCTTCGACATGGGCGGCACCACGGCCAAGGCCGGGGTGATCAGCGAGGGTCGCCCGCTCACCACGGGCTCGGCGCTGATTGGCGGCTACGAGCGTGCGCTGCCCATCCAGATTCCGATGATGGACATCCATGAAGTCGGAACGGGTGGCGGATCGATCGCGCGCGTCGAGACCGGCAAGGCGCTGCGCGTCGGTCCGCAAAGCGCGGGCTCCATTCCCGGACCGGTGGCCTACGGCCGCGGCGGTCAGGACCCCACGGTCACGGACGCCAACCTGCTGCTCGGCCGCCTGGACGCGGATCACTTCCTGGGCGGTGAACTCAAGCTGGACTTGGAAGGCTGCCGACGCCAGATGCAGGATCGGGTGGCCGGCCCGCTGGGGCTGGACCTGACCGAGGCGGCCGACGGCATCCTGCGCATCGCGGTGACGCAGATGTCCCACGCGGTCAAGGCCGTGACCACGGAACGCGGCCTGGACGCCGGCAACTTCGCCATGGTGGTCTACGGAGGCGCCGGTCCGCTGCACGCATCGGCCATCGCCCGGGAGATCGGCATCCGCAAGGTCTTGATTCCCTACGCGCCAGGCTACTTCTCGGCCTACGGCATGCTGTTCTCCGATTTGCGCTATGACTACGTGCGCTCGGTCTTTCGCAAACTCAATGACGTGTCCTTCGATGACATCGAGGCGGCCTACCAGTCCATGGAAGACGAAGGCCGCGCGGCGCTGGCGCAGTCGGGCGTGAAGCCGGAAGGCGTGGTCATCGAGCGCGCCGCCGACATGCGTTACGTCGGCCAGGAACACGCGGTGACCGTGGACCTGCCGCAGGCCTTCTTCGCGGCCAAGGATCGGGCCGCGATCAAACGGCAGTTCGACGAGTTGCACCAGGTGCGCTATGGCACGTCCGCGCCGAAGGAACCGGCGGATTTGGTCAGCCTGCGCGTCACCGTGTTGGGCACGATGAAAAAGCCGCCTCGGCACAGCGTGGAACCCGGCACCACCACGCCCACGCCTCAGGCGATGCGTGCTACCAAACCGGTTTACTTCCGCGCGACGGGATGGATCGACACGCCGGTTTACATGCGCGAGCAACTGCTGGCGGGCAACGTCATCGCGGGCCCCGCGCTGATCGAAGAACATGCCTCCACCACGGTCGTTCAACCTGGCGACAAGCTGACCGTGGACGAACTCGGAAACCTGCAAATCGCCATTGGGAGCGAACGGACATGAGCCTGCAAGCCACTGCCAAGACCCAGACGAACGGCGTGGACCCGGTCACCGTCGAAATCATCCGCAACGGCCTGTATGCCGTGACGGAAGAAATGAAGACCAACCTCACGCGCACGGCCTACAACCTGATCATCTACGAGGCGCTGGATTTCACCGTCGGCCTCTTCACCAAGGAAGGGGACACCGTTTCCATCGGCCTCGGCCTGCCAATGTTCATCCGCGGCATGTCCGAGACGGTGAAGGCGAAGATTCGTCACTTTGGCTACGACAACATCAAGCCGGGTGACATCCTGGTGACCAACGATGCCTACACCACGGGCAGTCACCTGAACCACTTCACCTTCACGATGCCGGTCTTTCACGAAGGCCTGCTCCAGGGCTTCACCTGCTGCATGGCGCACTGGCTCGACGTGGGCGGAACGCTGGGCAATGTGACGACCGACATCTACAGCGAAGGCATCCAGATCCCGATCGTGAAGTACCAGCGCGAAGGCGTGGTCAACCAGGACCTCATCGACATCATCGCGATGAACGTGCGTCTCTCCGAGCGGGCCATGGGTGATCTGCGCGCCCAGATCACCGCCATCACCACGGGCGAGCGACGTTATGTCGAACTGCTGCAACGCTATGGTGCTGACGCGGTGCATGGCGCGATCCAGCAGATCATGGACGCCTCCGAGGCCGTGGCTCGCGAGAACACCCTCTCCATCCCCGACGGTACCTACGAAGCCGAATCCTTCATGGACGACGACGGCCTGGAGATCGGCAAGCGCATCCCGATCCGGGTGAAGGTCACGGTCCAGAGCGACGAGATGACCATCGACCTGTCGGACGTCAGCAAGCAGGTCAAGGGCTTCTACAACTCCGGCTTCACCACTGGCATCGCCTGCGCGCAGGTCGCCTACAAATGCCTGACCACGCCCACCGACTACCCGGTCAACGACGGCAGTTTCCGCCCGCTCAAGGTGATCATGCCCATGGGCACCGTGATCAGCGCGGAACGGCCCTATCCCATGCGCGTCTGGATGACCTTCCCCATGACGGTGATCGACACCATCTTCAAGGCCCTGGCGCCGGCCATCCCCCATCGTTCGATCGCGGGCCACCACGCCGACCTGGTCTTCCCCAACATCCACGGGATCTCACCCGAGGACGGTCGGCTGTTCATCGTGGGCATCGGCCCACTGGGTGGCGGCTGGGGCGCCAAAAGCAGCGAGGACGGGGTGTCCGTCACCGTCTGCATCAACGACGGCGACACCCACAACAGCCCGACCGAACAGCTGGAAGCCAAGTACCCGGTGCTGGTGGAGAAATACGAGATCCGCCAGGATTCGGGCGGCGCGGGCAGGCATCGCGGCGGCCTGGGCGCCGAGATGGTGGTGCAGGCGCTCTCGCCCTTCACGGTCACCACCCGCATCGACCGCGTGCACTGCAAGCCCTGGGGACTGGAAGGCGGTGGCGACGCCATGGGCAACGGCCTGGCGGTGCGGCACCAAGGGCAATGGAAAACCGACCACCCCAACGCCAAGATTTTCAATGTGCGCCTGGAACGTGGCGACGCCTACAAAATGTTGTCAGGCGGCGGCGGCGGATTCGGCAACCCCTTGGAACGCGACGCCGAATTGGTTGCCGAGGACGTGCGTGAAGGCTACGTGAGCCGCGCGCAAGCCGAGCAACTCTATGGCGTCGTGCTGGACGAGGGCTTGCAGGTCCATGCTCAGGCAACCGCGCGGCGTCGCGCCCAATGACACGGGAGAGGGACCACCATGGACACGCACCAATGCGACCAAGCCGGCGACTTGTCCATGCTTTGGCATCGGCTGGCGGCCCAGCACATCGCGCTGGGTTGCGCCTGCGCCATGAGTGGCGTGACCATCACGCTGGAGGACTTCGAGCGTGACATCGCTGACTATTTCCTGGCCCGCAGCGAACGGGAAGGAATGAGCGACGTGGTCACTTTTCTGCTGGCGCGGGGCCCCCTGGCCGCGCAGCCCCAGGCCATTCGCGACATCCTGCAACGCCTGAGCGACGGAGAGGCCAGCGCGGCGGTCGCGGAGTGGTTGCTGCCTCGCATGGACAGGACCCTGCGGTCCTATGCGGAACTGCATGGACCGGCCCTGGCCGCACCCCTGTTGGGCGGCTCCAAGGCATGGCGCGGCGCGTACCGTGGCGAGGTTTGACGATTTCAATTTTCTTCAGGAGACAACGATGCACACCCGTATCCGGAAATTGCTGAGCTTGGTCATGGAATTACTCATGGGCTTACTCATGGGATTGCTCATCGCCAGCACCGGCGCGGCCCAGGAAAAATTCCCTGACGGCCCGGTCAAGATCATCGTTCCCTTTGCCGCGGGGGGCGGTGTGGACAACGCCGCCCGCCTGCTCGCCAAGCAGTTGCAAACCGATCTGGGTGTGCCGGTCATCGTCGACAACCGCCCAGGGGCCAGCGGCGCGATTGGTGGCAAGGCCGTTCAAACAGCGCCGGCCGACGGCCTGACACTGCTGTTCTCTGCGGCGACCCAGGTGCTGACCAAAGAAGCGATGGCCAAGCCCCCCTACGATCCCTTGACCGACTTCAGCTTCATCGCCCGGACCGCAACCGCTCCCCTGCTGATGGTGATCTCACCCAATCTGCCGCAGACGCACATCAAGGAAGTCATGCAGGCCGCGCGCAATGAACCGGACAAGTGGTATGCGGGCCTGCCCGCGTTGGGCGCGCCCAGCCACTTGGCCACCTTGATGCTCGCCAAGGAAGGGCAGCTCAATCTCGCGACCGTGGTGTACCGGGGCACGGCGCCTGCCCTGACCGACGTGGCCGGTGGGACGACGCAGATACTGGTCGACTCCATCATCTCGCTGCAATCCCTGGCCAAGGCGGGCAAGGTCAAGGCCATCGCAGTGACTTCAGCCCAGCGCAGCGCGCTGATGCCGGAAGTGCCCACGGCGGCGGAGAGCGGCTTCCCCAACTTCGTCGCCGTATCCTGGTATGGCGTCTGGGGCCCCAAGGGCTTGCCCGCGCAGCGACAGCACATGCTGAACAAGGCGATCAACGAGGCCACGCGGCAACTGGTCAAGTCCGGTGCCTATGCGCCGCTGGGGATTGACCCTGTCATCGAAACCATCGACGACTTCAAGAAGTACAGCCAACGCTATGTGGCTGAGAGCGCAGCCTTGCTCAAGAGCAGTGGCTACAAACCGGAGTAAGGGAGCCCAGGCCCGGATCTCCGTCGAGATCAAGGTACTGGCCACGACCTGATCGCCCGAAGACATCCAGTTTCGGGGTCCCGAGCACATTCCGATGGCGAAATCTCGCCGCACGAAACAACGGCGCGTGAAGCGCCGTTGTTGCACGCCGAGCGCAGACTTATTGGAACGCCACTTCCGCGAAGCTCCTGAGCTTGCGGCTGTGCAATTGGTTGACGCCGCCTTGGCGCAGCAGCTCCAGGGCGCGGATGCCGATGCGCAGGTGCTGGTCGACGCGTTCGCGGTAGAAGTGGTCGGCCATGCCGGGCAGTTTGATCTCGCCATGCAAGGGCTTGTCGCTCACGCACAGCAAGGTGCCATAGGGCACACGGAAACGAAAGCCGTTGGCGGCGATGGTCGCGCTTTCCATGTCCAGGGCCACAGCGCGGCTTTGGCTGAAGCGGCGCTGCGGACGATTCTCCGGCAGCAGTTCCCAATTGCGGTTGTCGGTGGTGGCCACCGTGCCCGTGCGCAGGATGCGCTTGAGCTGCGCGCCGTGCAACTCGGTCACTTCGGCCACGGCTTGCTCCAGCGCGAGCTGCACCTCGGCGAGCGCCGGGATGGGCACCCATAAGGGCAACTCCTCGTCGAGCACATGGTCCTCGCGCACGTAGGCGTGGGCCAAGACGTAGTCACCGAGCTGTTGGCCATTGCGCAAGCCCGCGCAATGACCGAGCATGAGCCAGGCGTGCGGGCGCAGCACGGCCACATGGTCGGTGATGTTCTTGGCGTTGGCGGGGCCCACGCCGATGTTGACCATGGTGATGCCGTTCCCATCGGGCATGACCAAGTGGTAGGCCGGCATCTGGGGCAGCCGTGGCGGCGCCTTGCCCAAGGTGTCCTCTTCCCTGGGGGGTTCACCCACGCGGCGGGTGACCACGTTGCCGGGCTCGACGAAGGCGATGTATTCGCTGTTCGCATCCCGCATGAGTTCGCGCCCCAGACGGATGAACTCGTCGATGTAGAACTGGTAGTTCGTGTAGAGCACGAAATTCTGGAAATGCCCAGGCCCCGTGCCGGTGTAGTGGCGCAGCCGGTGCAGTGAATAGTCCACGCGGGGTGCGGTGAAGAGCGACAAGGGCTGAGGCTGCCCCGCCTGGGCCTCGTGGGTGCCGTTGGCGATGCCATCGTCCATGGCCTCCAGGTCGGGCAGGTCGAACCAATCGCGCATCTTCTGGCGGCGTTCGGCGCTGAGGCTGCCCTCGATGTGGTCATGCTCGGCGAAGGAAAAATGCACGGGAATAGGCTGGCGGCTGGTCGCGACCTCCAGCGTGACGCCGTGGTTGCGCAGCAGCAGGCGGAACTGCTCCAAATAGTAGGTGCTGAACAGATCAGGCCGCGTGAGCGTGGTCTCGTACACCCCGGGACCCGCGACGAAACCGTAGCTCAGTCGCTCCTGCACGCCCGCCTGCTGCCTCAGCACGGTCTCCGTGCGGATGCGCACCAGCGGGTAGTAAGCCCGCACGGGTCCGGCGCTGTCATCCCCGGCCACGAAACGCCGCATGCCTTCGCGCAAATGCGCAATGCTGGCGTCATAGATCAGCTGGACCTGGGCCAGGGCCGCTGCGGCATCGTCAAAGGGTTGGGGCGAAATGAAGGGCGGGAGGTGGTGCATGCACGGATTCTGCCGCAGGCGGCGCACGCCGCTCTCACCCCTCGAACTGCGGATGCAATTGCCGAATGCGGTTCATCGCCAGCGCCGCGGCGGCGGTGCGCGTCTCGACACCGAGCTTGGCGTAGACACGCTCTAGATGTTTTTTCACCGTCATCGGGCTGCTGCCCAGAATGTCGCCAATGTCGCGGTTGATCTTGCCCTTGATGACCCAGTAGAGCACTTCGGCCTCCTTGGCCGTGAGCCGGAAGCTGAGGGAGATCGCCTCGATCACGCTTTCGTCCGAGGCCTCTTGCATGATGAGCATCCAGTCGCCCGCGGACGCGGACGTTGCACCATCGTCGTTGCGCTGGTGCAGACGCAAGGTGAGGCGGCGCGCGCCCTGCTCCACGCTCAAGCGGGGGGGTTCGGCCAGGGGCTCACCCCGGGCCTGGGCTTCCAGCACGTGCTCCACGCTGCGGCGCAACCAGGACAGCACCGGCTCAGGCACGTGGGCGGGGCCGGGGACCGGCTCACCGTAATAACGCGCCAGCAATTCGCGGGCGAGCGGGGTCTGCCACATCAGGCGGCCATCGCTGGCGCGCACGGTGATGCTGGCGTAGCCGAAGGCGTCCAGCGCGTTGCGTGCCTGGCGTCGCTCGCGCGCGCCCTGCAAATGCACCTGCATGCGCGCCAGCACCTCCTTGGGCCGGATGGGCTTGGTCACGTAGTCGGTGCCGCCCGCCTCAAGCGCGGCCACCAGGTGCTCGGTCTCGGTCAGCCCCGTCATGAAGATGATGGGAATGTGGGCCGTGGTCGCGTCGGCCTTGAGGCGCCGCGCGACTTCGAAACCATCCATGCCGGGCATCATGGCGTCCAGCAGCACGATGTCCGGTCGGGCCTGCGCGGCGCGCTGCAATGCCGAGGCACCGTCCAGGGCGACCAACACGGTGCAGCCCGATTCGTCCAGCGCATCGTGCAGCAGCGACAGGTTGTCCGGCACGTCATCAACGATCAGCACCACGTCGCTGTGCGCGCGGTTGAGGGCCTGGGCCAAGGTATCGCTCATGTCTTCGAGGCAGAGGGTTCGATCAGCGCGAGGATGGCGTCGAAGCGGTACGCACGCGCCAGCGCACGCACCTGGGCCACCCAGCTTTGGTGGACCGGATTCTGCGCCTCGACCTCGTCGAGCAGGCGCACGATGCCACGGTAGTAGCCCAGCCCCGCGAGCTCGCGCAGCTCGGCCACGCGCTCGTCCGAGGGTGGCGTGACCGGGCCGGGCGCGACCGGCGGAGGGGACTGAGGCGGCGTGTGCTCGGTCCAGCGCAGTTGCAGTCGCTGCTCCAGCCAATCCAGCAGCTCGCTGTGGCGGATGGGCTTGGTGATGAAGTCTGCGGGGGTGATGCCCGCATCGTTCTCCAGGCCCTTGTCGAAGGCATTGGCCGAGACCACGGCCACGGGCAGTTGGGCCAACCCCTGCATGCGACGCAGGCGGCGGATGGTTTCCCAGCCGTCGATGCCGGGCATGGCCAGGTCCATGAAGATGGCGTCGGGCAGGTACCCAGCGGCCAGCAGGTCCAGCGCGTCGTGACCACTGGAGGCGGTGCGCAGCACAAAGCCCAAGGGGACGAGCAGCTGCGTGAGCATCTCGCGGTCCGGCTCCTCGTTGTCCACCACCAGCACATGGCGCCGCGCGCCCAAGTAGCCACGTCGAGGTGGCCTGGGCATGGCTGGTCGCGCCGAAGGCAGGGCGGCGTGCACTTCGGGCAGGAACAGCTTGACGTGGAACACCGAGCCCAGGCCTGGCGTACTCTGCACCGTGAGCTCGCCACCCATGAGGTCGGTCAGCATCTTGGCAATGGTCAGTCCGAGACCGGCGCCCGGTGTCCCCTGCGCGGACGCCGTGCGGGCGAAGGGCTCGAACAGGCGCTCCATCTCGTCCAGCGCCATACCCGGGCCGGTGTCACGGATGTCGATGTAAGCCATTTCGCGCGCATGACGCACCTGGAACGTGACCTCACCCTGAGCCGTGAACTTGATGGCATTGCCCAACAAATTGATCAGGATCTGGCGCACGCGCTTTTCGTCGGCGCGCACCCGCTCGGGCAGCGTGGACAGGGGCACGAAACGGAAGGCCAGGCCCTTGGCCGCAGCCTGCAATTCGAACATCGCGGCCAGTTCATGCACGACGTCGGCGAAGGCCATGGGCTTGACGTCCAGGGTCAGCTTGCCCGATTCGATGCGCGCCAGGTCCAGCGTGCCTTCGATCAGCGACAACAGATGCTCGCCGCCACGTCGGATCACCTGCACCGCGTGCTTGCGGTGCGCGGGCACTTGCGGGTCCTCGCCCATCAGTTGCGCGTAGCCCAGGATGCTGTTGAGTGGCGTGCGCAACTCGTGGCTGATGGCGCTGATGTAGCGGCTCTTGGCCTGGTTGGCCTGCTCGGCCTGCAAACGCGCGTGCTCGGCGATGCTCTGCGCTTCCTCGGCCACACGACGTGCCTCCTGCAAGGCGGCGTCGGTCTGTTGATGCAGGTCGATCTCACGGCGCAGCAGCGCGGTCTGGCGGTTGGACTCTTCTTGCGCGACCTGCCGACTCTTGTGCGCCAGCACCACCCACCAAGCCACGGTGCCCGCGACCAGCAGCAGGGCCACATAGGCCTTGAGGAAGGCCGAGCGCAGGGCCGCTTCGGCGGCCTCCAATTCGACCGCGGAGCTCAAGCCGCGGTGCATCAAGCCCTGCAATTCCTGTTGGTAGAACAGCGCAAAAACGCCCGCCAACAAGGGCGCGGTGAACAGCATCAACAACAGAAAGTGGGCGAGCCCGCGGTCCAGGTACGGCCACAAGGCGCGCGGCAACAGGCGCTGCAGCACGCTGTTCCATTGCGCGGAGAAACTGGCTCCCGGCTTGCACAGATCACCGCAGCGTGCGTCCAGGGTGCAGCACAGGGAACAAATGGCACCCTGGTAGGCCGGGCAATGGGCCATGTCTGGTCCTTCGTACTCACGCTCGCAGATCACGCAGCGTTGCAATTTCACGCCCAAATAGGCCCCCTGCGTCGCACCCGCCGCCACCACGTCTGGGCCACGCCACGGCGATCGCGCACCCGAGACCGGGTCGGACATGCCGCGCGGAGCATGGCCGGGCGCGTGGGCATGGCGCGCCAGGTAATAGCGCCCTCGCGTGGCCCAGGCGATCAAGGGTGACGTGACAAAGGCCACGCCCAAGGCGATCAGGGCCGAATAGGCCTGGGCCATGGGCCCAAACACGCCCAGGTGCGCCGTGACCGAGACCAGGGACGCCAAGGCCATCGCGCCCACGCCCACGGGGTTGATGTCATACAGATGCGCGCGCTTGAACTCGATGCCCTTGGGCGAGAGCCCCAGGGGCTTGTTGATGACCAGGTCCGCCACCACGGCCATCATCCAAGCAATCGCGATGTTGCTGTAGAGCCCCAGCACGTCGCCCAGTGCCTGGAACACGTCCATCTCCATCAGCAGGAAGGCGATCAAGGTGTTGAACACCACCCACACCACACGCCCGGGATGACTGTGCGTCAGGCGCGAGAAAAAATTGCTCCAGGCCAAGGAGCCGGCATAGGCGTTCGTCACGTTGATCTTGAGCTGCGAGATCACGACGAACAGTGCCGTCGCGGCGACCGCCCAGCCGTAATGCGGGAACACATAACCATAGGCCGCCAGGTACATCTGGTTCGGGTCCACCGCCCGATCCGCTGGCACGGCCTGACCCAAAGCCAGGTAGGCCAGCAAGGCGCCGCCCAGCATCTTGAGCACGCCCGGCAGGACCCACCCCGGGCCACCCGCCAGCACCCCCGCCCACCAGCGCCAGCGGTTGCTGGAGGTGCGCGCGGGCATGAAACGCAGGTAGTCCGCCTGCTCGCCCATCTGGGTCATCAAGGCCACCCCCACCGTCAACGCCGCACCAAAGGGAAGCAAACTCAGGCTCGCCGTACCACTGCGATCACCAATATAGTGCACAACGCCATCGAGCGCATGGGGGTCCAGCACCAGGACCGTCACAAAAGGCACCACCAGCATCAGCAGCCACAGGGGCATGGTCCAGACCTGCAAGCGACTGATGACCGAGACCCCATGCGTCACCAGGGGGATGACCACCAGCGCGCAAATGAGGTAACCCCAGCGCGGCGGAATGTCCAAAGCCAGTTCCAGCGCGTAGGCCATGACGGCGGCCTCCAACGCGAAAAAGATGAAAGTGAAGCTGGCGTAGATCAGCGAGGTGATGGTCGAACCGATGTACCCAAAGCCCGCGCCGCGCGTGAGCAGGTCCATGTCCACCCCGTAACGCGCCGCGTAGACGCTGATGGGCAGGCCGGCCAGAAAGATGATGAGGCCGGTCGCCAGGATGGCGAGCGCGGCGTTGGCCCAGCCGTACTGCACCAGCAGCGTGGCGCCCACAGCCTCCAGGATCAGGAAGGAAGCCGCGCCACCCGCAGCCGTGTTGGCGACATTCCAGGCGTTCCACTTGCGAAAACGCTGCGGCGTGTAGCGCAACGCGTAGTCTTCCAGCGTTTCGCTGGCCACCCAGGCGTTGTAGTCACGCCGGACCTTGACGATGGTCTGGACGGGCGCACCGGCCGAGTCCGCCGGTTCCGGCACGGCAGTTTCGGCGGACTCAGACGGAAAACGTGCCGGGGCATCCATGCCCAGTGCCATTCAGGAACCATGCCATGCGCGGCCCCCGGGAAACCCTCGAAGGAGCGCTTTCAGGCTCCGTCAGTGCGGCGGCGGCGCATCCAGCCGTGCCATAAGCCCACCAGGGCCGGCACCCACAGGCACACGCCGGCCAGCATGTCGCCGAAGCCACCATCGCTGAACAGCGCGGCAACCAGCCCCACAGCGGTCAGAACGCCCAGCAGGATAGGCCAGGTCCAGATGGCGGGTCCGCTCAGTTCTTGCTGCTGCTCGCTCATGCGATTCCCTTCATACCGAACAACGTGCCATCAAGGCTCTTGCAATGCCAGATCATGCTCATGAGGTCACCGCGCTTTCGTCCTGCGGCTTGGATGCGTCACGGCGGCGGCGGGCGGCGCCCTGGGGCTTGGCCAGCCAGAGGTAAAGGCCGCTGCCCAGCACGATGATGGTCGCGATGTCCAGCACCGCCCAGACGATCTGCATGGGCCGCCCGCCGTAATCCCCAAAGTGCAGCGGCTGCGAGACCAGCAGCGTGTTGATGTACCAGGGCGAAGGCGGGGCCGCCGTCACCTCGTTGGTCTTGGCGTCCACCAGCACCGGTTGGATCAGACGCGCGGTGAAGGGCTCGTTGCCTTTCAGGAACACGGTGTTGTGGTGCGGGCTGGAAAAGGCTGTGCCTGGGAAGGCGATGAAGGACAAAGCCTTGCCCGGCACCTGCCGCAAAGCTGCGTCCAGGGAGCCCTGCACCGAGGCGCGCTCGGCCTCGGGCACAGGCGGCTTACCTTGGTAAGGCTGCAAAACGGCGCTGAGCTGGTCGTACTGCCAATACTTGATCAGCGGGTCCGCCAGGGTGTTGATGACACCCGTGGCTCCCACCACGAACAACCAGACCAGGGTCACGATGCCCAGCAGGTTGTGCAAGTCCAGCCATTTAATGCGCGGACTGTTTTCACGACGCACCTCGCCGAACTCCAACTTGCGCATGAAAGGGCTGTAGAGCACCACGCCACTGACGATGGCCACGAGCAGCAGCAAGCCCATGAAGCCCAGGAAGAGCATGCCCGGCAGACCTGCAAACAGGTCCACGTGCAACTTGAACATCACCCACATGAATCCTTCGTCGAACCGAGGCTGCGCCAGCACCGCACCCGTGCGGGCGTCGATGGCCACCGTGCGGAAATCATCCGTCGGTGCGGGGGTAGGCGTCATGGTCGCGAACCAGACGTTCGCGTCGTCCTCGTCGGGGAACAGGAACTGCACCACCCGATCCGGATGCTGCGCCTTCGCCACCGCCATCACCTTGTCCACGCTGACACGCGGCGTGTCTGCAGGCATCTCCGGCGACTCGACTTCGGTCCCCAGCAGATGCCCGATCTCGTGGTGAAAGATCAGCGGCAATCCCGTCAGGCACAGCAGCAGCATGAAGACCGTGCAGATCAAGCTGCTCCATTTGTGCAGCCAGGACCAGGTTTTGATGGTTTTGTTTTGCATGGTGTGAATGGAGAAGACGCCCGGAGGCGTCTTCTGTTTCAGAGAGTCAGTTTTCGTCCAATTTCGATCAGAACTGATGATTCAGAGAAATCTGATAGTTGCGCGGTTCGCCATAGTGACCGCTGTAGCGCAAGGTATTGATGTACTTCTCGTCGGTGAGGTTCTTGACGTTGAAGCGCAAGGTGGTGCTGGACATAATCCGCCATGCGGCGAACGCATTGAGCACCGCATAACTGTCCTGGCGTACGGTGTAGCCATTCGACTCGACGTTGGAAATCTCGCTCTGCCAACGGCCACCAGCACCGAGTGTCACAGCGGTGTAGCTCGGCAAGCGGGTGCTGACGATCAAGTTGGCGGTGCGACGCGGGACCCACGAGTATGTATCGTCACCGTCCTCGCCATCCAACTTCAATGCGGTGTACCCGAAGGTCAGATCGAGAAAGTTGTTGAGCTTACCGACGGCCTCAAACTCGACGCCCGTGGACTCGACGTCAACACCCTTGTAGTAGTACTCGTTGTTGGCGTTGTAGCCCGCACCGGTCGCCAAACCATCCTGCTCCGCCCTGAACAAGGCCACGGTGGTCAGCAAGCGCTTGTCCAGCCAATCCGCTTTCACACCAATTTCATAGTTCACTCCCTTGGTCGGATCCAGGTAGCGGCCGCTTGCGTCAGACTGATCTTGCGGCTGGTAAATGTCCGAATAGCTGACATAGCCCAACAAGCGATCGGTGAAGTCATAGGTCAAGCCGGCATAGGGACTGATACTTGCTTCGGTCTGGTTGAAATCCACCGTATAGCTCACACCCTCACGGTGGTATTCGGTGTAGTTGGCACCAAGCACCGCCTTGAGTCGATCAGCCAACACGACCCGGGTTGCACCATAGGCACGCGTCATGCGCTGCTTGTTGACGCGATAGGTCGAAAGACTACCCCAGATTGGCTCAGGAATGACGTTCCCGGCCCAAGGGAATCCTGGCATCTCGATGTACCCATCGTCATAACCATCGTTGTTGAGGTCTCCAGCGCTGGCATAGGTAGCGGCATACTGGTCGTAGGTTCCCTTGCTCTTGGACAAACTCACGCCGAACATGGCTTCGTGCTGACGGCCGAACAGATCGTAGCGACCGTTGATGGTGACCGCCCCCATGTCCTCGGTCAGCTCGTCCTTACCCCACCAGGGATAACCGTACAAGCCCTCACCGGTGACCGGGTCCATGCCATTGCCTAAGTAGTCGGTTGCGTAGAACAACTTGGAGTCGTTGCTGACGATGCGGCGGTTGTAGGTCAACTTCAACTGCCAGTCCCCGCTCAATTGGTGTGCGTATTCAATGAACGCGTTCTGGGTCTTGGTGTCCCAGTGGGTCCAATCCTGCGTTGTCGATGCGTTGCGCTTCCACTCATTCTGAGTGCCATCGCTGTTCATGAAAGACAGCGCTCCCCACGAGTTACCGGTGCTGTCGGATTGCTGGTGCGAATAACCCAATGTGAGTATGCCGTTGTCACCGATCTGTCCATCAACCACGCCATAGAGGAAGGTTCGCTCCTTTTCATAACTGCGAAGATAAGAGCCGCCCTCCTCGCGCGCTGCGACCACGCGGCCCGCCCAGCGGCCATCTTCGGTGAGCGGCGTCGAATAGTCTGCTTCGATGCGCTTGGTATTCCACGAGCCATAGCTGACGCCCACCGAACCCTGCCGCTCATTGGTGGGGCGCTTGCGTACATAGTTGATGGTTCCCGAAGAATTGCCCACGCCGGTCAACAAGCCGTTCGCACCGCGGATGAGTTCGATCTTTTCATAGCCAAAGGAATCCATCGCGCCGGTCACAATGCCCCAATCATTGGGCATGCCAACCCCGTCAACCTGGGTGTTCTTGACGTCGAAACCGCGCGCGGTGTATTGGGTTCGGTTGGTCTCCGTCTCCTCGACCTGAAGGCCCGTAGTCAGACGCAGCGCATCGTTCAGATTGGTGACGCCGAAATCCTGCATCTGCTCCGCCGTCACCACGCTGATGGACTGCGGCGTTTCCTTGATGTCCAGATTCAGGCCGGTCGCGCCTGTGCTCACGCGTGCTTCACGTTGACTGACGATCGTCACGGCCTCCAAGGTTTTGACGCCGGAGGCATCGGAGACAGCAGTGTCAGACTGCGCCACAGCGGGCATCACACAAGCTGCTCCCAGGAGGACCACCAGGACCGCCCGGGCAACCGGATTTCTGTCAAATCCAAAATCAAAGTTTGTGTTCGCTGCTTGAATTTTTGTGCGTGCTTTTCTCATTTTCTTTTTGCTCATCCAAATCACTGTTCAGGAGGCCAACGCCCGATTGCTCAACTCAAATTCACCTTGAACAAAGCAAAGGCAACTGGCAATGATAATTACTTCTATTAATAAAACAACATTTCCTCGCCCCAACGTGGTGCAAATCCAACAAGAGAACCTCGTTAACGCAGAGGCATCCGTGCGGTCACGGCGATATAGATCTTCAGAATGCAGTAAAAGCGAGCTGCATTAGTGAAGCAGCTACTCACTCTGAAATCAGGGCCCCCGCTGGCCGCGTCTTGCTGCCTTGACCTGGTACATCAGCAGGTCCGCACCCTGAAGCACTTGTTCCGGATCATGCTGACCCGGTTCGACGGCCAACACCCCCACGCTGGCGCCTGGATAGTCCATCCTGATGTCACCTAAATGGATAGGGCCGGTGGTGACGCCTGACACGCGGGCCTGGAGCGCGTGTTTGGCCTCCTCAACTGTGTGGGCGTTGGCAGGCCCCTGCCCCACCACGACGAATTCGTCGCCTCCTAGTCGCGCAGCGAAATCGCCGGCACGCAGTTCGGCCTTCAAGCGGTTTGCGATTTCAACGAGGAAATGGTCCCCCACGCCGTGGCCATGTTGGTCATTGATCGCCTTGAATCCATCGAGATCGATGAAGGCCACCAGCACCCAGAATTTTTGACGCTGTCCTTGAGCCAGTTGCCTTGCCAACTCCTGTAGCAAGGCACGACGGTTGGGCAGGGTCGTCAGCGGGTCCGTGGTGGCATAAGCGGTCAGCCGCGCATTGGCTTGCAGCAATTGGGCCACCAACTGTTCGCGTTCAATCTGGTGGGCGATCAGAGCAGCAAACAATTCCAACAAACGCTGCGCCTGGGGAGGTTGAGCGTGTCGGTCTGCGCTCGCTGCACACAAAGTTCCGTACATCGCCCCATCGCCCAGGTAGACGGGCGTGGTCATGTAGGTACGCACCCCAAGGCTGCGCGCGGCACCGGCTTGCGCCCAGCGCACATCCACGTCGTCAGCGAATAAAGTACCGGACTCCAGGGCCCGCTTGCACAAGGTGTCATCCCAGGGCACGGCCAGGCCTTCAGGCATGTGGAGCCGGCTGGTGTTCTTGGAATACAGGATGTTCTGCACACCTTGCTGCAGATCCACCCGAGTGAGGTAGGTGGACTCCAAGCCGGTGGCGGCTTGCAACAGCTCCAGCAAGGGGCGTGTGAGCTCCTCGACGGATTGGGCCGTGGCAACGGTTGTGGCGAGGCGGTCGAGGATGGGGTCCATCGCCGCATTGTGCAGGCGACCTGGGCTTGCAACTCTCCGCCGGCCTGCTGACGATGGGGTGGTAGGGCGTGCTGGGCTCGAACCAGCGACCAAGGGATTATGAGTCCCCTGCTCTAACCAACTGAGCTAACGCCCCCCACGCAAGCACCGCGATCGCTTTGCCCGCGAAGTGGGGGATTGTAAGTGGCGACTCCGCCCAACTGCAGGGGCAGGAAACTTGACTTATTTGCCGTGGCTGAGCGCGTTGCCCAGCAGCTTGGAGGTGACGTCGACAATCTGGATCATGCGGTCATAGGCCATGCGCGTGGGACCAATGACACCCAGAGTGCCCACGATCTGGCCGTCCACCTCGTAAGGCGCGCTGACCACGGAGAGCTCCTCATAGGGCACGACCTGGCTTTCGCCGCCGATGAAGATGCGCACGCCTTCGGCCTGGCCCGCGCTGTCGAGCAGTCGCATCAGTTGAGCCTTCTGCTCGAAAAGATCGAAGGCACGACGCAGATGGCTCATGTCGCTGGAGAAATCGCTGACCGCCAGCAGATTGCGTTCGCCCGCGATCACCACCTCTTCCTGCGGCTGACTCATGGCCTCGGTGCCGACTGTGACGGCCGCCTGCATCAAGGCAGCAATCTCGCCGCGCAGTTTCTCGACCTCGCCCTGAAGACGCTCCTTCACCTGCTCCAGCGTGAGGCCGAGGTAATGGGCGTTGAGGTAGTTGGCAGCCTCGGTGAGCTGGGAGGTGGAGTAATCGGCCCCGGTGAAGATCACGCGGTTCTGCACGTCACCCTCAGGCGAAACCAGGATGACCAGAATGCGCCGCTCGCCCAGACGAAGGAATTCAATGTGTCGAAACACCGAGGAACGACGGGGTGCCACGACCACCCCGACGAACTGCGACAGGGAAGACAACAGATTGGCCGCATTGCTGATGACCTTCTGGGGCTGGTCAGGCACGAGCTGATGGGGCGCGAACTCCGACGCAGCCATCTGCTCACGCTGCACGGTCAGCATGGTGTCCACGAAAAGACGATAGCCGCGAGCCGTGGGCACCCGTCCGGCGCTGGTGTGGGGACTGGCGATCAGGCCCAATTCCTCCAGGTCGGACATCACGTTGCGGATGGTCGCGGGCGACAGCTCCAGCCCCGAGGCGCGCGATAGCGTGCGCGAGCCGACCGGCTGCCCGTCGGCGATGTAACGCTCCACAAGCGTCTTCAAAAGCAACTTGGCACGGTCATCCAGCATGGAAAATCATTCTAACGACGAGCCCCGCGCACACCCGAACCATTCTTGCAAATCAAGTCGCTGGAAGGATTGAAAGCCGGCGCCAATACTGTATATTGATACATACCCACAGCTTCCCGCCATGAACCTCCGATTCCACCAAGTTGCCCTGATCGGCCGCTACCCACTCGCCCCGCAACCCGGCGGCACCCCGGGAACGGCCAGTACGCGGGCACGCCCGGCGCTGGGAGGCATCGCGGCCCTGCTCCAAGCACAAGGTTGCGCCGTGATGGTGGAAGCACAAACAGCCCTGGCCGCCGACGGCTTGGATGGCCTGCCGACGCTGGGCCTGGACGACATCGCGTCCCGCTGCGACCTCGCCTTGGTGGTAGGTGGCGACGGCACCATGCTGGGCGCCAGCCGCGTGCTCTTTCACCCCGACACGGGCCAAGGCGTGCCACTGATCGGCATCAACAGCGGGCGGCTCGGTTTCATCACCGACATCTCTCTGGAGAGTTACGCCAGCGTGCTGCCACCCATGCTGCATGGCGAATATGAAGCGGAAGAACGCGCGCTGATGCAGGCGCGGGTGATCCGTCCCGGGCCAGACGGTGATCACTGTGTCTTCGACGCCCTGGCCATGAATGACGTGGTGGTGCATCGCGGCAATTCCTCGGGCATGGTGGAACTGCACGTGGAAGTGGATGGCCGTTTCGTGGCCAACCACCGGGCCGATGGCCTGATCCTCGCCACGCCCACCGGCTCCACCGCCTACTCGCTCTCGGCCGGCGGCCCCATCCTCCACCCCGCCATCGCGGGCTGGGTGCTTGCGCCGATCGCGCCACATTCATTGTCGAACCGGCCTGTTGTCCTGCCCTCGGATTCGGAGGTCTCCCTGCAAATCGTCTCCGAGCGCGAGGCCATGGTCAATTTCGACATGCAGACCCTGACTGCGCTGCAGCAAGGTGACCGCATCCTGGTCCGTCGTTCGGCGCGCACCGCGCGTTTCCTGCACCCGCGCGGCTGGAGCTATTTCGACACCCTGCGCAAGAAATTGCATTGGAATGAGACTTGACTCTCTGAAGGAGTTCTGACGCCATGGCTCTGAAACGCATCGTCCTGCGGGACTTCGTCATCATCAGCGAGCTCGACCTCGAATTCGCTCCCGGCTTCACCGTGTTGACCGGCGAAACCGGCGCCGGCAAGTCCATCCTGATTGACGCTTTGCAGCTCGTCACCGGCGCGCGGGCCGACACAGGCCTGATCCGCGAGGGTGCGTCGCGCACCGACGTGAGCGTCGAATTCGATCAGTGCCAGCTCTACAACGGCTGGCTGGAGGCCGCCGGCTTCGACACCGGTTTCGACCCCGGCGCGACGCTGCTGCTGCGCCGCACCGTGGACACCCAAGGCAAGAGCCGCGCATGGATCAACGGGAGCCCTGCCACCGCGACGCAGTTGCGCGAGTTGGGTGAGCAGCTTTTCGACATTCACGGCCAGCACGCTTGGCAAAGCCTGACCCGCACCGAGGCCGTGCGCGGTCTGCTCGACGCCTACGGCCGCATTGACACCGAGGCGCTGACCGGTGCCTGGACGCATTGGCGGCAAACCGTCAGGACCTTGGAAGAAGCCCGCTCAGCGCAAGACAAACTGCAAAGCGAGCGCGAGCGCCTGAGCTGGCAGATTGGCGAAGTGGAGAAACTCAATCCCCAGCTTGGTGAGTGGGAAACGCTCAACACCGACCACAGCCGACTGGCCCACGCCCAAGCGCTGCTGGACGCCGCCCAAATTGCGCTGAACGCCCTCGATGGCGGGGACGAAGGCGCCGACGGCAGCGCCCGACATGCCCTGGGCACCGCACGCCTGTCGCTACAAAATCAGGAGCATCTGGAGCCCGAGTTCAAATCCCTGGCCGAGATTCTGGCTTCCAGCCTGGCCCAGGTGGAAGACAGCGCGCACAGCCTGCGCTCGTACCTTCGTCGCACCGACCTGGACCCAGAACGCTTGGCTGAACTCGATGCGCGGCTGACGCAATGGATGACCCTGGCACGCCGCTACAAGCGCGCGCCGGAGGAGCTGGCCTTGGCGCTGGTGAGCTGGCGTGAAGAGCTGGCGCGCTTGGACGCCGCAGCCGATCTGGAGATGCTACAAAAAGCAGAGCAGGACGCACGCACCCACTACATGCAGGCAGCGCAGGCTGTTTCGCGATGCCGCGCTGCCGCCGCGCCGCGGCTGGCCCAGGCCATCACCCAAGCCATGCAGGGATTGGGCATGGAGGGTGGCCGCTTCGATGTCGCGCTGCAGGTGATGGATCAGCCGCAGGCTCACGGATTGGAAGAGGTGCAGTTCCTCGTGGCTGGGCATGCGGGCAGCACGCCGAGGCCCATCGGCAAGGTGGCATCGGGCGGCGAGCTGTCGCGCATCGCGTTGGCCATCGCCGTCACTACCAGCCAACTGGGCGCGGCGCAAACGCTGATCTTTGACGAAGTGGATTCGGGCGTGGGCGGCGCGGTGGCCGAGACTGTGGGACGGCTGATGCAACGCCTGGGCCACGACCGCCAAGTGCTGGCTGTCACGCACCTGCCGCAGGTCGCGTCCTGCGCGGACAACCACCTGCAAGTCTCCAAGCAGCGCGAAGGCAGCGCCACGCTGAGCAATGTCGCGCGCGTGCAGGGCGAGGCAAGGGTGCAGGAGATCGCGCGCATGCTGGGCGGGGAACGTCTGACCGGGGCGACCCTGGCTCATGCCAAGGAAATGCTGCAAGATCAGGGGCAACCCGGCCTGATCTGAGCCGAAGCAGCTCCGGTCACGCAGAATTCCAGCCATGGAAATCATCCTCATCACCGGCATGTCCGGCTCAGGCAAGTCAGTCGCGCTGCATGCGCTCGAAGACGCGGGCTATTACTGCGTGGACAACCTGCCGCCCGAGCTGCTGGAGCCTTTTGTCGCGCTGGAGCAAAAGCAGCGCGCACGGCACGTCGCGATTGCCGTGGATGTGCGCAGCGCTACCTCCTTGCCTCAACTACCTGCCCTGCTGAACACGCTGCGGGAGCAAGGCCACGCGATCAAGTCCCTCTTCTTGGACGCCTCGACCGACACCTTGGTGCGCAGGTACTCCGAGACACGGCGCAAGCATCCGCTCTCCAGCACGCCTGCGGGCATCTCGCTCACGGGCAACCCCATCTCGGGGGCAGCGGACAAAAAAAATGCGCCTCAGGCTGACAAGGATGGCCATGCGGGAGAAGCCACGGATCCCAACCGCGCCCTGATCGAGGCCATCGAACTGGAACGCGAGCTGTTGGCCGACCTGCGCGACCAAGCTCAGGTCATCGACACCAGCGTGCTGCGTGCGGCGCAGCTTCAAAGCTACATCAAGGAGGCCATTCGCCTGCCCGGCAACTCGCTCACCCTGGTGTTCGAGTCCTTCGCTTTCAAGCGGGGCATTCCCGTGGACGCGGACTACGTGTTCGACGTGCGGATGCTGCCCAACCCGCATTACGAACCGGCCTTGAAGGACCTCACCGGGCGCGACCAACCCGTGATCGACTACCTCCGCGCCCAGCCGGAAGTCGACCTGATGCGCCAGCACATCGAGCGCTTCCTGAACCAATGGCTCGCCGCGCTACTGCACAACCATCGCAGTTATGTCACGGTCGCCATCGGCTGCACGGGCGGGCAGCATCGCTCGGTGTACCTGGTCGAGGAGCTGACCCAGCGCTTCGCGACGCGATGGGCCACACTCAAGCGGCACCGTGAAATCGGCTAGACCTGCTGTTCCAGCAGTTTTCTGATCGGCGCGGGCAGGCCCAAAGCGGGCCAAGCGTCTGCCGCATGCCAATGGCCTTGCTCGGAAAGCTTCAGGGAAGCAGGCAATGCCACATGGACGGGATGCAGATGCAGATCCTTGTGCGTCAACACATGCTTGAAAACCGGCAGTTCTTGCAAACCTTCATGCCACCTGGCTGGAACGGCCGCCTGCACCGACTCGAAACTGTCGAACAGTTCCAGGCAATGCAAACCCGCCCAGACGCTTTTCAAGGCATCGTCAGCACCGCCTGACGCGGGTCGCTGGCGCAACCAGACCGCGCCGTCTCGCGTCTGCGCCCACAAGAGCCACAGGGATTGCGCCGTGCGCTTGAGCTTGCGGGTCTTGACGGGATAAGCCTCGGGCCGGCCTTCGCCGCACGCCACGCAGAGGTCAGCCACCGGACACATTAGGCAGCTTGGCTTGCGAGGCAGGCAGACGGTGGCCCCCATGTCCATCACCGCCTGGGTGTAACGCGGCATGTTCTGGTTCAAATCGTCGCGAGGTAAGAGTTCCTGCGCCAACTTCCACAAAGCCCTTTCCTGGGCCACCTGGGCCAAATCACCGTCAAAGCCCAGCGCACGCGTCAACACCCGCTTGACGTTGCCATCCAGGATGGCCACGCGTTCGCCAAAGCAGATGGAGGCAATGGCGGCTGCCGTCGAGCGGCCAATGCCCGGCAATTCCTGCAGGGTCGCGGCGTCACGCGGAAAAGCGCCGCCGTGCAGCACCATCACCTTTTGCGCGCAGGCGTGCAGATTGCGTGCCCGGCTGTAGTAACCCAGGCCGCTCCAGAGGGCGAGCACGTCGTCCAGCGGCGCCGCCGCCAAGGTCGCTACATCGGGAAAGCGCTGCAGGAACCGGGCGTAATACTCACGCACCGTCGTGACCTGGGTCTGCTGCAACATGATCTCCGAGAGCCAAACCCTGTAGGGATCGCGGGTGTTCTGCCACGGCAGGTCATGGCGGCCATGCACAAGCTGCCAGCGCAGCAACCGATCTGACCATTGCGCCACCTCCACGGCCTGCGACGATTTGGCAGACGCCATGGTCTTCGGGTCACGCTCTTTCACGCCTGCTCACGCTTTCTGGCAATCGGCGCAGTAATAAGTCGCCCGTTGGCCTTGCCGCATCAACTTGATAGGGTGACCACACACCGTGCATGGCAAGCCGTCGCGGCCATAGACCTTGGCCTCGAACTGGAAGTTGCCGCGTTCGCCCACCGCGTTGCTGTAGTTGCGCAGCGTGGTGCCACCCGCGGCCAGAGCCCGCCCCAGCACGTCACGTATTGCGGCGTGGAGCCTCGCAGCGCGTGGTTTGCTGATGCGCGCTGCCGACAGCGTGGGCCGGATGCCGGCGATGAACAGCGCCTCGGACGCATAGATATTGCCCACGCCCACCACCACATCGCCGGCAAGCAACACCTGCTTGATGGCGCTTCTGCGTTTTCTCAGCGCGGCGTGGAAGTTGTCTGCCACAAAACCGGCATCCAACGGCTCCACACCCAGGCCATCCAGCAGCTTGCGCGCGATGGGCGCGTGCGCGCTTGCAGCCCAGACCACAGCACCGAAACGGCGGGGGTCATTCAGGCGCAGCAGGCCCCGGTCGGTCTGCAGGTCGAAATGGTCATGCTTGTCCCGTGGTCGTGGGCCTTGGGCTGCGACATCGGTGAAGCTGAGGCTGCCGGACATGCCCAAGTGCAACAGCAGCAGGCCTTCATCCAAATCTAGTAAGAGGTACTTACCGCGACGCCGCACACCTCGCACCTGCCGCCCGACAAGTTGCGCGGGGGCGATACCCAAAGGCCAGCGCAAGGGCAACCCTTGCCAAACAGACACGATGCGCGCTTCGGTGATGCGGTCCGCGAAGCTCAGGCGGGTGGCTTCGACTTCGGGCAACTCAGGCATGAAACAGTGAAAAGTCGCTGCAAAAACGGACATTATGGAGAGGAAATTGAGGCGAGTACGCCTTGGCTTATCATGGCCCGCCCCGATTCGGATCGCCTATGTCAGCTCTACGCCCGCGCCTGCCCGCCCTGATCTTGCCTGCCCTGCTGGCGCTTCTTCCTACCACGCAGGCCGCGCCGGCAACGCCGTCCAAGGGACCGACCGCAGTCGCTGACTTGGAAGCACCCACGCCCGTTGAGAACTCCATGCTGAATGGTGAGCTCTTCTACCAATTGCTGCTGGGTGAATTGAGCGTGCAACAGGGCGAAACAGGGGCCGCTTATTCCTTGCTGCTGAACGCCGCGCGCAAGACGAACGATGGACGGCTCTACCAGCGTGCCATCGACATCGCCTTGCGTGCGCGGGCCGGCGAATCCGCCCTGCTGGCCGCGCGGGACTGGACCAAGGCGCAGCCCGAATCCGCCGAGGCCAATCGCTATGTGCTGCAGATCCTGCTCGGTCTGAACCGGTTGGACGACACCGTGGGGCCACTACAGCGCGCCCTCGCGCTGTCGGCGCCTGCGGAACGCCCTCTGCTGATCGCCACATTGCCCCTCTACTTCTCCCGCAGCAGCGACAAGGCGTTGGCGGCGTCCGTGCTGGAACAGGCCTTGCAATCTCAGTTGCTGGATCCCGCGCAGCTCACCGCCCAAGCGACACCCATCGACAAGACAACAAGCGCCGCCGCATGGAGCGCGGTAGGTCGCATGCGTCTTGCAGCAGACAACCCTGCGGGCGTTCTGGAGGCCGCGCGGCGCGGCGTGGCGCTTGACCCGCGCGCACCGGAGCCCCTGCTGCTGGCCATGGCGCTGTTGTCGCCTCAGTTGCCCGCGCGTTATGCGCCGCAACGCGAGGAGGCGCAAGAACTTCTGGCGCGCCATTTCGCCTCGACCTCCTCGGCGACGCCGAATTTGCGCTTGTATTACGCGCGTGCTTTGGTCGATATTCAGCGTTATGCCGAAGCTCAAGCTCAACTGAAGACCATTCTCCAGGCCCAGCCCGATCTCACGGACGCATGGCTGCTGCAAGGCATGCTGGAACTGCAAGACAAGCGTCTGTCGAACGCGGAAAAATCACTGAAGCGCTTCATTGAACTGATCGAAGCACAACGCAAACAAGCCATCGCCTCGACGGGCACAGAAGAGGATGACGACGACGAGGCCGACGATGCCCAGGACGGCAGCCCAGTCATCCGGCGCCAGGACGGTCAGCAGGCCATCCAGCGCGCAATGACACAAGCCTACCTTGGGCTCGCTCAAATCGCCGAGCAGCGCAAGGACTACAAGGCAGCGGAAGCCTGGCTTGCGCGCATCAACACCGGTGGCAACGCGGCCGAGCAACTGCGTGTGCAGAAGCAACGCGCGAGCTTGTTGGCCCGGCAAAACCGCATGGACGACGCACTCGCCCTGATTCGCGGCCTGCCTGACAACACGCCCGAAGGCGCGCGCGACAAGTTCTACGCCGAGTTGCAGTTGCTGCGAGACAACAAGCGCTACGCCCAAGCCTATGCGCTGCTGGAGGGTGCGACGCGAAACAATCCGCAGGACTATGACCTGCTGTATGAGCAGTCCATGATGGCCGAAAAGCTGGGCCGCGCGGAAGAGATGGAGCGTCTACTGCGCCGGATCATGGCGGAAAAGCCTGACTATCACCACGCCTACAACGCACTGGGGTACTTCTTCGCTGACCGCAACATGCGTTTGGCCGAGGCCCGGGCACTCATTCAGAAAGCCCTGGACGCAGCGCCTGGGGACCCATTTATCACCGACAGCTTGGCTTGGGTGACCTTCCGAGAAGGCAACAAGGAGGAAGCGCTACGCCTCTTGACGCAGGCCTACACCGACCGCCCAGACGCCGAGATCGCCGCCCATCTGGGCGAGGTACTCTGGAGCCTCGGTCAGCGCGACGAGGCCCGCAAGATCTGGCGCGAAGGGCTGGAACTGAATGCCAGCAATGAAACGCTGCTGGAAACGCTGCAGCGTCTGGGCGTTAAAAAGCCCTGACCGCGTCCATGTCCACGCAGCATGCGCCGGCCACGGGTCGTGATGACGCGGATGGCGAATACAGGAGCGCTGCGGGATAGCGCTGAAGAACGCTACACTCGCGCGCCATGCCGCACTCACTGCATGATGTCTCCGCGCCAGCGAAGCTGAATCTCTTTCTGCATGTCACGGGTCGGCGCGCTGACGGGTACCACCTGCTGCAGTCGGTTTTCACCCTGATCGATTGGGTTGACACCCTGCATTTCGAAACGCGTGCGCATCGGCAGCACGACGGGGGGCTGAGCCGCGAGGATTTGACGACGCCCTTGCCCGCGGACGATCTGGTCTTGCGGGCCGCTCGTGCCTTGCAGACCGCTACCGGCCATGCAGGGGGCGCTCATATCGCGATCGCCAAACACATCCCGGCCCAAGCAGGACTCGGCGGAGGCTCCTCCGACGCTGCATCCACCCTGCTGGCGCTCAATCGGCTGTGGAAGCTCAAGCTCAGCCTGGAGCAGCTGGCCACAATCGGTCTTACGCTCGGCGCGGACGTGCCGTATTTCTTGCACGCCGCGCATGCCAAGCAAGCGACGGCCTGGGTAGAAGGCGTTGGTGAACACTTCATTCCTTTGCCAGCAGATTTGGAACCGACTCAGTTGCTGCCCGGCCATGCCCTGCTGGTCGTCAAGCCTGAAGCAGGCCTGGAAACCGCCGCGATTTTCCGTGACCCAGCTTTGAAACGGGACAGTTTTGCTGCTACAATCACAGGCTTTGCTGCTGACCCCAGCGTGGACTCAGCGAGCTTGGAAAATCCGGATCGTCTTGAACGCCAAGAGAGCGCGCAAAGACGGAATTTCAGGAAATTCCTGCTTGAGGATTCACGCAACGACTTGCAGCCCGTCGCCCAGCGGCTTTGCCCTGGTGTCACGCGAGCCCTGGAATGGTTAAGTTCCTTGGGCTTATCGGGGCGGATGACGGGCTCGGGCAGCGCGGTTTTTGCATGGGTTCCACCTGACATGCATGTGCGTGCCAGGTTTTCTAGCGCGGCGATCGCCGTGCCTGACCAGATGCAAAGCCGCTGGTGTCGCAGTCTGGATGTCCATCCGCTCGCCCATTGGGCTTAGCTGAAGGACGGCCAGCGTAAGAAAACGTCAGGGAGTTCGGACTCAGTCCGAAGTGAACGAGTTTTGAGGTGGGCGGTTGTGGTGACTGACCGTCGACCTGTGTAGGGGAGTCGCCAAGTTGGTTAAGGCACCGGATTTTGATTCCGGCATGCGAGGGTTCGAGTCCTTCCTCCCCTGCCAAATTCCTGCATTCGTACCAGTCACCCACGCTTCAAACAAGCGCGTTGCCACCTTCCACCTCCGACGTCTCCACGCTGGGCTCTTCCATGCAGATCGCAGCCTCTTCCCCGGATTTCATGCTCTTCACGGGCAATGCCAACCCCACTCTGGCGGCGGACATTGCCAAACATCTGGGCATCAGTCTTGGCGCGGCAACCGTCGGCCGTTTCTCCGATGGCGAAGTCACGGTTGAGATCAACCAAAACGTGCGTGCCCGCGACGTGTTCGTGGTCCAGTCCACCTGCGCGCCGACCAATGACTCGCTCATGGAGCTGCTGATCATGGTCGACGCCCTCAAGCGCGCGTCGGCTGAACGCATCAGTGCCGTCATTCCCTATTTCGGTTACGCCCGCCAGGATCGTCGCCCACGCTCCAGCCGTGTGCCCATCTCGGCCAAAGTCGTCGCCAACCTGCTGCAGACCGTGGGGGTTTCCAGCGTGTTGACCATGGACCTGCACGCCGATCAGATCCAGGGGTTCTTCAACATCCCGGTGGACAATATCTACGCCTCGCCAGTCCTGCTCGGCGACCTGCGTCAGCAAAATTACGAAGACCTGATCGTCGTCAGCCCGGACGTGGGCGGCGTGGTGCGCGCCCGCGCGCTGGCCAAGCAGCTCAACTGCGATCTGGCCATCATCGACAAGCGCCGTCCCAAGGCCAACGTCAGCGAAGTGATGAACGTGATCGGCGACATCGAAGGCCGCAACTGCGTGATCATGGACGACATGATTGACACCGCCGGCACGTTGGTGAAAGCCGCCGAGGTGCTCAAGGAACGCGGCGCGAAAAGCGTCTACGCCTATTGCACGCACCCCATTCTGTCCGGCCCCGCCATCGAGCGCATTTCCAAGAGCACCGCGCTTGACGAAGTGGTGGTGACCAACACCATCCCGCTGGCCGAGTTGGCCCGCGCGTGCGACAAGATCCGCCAATTGTCCGTGGCCCCGCTGTTCGCGGAGACCATCCACCGCATCGCCCGGGGCGAGTCGGTCCTGAGTTTGTTCTCGGAGCAGGACGCGCCGCTGCTGTGAGCAGCCGCTGCCTTGCTGCGAGACCAAAAGCCGCCCGCGTCGGAAGATGCGGGCATTGTTGAAACCGGAACCACACTGGTCGCGGTGGGTTCCGACGGAAGCGTTGCTCAGTCAATCTTCCACAAGGAGTGAACCATGAAATTCGTCGCTTTTGAGCGCGCCAAGCAAGGTACGGGTGCGAGCCGCCGCCTGCGTCACACGGGCCGCACGCCCGGTATCGTCTACGGTGGCACTGTCGAGCCCTCGCTGATCGAGCTGGACCACAACGCCCTGTGGCATGCCCTGAAGAAGGAAGCCTTCCACTCGTCCATCCTGGACATGGAACTGAACGGCAAGAGCAGCCAAGTGTTGCTGCGCGACGTGCAGATGCACCCCTACAAGCCCCTGGTGCTGCACATTGACTTCCAGCGTGTCGACGCCAACACCAAGCTGCACATGAAGGTGCCGCTGCATTACAGCGGCGAAGAAAATTCGCCTGCCATCAAGGACAAGGCCCTGGTGAACCACATCGTCACCGAGCTGGAAATCTCCTGCCTGCCCAAGGATCTGCCTGAGTTCATCGCCGTGGATCTGAGCAAGCTGACCAAGGGCGCTTCGTTGCACCTCAAGGACATCACCCTGCCCAAGGGCGTGACGGCCGTGACCCACGGCAAGACCAACCCGGTGCTGGTGGCCGCGGTGGCTCCCGCTGGCGAAGAAGAGGCAGCCCCCGCCGCCGAAGCTGCACCCGCCGCCGATGCCAAGGCCGCCCCGGCCAAAGCGGCTCCGGCCAAGGCTCCCGCCAAGAAGTAAGCGCATCTTGCGTTGCCAGGCACCGGGTGCGACGGCCCGGAAGACCTGGTCTCGGCCCAACGGCCCGCCTCGGCGGGCCGTTTTCCTTTCTGGTTGGCCCCGGCTTGAACGGGCGGCCATCGATAATCCCGGCATGCTCAAACTACTCGTCGGCCTGGGCAACCCCGGCCCTGAATACGAAGCCACGCGGCACAACGCCGGTTTCTGGTGGATTGATGCCGTGGCCCGGGAACTCAAGACCAGTCTGAGCCTGGAAAAAAGCTACAACGGCCTGATGGCGCGCACCACCTACAAAGGGCAAACGCTCTGGCTGCTGGAGCCCATGACGTTCATGAACGAATCTGGCAGGTCCGTCGCCGCGCTGGCGCGCTTCTTCAAGATCCAGCCCGAGGAAATCCTGGTCGCCCATGACGAGATGGACATCGTGCCCGGTGAAGTCAAGCTCAAGCGTGGCGGTGGTCATGCCGGACACAACGGGCTTCGCAGCCTGCACGCCCAGCTGGGCAGCGACGACTACTGGCGGCTGCGCATCGGCGTGGGCCATCCCGGCGTGAAGTCCGAGGTGGTCAGCTGGGTGCTCAAGAAACCGTCACCCGACCACCGCGCCGCGATCGAGGACGCGATGATCCGCACCCTTCAGGCCCTGCCGGATCTATTGAGTGGGGCCATGGACAAAGCCACGATGCACATCCACACCAGCAAGCCACCACGACCCAAACCACCCAAGCAGCCCCGGCCCGAGGTCCAGCCCGCGCAAGCAGGCCCGACGACGGTGGACCACCGCGTTGGGATGGCGGACCGCAAACCCGCCGCGTGATCCTCAGGCGGCCGAGGCCGGTTTTTCCGCCTGAAGTCGCAGGTACTTCTGCATCAAGGTCTCCCGGCTCTCCACGTGCTGCGGATTGACCGGGATGCAAGCCACAGGGCAGAGCTGCACGCACTGGGGCTGCTCATGGTGTCCTACGCATTCGGTGCAACGCGCGGGGTCGATCTCGTAGATCTGTGGCCCCAGGTAGATCGCGTTGTTGGGACACTCCGGCTCGCAGACATCGCAATTGATGCACTCGTCGGTGATCATCAAGGCCATGGCGCCTACCCTCCCATCGACCGACGAACCTTGTCCGCCAAGCGCCGCGCAACGGCAGGATCGACGAACTTCTCCGCCTCCCCTCCCAGGGCCGCGATCTCGCGCACCAGGGTGCTAGAGATGAACTGGTAATTCAGGCCGGGTGTCAGGAACACGGTTTCGACCTCGGGCATCAACGTGCGATTCATGCCAGCCAGTTGGAACTCGTAGTCAAAATCGGTCACGGCGCGCAAGCCGCGAATCACCACTTTGCCACCGCGCTCGACGACGAAATCACGCAATAGGCCCGTGAAGCTCTCGACCGACACGTTGGACTGGTCGTGCAACACCTCACGCACCAGGTCCATGCGCTCGTCCAGCGTGAACAAGGTTTTCTTGTGGTGAGCGGCCGCCACGCCGACGATCACCTGGTCGAACAGCTGCGCAGCACGGCGCACCACGTCGCTGTGGCCCAGGGTCAGTGGGTCGAAGGTGCCGGGGTAGATGGCAATCACGGGGCGGGACATGGCGGCAACGTCTCCAGACTCAGAGGCTCAGATGCGTCCCAGATGGGCGGACGGCAATTATGAAGTGATTGCGCGAAACACCCCGTAACCCAGCCCTCCACACGCTCAGGCCGCGCCGAGGTGGGGCACCAGGCCTGCGAGCGGCTGGCCCGCCTTCTGCGCGGCCGTGAAAGCCAACATGCGGTCAATCGGCAAGCGCGCACGGGGAATCAACGCGGGGTCGACGTGGACCTGGTTCAGGCCGGTTTCGAGCACATGGGCGACGCCCGCCAAGCCGTTCATGGCCATCCAGGGGCAATGCGCGCAGCTTTTGCAGGTGGCGCTGTTGCCCGATGTCGGCGCTTCGATGAAGGTCTTTCCGGGGTTGAGCGTGCGCAGCTTGTGCATCATGCCCTTGTCGGTGGCGACGATGAACTCGTGTGCATCAAGCTCCTTCGCGGCCTTCAGGATGCCCGAGGTCGAGCCCACGGCGTCCGCCAGCGCCACCACGCCACGCGGGGATTCGGGGTGGACGAGCACCTTGGCCTTCGGGTGTTCTTTCTTAAGCTCCTCCAGCTCGAAGGCCTTGAATTCGTCGTGCACGATGCAGGCACCGTTCCACATCAGCATGTCGGCGCCGGTTTCGCGCTCTATGTAGGCGCCCAGATGACGGTCGGGCGCCCAGAGGATCTTGTGCCCCTGGTCCTTCAGGGCACGCACGATGTCCAGCGCGCAACTGGAGGTGACCAGCCAGTCCGCCCGCGCTTTCACGGCCGCGCTGGTATTGGCGTAGACCACCACGGTGCGGTCGGGGTGCGAATCACAGAAAGCGCTGAATTCGTCCACGGGGCAGCCCAGGTCCAGCGAGCAGGTCGCGTCCAGGTCGGGCATCAGGATGGTCTTCTCGGGGCTGAGAATCTTGGCTGTCTCGCCCATGAAACGCACGCCGGACACCACCAAGGTTTGCGCCTTGTGGTCGCGCCCGAAGCGGGCCATTTCCAGCGAGTCGCTGACGATGCCGCCAGTCTCCTCCGCCAGGTCCTGCAGGTCCGGGTGCACGTAGTAGTGCGACACCATGACCGCGTTTTTCTCCTTGAGCAGGCGGCGAATCTTGTCCTTGAGCGCGGCGCGCTCGGTGGGCGCGGGTTCGGCCGGCACCCGGGCCCAAGCGTGGTGCGTGGAACAGGCCGCGCCCGCGCTCAGGCTTTCGGGTTGCTCGTATTCGACATCGATGACTGCGCTGCCCATGATTGCTCCAACACTCCAATCGACTGTCAAAGGTCCATGAAGCGCATCGAAAAGTCGATGGCCTTCACGTCTTTCGTCAAGGCGCCGATCGAGATGCGGTCCACGCCCGTGGCCGCGATCTCGCGCACCGTCCCCATGTTCACGCCACCGGAGACCTCGAGGATCGCCCGACCCGCGTTGAGGCGCACGGCCTCACGCAGCGTCGGCAAGTCCATATTGTCCAGCAGCACCATGGTCGCGCCGGCCTGTAGGGCCTCTTCAAGCTGCGCCAGTGTCTCGACCTCAATCTCGACGAATTGGGCCACGCCAGCAATGGATGGGGTGGCCCGCACCTGGGCCAGGACCTCGGTCACGCCACCCGCCGCGGCAATGTGGTTTTCTTTGATGAGCACGGCGTCGTACAGGCCGATGCGGTGGTTCCAGCCCCCGCCGCAGTGCACCGCGTATTTCTGCGCCAAGCGCAGACCGGGCAGGGTCTTGCGGGTGTCGACGATGCGGCCACGCACGTTGGCATGGGAGCCAGACGCTTCGGAGATCGCGGCAACATAGTCTGCGGTCCGGGTGGCGACGGCACTGAGCAACTGCAAGAAATTGAGCACGGTGCGCTCCGCCGTGAGCAGGCCACGCGCCGGCCCTGTCAGTTCCAGCACCGTCTGGTCGGGCTGGCAACGCTGGCCCTCGGCCACGCGCCAGTTCCATTGCGCACTCGGTGCTGCCTGCCGCAATGCGGCCTCGGCCCAAGGGCCACCGCAAATGATTGCAGCTTCGCGCGCCAGGATGCGGGCACGTGCAATCTTGCTCGCCGGTACCAAGGCCGCAGTCAGGTCACCGGTGCCCACATCTTCCGCCAGCGCGCGTGCCACGTCGGCCTGTGCCAAGTTCCGAAGCATGTCGGTGGTGTATTCGAGCACGGGAGAGGTCGTCACGGACATGGCATCCCCATCAACGAATTTCAGAACTGGGCTCGCGCTCCATCAGGGCCTGCACGGCCTGCTGCGGCTGCATCTCGCCATCCAGCAGGGCCACGACGGCTTCCGTGATGGGCATGTCCACGCCCAAATGGCGTGCTCGTTGCGCAACCGTGCGAGCACAGTAGACGCCTTCGGCCACATGGCCGAGTGAAGTCACGGCCTCGTCCAAGGTTTTGCCTTGGGCCAGCAACAGCCCCACCTTGCGGTTGCGGCTGAGATCGCCGGTGGCGGTCAGCACCAGGTCTCCCAGACCGGACAGGCCCATGAAGGTTTCCGCGCGCGCCCCCAAAGCAAGGCCAAAACGCATCATCTCGGCGAGACCGCGAGTGATGAGCGCGGCGCGGGCATTCAAGCCCAGGTTGAGGCCGTCACACAGACCCGTGGCGATGGCCAAGATGTTCTTGACAGCCCCGCCCACCTCCACGCCGACCAGATCGTCGTTCTCGTAGACGCGCAGGCGGGGACTATGGAAGGCCTGCACCAGGCGTTCACGCACCAAGGCGTGGGCGCTGGCCGCGACCAGGGCGGTGGGTTGGCCCAGGGCAACCTCTTGCGCGAAGCTCGGGCCACTCAGGACACCGGACTGCAACTGAGGAGCCACCTCAGCCTGGACCTCATGCGCCATCAATCCCACGGACTGCGCTGACTCTGTCTCACCTGCATCGATCCGGCTGCGCTCCAACCCCTTGCAGATCCAGGCCACCGGCACGCGGCAATCGCCCAGCTCTTGCAGCAATCCCCGCAGGCCGGCCATCGGGGCGCCCAGGATGACCAAGTCCTGACCCGCGCAAAAGCTGGCGACATCCACGCCGTCCACGACGCGCAAATCCTTCGGCAACCGCAGGCCCGGCAGATAACGCGCGTTGACGTGGTCGGCGCGCATGGCGCGTGCCTGCGCTGCGTCGCGCGCCCACAGGGTGACCTGGTGCGCCTGACGCGAGTTCGCGCTGGCGCTGACCGCCAGTGCCGTGCCCCACGCCCCCGCTCCCAGGACCAAGATGTTCATGCCAAAAGGCTCCAGCCAGCCTTACTGGATTTGCTGCCCCGCAGCGCCGTTCGGAGCGCCGCTGGCAGACGCCTGCTGCTGTTCATACAGAGCCTGGAAATTGATCTCTTGCAAGTGCACTGGCGGAAAGCCCGCGCGCTGCACCAAATCCGCGACGTTGCCACGCAGGTAAGGAAAGACGATTTGCGGGCAAACGACGCCCAAGACGGGGCCCATTTGGGTCGCGGGAACGTTGCGGATCTCAAAGATGCCAGCCTGCTTGGCCTCCACCAGAAACACGGTCTTGTCCGCGATCTTGGTGGTCACGGTGGCCGTCACGCTGACTTCAAACACGCCGTCGGCCACGGGCTCGCCCGCGACGTTGAGTTGGATGTCCACCGAGGGCTGTTCATTCTGCAGAAAGATGGCCGGGGAATTGGGTTGTTCCAACGACGCTTCCTTGAGGTAGACGCGCTGAATCTGGAAGACGGGCTGTGGTTCGGCCATGGTGGGGTCTCTGTTGTCTGGAGTTGGAATGGAGGCTCGGGCCGCCCAACGTCATTCGCCGGGGGCATGAACGCATCGCGCAAGATGCTGCGGATGCGTCAGGCCGGAGTATGACCGAGCAAGGGCAGCAAACCGCCTTGGGCATCCAAGGCCATCAGATCATCGCAGCCACCGACGTGGGTCTCACCAATGAAAATCTGCGGCACCGTGCGGCGACCGGTGATCGCCATCATCTGCTCACGCTGGGCCGGATCGGCATCGATGCGAATTTCTTCGATCTGATCGACGCCACGGGCCTTGAGCAATTGCTTGGCGCGGATGCAATAGGGGCAGACCGCCGTGGTGTACATCTTGACGGGCTGCATGGCTCAAGCCTTCGCGGATTTGCTGTCCTGGGACTTGCTCGACGAGGCCACAGGCAGGTTGGCGGCACGCCAGCCCTTCAATCCGCCCGCCAAGGCCAGGGCGCGGTTGTACCCCAGACCCTTGGCCATGCGCGCCGCGGTGGCAGCGCGCGAACCGCTGGCGCACATGAAGATCACGGGCACGGCCTTGTTCTTTACGGCCTGAGGCAGTTGCTCCTTCAGTTGCGCAAGGGGCACGCTTTTCGCGCCATTGGCGTGCGCAAGGGCGTACTCGTCCTCCGAGCTGACGTCGACCAACACCGCTTTTTCGCGATTGATGAGTTGCACGGCCGCGGCGGGCGCCAGTGCACCTGCACCGCTCAGGGCGGGACGCAAGAGCAGCAAGCCGGAAACGAGGACCACCAGAATCAGGGCCCAGTTATGAAGAATGAAATCCACGGAAATCCTTGCAGCGGTTCTAGAAAGAATGGGATTTTAAAATGGCGGGCTTTCCCCCGCGCAAAACTCCCTTCTTACCCATATTCAAGCCCCATGTACAAACTTGTGCTCATCCGCCACGGTGAATCGACCTGGAACCTGGAAAACCGCTTCACCGGCTGGACGGATGTGGATCTCACCCCCACCGGCGTGGCCCAGGCCATGGCCGCCGGCCAGCTGCTGAAAGCCGAAGGCTATGACTTCGACGTTGCTTACACCAGTGTGCTCAAGCGTGCCATTCACACCCTCTGGCACGTGCTGGACGGCATGGACCGTGCCTGGCTGCCCGTGGTGAAACACTGGCGTCTGAATGAGCGCCATTACGGGGCGCTCCAAGGGCTGAACAAGGCCGACATGACCCGTCAGTACGGCGAAGCCCAGGTCCTGGTTTGGCGTCGCAGCTACGACACGCCGCCGCCAGCGCTGGACGCCACCGACCCGCGCAGCGAGCGCGGAGATCGCCGCTACGCCCAACTGCCCCCGGCCGACGTTCCGCTCACCGAATGCCTCAAGGACACGGTGGCGCGGGTGATACCGTTCTGGAACGACAGCATGGCCCCGGCCATCAAGGCGGGCAAGCGCCTGGTCGTGGCGGCACATGGCAATTCCATCCGAGCCTTGCTCAAGCATCTGGACGGGATTTCAGACACCGATATCGTGGGCCTGAATATCCCCAACGGCATCCCACTGGTCTACGAACTGGATGCCAACCTCCGGCCTATCCGCCACTACTACCTGGGAGACGCTGAGGCTGCCGCCAAGGCCGCCGCCGCCGTGGCACGACAGGGAGCCTGAGCCACGCTCGTATCCCTTTCGCAGCGCAGCAAATCGCCGCGCCCATGCCCTTGGCTGGCCCCACGAAAGCCGCAAGCGTGTATATTGGCTACAGATTCCGCCCGCCTCGCGCGGGCGGCAAAAACAACACTTAGGCCTCCTCATTCGAGCCTCCTTATTCCTCGGGCACCTACCATGGGGCAAAAACTGAAAATCGCAGGCTGGGTTTCGTTGGGCGTGCTCGCGGGCGCGCTCACCACGGTGTCGCTGCAAACCGTCGCGCGCAACGCTGCAGCCCCACTGCCGCTGGAAGAGCTGCAGCAGCTGGCAGCTGTCTTCAGTCTGATCAAGACCGATTACGTCGAACCCGTTGACGAGAAGAAGCTCATCACCGACGCAATCTCGGGCATGGTGTCCAGCCTGGACCCGCATTCCCAGTATTTCGACAAGAAGAGCTACAAGGAATTCCGCGAAGGCACATCGGGCCGTTTCGTGGGGGTGGGTATCGAGATCACGCAAGAGGATGGACTGGTCAAGATCGTTTCTCCCATCGAAGGTTCGCCAGCCGATCGCGCGGGCCTCAAGACCAACGACCTGATCACCCGCATTGACGACACCGCCGTGAAGGGTTTGACGCTGAACGAAGCTGTCAAGCGCATGCGCGGCGAGCCCAACACGAAGGTCATCCTGACCATCTTCCGCAAGGACGAAAACCGGTCCTTCCCCGTGACCATCGTGCGCGAGGAGATCAAGACCCAGTCCGTCAAGGGCAAGGTGATCGAGCCGGGGTACGCGTGGGTGCGCTTGTCGCAGTTCCAGGAGCGCACCGTCGAGGATTTCGTCAAGAAGATTGGCGACATTTACAAGCAAGAGCCCAATCTGAAGGGCCTGGTGCTGGACCTGCGCAACGATCCGGGTGGATTGCTGGACGCGGCCGTGGCGATTTCCGCCGCTTTTCTGCCAGAGAACGTGACCGTGGTGTCGACGGACGGGCAGTTGGCGGAGAGCAAGTACACCTTCAAGGCCTCGCCCGAGCATTACCTGCGCCGCAGCGGCGCAGATCCGCTCAAGCGCCTTCCCGAGGCCCTCAAGAAGGTGCCGCTTGTGGTGCTGGTCAACGAAGGGTCCGCTTCGGCCAGCGAGATCGTGGCCGGCGCCCTGCAGGACCACAAACGCGCCACGCTCATGGGCAGCCAAACCTTCGGTAAGGGTTCGGTCCAGACCGTGCGCCCGCTGGGACCCGATACCGGGTTGAAGATCACCACCGCCCGCTACTACACGCCTTCGGGTCGCTCCATCCAGGCCAAGGGCATCCTGCCGGACGTGCTGGTGGATGAAACACCCGAAGGGGATCTTTTTGCCGCCCTGCGCACCCGCGAGGCAGATCTGGACAAGCACCTGTCCAACGGGGACGGCAAGGAAGAGAAACGCCAGCAGGACGAACGCGCCAAGGCGCGCGATGCGGCTTTGAAGCGCCTTGAAGAAGAAGCCAAGAAGCCGCCGGCCGAGCGCAAACTGCCGGAATACGGCAGCGCGGAAGACTTCCAACTCATGCAGGCGCTTAACCAGCTCAAGGGCCGCCCGGTGATGGTCAGCAAGACGCTGGCCGAACGCAAGGACGAGCCCAAAGAAAACTGATTCGGCTCAGTTCATGACCGATGACGAGCTGCTGCGGTATTCGCGGCATATCCTGCTGGACGAAATCGGCGTCGAGGGCCAGGAACGCATCCTGAGCGGCAAAGCCGTGCTGATTGGCGCAGGCGGCCTGGGATCTCCCGCCGCGCTGTATTTGGCGGCTGCGGGCGTCGGCGCCGGCACTGGGCACATCACGCTGGTAGACCCCGACGAGGTGGATCTCACCAATCTGCAGCGGCAGATCGCCCACAGCTCCGAGCGCGTGGGGTCCCCGAAGGTGACTTCCGCCGCCGCCGCCATGGCACTCCTCAATCCAGGTGTGCATGTGCGCACCGTGGCACGGCGCGCTGATCCCGAGCTGCTCGCAGCGCTGGTGGCCGAGGCGGACGTGGTCTTGGATTGCAGTGACAACTACGCTACCCGGCAGGCCGTGAACGCCGCTTGCGTGCGCGCCCGTAAACCCCTGGTTTCAGGTGCAGTCATACGTTTCGACGGACAGATCGCGGTCTTTGACCCTCGCCAAACGGACGCGCCTTGTTATGCCTGCCTCTTTGACCCCCGCGAGGCATTCGAGGAAGTGTTGTGCTCCACCCTGGGTGTCTTCGCGCCCCTCGTGGGTGTCATCGGCGCCATGCAGGCCGCAGAAGCTTTGCGACTGCTCATGGCTACGTCGACCGCCGCGCATTCGCAAACGCCCTCCCCATTGACCGGCCGCTTGCTGATGCTGGATGGCCTGCGCATGCGCTGGAACGAGGTGCAAGTGCCTCGCAACCCCGCTTGCCCGGTCTGTGGGCTGCCGCACGCTTGAAGAACGCGACACGGTCCACGCTCAAACCCTACTTTTCAGCTTTTGGGAGCGCGAGCGGCATCTGAAAGCCTGATTTACAGGCTTTCCTCCTCGGTATTTTCCGGCCCAGCATCTCTGTGGGGTCGATAGACTTTACCGTTCCTTACATTACCCCAACCCTGTCCAATCCTTGCCGGTGTCTACAACTCGCGCGCCTGCGGCACCCACCGCTTCGTCCACCAAGCCGCTGTCACGGGCCTTACCGACCCACGGACAGGGGCATGGCAGGGTGTTGGCCGTGACCAGCGGCAAGGGTGGCGTGGGTAAGACCTTTGTCTCCGCCAATTTGGCGGCCGCCCTCGCGCGGCGCGGCCTGCGGGTGCTGGTGCTGGACGCCGACCTGGGACTGGCGAACCTCGACGTGGTGCTGAACCTCTACGCTCGCACTACCCTGCATGATGTGCTCACTGGCAAGGCTAAGCTGGAACAGGCCATCGTGCCGGCGCCTGGCGGTTTCTCGGTGCTCATGGGCGGCTCGGGCATGGCTGAATACGCCCGCCTGACACCCGATATGCGCGAGAAGTTCACCCAGGTACTGAACTCTCTGACACCACGGTATGACGTGGTACTGCTGGATACCGGCGCGGGCATTTCCGACGCGGTGTTGTTCGCGGTCTCGCTAGCCTCCGAAGTGGTGCTGGTCGCCACTCCAGAGCCGACCTCGCTGACCGACGCCTACGCGACCATCAAGGTGTTGGTCAATCAGCAACGTCGACCCCGCATCCACATGATCGTCAACCAAGCCAGCCGCCCTGGCGATGGCCGCGCCATCACCATGCAGCTGCAACAGGTGGTGGAGCGCTTCGTGGTGCAGGAAGGTGCCGAGGGGACGGAGGGCTCCGCTGCGGGATCGGAGGCCGGCCGCCTGATCCATCTGGGCGACATTCCCAGTGACCCGGCCGTGCGACAGGCGGTGATGCGTCGGCAATTGCTGATGCAAGCCATGCCTGGCGCCCCGGCCGCGCTGGCCATGGTCCAAGTGGCCAGCAAGCTGCAAGACACAGCCTTGCGCCCTGGCTCAGGGGATTGAGCACACCACGGATCTTGCAAGCCCCCGCCAAGTGCGGGCCTCGTTCGCATGCCCGCGGCATGGATCTCATGGATCTCACCAGGGCGAATCTTCGCCACCCGCGTCTTCGGTTTCCGCAGTTCCACTCGGGATGGCCGCATTCATCGCCTTCACATGCCCCCCGGAGGCAAACCATCGGTAGAGGGCGGGACGTGCTCGCAACAGCGCCTTGGGATCGGCATGGAACAGAGCAAAAGATTCGGCGAAGGATTCCTGCACGGATTCACGGCCGTAGTCCGTCGGCGGGGGTAAACCCGCCAGCGCTTGCAGATAGGCCGTGATGACCGGGCCCGGGTTGCGCAGACGTTCGGCGTCGGCAATCAGTTCATCGTAGCGGCGGGCCAAATCATCGTGCCGGCGGATGAGCATGTTGTAGCGCGCAGGCTGATCCCGCAGCCGCCAGGCGTCACTGCGGTACTTTTCAGCCGCGATCCGAAGGCTTTCCGCCGCGCACAGGGTGTGCCGCGCGGGGGCGCGTTCAACCGCATGACCAATCTCGTGAAGCAAGGGGAACAGCACGGCGTCACGCGGCGCGGTAATGTCGCCCACGAACACAAAGCGGTTGAAACCGGCGCCCGCGGGATAGAGGGTGATCCGTGCTTGGCAGCCATCCAGCTCGTACCGCGCGGCCTTGTCGCGTCCCAAATCGCGCTGGCTGCGCTCGAAGCGCACCGTGCGCAGAACGGACAACTCCTCCGGCAGCAGCAAGGCAAGTGATTCGGTCAGTGACTGGCGTTCAGTCTCACTCCACTCGCCTCGAAAGCTCTTTTGCAAGCCGAAGCGTTCACGGATTCTCGCTTCCGTCAAAGCCACCTCTCGAGGCGCGTCCCCCCTTGAAGAAAGAATGCGCAGGCTGTCGTTTCCACCGATCAGCACGGAGACAGGCGCCGCCCCCTTGCCCGCGACGTGGATGCGCATGTCGTATTCACCACCGGTACGGCCCAGCAACACGGCGGCCCACAAAGCGCCCAGCTCGGCCGTGGGCAGCATCTGCAGAGTTGCCGAATTCAGCGGTGTTTCCTTGCCGTCGACATCCACCCAGACAGCGCGGCGTCCATCAAGGCGACGCAGAATCTCCTCGGGAAGTTCGCGCACCTGCTTTTCTGGCAAGGGCTCGTGGCGCAGCTCGGTTCTGTCGTAGAAAAGCTGGGGCGTGCCGCAACCTGCCAGCAGCAGAGCGATGACCAGGAGCGCAACCTGCGCTGGGAATTTCAAGGCAGCCCCGGTTCGAACCGCCTCCCCGCCTACTTCTGGCGGGGAATCAAGGACAGAAACTCCTGTCGCAAGACAGCGTCCTTCAGGAAGACGCCGCGCATCACGGAATTCAGCATCTTGCTGTCCATGTCACGCACGCCACGCCACGACATGCAGTAGTGATTGGCTTCCATCACCAGGGCCAGTCCATCGGGCCGGGTCTTCTTCATGATCAGGTCGGCGAGTTGCACCACGGCCTCTTCCTGAATCTGAGGCCGGCTCATCACCCACTCGGCCAGGCGCGCGTATTTCGACAAACCAATGACGTTGGTGGATTGGTTCGGCATGACACCGATCCAGAGTCGGCCAATGACCGGCACAAAATGGTGGCTACAGGCACTGCGCACCGTGATCGGCCCAACGATCATGAGCTCGTTCAGATGCTCCGCGTTGGGAAATTCGGTGATGCGCGGCGACGGCAAGTAGCGCCCCTTGAAGACCTCGTTCAGGTACATCTTGGCAACGCGGCGCGCCGTGCTCTCGGTGTTGTGATCATTGACCGTGTCGATCACCAGGCTGTCGAGCACGCCTTGCATCTTGGCTTCCACCTCGTCCAGCAATGCCTCCAACTCACCGGGCTGGATGAATTCAGCAATGTTGTCGTTGGCATGAAAACGATGGTTGGCGGCCTTCACGCGCTCGCGAATCTTGACGGAAACCGGCACGCCCTCGTCGGTGCTGGGGCGGGTCGTGGACAAGGCTGCGGTGATGAGGGAGGAAGTCATGCGACTATCCTATCAGGGGCTCAATACTTCTGCCCGAGTAGGAACAAAGCCACACGAACCGCCCCCAGCGCCAATCGGTCGAGGAAGCGCTGACGCCATGGCCGGCGCGCAAAGTCGTCGGTCACAACCCCACGCCCACCGCTGCGCATGGCCTCCAGGAGACGCTCTCGCAGTTCCGTGGCGAAGGCTGCATCCTCCACCACCACATTCGCCTCGCGCGCCAGCAGCAGGCTCAGTGGGTCCAAATTGGACGATCCCACGGTAGCCCAGGGAGTCACGCCCGGTTGACGACAGGTCGCGTCGATGACTGCCACCTTGGCATGCAGAAAACTCGCCGAATACTCGTGGATTTCCACACCCGCCGCCAGCAGCGAGCCGTAGACAGTGCGCACGGCGTGGTACTGCATGAAGTATTCATACCGCCCCTGCAAGAGCAAACGCACGCGCACCCCGCGCCGGGCCGCCTCGATCAGCGCTTGCCGCAGCTTGCGCCCGGGCAGGAAGTAGGCATTGGCGATGATGATCTCCTCCCGCGCTGCACGTATCGCACGGCGGTAGGCATGCTCAATGTGCCTGCGGTGCAAGAGGTTGTCGCGCAGCAGCAGCGCCGCGCGCGCCGAGCCCGGCGCCTCGACAGGACGGGGCGCGCTTGTCGCACGTTGCGCGGTGGCCTTCGCACCCGACTCCAAACGCCTCGTCAAATGCCGGTGGCCGCGCTCATCGCGCAACCAGTCTTCTGGCTGCCAGCGCCGCCAGATCTGCATCATGGCCTCGCGTGCCACGCTCACCAGGGGCCCCTGCACACGCACGGCAAAGTCAAAACGCGGCGCCTCGAGAGGGCCGTGATTGGGGTCCATACGATCGTCAAGGATGTTGATCCCACCGCAGAACGCAATTTCCCCGTCGATCAGACAAAGTTTGCGATGAAGCCGCCGCCAGCGGCTCGGGCGAAGCAAGGACAGCCAGCGCAACCAAGGTCCACCAGGCTTGTACAAGCGCCAACGCACTCCCGCGACGCTCAAGCGGCTCGCCCAGACTGCGGGCAGTTGGGGGGTGCCGACGCCATCGGCCAGCAGCGAGACCGACACGCCGCGTTCTGCGGCACGCACCAAGGCATCCACGATCAGGCGTGCAGCATCGTCTTGCCAAAAAATGTAGGTTTCCAGCCGGACTTCGCGCTGGGCGCCGTCCATGGCCTCGACCATGGCGGGAAACAGTTCCGCCCCGCCTTGCAACAAATGCACCCGATGACCTGGACGAGTGGTGACCAGACGGGCCGCGCGGCGCACCAGACGACGCAAGGCACGTTGGGTTGCGCGTCGGCGGATGGCCCATTCGCGCAGCGGACTCAGGCCCCGCCTGGATTGCGTCACGGGCGACACGGCTGCGACCTCATTACGGCAGGGAGAATTCGGCGATCAGCGGCAGATGGTCGGACATGCGCCACCAGGCGCGTCCCCTCGGCACCATCACGCGCAAGGGCGTCAGCCCCCGCACATAGACGTAATCCAACTGCACCAGAGGCAGCCGCGCGGGAAAAGTGGGGTGCGCCGCCGGTTCGCAGGTCTGCAAGCCCATGCGTTCAAAATGCCGATGGACACGCTCGCCCCAGTCGTTGAAGTCTCCTGCCACGATCAGCGGCGCTTCGTGGGGAATCTCGCGGCGGATGTATTGGTCCAGTTGCGCGGCTTGACGCACGCGGCTGGCCCGAATCAGCCCCAGATGCACGACCAGCACATGCACGCTCAGTCCCCGCACGGACACCACCCCATGCAGCAAGCCACGCTGCTCGAAACGGTGGTCCGACATGTCCTCGTGCCCCGCGCTCAGCACCGGCCAACGTGACAGCATGGCGTTGCCATGCTCACCATGTCGGGTGTAGGCATTGGTGCGGTAGAGGGCCTCATACCCCTCGGGCGCGAGGTAATCAGCCTGCGGCAACTCAGGCCAGCGGCTGAAATGGGCGGCCTCGCGGTGGTTGAGCTTGCGGACTTCTTGGAGGCAGACAATGTCCGCGTCGAGCTGTTCAACGGCCAGGCTCAGGTTGTGGATTTCCAGGCGGCGCCGCGGGCCCAAGCCCAGCACCCCTTTGTGGATGTTGTAAGTGGCCACCCGCAAGGTCATGGCCTGGAGACCGGCAGTGGGCTCGGCAGAATTTGGGCGGACGGCGGGCGGCATGGCCCGCATTTTTTCACGACTTCTGCCCGAGGCCGCCGACGGACTGCGCGAAGCGTGGCAAAAGCAGGCAAGCCTCGGCATTGCTGGGTGAAGCGCAAACCTGGGCCGCTTCTCGCCAGGGCAGCCATTGGTAGGCCCGATGTTCGCGGGGTGAGAGCCTGACCGGCGTTCCGGCAGGCACACACAGGCTGAACAGGCGTTCCGTGTTGTGCGTCACATCCGGTGCGTAACGCTTGCGCCACCACGGATAGATTTCGTACACGTTCTCCAGTTCCCAGTCCCTCAGCCCCTGCGGCCACTGATAGGCATCGATCCCTGTTTCCTCCTGCACCTCGCGCCAGGCGGTCACGGCGTAGGGCTCGTCCACATGGTCCTTGGAGCCCGTGACCGATTGCCAATACTCCGGCCAAGCGTCGGGCGTATCCGCGCGTTGGATCAGCAGCACCTCAAGCGCCGGGGTATGGATGACCACCAGCACGGACTGTGGAATCTTGAAACTTCTGCCATAGGCTGGGTCCATGATCGTGCGGCCCTGGTGCAAGCGGAGTGAGCGTCGCCGTCCGTCAGCTCACCGACAGTTTCAAACCTGAGCGTGCCGGCGCCGAGTGCCCCTTCAGCAAGGCGTCCAGGTCTTGGGGCTGAGCGGATGGCTCCAGCGCACCTGCCGCGCACTGCTGGAGCCAAGTGGACGACAGGCGGCACAGCATGCCAGAAGGCCTCGAACCGCCCTGGGAGGCCGTCACCGGCACGCCGATGACCGCGTCGATCAGCGCGGTCTGCCCACCAAAGCCAACTGGCTGGAATTGACGCCGGTCGAGGTCAAGCATCGGGCCCAGCGCGTCAACGCGCAGCGCCAACTCGCGCTCCCCGCCGTCATCCAATATCACCTTCACGATGATCAATTGCCGGTCCGGATCGGCTTCCCTTTGCATCTGCAAGGCTCGGCCCTGCAGTGCTTCCGATGCGTCAGCGACTTGCTCGGGATCGGCGCGCGAGCCATGGGGCGATGCCAGCGCGGCATCGTTGCGCACGATGGAGCGCAGATCCAACAGGGGACACACGCGATGGCCGATGGGCGCGAGGCCCAGGAAAGGCGGGCGCGCTGGCCCTGCACCGCGAGCGGTCACATCGGGCGCGGCAGCGACGACTTGTGCCGCGTCTATGCCCAGCCAGTACGTGCCCAGCATGAAGGTCGCCATTTGCACCCTCTGCGCCGTGTCCACGCGCGCGCCCTGGGTCTGGACCATGGGCACCGTCGCACGTGCCGGCCGGCGCTCACACAGGTGTCGCAAAGCGAGACAGCTCAGGCCATGGTCATAGCCGTCCTGGGCGCGGAATTCGCGGTAGCCCGCGCCCCGCGCCACCCCCACGCCATGCAAATGCCCCGCCAGACTGACCATGCGTCCGCCCGTGCGGCAGGATTCGATCGCGCCATCGCCTTGCAACAAGGCCTGGACATCCGGGTGCCCCTGCGCCAGCACCAGCTGATCACGGCTGTCAATGAACGCCAGGAGGTCACGTTCGCCGCCGCCCTCGGCGCAGTCCTGGAGGATCGACTGCAGTTGCTGCGCAGCGTCCCAGACAATGGCTATGCCGCCTAGATTCATGCCCGCATTGTGGCCGCTGGTGGCCTTGACGTCACGCACGGCCGCCGCATAGATGAAGGTGGGGCCAAGGTCGTAGAAGCGGCTGGGAGCGAAAGCGCTGACCACATACTCTTGCGCGCTGGACAGGCGCAGGCAACGCGTCACCCACTCCTCGTCCAAGACGGTGCCGATCAGGGCCTGTTGTGCGGGGTTGGACACCGCCATGACGCGCCCCTGTCGATCGAACAGCACCAGGCTGCTGTACACGGTGTAGAGCGCGTTGATGTCGCTCAGCACCCGGGTGGCTTGCTCGCAACCGACCCGCCCAGCAGCCAAGGTCTCACTGAATTGCGGGGTCAGCGCCCACCAGCGGCAATCGTTCGCGCGCTCGTACAGGTTGCGATCCAGGATCTGCATGGCCAGATCAGCGCGGCTCTGGCCGTCGCGCAGGATCGATCGGGTCACCACGCCGTACAGATCCTCCAGCGCGCCGGAAAACGCCCGCGCGGTCTTGCGGGCCGTGGCACCGATCTCCGACAGCAAGGTTTTGGCGAACAACAAGTCACGAGGCGCGGCCGCCTCGGTGCGACCCGCCCCCTCCTGCATCTGGTTGAGTTCCAGCAACCCGTTCCACACCGAGCGCTCCAGCGCCGACTGGATGGCCACCGAGCGCCGGGGAATCTCACGCAGCTCGGCGGACAGGAAATCCGCGTTGCCAGCCAACTCCTGGGTCAGCGCGCTGTGTTCAGAAGCGGCGGCATCGTCAAACGCAACGTCCAGAGGCAGCATGGCCAGGCCGCGCCAGCCGGGACCGGCGTAGCCTTGGAAACTGCGCGCCTCACGCACGACGGCGAGGTACCTGCGGCTGAAATGCTGCAGCATGAATGCGCCTGACGCCTGCCCAGGCGGCAGTTCCCAGCGCACGGGCCAGCCCAAGGGCAGTTGGTGCGTGTCACTGGAAGCCAGCACGCTTGCGTGCCCATCCACCAAGGCAAGCACCACATCCCCGCCATGTTCACGGTCGTTGCCCTGGATGGACTGGAATAGGGCTGGCATTTCATCCGACATCTTGAAGACCAGCACGACAACGCCGACCACGCGCCCTTGGGACTCCACCCGATGGGCGTAGGTCAGGGCAGGATGGCGCAAGCCGGTATAGGCGCGAACGGCATAGTCTTCGGTGTGGGGCGCATCGCTGACCATGACCTGCCGCAGGAAGTCCGCATCGTCGCCCCCCGCCTCCTCGCCAAGGGACAGGCCCTCCCCCTCACGCAGGACCGCCGCGAGCCGGCACTGCGCATCGAAGAGGTAGATGTTGTCGTACACGGTGTACTTGCTGGCGTACTGCCGCAGGCGGCTGGCGATCACCTCCGGCTGGCGCTGCGGCGCGGGCGTGCAAAGGAAGTCCGCCAGGACGACGTCGGTCGAGAAAAAGCCGATGTCCGCGGTCCGCTCAAAGAGGTTGCGCACCAGCACATCGATGCAAATCTGAGCCCTGCTGTTGAGGTCGTCGACGCAGTTGTGCACGGCCTCGGCAGCGAGCCCATGCATCAATTCGATGGAGAGCGAGGAAAAGTCCTGCCGTGCGCGCGCCAGATCGCCGCCGGACGACGCATTCGATGACAGCAGCGACAGGGAAGACAGCAAGGACAGATGATCCCAAGCGTTCTCGACGAGGCGCAACTCCTGACGCTGGCGCTCGACGCTCGGCATGTAGCGCAACCATTGCTCCGGTGCGGGCAAGGTGTGGGTGGATGACATGAAACCCCTCCCTGGGTTTTCTTAAGTGATTCAGCATGCTAATAGTGATGGGGGGCATCGGTCCAATTCCTTGAACTTGCAAGTAAATCCCAGCCGACTTGGCAGGGGCGCACTTGCATCCATTCCGACTCCCTCCTTCGAGACGCCATGCATGCACAAGGCATGCCCACTCAGGCGATGCCGGCGCACCAAGAAAAAAGGCGTCCGAAGACGCCTTTTGCCATGCATTTGTCACTTTTACGTGCCAACACCGTTCTGCTCATGCCCTCATCACCTCATGGGAAGGGCGATCGGGACCGGCCAACGCCCAAGCAGGGCGATGATTTGGAAGGGGTTCAGGCCGCCTGCGGATTGCGCAGGCGGATATGGAGTTCCCGCAGCTGTTTTTCGTCCACCGGACTCGGCGCTTGGGTCAACAGACACTGTGCACGCTGGGTTTTGGGGAAGGCGATCACGTCGCGGATGGATTCGGCGCCGGTCATCAAGGTGACGATCCGGTCCAAGCCAAAGGCCAAGCCACCGTGCGGAGGCGCACCATATTGGAGCGCGTCCAGCAAGAACCCGAACTTCAGACGCTGCTCATCGGGGCCGATCTTGAGCGCATCGAACACCTTGGCCTGCACGTCAGCGCGATGGATACGCACCGAGCCGCCGCCGATTTCCCAGCCGTTGAGCACCATGTCGTAGCCCTTGGCGATGCACTTCTCGGGGTCGGTGACCATCCAATCCTCGTGACCGTCCTTGGGCGCGGTGAACGGGTGGTGCACGGCGCTCCAGCGCTGCTCGTCCTCGTCGTACTCGAACATGGGGAAGTCCACCACCCACATCGGCGCCCAACGGGCCTCGAACAAGCCACTCTTCTTGCCAAACTCGCTGTGGCCGATCTTGATGCGCAGCGCGCCGATGCTGTCGTTGACGATCTTGGCTTTGTCCGCGCCGAAGAAAATCAGGTCCCCATCCTTCGCGCCCGTGCGCTTGAGGATCTCGGCGATCGCGGTGTCATGCAGGTTCTTGACGATGGGCGATTGCAGACCATCGCGGCCCTTGGCCACCTCGTTGACCTTGATCCAGGCCAGCCCCTTGGCACCATAGATCTTGACAAACTCGGTGTAGCCGTCGATTTCGCCGCGGCTCATCTCACCGCCGCCTGGCACGCGCAGGGCAACCACGCGACCACCCTTGGTCTGCGCTGGCGTGGAGAACACCTTGAAGTCCACGTCCTTCATCACGTCCGTCAGCTCGGTGAATTCGAGCTTGACGCGCAGGTCAGGCTTGTCGGAGCCGAAACGGTGCATCGCCTCGGAATACGCCATGACCGGGAACTCGCCCAGGTCGATGCCCAGCACGTTCTGGAACACCGTCTTGATCATGCCCTGGAACATGTCGCGGATGTCCTGCTCGGTCAGGAAGGAGGTCTCGATATCGATCTGCGTGAACTCGGGCTGACGATCGGCGCGCAGGTCCTCATCGCGGAAACACTTGGTGATCTGATAGTAGCGGTCGAAGCCCGCCACCATCAGCAATTGCTTGAAGAGCTGAGGCGATTGCGGCAAGGCGAAGAACATGCCGTCGTGCACGCGGCTGGGCACCAGGTAGTCGCGCGCGCCCTCGGGCGTGCTCTTGGTCAGCATCGGCGTCTCGACGTCGATGAAGCCATTGGCGTCGAGGAATTTGCGCACTTCCATCGCCACGCGGTAGCGCAGCATCAGGTTGTTCTGCATGTAGGGGCGGCGCAGATCCAGCACGCGGTGGGTGAGGCGCGTGGTCTCGGACAGGTTCTCGTCGTCCAGCTGGAACGGCGGTGTCACCGAGGGGTTGAGCACGGTCAACTCGTGGCACAGCACCTCGATCTTGCCGCTCTTGAGACCGTCATTGGTCGTGCCCGCCGGACGCGCGCGCACCAGACCCTTGACTTGCACGCAGAACTCGTTGCGCAAATCCTCGGCGGCCTTGAACATCTCGGGGCGATCCGGGTCGCAGACCACCTGGACATAACCTTCACGGTCGCGCAGGTCCACGAAGATCACGCCGCCATGGTCACGCCTACGGTTGACCCAGCCACACAAGGTGACGGTCTGACCCAACAAGGCTTCGGTCACCAGACCGCAGTAATGGGAGCGCATGGACATGGAGTATTTCTCTTTCTGGCTTGTTCTGATGGGGAATGGATCGGGGATCGATAGGCCGCGCGCGCAGGCTAGGCTCAGGCGGGATCGGAAGATCCGATCTGCACCTTGGAACCGGGCGCGATCACGCCCATGGAAATCACGTAGGTCAACGCCGCGTCGACGCTCATGTCGAGAACAACGCAGTCACTGGCCTTGAGCATGACGAAGTAACCACCCGTCGGGTTCGGGGTTGTGGGGACAAAAACACTCAGGTAGTCGCCTTGCAAGTGGTTCACCAGCTCGCCTCCGGGTGTGCCAGTGACAAAGCCGATCGTCCACATTCCAGGACGTGGCCATTGCACCAGCACGGCTTGCCGGAAGGCATTGCCTTTCTCGGAAAACAAGGTGTCCGATACCTGCTTGACGCCGGAATAAATCGAGCGCACCACGGGAATGCGCTGCAGCAGCGCATTGCCCCAGGCCAGGAGTTGGTTGCCAATGATGTTGGAGGCCAGCGCACCGATCGCGAGCACGACCACCACGGCGAAGATCACTCCCAGCCCGGGGATATGGAAACCCAGCAGGTTATCCGGATGCCAGGCCCTGGGCAGGATGCGCAGGGTCTGGTCCAGCGTGCCGATGACCCAGTTCAACACCCACAGGGTGATGATGAGCGGCACCAGGACCAGCAGGCCCGCGAGCAGCCATTTGCGGAATTTCGCCATCACGGAAGCACTCCTGCCATTTTCAATGTTTTGGGTCATCTCACCTGCCGACGCGCGTCAACAGGCTCAGGCGCAACCGCACCCCGTTCCGCAGCTGTGTCCCGAGGCCGCCGCTGCCGTGGTCGCGCCGCCACCGTCTGATGAGCCAGAGCCAGATCCGCCACCGCCTCCCGAGTCACCGGATGCACCTCCAGAGCCGCTGCCGGAGGATTCAGAACCTCCACCCCCCGAACCACCTCGGAAGTCAGTGACATACCAGCCACTGCCCTTGAGCTGAAAACCCGCCGCGGTCACCTGCTTGCTGAAACTGGCCTTGCCGCAGTTTGGGCAAATCGTCAGTGGTTGATCGGAAATTTTTTGCAGCACGTCCTTGGCAAGGCCGCAGGCGCTGCACTTGTAGGCGTAGATGGGCATGGTGTGATGTGAACTGGAGTGGTGACGAGGGAATCGGAACTGACGATCAGCGGTCCACCTTGAAATTGGTGAAGGTGCGAGTGATCAGACGCATGGTGGCCGCGTCGGGGGTGTCCGGCGCGATCATCGAGGCCAGTCCGGCAGCGTCCGGAAACACCGCCGGGTCCTTGGCCAGCAAGGGATTGACGAACTTCATGCTCGCCTTGTTCGGGTTGGCGTAGAAGACGGCGTTGGTCAGGGAGGCATGCACTTCCGGACGCAAGATGTAGTTGATGAACTTGTGGGCGTTCTCCGGGTGCTTGGCGTCCTTGGGAATCGCCATCGTGTCGAAGAACAGCAGGCCGCCCATCTTGGGCAACATCACTTGCAGGTTTTGGGGCTTGCCTGCTTCGTTGGCCTTGTCCTTGGCGATCATGATGTCGCCCGACCAGCCGACCACGGCGCACAGCTGGCCGCTGGCCATCTGGTCAATGTAGTCAGAGCCCGAACCGGCGAAGCGGCCCACATAGGGACGGACCGCCTTGAGCATCTTGCCAGCCTCTGCGTAGTCCGCTGCGTTCTTGCTGCGCGGGTCCTTGCCGATGTACTTGAGCGCGATGGGCAAGACTTCCGAAGCGGTGTCCAGGAAGGAAATGCCGCATTTCTGCAGCTTGGAAGCGTACTCAGGCTTGAACACCAAATCCCAGGCGTTGGCTGGCATCGGCATGCCACCCAGGGCTTTCTTGACCTGGTCAGCGTTGATGCCCACGGTGGTGTAGCCCCAGAGCCAATCGACCAGGTGTTCGTTGCCCGGGTCGACCTTGGCCAACTGGGCCTGGATCGCGGGGTCCAGGTTCTTCAGATTGGGGATCTTGGACTTGTCCAGCTTCATCAGCAGGCCGCCCTGTATCTGCAGCTTGGCGAAGTGCGACCCCGGCACCACGATGTCGTAGCCCGACATGCCGGCCATCAGCTTGGCGTGCAGGGCCTCGTTGCTGTCGAAGTTGTCGTAATTGACCTTGATGCCAGTTTCCTTCTGGAAATTGGCGATCGTGTCCTCGGCGATGTAGTCAGCCCAGTTGTAGATGTTGAGCACCGGCTCCTCGGCAGCCTCCACGCTGGAGACCACGCCAGTGAAACCGGTGACTGCCAGTGCCATGGCCGCGACGAATCCGCGCAACCGAGGGGTCAAAGTCTTCATGTCCATCAATCCTTTCGAGGAACGAGCAGGCGGTGAAATTACAGAATGCTGAAAACAGCGAGCGGTTTCAGGTCAAACCCCGGGATTATCCGGTGAAAACCTAGCGACCTTGGAAAAAACCGCTGAAGGCATCGGCCAAGGCGGGCCAGTTCCAGAGGACCTGCATCAGCAGCACCCCTGTTGCAAAACCGATGCCCGCCGCAAACAGGATCTGCAGCAGTCGGCGAGTCGCACGCTGCTCGGCGAGCAAGGCCTCCAGGGTGCGCCGTCCGCTTCCCGTCGCGGCCGAACCCTGACGCTCCCGCAGGAAGTCGTGCAACAGACGCGGCAGCTCCGGCAGCAACTTCGCGTAACGCGGTGCCTGGTTTTTCAGCTCGGCCCACAGGCGCTTGGGGCCGATCTGATCGGCCATCCATTTCTCCAGGAAGGGTTTGGCCGTGCTCCAAAGGTCCAGGTCCGGATCCAGATCACGCCCCAGACCTTCGATGTTGAGCAGGGTTTTCTGCAGCAGCACCAGCTGAGGCTGGATTTCGACGTTGAAACGGCGGGAAGTCTGGAACAGGCGCAGCAGCACCATGCCCAGTGAGATTTCCTTCAGCGGGCGGTCGAAATACGGCTCGCAGACGGAGCGCACCGCCGCCTCCAACTCGTTGACCCGGGTCTCGGGCGGCACCCACCCGCTCTCGATGTGCAGTTCGGCCACGCGCTTGTAATCCCGCCGGAAAAAGGCCGTGAAGTTTTGCGCCAGGTATTCCTTGTCGAATTCGGTCAGGGTGCCGACGATGCCGAAATCCAGCGAGATGTAGCGACCGAACGTGGCCGGGTCCGTGCTCACGAAGATGTTGCCGGGGTGCATGTCCGCGTGGAAAAAGCCGTCACGGAACACCTGGGTGAAAAAGATCGTCACCCCATCGCGGGCCAGCTTCTTGAGATCCACTCCGGCCTCGCGCAGTCGCTGCGTCTGGCTGATCGGGATGCCCTGCATGCGCTCCATCACGATCACGTCGCTGTGGCAGTAATCCCAGAACATCTCGGGAATCAACACCAGGTTCAGCCCGGCCATGTTGCGCCTCAGCTGGGCGGCGCTCGCGGCCTCGCGCACCAGATCCAACTCGTCGTGCAGGTAGCTGTCGAACTCGGCGACCACCTCCCGGGGCTTGAGGCGACGGCCATCGGCGGACAGGTTCTCGACCCAAGCGGCCATCCAGCGCATCAGCGCCAGGTCCTTCTCGATGATCGGCAACATTCCCGGGCGCAACACCTTGACGGCCACCTCGCGCCCGACATGCCGACCATCCTTGCCGCGCAGGCGGGCGAAATGCACCTGGGCAATCGAGGCACTGGCCACGGGCTCTCGCTGGAACTCACTGAAGATGCTGTCCAGCGGCTGACGGAAAGAGCGCTCGATGGTCGCCACCGCCACCTCCGAGCTGAAGGGTGGCACGCGATCCTGCAGCTTGGCCAGCTCTTCGGCGATATCGGGCGGCAGCAGATCACGCCGTGTGGACAGCACTTGCCCGAATTTGACGAAGATCGGCCCCAGACGCTCCAGGGCCTCACGCAGGCGGACGCCGCGCGGCTTGTTCAGGGGCCGACCAAAAGCGACGATGCGTGCGGCCACCCGCAGCCAGGGTTTGCGAAAGCTGGAGAGCACCAGCTCGTCCAGGCCATAACGCAACACGATCCAGACGATGTAGGCGCCGCGCAGAAAACGGCTGGCCACCCCGGTCATGCCGGTGCTCCAGGCCCAGCGGAAACCCCGGAAGAGCCAGACCGGGCAGGTAGCCACGCGCGCAAGGCCTGTCCCGCACGCCGCGCGACCTGGATCAGGCTGTGGGCAGGGGCGTCACCGATCAGACGAGCCAAATCCTCTTCGATGTCCCAGCGCAAATGCTCAGCCAGCCAGTTCAGCTCGGAGGCCAAAGCCACATGCCCTTCAATGCGCACGGGGGGCTGCCCCCCCGCGAGCAAGGTCTGCGCCACGGTCACCGGTGACGCCTCCGTGACCGTCAGCGTCAAGTCCGGCGCTTGGGTGTCCTCGGTCGGATCAGGGCCCGCCAGATCAAACAGCCCCGCAGGCGTGCAGCGAAGCATGAAACTGAGATCGCGCCACTGGAACAACACCGATCGCCCTTGCTGGCGCGCGAGGCGAACCATGGCCTCGGGTTCCTGCATCAGAACGTGGTTGAGCAGCAGCACGACCCTGCGCTGCACCTCCCGCACTGCCCAAGCAGGGGGCTGAGGCAATCCATCCAATGAAGGAACGGACAGTGGCGAGGGGAAAGGTGGCTTGGGCAAGACGCCGAGCAACTTTTGCGCAACGCCTTCAAGCATGGACAAAGGAGAGGACTGCATAAACCTTCGATTATTCCCGGTTCTGTCCTCTATCCGACCAAGCCAATCACAAATCAGGCAAGGGCCCCATGGCACCCACCTCAGGGCTCTGTCGAGGGCTGCCGTGGGGCGAAGAACGCCGGCGAGCAGCCACGCCGCTCAACTTGCTAAAGCCACCAAGGCTGGCGGCCACCCAGACCACAAAACACAGCGATCGATGGCCAAGAGACCGTGAAGCAGGGCGAGATCACTGCAGGGCCTGCACGCCCGCGACCAACCAGCCGCGGCTGCCATCGCGCGGCTTGGTCATGTTCCAAACCTCGCGGAAGGGACTCGGCCCGCTGTGACGGTCTTCGCGCACCATGCCAGAAAACTCAACGCTGGCCATGTACTCGCCGCCGAGGTCCTCGATGCCCAGCAACTGGGCCTGCAGCATCTGCACTTCGGTCAGGTTCGGTTCGCCGCCAGACAGGCGCTCGCGCTCTGCCAATTGGGCGCTGATTTCTGCCAGCATCTCGTCGGTCATCATGGAGCGCAGCGTGACCATGTCGGCCTTGTCCCAAGCCGCCTGGAGATGAATGAAATTGCTCTTGGCGACCTTGAGGAAGCTCTCGACATCAAAGCCAGCGGGCACGCTCCAATCCCCCGCCTTGCCATTCAAAGCCGATCCAATCACCACGCCCTGCGGGTTACTTGCAGCCGCAGCACCCGCGCCTTGCTCCCAGGGCCGTGCGGAGGCATCGTTGCCGACGTTCTCTGGAAAATAGGCCGATGGAATGGTGGCCACGCCGGAGCCTCCCGCACCCTGAAAGGCGTAACTGTTGCGCGGGGCCGACGCGGTGGCCCGGGGACGGAGCAGCCAGCGAACCAACACAACGGCGAGCAACACAAACAGGGCGATCAGCAAGAACTGACCAAACGCGGCGCCCAGGCCTAAGCTGCTTGCCAACCAGGCCAGGCCCAGACCCGCGGCCAAACCTCCCAACAAGGCCATGCCGGTGCGGCGGGCAGGCGCGGAAGCCGCGCCTGCAGCAGCGGTAGACGCTGCCGGTGCAGCTGCAGTGGCGGGGGTCGCGGGGCTACCGCCAGCGGCCGCGCCATTTTGCGTGGACGAAGGAGATGAGGCTGGGGTCGAAGCAGGAGGCTGGGCCGGCGCGTCGCGTCGCATCACATTGCCAGACTGCTTGCCAACGGAAGAACCGCCGGCCAGACGGCGAGCCTCGGCCTCGGTTGAACCCAGCACCATCACCAGCCCCAATGCCGCAGAGAGGACCAGCGCCCCGCCCTGCTTCAGCCCATACAACCCGCGCTTCATGCACCGACTCCCAAACAAAACGAACGTGAATGACGAATGACGAAAAGTATCAGGTCTTGATTCCAACATGCAAGGCGACCACACCACCCGTCAGGTTATGGAAGTCCACATGACCGAATCCGGCTTTGAGCATCAAGGCCTTCAGCTCCTCCTGACCCGGGTGCATGCGGATGGACTCGGCCAGATACAGATAGCTGTCCGCGTCGCCCGCGACGAACTTGCCCAGCAGGGGCAATACCTTGAAGGAGTACCAGTCATAGGCTTTCTCCAGGGGAGGTGCGACCTTGGAGAACTCCAGCACCAGCAAGCGGCCACCGGGCTTGAGCACCCGACGCATCTCGGTCAGGGCGATGTCCTTGTGAGTCATGTTGCGCAGGCCGAAGGCCACGCTGACGAGGTCGAAATGTCCCTCGGGGAAAGGCAACTTTTCCGCGTCACAGACCACCGTGGGCAACACCACGCCCGCATCCAGCAAGCGGTCACGGCCCACGCGCAGCATGGCTTGGTTGATGTCGGTGTGCACCACTTGCCCCGTCTTGCCCACCTCGCGCGCGAAGGCAAGCGCGAGGTCCCCGGTCCCTCCCGCGATGTCGAGCGCGCGCTGGCCTTCCTTGAGGTTGGCCACCATGACGGTGTAACGCTTCCAGAGCCGGTGCAAGCCACCGGACATCAAATCGTTCATCACGTCGTACTTGGAGGCGACGGAATCGAACACGCCACGCACACGCCGTGCTTTTTCGGTCTCATCGACCGTTTCGAAACCAAAATGGGTCTGACTCATGGATGGCCCTGTCTCAATGGTGGTGGCCGCAGGCGTGACCGCCCTGGCCGTGACCCGCGCTCGCGGGCATGGGCGCGTCGCGGTTCAACCCCGCAGCCTGCAGCTTGGCTTCGTACTCAGCCCAGAGTCGCGACTCCTGGGAGCCGAGAAGGTACAGGTAGTCCCAGGTGTAGAGGCCGCTGCTGTGCCCGTCGCTGAAAGCGGGCTGCACGGCGTAGTTGCCCACGGGCTCCAAGCCGACCAGTTCCACCTCGCGCTTGCCAGTCTGCAGGACTTCCTGCCCCGGGCCATGCCCCTGCACCTCGGCCGAAGGCGAGTAGACCCGCATCAGTTCGAAGGGGATGCGAAAAATCTTGCCATCCGTGAACGCCACCTCCAACACGCGCGATTTGCCGTGCACCGTCATGTTCAGCGGCTTGGGCGAGCCGGCTTTCAAACCTGCCATGGGGTCTCCTCCTAACTTGCGTGCGTCAGACCAGCACGCGTTCGATGCCGCCCGCGTTGGCCGCGGCGACGTACTTGGGCATCCAGTCCTCGCCGAGGATCTTGCGCGCCATCTCGACCACGATGTAGTCGGCTTCCAGCAAGCCGTTGTGCAGGTCGTTGCCATAGCGGTTCAGGCCTTGCAGGCAGCTCGGGCAGCTCGTCAGGATCTTCAGATCATCCGTGGCGCCCACCAAGCCCGTCTCGCGCAGCGCGGCCTCGCCCTTCTTGATTTCTTCTTCCTTGCGGAAGCGCACTTGGGTCGAAATGTCAGGCCGAGTGACGCCAAAGGTTCCGCTCTCCCCGCAGCAGCGCTCGCTCTTGACCACGTTCGCGCCGACCAGGGCCTTGACGGTCTTCATCGGTTCCTGCTGCTTGAGCGGCGTGTGGCAGGGGTCGTGGTACAGGTAAGCGCCATCGCCCTCAAGCTTGAGCCCCTTTTCGAGCAGGAACTCATGGATGTCGATGATGCGGCATCCGGGGAAGATGTCCTCGAACTTGTAGCCCTGGAGCTGGTCGTAGCAGGTGCCGCAGCTCACGACCACGGTCTTGATGTCCAGGTAGTTCAGGGTGTTGGCCACGCGGTGGAAGAGCACGCGGTTGTCCGTGATCATCTTCTCGGCCTTGTCGAACTGCCCGCTGCCGCGCTGCGGGTAGCCGCAGCAGAGGTAGCCTGGGGGCAGCACCGTCTGCACGCCAGCGTGCCACAGCATGGCCTGCGTCGCCAAGCCCACCTGGGAAAACAGCCGTTCCGAGCCGCAGCCCGGGAAATAGAACACGGCCTCGGTCTCCGCCGTCGTCCTGGCGGCGTCGCGGATGATGGGCACGTAGTTTTTGTCTTCGATGTCCAGCAGCGCGCGCGCGGTCTTCTTGGGCAGGCCGCCCGGCAGCTTCTTGTTGATGAAGTGGATCACCTGCTCCTTGACCGGCGGCATGCCCACCGTGGCGGCAGGCTTGGCGGTTTGCGCGCGGGTGAGCCGACGTAGCAGGTCGTTGGCCAGACGCTGGGCCTTGAAGCCCACGCCGACCATGGCGCTGCGCATCAGCTTGATGGTGTCCGGATTGGTCGCGTTCAGGAAGAACATGGCCGCCGCATTGCCGGGGCGGAAACGCTTCTTGCCCATCTTGCGCAGCAGGTTGCGCATGTTCATGGTCACGTCGCCGAAGTCGATCTTGACCGGGCAGGGCGACTCGCACTTGTGGCAGACCGTGCAATGGTCGGCCACGTCCTCGAACTCCTGCCAGTGCTTGATGCTGACGCCGCGGCGGGTCTGTTCTTCGTAGAGGAAGGCCTCGACCAGCAACGAGGTGGCGAGGATCTTGTTGCGCGGCGAGTACAGCAGGTTGGCGCGCGGCACATGGGTCGCGCAGACCGGCTTGCACTTGCCGCAGCGCAGGCAGTCCTTGATGCTGTCACTGATGGCGCCGATATCGCTCTGCTGCATGATCAGCGATTCATGCCCCATCAGGCCGAAGCTGGGCGTGTAGGCCTGGCTCAGGTCGGCGGCATGCATGTCTTCGTCATCCTGCGCGACCGGCAGATGCCGCAGCAGCTTGCCCTTGTTGAAACGCCCCTGCGGATCGACCCGGGCCTTGTAATCGGCGAAAGGCTGCAGTTCCTCGTCGCTGAGGAATTCGAGCTTGGTGATGCCGATGCCGTGTTCGCCCGAGATCACGCCGTCCAGGCTGCGCGCCAGCTTCATGATGCGCGCCACGGCCTCGTGCGCGGTCTGCAGCATCTCGTAGTCGTCGCTGTTGACGGGAATGTTGGTGTGCACATTGCCGTCGCCTGCGTGCATGTGCAACGCCACCCAGACCCGGCCCTTGAGCACGCGCTTGTGAATGGCATTGCATTCGTCCAAAAGCGGCTGAAAGACCCCGCCTGTGAAAATAGCCTGCAAGGGCACTCGAACCTGCGTCTTCCAGCTGGCACGCAGTTCGTGGCTTTGCAGTTGCGGGAACAGGGTATCGATGCGCTGCAGCCAGTCCTGCCATTGCGCGCGCACGGAACGCACCAACGCCAGCGCCTGGCTGGCACGCTCGGGCAGCAGCTCCGCCGCCGAGACTTCGCTGCCATCGTCCGCGGCCTGCTTGCCAGCCTTGAGCAGGGTGGTCAGGTCGGGGCGCTGGAAAAAGGCGTCCAGTTCGTCGGCCAGCTTGAGCTTGTTGCGCAAGCTCAGCTCGATGTTGATGCGCTCGATGCCGTCGGTGTACTCGGCCATGCGCGGCAGCGGAATCACCACGTCCTCGTTGATCTTGAAGGCGTTGGTGTGCTTGCTGATCGCCGCCGTGCGCTTGCGGTCGGCCCAGAACTTCTTGCGGGCCTCGGGACTGATGGCGGTGAAGCCCTCCCCGCTGCGCGAATTGGCCATGCGCACGACCTCGCTGGCAGCGCGCGCCACCTGGTCGGGGTCGTCGCCGACGATGTCACCGATCAGCACCATCTTGGGCAGCCCCCCGCGCTTGCTCTTGGTGGCGTAACCCACGGCCTTCAGGTAGCGGTCGTCCAGGTGCTCCAGGCCAGCGAGCAGGGTGCCGCTGCGCTTCTGTTCGGCGAACATGAAGTCCTTGATCTCGACGATGCTGGGCACCGCGTCCTTGGCATGACCGAAGAACTCCAGGCAAACGGTACGGGTGTGCTCGGGCATGCGGTGCACCACCCAGCGCGCGCTGGTGATCAGACCGTCACATCCTTCCTTCTGCACGCCCGGCAGGCCGCTCAGGAATTTGTCCGTCACGTCCTTGCCCAGGCCTTCCTTGCGGAAACGCGGGCCCGGGATGTCCAGCCGCTCGGTGCGGCGCAGCTTCTTGCCCGAGGCGTCGAAATACTTCAATTCGAAGCTGGCCACGTCGGCGTCGTGGATCTTGCCCAGGTTGTGGCCAACGCGCGTCACCTCCAGCCACTCGGCCTCGGGCGTGACCATGCGCCAGCTCGCCAGGTTGTCCAGCGCCGTGCCCCAGAGCACGGCCTTCTTGCCACCCGCGTTCATGGCGATGTTGCCGCCCACGCAGGAAGCTTCGGCACTGGTCGGGTCCACTGCGAAGACAAAACCGCCGCGTTCGGCCGCGTCAGCCACGCGCTGCGTCACCACGCCCGCCTCGGTCCAGACGGTCGGGACTGGTTGGTCCAGCCCCGGCAGCAAAACCATCTCAACCTCGGTCATCGCCTCGAGCTTCTCGGTGTTGATGACCGCGCTCTTCCAAGTCAGCGGGATGGCGCCACCGGTGTAGCCCGTGCCGCCGCCACGCGGCACGATGGTCAGGCCCAGCTCGATGCAGCCGCGCACCAGGCCAGCCATCTCTTCCTCGCTGTCCGGCGTGAGCACGACAAAGGGATATTCCACGCGCCAGTCGGTCGCGTCGGTCACGTGCGACACGCGGGACAGCCCGTCGAACTTCACGTTGTCGCGGGCCGTCAAGCGGCACAGCACACGCTGCGCCTTGCGACGCAGGCTCTCGACCTCGCGGAAACTCTGATCAAAGGCTTCCACCGCGGCGCGCGCGGCGTTCAGCAGCTCGCCCACCAGGGCATCCCGTTTGGCGTCGAAGACGGGTGCGCTTGCGTCTTGCGTCGCCGTGGCAGTCACCGACCGGCGGCGCTTTTCCACCTCGCCCAGCCGGTGGTGCAAGGCCTCGACCAACTGGGCACGCCGCTTGGGGTTGTCCAGCAGGTCATCCTGCAAATAGGGGTTGCGCTGCACCACCCAAATGTCGCCCAGCACTTCGTACAGCATGCGGGCGGATCGACCCGTGCGGCGCTCTTCGCGCAGCTGGTTCAACACCTCCCAAGCCCGCGCGCCGAGCAGACGCTGGACAATCTCGCGGTCGGAGTAGGAGGTGTAGTTGTACGGAATTTCGCGGATGCGCTCGTGATCGTGCGCGCGGACAGCGTCCGCTACGGCGTTTGGCAAGGTCGGTGCGTTCATGGAAACCTGAAATTTCAGCCCGAAGTTTGCCTGGGAGCAGGTACCAACACGTAAGGCCAACACCGGCTGAAACTGGATGTTACCCCAGCGCCCCTCGACGAGCCTGGACTTGGGCTGAACGACCCTGGGCGCATCCACCCTATGGAAATCCCGGAGCGCGAGGGCGCCGTCATGCAGGCTTAATCCGTTTGTCACAATTGCGTTTTACGCTGCGCGACTTACGCAACCCTTCCTAGGATTGATCCCACATGAAAACAAACTCGTTTGCTCACACCCTGGCTCGCCGCCCGCTCAGCACGTTGGCGCTGACCGTCGTCTCCGCGCTTTCGGCCCTGAGTTTCGCGCCCGCGGCCAAGGCCCAGACCGAAATCCAGTGGTGGCACTCGATGACGGCCGTCAACAACGAATGGGTCAATGACCTGGCCAAGCAGTTCAACGAAAGCCAGAAGGAGTACAAGATCACTCCGGTCTTCAAGGGCACCTACGACGAGTCCATGACCGCCGCGATCGCCGCCTTCCGCGCCGGCAACGCGCCGCACATCCTGCAGGTGTTCGAGGTGGGCACCGCGACCATGATGGCCAGCAAGGGCGCCGTGGTGCCCGTGGGCAAGGTGATGGCCGACGCGGGCTTCAAGTTCGACCCCAGCGCCTACGTTCCCGCCGTGGCCGGTTATTACACGGCCCCCAACGGCCAGATGCTGAGCTTCCCCTTCAACAGCTCGACGACCATCTTCTATTACAACAAGGACGCCTTCAAGGCCGCTGGCCTGAACCCGGACAAGGCCCCGACCACCTGGCCGGAAGTCGTGGCTGCCGCCACCAAGCTCAAAGACAGCGGCCACAAGTGCGCCTTCACGCCGGCATGGCAGGGCTGGACCCAGCTCGAGAGCTTCTCGGCCTGGCACAACGTGGAGTTCGCAACCCAGCAAAACGGCCTGGGCGGCCTGGACGCCCGCATGAAGATCAACTCGCCGCTGCATGTGCGCCACATCGAGACCCTGGCCAAGATGGCCAAGGACGGCAGCATGGCGTACAAGGGTCGTGGCAACAAGGCGGAGGCGAGCTTCGTCTCTGGCGAGTGCGCGATGATCACCACGTCCTCGGGCTTCTACGGCAACGTGTCCAAGAACGCCAAGTTCGCCTACGGTCTGAGCACCCTGCCCTACTACCCGGACGTCCAGGGCGCGCCGCAAAATACCGTGATCGGTGGCGCCAGCCTGTGGGTCATGAGTGGCAAGAAGGCCGAGGAATACAAGGGCGTGGCCACGTTCTTCAACTTCATCTCGACGCCTGAAGTGCAATCCGCCAGCCACAAGCGCACTGGCTACCTGCCCGTCACGACGGCCGCCTACAAGCTGACCGAAGCCTCGGGCTTCTACAAGCAGAACCCTGGCACCGACGTGGCCGTGACGCAGATGATCCGCAAGGTGACCGACAAGAGCCGCGGCATCCGCCTGGGCAACTACGTTCAGATCCGCACCATCGAGGACGAAGAACTCGAACAAGTCTGGGCTGGCACCAAGACCCCCAAGGACGCGCTGGACAGCATCGTTGCCCGTGGCAACGAACTGCTGGAGCGCTTCGAGAAGGCGAACAAGTAAACCTCGCCCTCCCTCAGCGATCACCGCCATCCCGCCTTGGGATGGCGGTTTTTCTTTACAGTTCCTCCCCACCATGACGGCTCTGGTCTGGCTGCGCAACGATCTGCGGCTGCATGACAACCCAGCCCTGCACGCCGCCGCCGAATTGCGGCAAGGCGTGGTCGCGGTTTATGTGCATTGCGATGCCTATGTGACGCGCTTTCCCATCGCGCCGGCGCGGCTGGATTTCGCGCGCCGCCACTTGCACCTACTGACGTCGGAACTGCCACGCCATCACATCGCCCTTCGGGTCTTGGGCGTGGCGCGGGCGAGCGAGATCGCCCCGGCCCTGGCCCGTCTGGCGCAGGAGCATGGCATCAGCCATTGCTTCTTCAACGCCGAATACCCGCTTGACGAGTTGAACCGCGATCAGCAGGTGAACCAGTTGCTGCGCGCGCAAGGCGTGACGGTCAAGCGTTGCCACGACCGGGTGGTCATCCCCCCAGGCAAGGTGCGCAACGAAGCGGGCTCGCCCTACAAGGTCTTCACACCCTACAAGCGCAAATGGCTGCAACTCGCCAGCCTGCTCCAACTGCGTCCGCTGGAGGCACCCGCGCATCAAGCGGCGCTGCCCTGCCCGTCCGCCAGCGCGCAAGACATCGACCGCTTGTTCGGCGGCCACGACTTGCGAAACCTTGAGGCGCTCTGGCCTGCCGGTGAAGCCGTGGCAAATGCTCGGCTGCAACGCTTCATCGCACAGGATCTCGACAGCTACCAGACACAACGCGACCTGCCCGCCGTGGCGGGCACCTCCGGCCTGTCGCCCTACCTGGCCATTGGCGCGCTGTCGCCGCGACAGGCCCTCGCGGCGGTGCTGGCGCGCACCGGCGGGGACTGGAATGCCAACGCGGGCGTGAGCACCTGGATCAGCGAACTGATCTGGCGTGAGTTCTACCAACACTTGGTGGTGGACTATCCCCAGGTCTGCATGCACCGCGCCATGCAGGTCCACACCGAGGCCTTCCCGTGGCGTCATGACGCCAATGACTTCGCGCGCTGGTGCGAAGGCCGCACCGGCATCCCCATCATCGACGCCGCCATGCGCCAATTGAACGCCACGGGCTGGATGCACAACCGCCTGCGCATGCTGGTGGCCATGTTCCTCACCAAAAACCTGCAAATCGACTGGCGCTGGGGCGAGCGGTATTTCATGGAGAACCTGATCGACGGGGACTTCGCAGCCAACAACGGCGGCTGGCAATGGAGCGCGTCCACGGGTACCGATGCGGCGCCCTATTTCCGCATCTTCAACCCGATCACCCAATCACAGCGTTTCGACCCGCAAGGCCGGTTCATCCGTGAGTGGGTGCCGGAGCTGGCGGGCTTGAGCGACAAGGCCATCCATGCGCCCCACCTCGCGGCGTCCGGCCCGCCCCCCGGTTATCCGGCACCGATGGTGGACCTGGGTGCCAGCCGCAAGGCCACCATTGCCCTGTTCGCCAGTCTGGGACGGACATCAACAGGCGAGCCGGACGAGGCAGACGACGCCCCCCGCTGACCAGCGGCCCGCCCCCCACCATCCCGGTTAGACTCCAGCCCCTATTCCCGCCGCACGCCGCGGCGGCTACACAGATCAACGCATGGAAAAACGCGTCCTCTTCCGCTCTCGCTGGTTACCTTGGGCCTTGCTGCTGCCGCAGTTGCTCATCATCAGCGTGTTCTTCTTCTGGCCCGCCGCCCAGGCCCTGTTGCAATCGTTCCAACAGCAGGACACCTTCGGCATGTCCACCGAATGGGTCGGACTTGAAAACTTCGAACGGCTGTTCAACGATCCGGGCTACCTGGCCTCGTTCAAGACCACGGCCTACTTCTCGGTGCTGGTCGCCGTGATTGGCTTGTCGCTGGCGCTGCTGATGGCCGTGTTCGCGGACCGGATCGTGCGCGGCGTGATGGTCTACCGCACCCTGCTCATCATGCCTTACGCCGTCGCGCCAGCCGTGGCTGCGGTGATGTGGGTCTTCATGTTCTCGCCCTCGATTGGCCCCGTGGCCTGGGCGCTGGAGCAGATCGGCATTCCTTGGAACCACTTGCTCAAAGGTGAGCACGCCATGGCGCTGATCGTGGCCGCGGCGATCTGGAAGCAGTTTTCCTACAACTTCCTCTTCTTCGTCGCTGGCTTGCAAAGCATCCCGAAATCGCTGATCGAGGCGGCCGCCATCGACGGCGCTGGCCCCTGGCGACGTTTCTGGACCATTCAGTTCCCGCTGCTGTCGCCGACCACCTTCTTCCTGCTGGTGATGAACGTGGTCTACGCCTTCTTCGACACCTTCGCCATCGTCGACGCCGCCACCAACGGCGGTCCGGGCAAGGAAACCTCCATCCTGGTCTACAAGGTCTATTACGACGGCTTCAAGGCCATGGACCTGGGCAGCTCCGCCGCGCAGTCGGTGGTGCTCATGGGCATCGTGATCGCGCTCACGGTGATCCAGTTCCGTTATGTCGAGCGCAAGGTGAATTACTGACATGGTTGAACGCCGTCTCACCCTGGGCATCCTGGCGCACGTGGTCTTGTGCCTGGGCGTCGTCTTGATCGTCTTTCCGGTCTACCTGGCCTTCGTGGCCTCCACCCACACCTCGCAAGAGATCGTGCAGGCGCCCATGCCCATCCTGCCGGGCGACAACTTCTGGGCCAGCTACAAGGCCGCTCTGCTGGGCGAAGGCGCCGGTGGCGGCTCGCAAGCGGCCGTAGGCCGCATGATGTGGGTCAGCCTGATGAGCGCCCTCATCATCACCATCGGCAAGATCGCGATCTCTCTGCTGTCGGCCTTCGCCATCGTGTACTTCCGCTTTCCCTTCAAGATGGCCTGCTTCTGGGCCATCTTCATCACGCTGATGTTGCCGGTGGAAGTGCGCATCGGTCCGACCTACCAAGTGGTGGCCGACCTGAACTTGCTCAACGGCTACGCGGGTCTCACGGTTCCGCTGATCGCCTCGGCGACCGCGACCTTCCTGTTCCGGCAGTTCTTCCTGACCGTGCCTGATGAATTGGTGGAAGCCGCGCGCATGGACGGCGCCGGGCCCATGCGCTTCTTCAAGGACGTGCTGGTGCCGCTGTCGGCCACCAGCATCGCGGCCCTGTTCGTGATCCAGTTCATCTACGGCTGGAACCAGTACCTCTGGCCGCTGCTGGTCACGACCAAGGAAGACATGTACCCGGTGGTCATCGGCATCAAGCGCATGCTCGCGGGCGGCGACGCGGCCAATGACTGGAACGTGGTCATGGCCACGGCCATCCTGGCGATGCTGCCGCCGGTGCTGGTGGTCATATTGATGCAGAAATGGTTCGTCAAGGGCCTTGTGGATACGGAGAAATGAACATGGCGGCCATCTCGCTGCGCAACCTCGTCAAACGCTACCCCTCGACCGTGAAGGGCCAGAAGGGCAACCAGGTCATCCACGGCGTCAACGCCGAGATCACCGACGGTGAATTCATCGTGATCGTCGGCCCCTCGGGCTGCGGCAAGTCCACGCTGCTGCGCATGGTCGCGGGCCTGGAAGAAATTTCCGATGGCACCATTTCCATCGGCGAACGTGTCGTGAACAATCTGGAGCCCGCCGAACGCGACATCGCCATGGTGTTCCAGAACTACGCGCTTTACCCGCACATGAGCGTGTACGACAACATGGCCTACGGCCTGAAGATCGCTAAAGTGCCCAAGGACGAGATCAAGGTCCGCGTGGACAAGGCCGCGGCCATTCTGGAACTGGGCCATCTGCTGGACCGCAAACCCCGCCAGCTTTCGGGCGGCCAGCGCCAGCGCGTGGCCATGGGGCGCGCCATCGTGCGCCAACCCCAGGTCTTCCTGTTCGACGAGCCGCTGTCCAACCTGGACGCCAAGCTGCGCGCCCAGACCCGCCTGGAGATCCAAAAGCTACACCGCGAGCTGGGCATCACCAGCCTCTTCGTGACGCACGACCAGGTCGAGGCCATGACGCTCGCCCAACGCATGATCGTGATGAACGCGGGCGTGATGGAACAGTTCGGCACGCCCCAAGAGGTCTACCATCGCCCGGCCTCGACCTTCGTCGCCAGCTTCATCGGCTCGCCGCCCATGAACCTGTTGAAGAGCGCACCGGGCGTGAAGGTCGGCACCATCCTCGGCGTGCGCCCCGAACATCTGCGCATCGCCAGCGGTGGTGAAGGTTGGTCGGCGCGGCTCGAAACCCAGGAATTGCTCGGCGCGGAACGCCTGCTCTACACCCGCGTGGGCGAGGAACAGGTCATCGTGCGCGTCGACGAAAGCCAGGTCACACCCACGCCGTACACCAACGGCGCGACCGTGCACCTGACCTTCGCGCCCGAGCACGTCCACCAGTTCGACGCTACCAGCGGCAAGCGCCTCTGATCGATCACGGACTCACGCACGACAACGCCATGTCCACCTCCTCCGGCAACACCCAAGCCTGGCCCTACCCGCGCTGGATCGCCCACCGAGGCGCCGGCAAGCTGGCGCCTGAGAACACCCTGGCCGCCTTCCGCCTCGGCGCGTCGCACGGCTACCGCATGTTCGAGTGCGACGTGAAGCTTTCGGCCGACGGCGTGCCCTTCCTGATGCACGACGCGACCCTCGAGCGCACGACCGACGGGCCGATCAAGCTGCGCGCAAGCGCTGACGGGCGATCGGGCGACAGCGTGAGCATGGTGGGCGGCGAACACCCTTGGAGCGCGCTGTCGCGCCTGGATGCCGGCCGCTGGCACAGCCCGGCCTACGCAGGCGAGCCCTTGCCCAGCTTCGAGGCCATCGCCAGCTACTGTCTGACCAATCAGTTCTTCCTGAACATCGAGATCAAGCCCACTCCCGACACCGAGGAAGAAACTGGCCGGGTCGTGGCCGAACATGCGGCGCGCTTGTGGCAAGGTCAGAAGGTGCCGCCTTTCCTGACCTCCTTCCGTCCCGAAGCACTCGCCGCCGCCAAGGCCGCGCGCCCCGAACTGCCGCGCGGTCTGCTGATCGACACGCTGTGGGACGGCTGGCTCGCCACCGCCCAGGCCCTGGGCTGCGCGGCCGTGGTCTGCAACCACAAGCTGGCCGACGCGTCCTACATGGATCAGTTGCGGCAGGCTGGACTTCGCGCCCTGTGCTACACGGTGAACGACGAAGCCCAGGTGCAACGTTTGCTGGCCCTGGGCATGGACGGCATCATCACGGACCGGGTTGATCTGTTCAAACCGAGCTGAGCGGCTGGCTGCGGTCGCTGGCGCAGCCTGAACCACTCACGCACGGCACACGACACTTAGACCGTCACTGCGCCTCGGTCGGCAGGGCCGCCACGCGTTCCAGCAGCAGCTCTCGTTCGCGTGCGTTGCCCGTCAGGGCCACGGCCCGCATCAGTTCGGCACGCGCCTCGGCGTACCGCCCCAGCTTCATCAGCAGGTCGGCGCGCACGCTGGGCAACCACTGGTAGTGGCGCAAGGCGGGCGCATCCAACAAGGCATCGACGATGTCCAGCCCCGCCTGCGGTCCTTGGGCCATGCCCACGGCCACCGCGCGGTTGAGTTCCACGACAGGTGACGGCCGCACCTGGGCGAGCAAGGCGTACAGCTCCGCGATGCGCACCCAATCGGTGGCTTGCGGCGTGGCCGCGCGCGCATGACAGGCCGCGATGGCCGCCTGCAAGACATAGGGGCCGGGCCAGGCGGCACCTTCATTCAAGGCCTCCGCACGGGCCAAGGCCGCCAGGCCACGTCGTATCAGCAGGTGGTCCCAACGCGCTCGGTCCTGGTCCTGCAAAAGAATGGGGCGCCCCTCGCGATCAGTGCGTGCCGCGAGCCTGGACGACTGCAGTTCCAGCAGCGCGGCCAGCCCCTGTGCTTCCGGCTCGCGCGGCACCAGCTCGGCCAGCATGCGGGCCAGCCGCAAGGCCTCTTGCGTCAACGCGGGCCGCATCCAATCTTCGCCCGCGGTGGCGGTGTAGCCCTCGTTGAACACGAGGTAGATCACCTCCAGCACCGAGGCCAGCCGGGGCGCCAGCTCGGCGCCACGCGGCACTTCGTAGGGCACCCGGGCATCCGCCAAGGTTCGCTTGGCGCGCACGATGCGCTGGGCAATGGTGGGTTCGGTTGCGAGGAAGGCCCGGGCGATCTCGTGCGTCGTCAATCCGCCCAGCAGCCGCAGCGTGAGCGCGACCCGAGCCTCAGCCGACAGAACCGGATGGCAGGCCGTGAAGATCAAGCGCAGCAAGTCGTCGCCGATGTCGTCCTGCCGCGCGGCGTCCAAGGCATCCACGAAGTCGGGCACGACCAGGGCCTCCTGGGCCTCCAGGTCGGCCCCCAGCTGCTGCAGCTTGTCATCGCGCATCTTGCCGTGGCGCAGATGGTCGAGCGCCCGGCGCTTGGCCGTCGTGGTCAGCCAAGCACCCGGCTTGTCCGGGATGCCCTCGCGCGGCCAATGCTCCAGCGCGGCGACCAAGGCGTCCTGAGCCAGTTCCTCGGCCACCCCGAGGTCACGCACCAGACGCGCGACCACGGCGACGATTCGGGCCGACTCGATGCGCCAGACCGCGGCGATCGCCTGATGGGTGGCCGAATGCATCCGTGCTTCAGTTGGGTGGACCGTCCACCGCCGCAGGGTCCATCCATACCGGCTCCCAGATGTGGCCATCCGGGTCGCAGAAGGCATGCGCGTACATGAAGCCATGGTCTTCCGGATCGCGCGCGCTGCGGCCACCGTGGGCCAGGGCCTTGCGCACCAGTTCGTCCACTTCGGCCCGGCTCTCGCAGGACAAGGCCACCAACACCTCGGTGCTCTGACGGGCATCGGCGATGGTGGTGCCACGCAGGAAGCTTTGGAAGAAGGGCTTGACCAGCAACATCACGAAGATGTCCTCGGACACCACCATGCAGGCGCCCTGCTCGTTGGTGAATTGCGGGTTGAAGTCGAACCCCAGGGCTCGGAAGAAGGCCTGGGAGCGGGCCATGTCTTCGATCGGCAGATTGACAAATATCTTGCGGCTCATGGTGGTGCTCCTGGTGATTTTCGTCACATGTCGATCTTGCGGAACCGCTCGGCCGTGGTCTCGGACAACAGGCCGTCGAAGTCTTCCATCTCGAAGAGCTGGCGCACCTCGACATGGCAGGGCACGCCCTCGTTGATCGGGTTGGGGAAGCGGCGGGTCCATTCCAGCGCCTCCTCGCGGCTGCGGGTTTGGATCAGCGTGTAGCCCGCGATCAGTTCCTTGCTCTCGGTGAAGGGGCCATCGACCACGGTCCGCTTGCCGTCGGCGCCGTAGTGAACTCGCCAGCCCTTGCTGCTGGGCTGTAGACCGGACCCGTCGAGCAGCACACCGGCCTGGGCCAGTTCCTCGTGGTAGGCCGCCATGGCGGCGAAGACGGGTTCGGGATTGTCGGGAAAACGACCCGCCTCGGAATCGGCGGTGGCCTTGACGATGATCATGAAACGCATGGGAAGCTCCTTTCTTGACGGTTCATTCCAACGACGAAAGACGCGGAACGAAATCGACAGCGGGTGCAAAAAACATGCGCCGGATTCAGGAACGTTCGGCCAGCGTCTTCAGATCAGCCAGCCCGGTCTCGAAATCGGCGCCCACCATCCGGTCCATGTCGATGAAGACATGCATGACCTTGGCCATCAGCGGCAGCGGGCCCACGCCCTCCATGGCCCAGATCACCTCGGTGACGCCCTCACCCCGGGCCTGGAGCGTGAAGGTCACGCGATTGTGCGCCTCGAAGGGTTCGTGCATGTCCAGGGACATCACCACCCGGTGAGGTGCGCTGGACTCGAGGATCACGATGCTGCCGCGTCCCACGGTGCGGGCATCTCCCTCGAAATCGAGCCCCGCGCCGGGGCCGGCAGCCGGACCTCGATAACGGGTGATCATGCCGGGATCCTTCTTCATATAGGGGTTCCAGACATTGAACTGGCGCAGGTCGTTGATCAGCGGATGAATCCGATCGGCCCCCACCTGGATGCGTAGACTGCGCTGGACCTGGAAACTGTCGGGTTGGCGCGAGGCGTAAAACAACACAGCGGCCACGGCCAGCGCGAGCACGGCGGCAATGACCAGCAGCGATTTGACGATCATGAAGCGACTCCTGGAAACGGGCCGGACATCGGCCCTGATCCCACGACGAAGGAGCGCCCCGCAGATCGACACAGCCCCTAAAAAAAAGGCCTCCCCACTGTCAAAGAAAACAGGGGCCGAATTCGCGCACTTCGATGGTCGCCCACTCGGCTGCCGGACAAGCCCGGGCGATGTCCACCGCTTGTTCGCGGTTCGCGCAGTCGAGCAGGAAATAGCCGCCCACCATTTCCTTGGCTTCGGCAAAGGGTCCGTCCAAGACCTGGACCGTGCCATTCCCGGAAACACGACCGACGCGGGTGGCCGTTCGCTGAGAAGCCAGGGACTCCGCGCCGCGCAGCAGGCCGCGGGCTTGCAACTCGGTTGCGTAATGCTGCATGCGCTCGTAAAGCAAGCGGCCTTCGGCCTCGCTTCGGGCCTCTCGTTGCCCGATGGGCTCCAGGATCAACAGCATGTAGTGCATGAGTTACACCAGGTTGGGTGATCGAATGAAATTCAGGCGGTGCGCCAGCCACGCAACAGCACCCATTGCAAGGTGCCCGCGCCCACGACCAAGGCCGCATACGAGGCCATCTGGCCGTCGTGCCCGAACTGCCAGAAACACGCCGCCAGCACGGTCAAGCCCAGCAGCCACTGGGCCAGCATCTGCCCCCACCAAGGCAGCAGGGCCGCGCGGCGTCCCAACAGCAGGCGCCCCAGCAGCGGCAGCAACAAGGCCAATGCAGCCGCTGGCGCGGCGAAATTGAGCCCATGCCAGAGTAGGAGAGAGGATGAATCAGAGGGGTTCATGGTGGACAGCGGTCGGAAGCTGCCGCAAATTTTATAATTCAGGCCTCTCGCGACTCGCATTCACACAAGAACCGTTCCATGGCCGTCTGGGCTCTCGGCATCAACCACACGACCGCGCCGCTGGATCTGCGCGGTCGCTTTGCTTTTGCCCCCGAGCAACTGCCCCCAACCCTGGACAATCTGCGCGAGGCTTTGCGTACCGCGCCACAGGGCCGACTCGCGGAAGCAGCCATCCTGTCCACCTGCAACCGGACTGAGATTTATTGCGCCAGCGAGGAGGCCGACATCACGCCCACCTTGCAGTGGCTGGCGCACAGCGGCGGCATTTCCCCGGACGAGCTGCGCAGTCACACCTACATGCTGCAGGGGGACGAAGCAGCGCGCCACGCTTTTCGCGTGGCCAGCGGCTTGGACTCGATGGTGCTGGGTGAAGCCCAGATTCTGGGCCAGATGAAGGACGCGGTACGTGCCGCGGAAGAGGCCGGCGCTCTGGGTCAAACTCTGAACCAGCTCTTCCAGCGCAGCTTCGCCGTGGCCAAGGAGGTGCGCAGTTCGACCGAAATTGGCGCGCACAGCATCAGCATGGCGGCAGCCGCCGTGCGGCTGGCAGGCAATCTTTTCGAGGATCTGAGGCAGATCCGCATCCTGTTCGTCGGCGCGGGCGAGATGATCGAACTCGCAGCGACTCACTTCGCAGCCAAGAACCCCTTGTCCATCGCCATCGCCAACCGAACCTTGGAGCGCGGCGAAGCCCTGGCCACGCGCTTCGGTGGCGAAGCCATGCGCCTGGCCGACTTGCCGGCGCGGCTGCACGAGTTCGACGCCGTCATCTCCTGCACCGCCAGCACCCTGCCGCTGATCGGCCTGGGCGCGGTTGAACGGGCGCTCAAGCAGCGCAAGCACCGTCCCATGTTCATGGTGGATTTGGCGGTGCCGCGTGACATTGAACCGGAGGTGGGCGAGTTGAGCGACGTCTACCTCTACACCGTGGACGATCTGGCGACCGTGGTGCAAGCAGGACAAGCCCAGCGCCAGGCCGCCGTGGCGCAAGCGGAGGCCATCATCGACACCGGTGTGCGCAATTTCATGCACTGGATGGACCAGCGCGATCCCGCCAATGGCGTGGTCTCGCTCATCCAGCAGCTCAACGCACAGGCGGAGCACTGGCGCGCCACCGAACTGGCCCGCGCGCGCAAGCTCATGGCCAAAGGCGAAAACACGGACGCCGTGCTTGAAGCGCTGGCGCGCGGCCTGACGCAAAAAATGCTGCATGGCGCGCTGGCAGAGCTAAACACCGGCGACAGCGCGGAACGCGAGCGCGCGGCTCAAACCATCCAACGCATTTTCCTGCGCAAAGAGCGGTAACCATTGAAAGACTTCCTGCGCCAGCAGCTGGAGCGGTATGCCCAGCGCCTCGATGAATTGAATTTTTTGCTCAGCCGCGAGGACATCATGGCCGACATGAAGCAGTTCCTCGCTCTGTCGCGTGAGCACAACGAGGTGACTGCTGTCGCGGGACGCTATGCCCAGTACCGGCAGCGCGAAACGGATTTGGTCAACGCACGCGAGATGCTGGTCGAACCGGACATGGCGGACATCGCGCAAGAGGAAATCACCACGGCCACCGCCGACCTGGCACAGCTGGAAGACGAGCTGCAACGCCTGCTGCTGCCCAAGGACCCGGATGACGGTCGCAATGCCTTTCTCGAAATCCGCGCGGGCACGGGCGGGGACGAGTCAGCCCTGTTCGCGGCCGACCTGCTGCGCATGTACACACGCTACGCCGACCAGCGCGGCTGGAAGACGGAAATCATGAGCGAGTCGCCCAGCGAACTGGGTGGCTACAAGGAAGTCGTGCTGCGCATCGATGGCAACAACGCCGAATCCCCTTCGGGCATCGGCGTCTATGGCGAGCTGCGCTTTGAGTCGGGTGGTCACCGGGTACAGCGTGTGCCCGCCACGGAGACCCAGGGTCGCATCCACACCAGCGCCTGCACGGTGGCTGTGCTGCCCGAACCCGACGAGCAGGAAGCCGTGCAGATCAATCCTGCCGAGCTGCGCATCGACACCTTTCGCGCCAGCGGGGCCGGCGGCCAGCACATCAACAAGACCGACTCGGCCGTGCGCATCACCCACCTTCCCACCGGCATCGTCGCCGAATGCCAGGACGATCGAAGTCAGCACCGCAACAAGGCCAGGGCCCTGCAAGTGCTTGCCGCGCGCATCCAGGAAAAGGAACGCAGCGAGCGCGCCGCCAAGGATGCAGCAACTCGCCGTGGATTGATCGGCAGCGGTGACCGCAGCGACCGCATCCGCACCTACAACTTTCCCCAAGGCCGCCTGACGGACCACCGCATCAACTTGACGCTCTACAAGCTCAGCCTGGTGATGGAAGGTGCGCTGGATGACGTGGTGATGGCTTTGCGGCATGCGCGCGAAGCCGAGCAGCTGGCTGAACTCGAAGTCGCTCAGCACTGAACCAACGCCCACCTGATGTGCCCGGGGCGTACCAACTGGGTACAGACGATTTGCCCCACATTCACGGGTACTTTACGTCCCAGGGTTCTAATAGGCGTCATGCAGATACAACAAGCCATCAACACCGCTTGTTCCTCCTTGGGCCTGGATCGGCGTGACGCGCAACTGCTGCTCCTGCACGCGCTCGACAGGCCCCTGGTGGACCGCGCTTGGCTGATCGCGCATGACACGGACGCGCTGGCCACCACGGCCGAGTTGCGGTACATCGAACTGGCACGGCGGCGCGCTTCCGGCACGCCGCTGCCTTACTTGACGGGCAAGATCGAATTTCACGGCATGCCGCTTCAGGTGGATGGACGCGTGCTGATCCCTCGGCCCGACACGGAAACCCTGGTCGATTGGGCCCTCGAATGCCTGCCTGACACCAACCCCAGCGATGGCCGTCCTCGTCAGATCATGGATCTGGGCACGGGCAGCGGTGCCGTGGCCCTGGCCCTGGCCCGATTCCTTGTGCAGACCGGGCGCAGCGGCGACGTCCACGCCCTGGACGTCAGCCCCGATGCGCTGGCCTTGGCCCAGGCCAATGCCGAGCGCCTGGACCTGCGGGTGCAGTTCATGCTGGGCGCTTGGCTGACCGGCATCACGGCACGGTATGACCTCATTGTGTCCAACCCGCCCTACATCGCCGAGGGGGACCCGCACCTTGCTGCCCTGGGACACGAACCGCGACTGGCCCTGATTTCAGGTCCCGATGGCTTGGATGCCATCCGCACCATCATTCGACAAGCGCCAGACAACCTCCGCGAGGGAGGATGGCTCTTGCTGGAGCATGGCTGGGACCAAGCACTGGCGGTACGCGAGTTGCTTGCACGCGCGGGTTTGGTAGAGGTGCAATCGCGCCGTGATCTCGCTGGCATCGAGCGCTGCAGCGGGGGCCGCTGGCCAGGCTGAGACCGGACAACTGCAACTTGAGCGGGCACGCCCGACTGGGGCGTTCGGTGCACGCCGAATTTGACGACTTCGGATCGCATCAATTGAGTCTGGTTTTCAATCCGAATGCGATTTCCTAAGACCTTGGTTTTGCATTTAAGCCATACCGCATGAGAATCGCGCATCCCATTTGCGCATCGGAGGCTTGTCATGCAGGGCAAACAACAAATCATCAACACCCTCAACGAGCTGCTCGCCGGCGAATTGACTGCGGTGGATCAGTACCTTCAGCACGGCGAGATGTATGCCGACATGGGCTTGCACCATTTGGCCACCCAAGCTCTTCATGAATCAGAACACGAGCGCCAGCACGCCCGCGCGCTGATCCAGCGCATCCTGTTCCTGGAGGGCACGCCCGATCTTTCCAAACGCCACGCGCTGAAAATTGGCGCCAATGTGCCGGAGATGCTCAAAGCCGATCTGGCCGTGGAATACAGCGTGACCGCGGATTTGAAGAAGGCGATCGCCATCGCGGAGCAAGCCCAGGATTACGTGACGCGTGAAATGCTGGTCGTCCAGCTCGACGATACCGAGATGGATCACGCTTACTGGCTGGAAAAGCAAATTCGACTGATCGACATGATCGGCCTGGCCAATTACCAGCAAAGCCAGATGGGTGACGCGAGCAGCGGCGCCGCCTCGACTTGAAGGATCCAACCATGCAAGGCAACAAGAAAGTCATCGACGTTCTGAACAAGGTGCTCAAGAACGAGCTCACCGCAATCAACCAGTATTTCCTGCACGCGCGCATGTTCCGCAACTGGGGGCTGGAAAAGCTCAACGACTACCAATACAAGCAGTCCATTCGGGTGATGAAGGAAGCTGACGAATTGATCGAACGCATCCTCTTCCTGGAAGGCCTGCCCAACTTGCAAGACTTGGGCAAGCTACAAATTGGTGAAAATCCAGTTGAATGTCTGCAAAGCGATCTGAAGTGTGAAACCGAAATCCAGCGCCCGCAGTTGTTGGCCGCCATCGCCTTGGCCGAACAGTGCGAGGACTACGTGAGCCGCGAATTGCTCGAAGATTTGCTGGAGCACTGCGAAGAAGCCATTGATTGGCTGGAAACGCAGCAACGCCTGATCAGCGACGTCACCTTGCCCAACTATCTGCAGACGCAGATGGGCGAATCATCCTGACGCATCCACTCCCCAATGACATAGGGGAGTTGCAACCCACGTTTGACTCGCCGAAGAACCAGGGCCGCTGACGCGGCCCTTTTTGCGGCCCATGAAGAGCAAGTGAGCCTTAGAGAGCAGCCATCCAAGTCACTGGCTGTTGTGCTCCGGGCATCTGCAAGGCCTGGCTCAGGTGCGCCAACTTGTGGCCAGGTCGGCACTGTGACCACAATGCGCGGGCACAGTCTTCGCATTTGCCGCATTGCGTAGCCACTCCCAGCTCCAGCTGGATGTCGTCAAACTCGGCCCCTGATCGCGCCGCATGGGCAATCGTGTGGTCGGAGACGCGGTGGCAAACACAGACAATCATGACATCCCATTCCAGAGGAACTGCACAGGCTCTTGAGGCCCAAATCATAACGTACACAAATGATAATGGTTTGTAATACCACCATAAACTGTGCGTCAAACAACCAAAGGCTGCCTTTTTCATGCATCTCAGCAGCTGGCTACCCTGCGAGGATTAGGGGCGGAACTTCCAACTTAGCACTCAATCGAAGAGAGTGCTAATATCTCCTGAACCGCTCTTGAAAGGAGTGCTGGAATGACCGCCATGACTGCTGTATCCACATCCTCGGCCCCCTCCGCCGCCGCGCTGGCTGTTGCCAGCCCGTGGGCCCTCGTGCCTCCCTTGGGTAATCTGGAGGCCTACATCACGGCGGTGAACCGTATGCCCATGCTGACGGCGGAGGAAGAGCAGGAGTACGCCCGCAAGTTCCGCGACAACAATGACTTGGAGGCCGCCAGTAAGCTGGTGCTGTCGCATCTGCGCCTGGTGGTTGCCACGGCTCGCCAGTACATGGGATACGGCTTGCCGCACGGCGACCTGATACAGGAAGGCAATGTAGGCCTGATGAAGGCTGTCAAGCGCTTTGACCCGGATCAGGGCGTGCGCCTGGTGAGCTACGCGCTGCACTGGATCAAGGCCGAGATTCACGAATACATCCTGAAAAACTGGCGCATGGTCAAGGTGGCGACCACCAAGGCGCAGCGCAAGCTTTTCTTCAACCTGCGCTCGAAAAAGCAGGGCTACAAGGCTGCTAGCGCGGCCGATTCCTCCCTGAACGATGGGTTGGAGTCGTCAACGCACCGCGAGACCCTGAGCGAACACGAAATCGACCAGATGGCGCGGGAGTTGAATGTCAAGCGTGAGGACGTCATCGAGATGGAAACCCGTCTGTCCGGTGGCGACGTGATGCTCGACCCCGGTCCGGGCGAGGACGGCGAGGACAGCTTCGGCCCGATTGCTTACTTGACCGACGCAGGCCATGAGCCGACCTCGATGATCGAGGCCCGCCAGCGCGACCGCCTTGCCACCGACGGCATTGCGAAGGCGCTGGACGCTCTAGACCCGCGCAGTCGACGCATCGTTGAAGAGCGCTGGCTGAAGGTCAATGACGACGCCTCGGGTGGCATGACGCTGCATGAGCTCGCAGCCGAGTACGGCGTGAGCGCCGAGCGAATCCGCCAGATCGAGGTGGCGGCGATGAAGAAAATGAAGACGGCTCTGGCAGAGTACGCCTGAGCCCGGGTCGCCAAGCTGCACCCCATTGACGTTGAGTCGAACCGCGCCGCTTGCCGCCCATCCTTTGAAAAAGCCCGGGCCTGCGCTCGGGCTTTTTTTCGTGCGCGCCAATGTCTTCAGGCACCCCATGGAATCTGGGCGATGCACGATGCGCTGCGTTGGGCTCCATCGAATCGATCTTCGGCGCCCCTCGCTGCCTAACTCCGCGAGGTGGGTCGCTCTTACTTCAGAAGTTGGCGGATATCGGCAGTCAAGGATTCCACGCTGCTGCCATAGCGGGCATAAAGGCGCAGGCGTCCTTGTGTGTCATAGAGGTACAAGCCAGCCGAGTGGTCCATGGTGTAACTTCCTGGCGCCTTGCCCTCGACCTTCTTGTAGTAAACCTTGTAATCCTTGGCCAGCGCGGCCAGTTGTTCCGGACTGCTGGCATACAGCGCGAGGAACGCCGGGTCGAAGGCCGCCATGTAATTCTTCATGATGGCGGGCGTATCGCGCTCTGGGTCCACCGTGACGAACAGCACTTGCAGCTTATCGCCCGCGTTCCCACCACCCGTGCTCAAGGCCTGCTTGACAGCGACCATTTCCGTCATCGTCGTGGGGCAGACATCAGGGCATTGCGTGTAGCCGAAGAACATGGCGACGACCTTGCCTTTGAAATCAGCCAGGGTGCGCGGCTGACCATTGTGGTCGGTCAAGGCGAAACCCTTGGCGTAGTCCGCGCCGGTGATGTCGATGGCATTGAATTGCGCCTGCTTCCCCTCAGAACAGGCGCCAAGGATCAGAACGGCGCCCAGCGCGCACAGCAGTTTTCTCATGGTGAATCTCACAACAGGTAATGGTCGAGCAGCAGCGCGGCGAAGAGTGCACTCAGGTGGATGAGCGAGAAGCGGAAGGTCTTGCGCGCCAGGGCATCGGAGTAGTCGCGCCACAGCTTGAAGGCATAAAGGAAAAAGCCCAGGCTCAGAACGCAGGCTGCCGCCAGATACAACCATGAGCTCATCCCGAACACAAAAGGCATCAGACAGGCTGCGAACAGCACCAGGGTGTACAGGAGGATCTGCAGGCGCGTGAACTCATTGCCATGTGTCACGGGCAGCATGGGCAAGCCGGACTGGCGGTAGTCCTCCACTCGGTACAAGGCCAGCGCCCAGAAGTGCGGTGGCGTCCAGAGAAAGATGATCAGGAAAAGGATCAGCGCCTCGGGTCCGACCTCCCCGGTCATCGCGGCCCAGCCCAAGACCGGCGGCATGGCGCCTGACGCGCCGCCAATCACGATGTTTTGTGGCGTCAGGGGCTTGAGAATCACGGTGTAGACCACTGCATAGCCTACGAAGGTGGCGAAAGTCAGCCACATTGTGAGCGGGTTGACCCAGACATAAAGCAGAACTGAACCCACCAAGCACAACAGCGCCGAGAACAGCAGGGTTTGCCAGTCAGCGAGCTCACCTTTGGCTGTTGGTCGCCACGCCGTGCGTTTCATCTTGGCGTCGATGCCTTGTTCCACCAGACAATTGAAAGCGGCTGCGGCCCCGGCCACCAACCAAATGCCCACGCAAGCCAAGATCATCAGGCGTAGCTCACCCCAATTCGGCAGCCCAGGCACGGCCAGCACCATGCCGATCAAAGCGCAAAAGACGATGAGTTGCACGACCCTGGGTTTGGTCAGGGCGTAAAACTGGCGAAAGATGGAGGGCGAACTCGGCGTCGCCACGGACGTGTTCATTCAGATTCCTTGGAGCGGATGCGGGGGAGGGAGGGCATGGAAGCCGACGCCATGCTCCAGACCAGCAGCACCAGCAGGGCAGCGGCGCCGCCGGTGTGCAACAGGGCCGCCAGCAGGGGCCAGCCCAGAACCACGTTCGACAGACCAGTCAAAAACTGCAGCGCCAACAATCCAGCCAGTGCCTGCCCCGTTCGGCGCCAGGCAGGCAACACCCAGAGCCGCCAAGCAAGCCAAGCCAGCAGGGCGATCACCACATAGGCGGCCAAGCGATGGGTGTAGTGGATCGCTGTCAACGCTGCGAAGGTGATGTGTTCGCCCGACCCGGTCAAACCCAGCGCCCGCCACACCTCGAAGCCTTGCGTGAAGTTCATGTCAGGCCATAGTCTGTCCTGACACAGGGGGAACTCGGTGCAAGCCAAAACTGCATAGTTGGTGCTGACCCATCCCCCAAGGGCAATCTGAACGACCAGCGCCACCAGCCCGAGAAACATCCAGATTCGCACGTTCCGCGGCATGGCAGCCGCCTTGGCACGCAGAACACCCTCGTCATGCCACTGCGCGTACCGCACCGCCTGCCAGCTCAGCAGGGCCAACAAGAACAAGGCTCCGAGCAGATGCAGGGTCACGATGGCGGGAAAAAGCTTCATCGTGACCGTCAGCGCACCGAACGCCCCCTGCACGCACACCCAGACCAGGGTCAAAGTGGCCCATCCGGGATGCAACGGCCCCGGCGCTGCGGCCGTCTCTCCATCTGAACCTTGTCCGCGCCGTCCGCGGAGATACACACGCCAAGTCGCCACAGCCAGCACCAGGATCAAGACCCCAACGCCGGTCGCCAGGTAGCGGTGAATCATCTCGACCCAGGCCTTGCCGTGGGTCACCGGCCCCGTGGGCATGACTTCCTGGGCTGCGCTGATCTGCGCGCGCGCGCCGAGCGGGCTGGCTTCACCGTAGCAGCCCGGCCAATCGGGGCAGCCCAGGCCGGAATCAGACAGGCGCGTGAAGGCTCCAAACAAGGTGAGGTCAAAGGTCAGGAACAGCGTCAGCAGCGTCAGGGCTTGCAAACGCTGCAAGGGGCCGGACTTTCCCTCGCGCCGGTGCCGCCGCCAGATCCAAATCAGCGGTAAGGCCGCGATCAGCAGACCCAAGCCCATCAGTTCAAGCACCGGGGCCCAGTCGTACAAAGCCGTGTGGGCAAAAGCATCGTGGTTCATCGCGTTCATGCTCTTACCGCCCCGTTGGCTCCCGGCCTTCCTTGTCCCAGGAGGACGACGCTCGCAACAGCCGCTCCAGGTCACGCTTGGCCTTGGGTGCGGTGTCCATCGTCATCGGCGCGGGAAAGCGCATCATCCAGTTGCCCATGGGATCCACCACGTAGAGGGGGGCCTCAAGCGACTGCCCGGCCACTGGCGTCAGCCATGACGCCAGGACCTCGGGCGCCACGCGCAACACAGTCGCCTGCTGCAAGCCAGCGCTCAAGACCTCGGACACCGGCTGGGCATCGTTGATCAGCCAGACCCAATCCATGCGGTCTTTCTCACGCCCCATGCCCTCACGCAACTGGCGCTGGAAATACAACCTCTGCTGACAAACCTCGTTGCAAGCACCGCCACCGACGCTCACCAGCAGCCATTGACCCTTGAGGCTGTCCAGCGACACAGAGCGTCCCTCCAGATCCACCGCTTGCGCCAAGGGCAGCGGGCGCTGAGGATGGATGAGTTCACCAAAGTTGCGGCGCCCCTCCGGCCGGATCACGTAGTAAGTGAAATAGGAAGCCACCACCGGCGCGGCGCACACGAGCAACACCATGAGCATCTTCCAACGGCCCACGCGCGTGCGGCGCGCCGCCTGCTCACTCTCGGCCAGCGCGGAACCCGGCTCAGGCAGTCCGTGGACGGTCAAACCGAGCACTTGGTCATGATCGGCGTGGCCCTGATCAGCGCGCGGCATCGACGCTGCCGCGGTTGCCGAATCGGAACCGGGGGAAGAAGCGTGAGAGGATTTGGAACCAGCCATATAGAAGAATGATCAAGAAGCAGAGACCGAACCACTGAAACGCATAGCCATAGTGCCGGTCCACGCCGCTGTCGGGCTTTGGCCAGTCGCGCAGCAAGCCATCGGCTAGTGCACGGTCGGGCTCCGCATTGATTTGCTGAAGGGTCAGCCACGCCAGCGGCAAACCAGTTTCCGCGCGAAAAGCGTCCAAATCCAAATTCTGCCGGATTGCACCACGTTCGGTGGCCCCCAACTCGTAAAGCCGTGCCGGTGGCGGCGACAAGATGCCGCTCACTTCCACCTGGCCCATGGGAGTCTGCAGTTCGGGCAAACGGGTTCGGTCCTCGAAGTTGCGAGGCATCCAGCCCCGCTGCACCCAAAGCACACCACCGCCCTCGAGCCTCAAGGGTGTCACCACAAAGAAGCCTGGCCGACCGTGCATCTGGCGGTTATCCAGCCAGACCGTGTGCTCCGCGAGCCAAACACCGCGAACCAGCACCCTGCGATGCAACAATGCCGTGGAGGGCTCGCGCGCGGTCACGGCGTCGGCTTCCGGACGCTGGACATTGATCAGCGGTTCGCTGGCCCGGGCATCTATGGCCGCTTGCAAGGCCTCTTTTTGCGCAGCGCGGCTCAACTGCCAGCGCCCCAACGACGCGGTCACGGCCACGCCCAGTACCGCGGCCACCGTCACCCACCAGAAGCGGGGCCCCAGCATCGGAGGAAATGCGGTCACGCGATAATCCCCGACATGAAATACATCGTCGCCCTGGCCTTTTTGGCCATCCTTGCCAGCCTGGGCTCGGCCCTGTTCTTCATGTTGAGGGACGGTCGCAACGGGCAACCCAAGACAGCCCGCATGGCGCGGGCCTTGGGGTTTCGCGTGGGATTCTCCATCCTGATCTTTCTGTGCATCCTGCTGGCCTGGAAACTGGGCTACATCCATCCGACTGGCATCAACGCCGGTCAATAGAACGTTCGGCAGACTCGCGCAAAAGACAAAAGCCGCTGATCGGCCGTCAGCGGCTTTGGGTGCTTACAGCCTAGATCAGAGCCAGTACACCAGAATGTAAAGGCCCAGCCAGACCACGTCCACGAAGTGCCAGTACCAGGCTGCGCCTTCAAAGCCGAAGTGGCGCTGAGGCGTGAAATGGCCCTTCATCAGACGCAGGGTGATGAAGAGCAGCATCAGCATGCCCACGAACACGTGCAAGCCGTGGAAGCCGGTCAGCATGAAGAAGGTGGAACCATACACACCGGACGAGAGCTTGAGGTTCAGGTCGGTGTAGGAGTGGTAGTACTCATACCCTTGCACGAACAGGAACACCAAACCGAGCAGCACGGTGATCCACATGAAGCCGATGGTCTTGGAACGATTGCCAGCCTGCAGCGCATGGTGGGCAATGGTCAGCGTCACGCCCGAAGTCAGCAGTAGCGCGGTGTTGATCGTGGGCAGCCAGAACGGGCCCATGGTCTGGAAAGGCTCAATGATGCCGGCCGGGGAAGCCGTGGCACCCGGAGCCACGCTGGGCCAGACGGCCTTGAAATCAGGCCAGAGCACGGCATTGTCCAAGCTGCCCAGGGCAGGCACGGAGTGCACTCGCGCCCACCAGAGGGCGGTGAAGAAGGCGCCAAAGAACATGACCTCCGAGAAGATGAACCAAGTCATGCTCCAGCGGTAGGAAATGTCGATCTTGTGGCCGTATTGACCGCCCTCGCTCTCAGCGATGGCATCGCGGAACCACTGGTACAGCACCACCAACCACCAGACCAGTCCCAAGGCCAGGGACCACTTGCCCCAGTCGTGTCCGTTGACCCATTGGCCAGCGCCCAAAATGACGAAGAACAGGCCAATGGACGCCATCACGGGATGGCGGGACGGACCCGGCACAAAGTAGTACGGGGCGCTGCCGTGTGCGGTGGTTGAACTCATGATTACTCCAATCCTTCGCTTGGGTTTTCTTTTGGAATCTGAAAGTTTGCGATCGCTGTAGCCTAGGCAGACACTGCGAATTTCACCGCCAGCATCAAGATGCCGATGAAGATGAAGACACCGATGATGCCTGCGGCGATCAAGTGGTAGGGCTTGAGACGTCCAATATCGTCCTGGAAATCCTTACCACGGCGAATGCCGAGGAAAGACCAGGCCACAGCCTTGGCCGTCGCCCAGAAGGACGACGTCGGTCCCCCACGGTCTTCTTGAATGACGGGGTCACTCATGAGGCCCCCTGCCCTTCTTCGGCCTTGCGAGCTGCGGTGGGCGCCGGTGGGGTCTTGCTGCCGACTTCAAAGAAGGTATATGAGAGGGTGATCGTGGTGACGTCCCGAGACAGCTTGGGGTCGATCACGAAGACCACCGGCCATTCCTTCTTCTCCCCAGGCGCCAGGGTGTACTCATTGAAGCAGAAACATTCCAGCTTGTTGAAATGCGCTGCCGCTTGGCGAGGCGCATAACTGGGGATGGCCTGGGCGGACATGCGCCGATCCTGCACGTTTTGGAACTCGTACATCACCGTGACGAGCTCGCCCGGATGCACCTGCATGGAACTTTGAGCGGGCTTGAACTGCCACGGGCCGCGGGCGTTCGCATCGAATTCAACCGTGATGGTGCGGCTCGTGTCGACCTGGGTGTTACTGGCCACTTGGGGGCGGCTCAAGCCACGCTCGCCAATCGCGAGCACGTTGATGCCGGTGAATTCACAGATGGCCTGATAGAGCGGAACCAAGGCATAGCCAAAGGCAAACATGCCCGCCACGATCACCGTGAGCTTGCCCACCATGCGCAGGTTTTCACGCCGTAGGTTCATCGCCTTGTTCCGCTGACCGATCAGTGCCCGAAGAAGACGAACTTAGCCACGAAACCACAGAAGAAAACCAAGGCCACCGAGGCCAAGATCAGGCCTAGGCGCACATTGGCTCTTTTCTGTTCAGGTGTGGTCGGCATGGCAGCTTCGTCTTTGGGATGCGTGGGTACGCTCAACCGACAATCTTCGTCGCCGTGGCGTCGAGTTTGGGCGGCGTTTCAAAGGTGTGGAAAGGCGCGGGAGAAGGAACTTCCCACTCCAGGCCCTCGGCCGCCTCCCAGGGCTTCTGAACTGCCTTTTCGCCCTTGCCGCGCATGGCGGGCAGCACGACAAACAGGAAGAAGTAGACCTGCGCCAGACCGAAGCCCAAGGCACCCACCGAGGCGATCGCGTTGAAATCAGCGAACTGCATCGGATAGTCGGCGTAACGGCGCGGCATGCCCGCCAGGCCCAAGAAGTGCATCGGGAAGAAGGTGATGTTGAAGGCAATCATCGACCACCAGAAGTGCAGCTTGCCGCGGAACTCGCTGTACATCACGCCGGTCCACTTGGGCAGCCAATAGTAGACGCCCGCAAACATGGCGAACAAGGAGCCCGCCACCAGCACGTAGTGGAAGTGGGCCACCACGTAATAGGTGTCCTGCAGCTGGATGTCGATGGGCGCCATCGAGAGAATCAGACCGGTGAAACCGCCCATCGTGAACACGAAGATGAAGCCCACGGCCCACAGCATCGGGGCTTCGAAGGTCATGGAGCCGCGCCACATCGTCGCCAGCCAGTTGAAGATCTTCACGCCCGTGGGCACGGAGATCAGCATCGTGGCGTACATGAAGAAGAGCTGACCCGTGACCGGCATGCCGGTGGCATACATGTGGTGCGCCCAGACGATGAAGGACAGGATGGCGATCGAGGCGGTCGCATACACCATCGAGGCGTAGCCGAACAGTTTCTTGCGCGCGAAGGCCGGCACGATGGCACTGACGATGCCGAAGGCCGGCAAGATCATGATGTAGACCTCGGGGTGACCGAAGAACCAGAAGATGTGCTGATACATCACCGGGTCACCGCCACCGGCGGGGTTGAAGAAGGTGGTGCCAAAATGGCGATCCGTCAACGTCATGGTGATCGCGCCAGCCAGCACGGGCATCACGGCGATCAGCAGATAGGCGGTGATCAGCCAGGTCCAGCAGAACAGCGGCATCTTCATCAGCGTCATGCCGGGCGCGCGCATGTTCAGGATGGTCACGATGATGTTGATCGAGCCCATGATGGACGAGGCACCCAGGATGTGCATGGCGAAAATGCCGGCATCCATGGAAGGGCCCATCTGCAGGGTCAGCGGTGCGTAGAGTGTCCAGCCAGCTGCGGGGGCGCCACCCGGCATGAAGAAGGACGCCACCAGCATGATGGCCGCAGGGATCATCAGCCAGAAGCTGAAGTTGTTCATCCGCGCGAAGGCCATGTCGGAGGCGCCAATCTGCAGCGGAATCATCCAGTTCGCGAAGCCCACGAAGGCCGGCATGATGGCACCGAACACCATGATCAGGCCGTGCATGGTGGTGAGCTGGTTGAACAACTCGGGGTTCACGATCTGCAACCCGGGCTGGAACAACTCGGCGCGAATCAGCAAGGCCAGCACGCCGCCGATCATCAACATCGTGAAGGCGAACAGCAGGTACAGCGTACCGATGTCCTTGTGGTTGGTCGCGAAGACCCAGCGCCGCCAGCCCGTCGGGGCATGGTGGTGATCGTCATGGTCATGGGCATGACCGGCGTGGTGGGAATGGTCGAGAACGGCGCTCATGATGACTTCCTTCTTCAACTCTTTCTATGTTCTGGCGCGGCTCAGCGCGCGGCCTTCACGTCGGAAGGCTGGACCAGGAAACCCGTCTTGTTCGACCAGGAGTTCTTGGTGTAGGTCATGACGGCGGCAATTTCCGTGTCGCTCAGCTGCCTCCAGGCTGGCATCGCGCCCTTGCCATTCAGCAAAATCGTGAGCTGCTTGCTCTTGTCGGCGTCCAGCACGACCGGCGAGCCATCCAGCGGCTTGAACGGGCCTGCGCCCTTGCCATTGGCCTGATGGCAGACCGCGCAATTCGCGGTGTAAACCTTCTCGCCGCGCGCGACGAGGTCATTCAGCACCCAGACCTTGTTGGGGTCATCGGCCTTGGCAGCCATCGCTTTTTTCTCGGCATCCACCCACTTGGTGTAGTCCTCAGCGGAAACCACCTTCACGTGAATGGGCATGTAGGCGTGCTCCTTACCGCAGAGCTCAGCGCACTGACCGTAAAAATCGCCCGTCTTTTCAGCGCGGAACCACGTGTCTCGAACGAAGCCAGGAATCGCATCCTGCTTGATGCCGAAGGCAGGCACCATGAAGGAGTGAATGACGTCGTTGGCCGTGGTGATGATGCGCACCTTCTTGTCGACCGGAACGATGAGGGGTTTGTCGACCTTCAGCAGGTAATTGTCCGTGGGCGGCGGGTTGCCCGACTCGGACATCTGGCGGTGGCTCACGTCGAGGGTGGACACAAAACCGAGGCCCTCACCCTCACCCTTGAGATAGTCATAGCCCCACTTCCACTGGTAGCCGGTGACTTTGATGGTCAGGTCTGCGTTGCTGGTGTCTTTTTGAGCGACCACGGCCTTGGTGGCGGGCAGGGCCATCAAGATCACGATGATGAAAGGCACGACCGTCCAAGCGATTTCAACGCCCACGGATTCATGGAAATCAGCCGACTTCGCGCCCTTGCTCTTGCGATGCTTGTAGATCGAATAGAACATGACGCCGAAAACGCCGATGAAGATCACCGTGCAGATGATCAGCATCATCCAGTGCAGCCATTGCTGCTCGGCGGCGATCTTGGTCACGGCGGGACCCAGGTTGAGCTGATTGACGGCAGGACCGCCAGGCAGATCATTGACAGCCGCGTGAACGGCGGCGAAACCGGCCGTCGCGGCCCAGACTCCCACGGATGCGCCAGCCGCGAGCAACAGTGAAGCCAGTTTGTCTGCAATGCTCTTCATCATGTTCACTTCTTGAAGGTCTTGAATATTCTCGGATTGCCCGGACTTTAGCGGCAACCGCGCCGGCGCGTGAGCGAAAAAATGCCCGCAGCCCGGACTGTGGCAATCTGCAGCGGCGGATTGTAGCCGAGCCCCCTCGCGGCTCAATTGCGGCGGCGCTGTAGTTGACCGCGCAACTCATCCACGGAAAGCCGCGTTTCGGGGGTGATGGCCAGCCTGCGCTCGGGCTTGAGGGCGTGACCGTAGATGATTTCGAACGTCAGCCGCAGCCGCCCCCCTTGGGCGGGGTCGGCCAGCCGCCCAAGATGGGTCAGGAGGCGCTGATGCCACCCCCTGCCTCGCAAGCCGGGAAAACGCCCCGGGTGCAAATTGCGCCCCAATTCGCGCAACTCGCGCAGAAGCCGCTTGGGGGAATCGAAGGTCAACTCGATGCGTTCCATGTCCATGACCGGCTCGGCAAACCCGGTCGCGACCAACATATCCCCCCAATCGTGCATGTCGGTGTACTCGTGCGCCGGCGGTTGCCACCCGAGGCTGGCGTAAAGCTCGCGCAATTCACGCAGGGTGTCTGGCCCGAAACAGGAGAACATCAGCACGCCATCGACATTCAGTGCCGCGTGCCACGCGCGCATCAAAGCCAGCGGCTCGTCGGCCATGTGCAGGCTCATGTTGGCCCAGAGCAGATCCACGGTCGGGCTCTGCCCAGGCGACCAAGCAGTTGGCCCCGCCACTTTCAACCAGTTTGCCCAAGTCCGCCACCAGGGGCCGCGCGCCGCGCGCCGCGCCCAGGCGGCTTCTTCGGGGATGGCCGCATGCATCGAAACGGGAACGCCAGGGTAGCGCTGGACCAGCTGCTGGTGCACGGATAAGCCGCCGCGCACTGGCTCCCAGTGCAGCCAGTTTCGTGGCTGGCGGACTATCCAGGACAGCCGATCCTCCATGCGCCGAGCCACTTCCTCGTGCAACCAAGCGGATGCGAATCGATCCTCAAGGGTGTGGGGGCGCTGGCGCCAACGCAATGCGGCGACTGGATCGATCGTCGGAGGGCGGGTATCGTTCATGGGCAGCGCGCGAGTATAGAAAGATCGGGTCGCAAGCGTCGCCGCGTCTGCCAAACTCCCTCCATGTTCCGTGACCTGCTGTCCCGACTCGCCTCAGGCCCAAGGCTGCCCAGCCAGTGCGCCATCTGCCGTGCCTGGCCTGCCCAACCTCTGTGCGCGACCTGCCTGCGACGCTTCGCGTCGCCCAGGCCTCGGTGCCGCGCCTGCGCCCTGCCGGTGGCGGAAGGCATGGACGTCTGCGCGGTCTGTCTGCTCTGGCCTCGGTTTGGCGAGCCGACCGGCGGCAAGGCACCGCTGGACCAATTGGACCGCTGCCACGCTGCGGTGGACTACGACTGGCCCTGGAACGATCTGGTCGGGCGCTACAAATTCAGCCCCGAACCCGGCTGGGCCTCCGCACTGGCCGAACTGATGCGCGCCGCGCCCGGTGCCGCAGAGGCGCTGGACAACGCGGACGCCGTGCTACCGCTGCCGCTGACCCCAACTCGCCTGCGCGAGCGAGGTTTCAATCAGGCCCTGCACCTGGCGCGTCGGCTGGCGCCCAGCAAGACCCACTCGGACTGGCTGCAGCGCCTGCGCCACACCCCAGACCAGCACAGCTTGCCTCGCGACGAGCGCCTGCTCAACGTGCAGGACGCCTTCGCCGTGTCCCCCAGTAAACGCCACCGGATTGAGGGCCGGCGCCTGCTTTTGATCGACGACGTCATGACCACCGGCGCCACCTTGAACGCTGCGGCGGCAGTGCTGCGCGAGGCTGGCGCAGCCGAAATTTGCGCCCTGGTGCTGGCGCGCACGCCCCTGGAAGGCGGGTGAACGTTGCCACGGGACGCCAGCGACAATCCGGGTCATGTTCCGCATCGTCTTGGTTCATCCCGAAATTCCGCCCAACACGGGCAATGTCATCCGCCTGGCCGCCAACACCGGCTGCGCCCTGCATCTGATTGAGCCGCTGGGCTTCGCAATGGAAGACCGCCTGCTCAAGCGCGCCGGACTGGATTACCACGAGTACGCCGAAGTACGCCGCCACGCCAACTGGGACGCCTTTTTGACCGCCGAACGGCCGGACCCCGCGCGCATGTATGCGCTCACGACGCGCGGCACACGCGTGGTCCATGACCTGGCCTTCCTGCCGGGTGACTGGCTGGTGTTCGGCGCAGAGACCAGCGGCCTCCCACCCGAGGTGCGGGCTCAATTCGCCACCGAGCGGCAGCTCAAGCTACCCATGCGTGCCGGCCAACGCAGTCTGAACCTCAGCAACGCGGTGGCAGTGACGGTGTTCGAAGCCTGGCGGCAGAACGGTTTCGCGTCCTAGCCGGTCAAGCTGCTGTCGAGCCTGCCGCGCAGCCCACTCGCAGGCTGCGCCAAAAAGAAAAGACCGCGATGGAGTAGCCGGGTTCAGGGGTAGCGGCGCACCAGGGCTTCGGCCACGCAGACCGGCTTGTCCGCGCCCTCTCGCTCCACCGTGACGTTCCAGGCCAGCTGCAGGCCACCATGCTCGATCGATTCGGCGCGTAACAACGTCATGCGTGCGCGCAAGCGGCTGTTCACTGGCACTGGGGCGGTGAAACGGACTTTGTTGAGCCCATAGTTGACGCCCATGCCGGACTCGGCGATCTCAAAAGCCATCTCGAAAAAGCGCGGCAACAAGGACAAAGTCAAAAAACCATGGGCGATCGGTACGCCGAAAGGCCCGGCCTTGGCGCGTTCCTCGTCCACGTGAATCCACTGGTGGTCCCCCGTGGCCTGGGCAAACAGCCGAATCTGTTCCTGCGTGACGGTGAGCCAGTCGCTGACGGCCACTTCCTGACCAACGCAGGCGGCCAGTTCGGCCAGGGTGCGGAATGTTCTGACGGGTGTACTCATGATGGGCCCGGGTCTCCTCTTGATTCAGCCCCTCCAGGGGAGGGTCCACTGTAACGAGAGAACCCGGGCTCAGGCGTCAAGCCAGCGACACAGCTCGGCCCACTGGGCCAGGTCTTTCTCCACCCGACCCGGCGTGACATCAAAGAGCGTCAAGCCCTGGGCGGCGAGATGCACGTAGTTCTGTGTCTCGCGCAGGCTCGCCAGCAAGGGCAGGCCCAGGCCCTCGACGAACTCACGCAAATGTTCGGCGGCCAATGTGCGTCCATGCACGCGCATGCCAACAACGCCCATCCGCAGGTTCCGGGGCGCCAACGCCTTGACTTCGTCGAGGAAGGCGCGGGTCGCGAAGATGTCGAACACACTGGCCTGCAGGGGCACGATGAGTTTGCTGGCGTGCGCCAGCGCGTCCTTGAGGCGCGCGCCGGTGAATCCGGCGGGCGTGTCAAGGACGACATGGGTGACGCCCTTGGGCAGCTTGGCCACCTTGGCCCCGCCCTGAGCCGCATCCACCATGTCCCAACCGACGATGGGCGGCACCGTTGCGGGCCGCAGACTCAGCCACAGGCGTGAAGACTGCTGACGGTCCGCGTCACCCAGCATGACGGCATGACCCCGGCTGGCGTAATACCCCGCGACCTGGGTGGACAGCGTGGACTTGCCCACGCCGCCCTTGGGATTGGCAATCACAACAATCGGCATCGGGCGCTCCCTGCTGTTGATGGCCGCCGATGGCAAGGGCCTGGCGGTCCGCAGTGATGTTAGCGCAGCGCGCCCATCCCACCACAGCCGCCGCCTTCAGGGCCGCTCGTCGCGGGCGCGCCGCTCACTCGCCTCCCAATCGTGGCCTTCCTTGCCCCGATGCGCGGTTTCCTCCCGCAATTGGCGCTCAAGCTCCTCGCGGCTGGTGCGCACGGCCTGGATGTAGTCCTTGAATTCGGCTTTTTCGCGCATGCGGGCGAAGGCATCCACTTGCCGCTCATTGGCCAGTCGGAAGCCATCGGCCATTTCCTTGGCCTCATAGGCACCCACGCCCAACACCTCCAACACATGCCGACCAAGACGCAGCGAGCTTTCGTAGACCTCTCGCTGAGCCACGTGGGCTCCGATCTTGCGCAACTCGTAGTAATGCGAGACGTCGTAGGCGCGCGCGAGCACCTGCAGATGGGGGTAGGCCTGGCGAGCACGTTCAACGATGGTCATGGCGGCCTCTTTGTCGTCCACGGCCACCACCAACACCTTGGCCTGCGCCGCGCCCGCCGCCTGCAGCAAATCAAGCCGTGTCGCATCGCCGTAATAGACGTGGAAGCCGAATTGCCGCATGCTTTCGATGTGCTGCGCGTCGCTGTCCATGATGGTGCTGACGACACCATTGGCCAGCAGCAAGCGGCCCACCATCTGACCGAAACGGCCGAAGCCCGCGATGATCACCGGGCTGTGATCCATCTCGGTGTCGTAATCCCGTTCCGACTCGTTGATGCGCCGCCGCGCGCACCGCGAGACCCAACGGCCATGCGCGATCAACATCAGCGGCGAGAGCACCATCGACAGAATGATGACTGCCGTGTAAACGGAATTGACCTCCGCCTCCATCAAGCCCACCGAAGTCGCGGCGGCGTACAGCACGAAGGCGAATTCCCCGCCCTGAGCCATCAGCACCATGCGTTCCAGGGCCATCTCGTGGCTGCTCTTCACCAGCCGCGCGACCGCATAAATGGCCGCCGACTTGAGCAGCATGTAAGCGACCACGCTGGCTAACACCAGTCGCCATTGCGCTGCGATGACAGTCAGGTCCATCGACATGCCCACGGCGAGGAAGAAGAGCCCCAGCAGCAGGCCCTTGAACGGTTCCACGTCGGCTTCGAGTTGGTGGCGAAAAGAGGACTCGGCCAGCATCACCCCAGCGATGAACGCGCCCATGGCGGTCGAGAGCCCGCCCAGGTCCATCCACAAGGCCGCGCCGAGCACTACGAGCAGGGCCGCCGCCGTCATGACTTCACGGGAGCGTGCGGCGCTCAGCAACACGAAGAGCGGGTTCAGCAACCAGCGCCCCACGGCCAGCAGCACCAAAAATGCGCCCAGGGCCAGGCCGATGTTCAGCACCCTCGCCTGCCAGCCCAACGCCACGTGCCCGCCATCGTGCCCACCTGGAGCGATGAAGGTCACGATGGCCAGCAAGGGCACGATCAGCAGGTCTTCCAGCAGCAGGATGGAAACCACCTTTTGCCCCGCCGGGCTGGCCAGTTGCTTGCGCTCGACCAGCATCTGCATCACGATGGCCGTGGACGTCAGTACAAAGCCGGTGCCCGCCACCCAGGCCTGCGCCCAATCCAATCCAAGCGCAACACCCGCGGGCGTCAGCAGCACCATCGCGAGGCCCACCTGCAGCACACCCAGTCCGAATATCTGCCGCCGCATCTGCCACAGGTGCGCGGGCCGCATCTCCAGGCCGACGATGAACAAGAACATCACCACGCCCAGCTCCGCAGTTTGCAGGATGGTGGCCGGATCATGAATCAACCCGAGCACCGAAGGGCCGATTAACAGCCCGGCGGCCAGATAGCCCAGCACGGCGCCCAGGCCCAGGCGCTTGAACAAAGGCACCGCGATGACCGCCGCCGCCAGGAGCGTGACCACGGGTACCAGATTGGGGCCATGCCCCCCGGTGGCGGCAGCGGCGGCGTGCGCTGCGTCTTGCACCGCAAGGGCGGCACTCATGCCTCGCCCCCAAGCAATTCGACCAATCGATTGCGGTAACTTCTGGCCGCTTCGGCCAACGTCACGGTGTCCAGTTGACCGGTGCCATACACGATGTGCGGCTCCAGCCATTCCATGCCGCAATAGAGGGCGGTCTGACGAATTGGTGCGCCCATCTCATGCACGGTGTGCTGGTTGTAGCCATCCCGACCGTAGGCGGCTTGCGCACCACCGGTGGTGACGGTCCAAAGCAGTCGCTTGCCTTGCAGCGCTTGCACGCGCTGGCCAGCGGCGTCATGCCCGTAAGCCCAGCCGTAGGCCAGCACCTTCTCGAACCACAGGCTCAGCAACGCGGGGGTGTGGTACCAGCGCATGGGGTGCTGCAGCACGATGATTTGGCTCTCGGCCAGCGCCGCCTGCTCCGCCGCCGCGTCGATGTGGAAATCGGGGTAGAGGGTGTAGAGGTCGCGCGTGCGAACGCCCTGCAAATCATCCACCGCTTGCCGCAAGGCCCGGTTGACGCGTGAATGCAGGGGATAGGGATGGGCGTAGATCAGCGTGAGCATGCAGCGTCGATTCTGCATCAATGCCCAGGCTGCTCGCCCACACGGAGAGATGCCGGTTCGGAAACGAACATCGCGCCGCAGCTAGCGACGTCGGCGACGTGCGCAGTGCTCAAAGCACGGTGCAGGCCTGTTCGAAACTCAGACGCCCATTGCGTGCGAACTCTTTGCTGTGGTCGGCGTAGCCCAGGTTCAGCACGAAATTGACGCTGTAGCGACCATCGGGGAAGAACTCGGCGTTGACCTTGGCGGCGTCGAAACCGGCCATGGGGCCACAGTCCAGGCCCAGGGCCCGCGCGGCAAGGATGAAGTAGGCCCCACCCAGCGCGCCATTGAGGCCGGCCATTTTGCCTGCCAGGGCGGGATTGCCTTCGAGCATCTCTTTTGCGCCTGCGCCGTGCCAGATCTGAGGCATGTGTTCATAGAACTTGCTGTCAGTGGCCACCAGCACGGTGACGGGGGCGCTGCGCGTCTTGTCCACATTGCCCGCGGCCATCAGGGGCAACAGGCGGGACTTGGCCTCCGACGTCGTGAGGAACACGTAGCGCGTGGGCTGGGAATTCATGGCCGTCGGCGCCATCCGGGCCAACTCATAGACCTGCTGGAGCAGTTGCGGAGCAACCGGTCGATCGAGGAATCCGTTGGCGGTGCGCGCGGCGAGGAACAGTTGATCGAGCGACTTGGAATCGATGGGATGTGCCATGGATCAGTACCTTGAAGCAGAGTAGCGAGTGCTCGAAATTACCCCCCGCCGCGCGTCACCGCGCGGCGCGTCCTCAGACCAGGCGCAGGTCCACGACGATGTTGCCGCGCGTGGCGTTGGAGTACGGGCAGACTTGGTGCGCGGTGTTCACCAGATCCTGCGCCACGGCGCGGTCCAGGCCCGGCAAGCTCACTGCCAGGCGGGCAGCAATGCCAAAACCCTGGGGAATCGGGCCGATGTCCACTTCGGCGTCGATCGAGGCATCGGCCGGCACGGCAATCTTCTTCATGCTGGCGACGTGCTTGATGGCGCCCATGAAGCAGGCCGAGTACCCGGCGGCAAAGAGCTGCTCGGGATTGGTGGCGCCCCCGGCACCGCCCATGGCCTTCGGCGGGGACAGTTTGACGTCCAGCAGGCCGTCGTCGCTGGTGGAACGGCCTTCACGGCCACCGGTGGTGTGGGCCTTGGCGGTGTAGACGACTTTTTCGAGAACGTTGGGCATGGTGAGCTCCTGGTTGGTGGTGGTGAAAAAACTCAGGCTCGCGCCTGGGCAGCCTGCAGGCGATCGCGCAATTGCTGCACCTGCTGGGTCAGAGATGCGATCTCGCTCAAGGAACACTGCATGGTTTCGAACATGCAAGCGGGAATAGGTTCGGCCTGGGCCTTGAGTCGGCGGCCGGCAGCGGTCAACTGGATCAGCACGCGCCGCTCATCCGCTGCGTCGCGCAAGCGGCTGATGTACCCTGCCGCCTCCAGCCTCTTGAGCAGGGGCGTGAGCGTGCCGGAGTCGAGGTAGAGCCGCTCGCCCATCTCGGAAACGGTCAGACCGTCACGCTCCCACAGCACCAGCATGGCCACATATTGGGGATAAGTCAGGCCCAACAGATCCAAGTGCGGCTTGTAGGCCTTGGACATGGCATGGGAGGCCGAGTACAGCGCAAAGCATAACTGGCGGTCCAGCTGAAGTGCGGCATCTGAAGTGAGCTTGGAGGGCGGCATGGGCTGAATTATTGCTCAAAATTAAATTTTGCGCAATACAAATACCGCACCACCCTTTTCCAGTTAGGGGATCTGCCACTCGAACATGACGCAGCCCGGCACATGGCCGAACTTGCGCCCATTCGTGCAAGGTGGAGCGCGGAGCGGGTTTCAATCCACGCTTGCGCCTGACTCCTGAACCACCTTGCGCCACTTGATCGCCTCAGCGGCGATGAACGCGTCAAACTGCCGCGGCGTTTCGTAGACCGGCTCAGCACCGAGGTCGGCGAGCTTGGCCTTCACCTCGGCCTTGCCCATGACTCTGCCCAAAGCTGTGTGCACCGCGGCGATCACGTTGGCGGGCGTCTGCGCTGGAGCGAACAGACCAAACCAAGAGGTCGCCTCGTAGCCTTTGACAAACTCGCCGATCGCCGGAGTGTCCGGCAACTCGGGAGCGCGCTTTGGCGTCGTCACCGCCAAGGGCACCAGCTTGCCCGCCTTCACGTGAGGCAAGGCGGATGGCATGTTGTCGAACATGATGTCGATCTGACCGGCCAGCAGGTCAGCCATGGCGGGTCCACTGCCCTTGTAAGGCACGTGGATCATGTCCACCCGGGCAAGAGACTTGAAAAGTTCACCCGACAGATGCACCGAGGTACCGCTGCCCGAGGATCCGAAGTTCACCTTGCCCGGATGGGCCTGCGCATAAGCAATCAGTTCGGGCACGGTTTTGTAGGGCTTGTCGGGATGCGCGACCAAAAGATTGGGCACGTTGGCTACACGCGAGATGGCCGCCATGTCCTTGATCGGATCGAAACTCATCTTCTTGTAAAGGAAGGGGTTGATGGTCTGCGTGCCCACCGCGCCCATGTACAGCGTGTAGCCGTCAGGAGCCGACTTGACCAGAAAGGCACCACCGATGTTGCCGCCCGCGCCTGGTTTGTTGTCCACAAGCATGGGCTGTTTCAGCTCTTCGCCCAGGTGCTGGCCCACCACACGCGCCAGGATGTCGGTCGCTCCGCCCGCTGCGAACGGCACGACGATGGTGATGGCCCGGCTGGGATACGGCTGGGCCTGGGCTGTCGCGCCAAAGACAAGCAAGGCCCATGCACTGGTTGCTGCCAGGGTCATCTTGGCCAAGGCACGAAGGCGCTGGATTCCTGTGAAAGTACGGCTCATGGGCTTGTCTCCTTGTAGAAATATCAGACCTTTTCGAGCACGACCGCGATGCCTTGCCCTACGCCGATGCACATGGTGCACAAGGCATAACGTCCCCCACGGCGGTGCAGCTGGTTGACGGCGGTGGTGGCGAGGCGTGCGCCGCTGGCACCCAGCGGATGGCCCAACGCAATCGCCCCGCCCCAAGCGTTGACTCGCGCGTCGTCGTCCTTCACACCCAGCAGACGCAACACGGCCAGGCCCTGTGCGGCGAACGCTTCGTTGAGTTCGATCACGTCCATTTGCTCCAACGTCAGGCCGGTCTGTTCGAGCACCTTTTGCGTGGCCGGTGCCGGGCCGATGCCCATGATGCGCGGCGCCACACCGGCCGTCGCCATGCCGACCACGCGGGCGCGCGGCGTCAATCCGTGGTGAACGGCGGTTTTTTCGTCGGCCAGCAGCAGGGCGCAGGCACCGTCGTTGACGCCACTGGCATTGCCCGCCGTGACCGTGCCCTCGGGCCTCACCACACCCTTGAGTTTGCCCAAGGCCTCGAGACTGGTCTCGCGGGGATGCTCGTCATGCGCCACCACGAGGGGCTCGCCCTTCTTCTGCGGGATCGTCACCGGCGTGATCTCAGCCGCGAGGTGGCCCGCCTTTTGCGCGGCCACGACTTTGAGCTGCGAAGCCAGCGCCATTCGGTCCTGCGCTTCGCGCTCGATCTTGAAATCCACCGCCACGTTTTCCGCCGTCTCGGGCATGGCGTCCACGCCATACTGTTCTTTCATCAACTTGTTCACGAAGCGCCAGCCAATGGTGGTGTCGTAGACGGCGTTGGCGCGGCTGAAGGCTGATTCAGCCTTGGGCATCACGAAGGGCGCGCGGCTCATGCTCTCGACGCCACCCGCGATCATCAGATTGGCTTCCCCGCTCTTGATGGCGCGCGCCGCGCTGCCCACGGCGTCCAAGCCCGAGCCGCAGAGGCGGTTGATCGTCGCGCCCGGCACTTCAATCGGCAGCCCGGCCAGCAGCAGGGCCATGCGCGCCACGTTGCGGTTGTCCTCGCCGGCTTGGTTGGCGCAGCCATAAAGCACGTCGCTCACCGCGGCCCAGTCCACGCGAGGGTTGCGCGCCATCAGTGCCTTGAGGGGCACCGCACCGAGGTCGTCGGTGCGCACGGATGACAGGGCGCCGCCGTAGCGGCCGAAAGGCGTGCGAATGGCATCGCAGATGAAGGCTTGGCGGCTCATGGAGTCTCCTCGTTGTTCTGTCGTGGGATCTGCACTCGACGTTTCAGGCTGTCGCGATGGGCAGACCCACCATCTTTTCCAGTTCGGCGTGGCTCAGGCCCTCCACCTTGTCGACGAGCCGCAGGCCCTCGGGCGTGCAGGCGAAGGTCCCCACATCGGTGTAGACGCGCTTGACGCAGCGCAGGCCGGTCAGCGGGTACGTGCATGCACGCACAAGCTTGCTCTCGCCCTGCTTGGTGAGCAAATCCATCATCACCCAAGTCTGTTTGGCGCCGATGGCCAGGTCCATGGCGCCGCCCACGGCGGGGATGGCGCCAGGTTCGCCGGTGCTCCAGTTGGCGAGATCACCCGATGCGCTGACCTGAAAGGCACCGAGCACGCAGATGTCCAGATGCCCACCGCGCATCATCGCGAAGCTGTCTGCATGATGGAAAAAGGCGCCCCCAGGCAACAAAGTCACCGGCTGCTTGCCCGCGTTGATGAGGTCGTAGTCCCCTTGCCCCGGAGCTGGCGCGGGCCCCATGCCGAGGATGCCGTTCTCGCTCTGCAAGATGATCTCCAGCCCAGGGGGGATGTGGTTGGCCACCAGCGTGGGCTGGCCGATACCCAGATTGACCACCGCGCCGTCGGGGATGTCCAGGGCAACCCGCTTCGCCAGCTCGTCTTTGCTACGTTTTTGATAGCTCATGATCGTCTTCCTCTGATCAGGCTGCCTTCTTGAAGCCGCCGGCCTGGGTCGCCACGCGCGCGATCTTCACGACCTTGCTCACGAAGATGCCGGGCGTGACGATGGCTTCCGGGTCCAGCTCGCCCAGCGCCTTGATCTCGTGCACGGTCGCGATGGTCTGTTTGGCCGCCATGGCCATCACGGGACCAAAGTTGCGGGCGGCCATGCGGTAAGTCAGATTGCCCCAACGGTCGCCGGCCTCCGCCTTGATCAGCGCCACATCACCGTGGATGGGGTACTCCAACACATACTGCCTGCCGTTGATCTCGCGGGTTTCCTTCCTGGATCCGTCTGGATTTTTGGCGATTTCGGTTCCATAGCTGGTGGGGCAGAAAAAGGCCCCAATGCCCGCGCCCGCCGCGCGCATGCGTTCGGCCAGATTGCCCTGCGGCACCAACTCCAACTCCAGGTTGCCGCTGCGGTACAGCTCATCAAACACCCAGCTGTCCACCTGACGTGGAAAGCTGCAGATGATCTTGCGCACACGCCCCGTCTTGAGCAAGGCAGCCAGACCGGTGTCGCCATTGCCCGCGTTGTTGTTGACGACCGTCAGGTCCTTCGCGCCCTGCGCGATCAGGCCGTCGATCAATTCGATGGGAATGCCCGAGGTGCCGAAACCGCCGATCAGCACGGTGGACCCGTCCTTCACATCGGCGAGCGCTTGCGCCACCGAATCAACGATCTTGTCGATCATGCAATTGCTCCTGGCCTGATAGATCCATCCCGATTTCCGAATGCTGAATTTGTTCGTATATAGAACACTTGTTCGTATAATGAATTCTAGATCACCACACGCCCCTCACCCTCATGCCTCCTGTCCAGCCCGTGACACCCGCCGAAACCCAGCGCCCCGGCGACAGTTATGTGCAGTCCTTCGCGCGTGGGCTGGAGGTGATTCGCTCCTTCAGCGCGCAGGCGCCGCAACAGACGCTGAGCGAGGTCGCCGCGCGCACAGGCCTCACACGCGCCGGCGCGCGCCGCATCCTGCTGACCCTGCAGACTCTGGGTTACGTGGACAGTGACGGCAAGCTGTTTCGCTTGACAGCGCGCATCCTTGACCTTGGTTTTGCTTATCTGTCCTCGATGCCCATCTGGAGCTTGGCCGAACCGGTCATGGAGGCGCTGGTTGAAGAGGCGAAGGAGTCCTGCTCCGCTGCCGTGCTGGACGGTTCTGACATCGTCTACGTGCTGCGCGTGCCTACCCACAAAATCATGCGCAACACCCTGGGCATCGGTTCGCGGCTGCCCGCCTATTGCACGTCCCTTGGCCGGGTGTTGCTCGCGGGGCTGGACGATGAGACGGTGCTGCGCTGCCTTGAAGCCCATCCTCCCCGCCCCCTGACCCGTCACACCACCACGGACCCGCAAACCCTGCTCATCAAGATCCAGCAGGTACGCAAGCAAGGCTGGAGCTTGGTCAATCAAGAGTTGGAAGAGGGACTGCTGTCGCTGGCGGCGCCCATCCGCGACCGCGCGGGCCGAACCATCGCGGCCCTCAACCTGAGCGGTCAAGTGAACCGCACCAGTGCCAAGGTCGCGCAGGAGACCCTGCTACCCCCCTTGCTGCGCGCGGCACAAACTCTCAGTGAACGGCTGCGCCTGGGCCAGACGGGATAATCCACCCATGTTCCAGCCCTCCCATGCCGATGTACGGCGTTTCTTCTGCGCCGTGTACGCCAAATCCCGTGCCGGCCAGCCGATGGAAGCCATCGAACAGCTCGCCAGCCAGTGGATCGAGGAACACCCCGAGTACCACGCGGACCTGAGCGACGCGGACGCCGCCGTTGCCAAAGTGTATGAAGGGGGTTACGCGGCGCAACCCGACGGCACGCACGGGGCGTCCATGAACCCCTTCCTGCACCTCTCCATGCACCTGTCCATCAGCGAGCAGAGCAGCATCGACCAGCCCCGCGGCATCCGACAAGCCGTGGAGCTGCTGGCCGCGCGGCGCGGCGATCTGCATGCCGCCCACCACGACACCATGGACTGCCTGGGCAGCATGCTGTGGGAGAGTCAGCGCGCGGGGCGAGCGCCCGATGGCGAGGCCTACATCGCTTGTGTGCAGCGCAAGGCGACGCGGGACTGAAAAGTCGGCCACCGCAGGCCACCGGGCCGTGGCCCCCCGGTCTGAAATTTGGTGGAACAAAAAAGCCGCTCAGTGAGCGGCTTTTTTCAGGGGGACAGGAAACAAGTCAGCGGAAGCGGCTTTCGGGCACGGTCTTCAGGTCCCCAGGAAGGCTGCTGATGTAATTGGCCAGCTCCTTCAACTCGGCGTTGCTGAATTGCTTGGCGATGCCACCCATCACGCCATTGACGCGGCCCCAGGTCGCATGCGGCTCAGTCTTGTAGGACTTGAGCGCCACAAACAGGTAGTCCGCCGGCTGGCCAGCCACCTTCGGGTAACTGCCGTCGATCGGCTTGGCGAAACCTTCACCATGGCAGGAAATGCAGGCGCCCTTGGTCAGCAACTCGGCGACTTTGGCCGAGGAAGCCGGCGCAGCCTTGGCAGCCACCGTCAGGTTCTGGCCGTGCGTGGAGTAGTAAGCCGACAAATCAGCGATGTCTTGCTCAGTGAGGCTCTGAGCAATGCCACGCATCGATGGATGGCGGCGATCACCCTTTTGGTAGGCATTCAGCGCGGCCGTGATGTAGGCGGCGTTTTGACCCGAAATCATCGGTACCTGGTACACCTCGGGGAACGTGGCCTTGTAGCCCGGAATACCGTGGCAGCCAATGCACATGGCGTTCTTTTGCTCGCCTGCCTTGGCGTCCCCCTTGACCCCCTGGGCCGAAGCGGAGGCAGCGGAAAAAGCCGTCACGCCCGCGACAAGCAGGGAAGAAAGCGCCAGCGCCAAATTCTTGAGGTTCTTCATTTTGCGAGGACAATCAGCCTGTGGTTGAATCGTTCGGCGGCGATTATATCTGCGGGCTCCGCGCCCGCGTTCCCACCGCGACCCCAACAGCTTGAGCGCTGTCACGATTTGCCGGCTTGTCCCTTGCACCCATGATCCGCCCATGAAATTCCAAGGCTCCAAGAACTACGTCGCCACGCCGGACTTGATGCTCGCCGTCAACGCCGCCATCACCCTGAAACGCCCCCTGTTGGTCAAAGGCGAGCCCGGCACCGGCAAGACCCTGCTGGCCGAGGAGGCTGCCAAGGCCCTGGGCATGCCCCTCTTGGAATGGCACATCAAGAGCACGACCAAGGCCCAGCAGGGCCTGTATGAGTACGACGCGGTGAGCCGCCTGCGCGACAGCCAGCTTGGGGACGAGAAGGTCAAGGACATTCACAACTACATCGTCAAAGGCGTGCTCTGGCAGGCCTTCACGGCCGATCAGCCCGTGGCACTGTTGATCGACGAGATCGACAAGGCCGACATCGAGTTCCCCAACGACCTGCTGCGCGAACTCGACCGCATGGAGTTCTACTGCTACGAGACGCGCGAACTCGTCAAGGCCAAGCACCGCCCCCTGGTCTTCATCACCAGCAACAACGAGAAGGAACTGCCCGACGCCTTCCTGCGCCGCTGCTTCTTCCACTACATCAAGTTCCCCGACGCGGACACGATGAAGCAGATCGTGGCCGTGCACTTCCCTCATCTCAAGCAGGACCTGCTGAATGCCGCGCTCAAGACTTTCTTTGATCTGCGCAACCTGCCAGGCCTCAAGAAAAAGCCCTCGACCTCCGAGTTGCTTGACTGGCTCAAGCTGCTGCTGGCTGAGGACATCCCCGTCGATGCCCTGCACAGCCAAGACGACAAGGTCATCGTGCCGCCGCTGGCTGGCGCCCTGCTCAAGAACGAGCAGGACGTGAGCCTCTTCGAGAAACTCGTCTTCATGCAGCGCCACAACCGCTGAGCCTCGCAATCGCCACACTGCGGTCAAGCCAAATCCCCATTCGCGCGCCCCACAGCCGGGTCCCGCGACGCACATCACGAACTCACCCTCAAGCAAGAAAACCCATGAACCCCCAATTTCGCCAGGCATTCAAGGAAGGGCTGGCCGATGCCACCGGATTCGTCATCGGGGCGCTGGCAGGTTGGGGCCTGGGCCTGCTGCTCGGCCTGGACTTTTTCGCCACGCCCAACGCCTGGGGTTGGCGCGAAATCGGAGGACTGGTGCTGATTGCGCTGGGCTGCGGCCTCGGCAAAACCGTGGCGCGCCGCTTCATCGCCACGCGCTAACCACCCAACACCCATCTTCACTTTCATCTTCAGGAGCAGCGAGCACCATGGCGTTTGTTGAACCCGTCACCTTCCGCGGCCTGCACGTGCGTCTCGAGCCCCTGGCGCAGCGCCACCACGACGATCTGGTGGAAGCCGTGCAGGACGGGGATCTTTGGAAGCTCTGGTACACCAGCGTGCCCACGCCCGAGGGCATGAAGGCGGAGATTGACCGCCGGCTCGGCCTGCAGGCCCAAGGCAGCATGATGCCCTTCGCCGTGGTGCTGCCCGACGCGGCTTGGGCGGGTGACTTGGCCAACCGCGCGGTCGGCATGACCACTTACATGCACATCGACGCCACGAACCGGCGCGTCGAGATCGGCAGCACTTGGTACCGCCGCGCTGTGCAGCGCAGCCCCATCAACACCGAAAGCAAGCGCCTGCTGCTGGGCCACGCCTTCGAAACGCTGAATTGCATTGCCGTGGAGTTCCGCACCCACTGGTTCAACCAGGCCAGCCGCGCCGCCATCGAACGCCTGGGCGCCAAGCTGGACGGCGTGCTGCGCAGCCACCAAATCAACCCGCATCCGGACGCCAAAGGCACGTTGCGCGACACCTGCGTTTACAGCATCATCGCCAGCGAGTGGCCCTCGGTGAAAGCCCATCTGGACTACCAGTTGAGCAAGCCGAGACTCTGAGGCGCCCCTCTCCCACCACACACGGGGAGCAAGACCATGCTCATTGACTTCTTCTACACCCTGCGCGCCGCCAAGCTGCCGGTGTCGGTCAAGGAGTACCTGACGCTGCTGGAAGCGTTGAAAGAAGGCGTGGTCGGTCCGGCATCGGGAGACGGCGAAGCGGGAGGCTACAAGGTCGATGACTTCTATTACCTGAGCCGCGCCACGCTGGTGAAGGACGAGAAGCATTTCGACAAATTCGACCGCGCCTTTTCAGCCTACTTCAAGGGTGTGGAGCTGCGGGCCGACTTCACGCAGGAGATTCCACTGGAATGGCTGCGCAAGAACCTGGAACTCCACCTCAGCCCCGAAGAGAAAGCCGCGATCGAGAAGCTGGGGTGGGACGAGTTGATGGAAACGCTCAAGAAGCGTTTCGAGGAACAGAAAGAGCGTCACGAAGGCGGCAACAAGTGGATCGGCACCGGCGGCACGTCTCCGTTCGGCGCCAACGGCTACAACCCCCAAGGCATCCGGATCGGCCAGGAGAAGGGCCGCAACAAAAGCGCGGTGAAAGTCTGGGATCAGCGCGCCTACCAGGACTACGACGACGGCCAGGAACTCGGCACGCGCAACATCAAGGTGGCCTTGCGACGGCTGCGTCGCTTCGCGCGCGAAGGCAACGAGCTGGAGCTGGCGCTGGACGACACCATCCGCGCCACGGCAGCCAATGCTGGCTACCTCGACATCAAGCTGGTGCCCGAACGCCACAACAACGTCAAGGTGCTGCTGCTCATGGACGTCGGCGGCACCATGGACGAGCACATCCAGCGCGTGGAGGAACTTTTCAGCGCAGCCAAGGCCGAGTTCAAGCACTTGGAGTTCTACTACTTCCACAACTGTGTCTATGACTTCATGTGGAAGAACAACCGCCGCCGCTTCAGCGAGAAGTTCGCGACCTGGGACATCATCCGCAAGTACAACAAGGACTACAAACTCATCTTCGTCGGCGACGCGACCATGAGCCCCTATGAAATCATCCAGCCCGGTGGCAGCGTCGAGTACCACAACGAAGAAGCGGGAGCAGAGTGGCTGCAACGCCTGACCCATGCGTTTCCCAAGTTCGCCTGGATCAACCCGGAGCCGCAGGGCGCCTGGCAATACCGACAGAGCATCTCGATCGTGCAGCAGTTGATGAACCAGCGCATGTACCCGCTGACACTGCGTGGACTGGAAGAGGCGATGCGGCTTCTGACCAAATAACGAGCACCGTGCCCGTTGCTCCCTTCACCCTCGGGAGGGGGAAGGGCCGGGGATGGGGGAGCCTACAGGCGGCCACTCGGCGGCGGGGAAGGGCATTTAGAATGCCCTTCCCCGCCGCCGTAGTTCAATGGATAGAACGAGCGCCTCCTAAGCGCTAGATACAGGTTCGATTCCTGTCGGGGGCGCCAGCCTCCATCCTCTCAGCCCAACATCGTCGCGCCGATCATGAACCTTCAAGCCACGAAATCGGACCATGGCCTGAACCTGCGCCTGCCCGAGGAATTTGTGCGCCGCCATAGCTTGCAAGACGGCGCCAAGCTCCAAGCCGAGATCGGCAAGGACGGCTCACTCACGCTGAAGCCTGCTGGCTGGGATCGCGCCGCTTTCGCAGCGGAACTCGATGCTTCGCGCGCGGCCTTGCCGGCCAGCCGGGCCGCTCTCGAGTCCCTGCGCGGCGGCCTTTGAGCTCCGCCGCGGGGCCCTCACTCCTGTCGTTTCCCCGGACCGATGATCTACGTCGACACCACCGTGATTGCCGCCCTCCTGATGCAGGAGCCCAATAGCTCGGCCGCCGCCAGTTGGTACACCGCCAGCGAGGACGAGTTGGTCTCCAGCGTCTGGACCATGACCGAGTTCAGCCAAGTGCTGGGCTGGAAACAGCGCGGCCAGCAGTTGAATACCGATAAGGCGCGTGGCGTCTGGGAGAGTTTTCAACGGTTGATTGGCAACGACCTGCGTCTCTTGCCCGTGGACGCACTGGACTACCACCGCGCCTCACAGCTGGCTCAAGATCCCGCCAGCCAACTGAGTGCCTCGGAAGCCCTGCACTTGGCATGCGCCGAACGCGCCCGTGCCCAAGGTGTTGCAACGCTCAATGAGCACCTGGCGCGACAGGCTCAGAAACTCAAGCTCAAGCCGGTACCCCTTACGGCATAAGGGCTGAATCAGGCGCCCCAGCGACGCTGAACAGCGGCAGGGTGATTTCGCGCACGAATCGCTTTTGTATCCACCCGTATCGACCTCTCACATTGTCGACACGAAGGCGAGCGATCAGACTGGCCCTCCGATACAAAGCTACAAACCCATACAAATCGCCCGATGCCAGCCGTGGTGCTAGGCACCCGCATCCGGCACACTGCCGCGGTTGTCGCTTGTCACCCGGCGCCACGCCAGTGTTTGGCGTTTCGGCCTCATGGCGCGCGACCCCTTGAACCAGCGCGGCTCGGCGTCATTCGACTGAGCCGGTTTCATTTGCCACCATGTCCAGAACCGCCAATCCAGCCAAGAAAACCAGCTCTGCCCGCGGCGGCGCAGTGCAAACGCATGCAGAGCACCAGAAGGATGTGATCAATCGGCTGCGCCGCATCGAAGGCCAGGTTCGTGGCGTGATCGAGATGATCCAAACCGAGCGCAGCAACGATGAGTTGGCGCTACAGATGTCCGCCGTGCGCAAGGCGATGGACAAGGCCTTCTACCGCCTCATTGCCTGCCATGTTCAAGAAGCCATGGGTGCGAAGCAAAGCGACACGCGCGTGAAGAAAGAGATCGAGCGGGTCACCCGGCTGCTTGAAAAATTTGGCTGATCGGCGGCTCGTCTGCTTCAAACTGCCGTCGTCGCTCAGGCACTCTGCCCAAAGGAGTGCGCAGATCGCCCTCCGGTCATTCGAGCGTGACTGCATAGAATCACCGAATGGCCAACACCCTGAGCGGCAAACTCGTCGTCGCGATCTCCTCGCGCGCACTCTTTGACTTCGAGGAAGAGAACACCCTCTTCGAGCAGAGCGACGACCGGGCCTACATGAAATTGCAGCTCGAGAAGCTCGATGTCCCAGCCAAGCCCGGCGTCGCGTTCTCGATGGTGCGCAAGCTGCTGGCCTTCAACGATGCGCAAGCGCAACGTGTGGAAGTGGCCATCTTGTCTCGCAATGACCCGGTTTCGGGCATGCGGGTCTTTCGTTCCGCGCAACATTACGGACTGCCCATCGTGCGGGGCAGCTTCACGCGCGGTCAATCGCCTTGGCGCTACCTCAAACCGCTGCGCGCAAATCTCTTTCTATCGGCCAATCCGCAAGATGTACGCGCCGCCTTGAACGAGGGCTTCGCGGCGGCCACCGTCGCGACCCATTCCGCACGGGCGGCGGATAGACACCCGACTGAAGTGCGCATCGCCTTTGACGGCGACGCCGTGTTGTTCGACGACGAAGCGGAGCGGGTGTACCAGTCCTCCGGGCTGACGGCCTTCCAGCAACACGAACAAGACAAGGCGCTCACGCCACTCTCCGCTGGCCCCTTCAAACCCCTGCTCGCTGCCCTGCACCGGCTTCAGCAGGAAGGCACGCCCAGCATGCGCATCCGTACCGCACTGGTCACAGCGCGCAGCGCGCCCGCGCACGAACGGGCTATCCGCACGCTGATGAACTGGAACATTGAGGTGGACGAAGCGATGTTCCTGGGTGGATTGGAGAAAGGGGAATTCCTGCGCGAGTTCGAACCTGATTTCTTCTTCGATGATCAGGTCGGCCACGTGAATTCCGCAGCGGCACATGTGCCAGCGGGACACGTGGACAGCGGCATATCCAACGCCTAAGCCGAGGCCGACACAGGCGCTTGGTACCGTTCCCAGCCCCGCGCCCGCAGTTCGCAGGCGGGGCAGCGGCCGCAACCGTAACCCCAGGCGTGGCGATGGCCGCGCTCGCCCAAGTAGCAGGTGTGGGTGTGCTCCACGATCAGTTCCACCAAGCGCTTGCCGCCCAGTGATTCGGCCAAGCGCCAAGTGTCGGCCTTGTCGATCCACATCAGCGGTGTTTCGATCAACAAACGCTTGTCCATGCCCAAAGACAGTGCCAGTTGCATGGCTTTCATGGTGTCGTCGCGGCAATCGGGATAGCCGGAAAAATCAGTCTCACAGACGCCCGTCACCAGGATCTGCAAATCACGCCGGTAGGCCACCGCTGCCGCCAGCGTCAGAAAGAGCAGATTGCGCCCTGGAACAAAGGTGTTGGGCAGGCCATTGGCCTGCATCTGGAATTCCGTCTCACGCGTCAGCGAGGTCTCACTCACCGCACCAAGCACGGCCAAGTCCAACAGATGGTCTTGGCCCAGCTTGTCCGCCCAACGCGGGTTGGCGCGGCGCAACTCCTCCAGCACGCGCAGGCGGGCTTCCAGCTCCACCACGTGGCGCTGGCGATAGTCAAAGGCGATGGTTTCTACGCGCTCGTAGCGGCTGAGCGCATGGGCCAGGCAGGTGGTGGAATCCTGCCCACCGGAAAAAAGAACAAGTGCTGACGTGTGCATGCATGAATATTAGGTCATGCACGCGATCGCATCGGCCTCACTCGACTTTTCCAGGCTCCTTGATCTGGGTGGGCGAGTACGTCAGAACTTCCTTGGCCACATCGCCAGGTGCATTCAATGGATCCACCTGACGGTTGGTTGCCTGCACGGGGGTCTGGGCCTGCTGCTGAACTGTCGGATTCTGGTTCGGCTGGTTCTGCAAGAAGATTTCCACGACGCGGGCACTCGCACTCCAAACCGAGGCAATGTGACGCGTCAGCATTTCCGAAAGCGGCTCCTTGGGCGGTTCTTCTTTTTCCGGCACCTTGGCGGCTTCTTCCTTGCGCAAGGTCCAGTCGCGCGCGGAGTTGTCCGAACCACTGCCTTGGGACGGATCAGATTGTGTTTGGGCCCCCGCACTGGCTTGGGCCTGCAACGCCGGGTTGATGGCGTTGATCACTCCTGGGCTCGACACCGACGCTTCAGGCGCGGGCGGATTAACGGGTGCGACCGGTGCAACCTTGGCTTGCGGTGCGACCATGACCTCGACACCTGCAGGCCACAGGGGCGGTCGATCCAGTACCGTTCGATCAATATTAGGCAGTTCCATGACTCATTCCCCCACCCCCGACCCGCCACCCGAGAGTAATAGATTTTCCTTTGGCGTATTTCGGTTTACGGCAGCAAACACAAAAGCTTGAGCCCTGAATTTGTAACTTTTCTCGTTTTTTGGAAGCTCTTTGGCAAGCATGAACCTATACGACTCAAAAAGGAAGCAAAAAACAGACCTTTCAATGCAATCAACCAAGATCAGCAGCCGTAATCCGCGTTTGGTCGCGGGTTTACCCTGACCCGATGTTCAGCAGGCGATCTCAACCCCAGGCTGCCGAATCACTCCAGCCGATCGATCCACGCGCAATTGAGCGCAAGCACCCACTAACACCAACACCATCATTCATTCGACCGTGACACTTTTGGCCAGATTTCGAGGTTTGTCGACATCGGTCCCACGCGCCAAGGCGGTGTGATAGGCCAAAAGCTGCAGCGGCACCACATGCAGCAGCGGCGAGAGCGCGCCGTAGTGCTCGGGCATGCGGATGACGTGCAGGCCCTCCCCTCTCTCAATCCGGGTGTCGGCATCGGCGAGCACGTAGAGCACCCCCCCGCGGGCACGCACTTCCTGCATATTGCTCTTGAGTTTTTCCAGCAAGGCGTCGTGGGGCGCGACGGTGACCACCGGCATGTCGGAAGTCACCAGAGCCAGCGGGCCGTGCTTGAGTTCACCGGCTGGGTAGGCCTCGGCGTGGATGTAACTGATTTCCTTAAGCTTGAGCGCGCCTTCCAGCGCGATGGGGTAGTGGAGGCCGCGGCCCAGAAAGAGGGCGTTCTGCATGCGCGCGAAGTCTTCCGCCCAGCTCATCACCTGGGGCTCCAGCGCCAGCACGGCCTGCAGAGCCACGGGCAGGTGGCGCATGGCCTTGAGGTGCTGCGCCTCCTCCACCTCGCTGAGGTGCCCGCGCATCTGGGCCAGCACCAGAGTCAGCAGGAAGAGGGCGGCCAATTGGGTCGTGAAAGCCTTGGTGCTGGCCACGCCGATCTCCACGCCCGCTCGGGTCACGTACGACAGCTTGCATTCACGCACCATGGCGCTGGTGGCGACGTTGCAGATGGTCAAGGTCTGCGTCATGCCCAGGCCTTGCGCGTGGCGCAGCGCCGCCAAGGTATCGGCGGTCTCGCCGCTCTGGCTGATGGTCACCACCAAGGTGCGCGGGTCGGGCACGGAGTCGCGGTAGCGGTATTCGCTGGCCACCTCGACCTGGGTCGGGATCTTCGCGATGCTTTCCAGCCAGTACTTGGCCGCGCAACCGCTGTAATAACTGGTGCCGCAGGCGAGGATGAGCACCTTGTCGATTTCCTTGAAGACTTTGTAGGCGCCGTCGCCGAAAAGCTCGGGTACGACACCTTCAACACCCTCCAAAGTGTCGGCGATGGCGCGCGGCTGCTCGAAGATTTCCTTCTGCATGTAGTGGCGGTAGGGGCCCAGCTCGGCCGCGCCGCTGTGGGCCTGCACGGTGCGCACAGGGCGTTGCGCCGGTTTGTGGTCCTTGCCGACGATCCAGTGCTTGCCCAACTGGATGTCCACGACGTCGCCTTCCTCCAGATAGACGATCTGGTCGGTCACACCGGCCAGGGCCATGGCGTCGCTGGCCAGGTAATTGGCGTCGCCATCTCCGTTTTCCTTCTTGCCCACGCCCAGGATGAGCGGCGACCCGGCACGCGCACCCACAACTCGGTGCGGCTCGTCCTTGTGAAAGACCGCGATCGCGTAGGCGCCGTGCATCTGTTTCGTTGCGGCCTTCACGGCCTCGAACAGATCGCCTTCGTACAAAGAGTCGATCAGGTGCGTGATGACTTCGGTGTCGGTCTGGCTCACGAACACATAGCCGCGCTTTTGCAGCGCGGCGCGCAGTTCCTCGTAGTTCTCGATGATGCCGTTGTGCACCAGGGCCACGCGCGCCGGCCGAGCGGTGGCGTCAGCCCCTGCCCCATGACTGAAATGCGGGTGCGCGTTGTGCACGGCGGGCGCGCCATGCGTGGCCCAGCGCGTGTGGGCGATGCCGGTGTAGCCCTGCACAGCGTCGCGCTGCACCTGCTCCATCAACTCCGCCACCCGCGCCGTGCTGCGCGCGCGCTGCGGTCCGCCGGACGTGTGCACGGCCACGCCGCAGGAGTCATACCCCCGGTACTCGAGGCGCTGCAAGCCCTGCACCAGAACGGGAACGATGTTGCGTTGGGAAACGGCGCCGACGATGCCACACATGAATCTGCTCGCTGATGAGTTGGAATGGCGCGATGGTAGATAAGCCAGAAAGAAATATCTCGTTGATATTCACAGATATATGACCGAAAATTCCATAAAAACCAATATAACTAAAATAATTTCATTCAGTTAATAAAAATGGAATTTATGGACTCGATCAAGCTGGACGCCATCGACCTGCTCCTGCTGGATGCCCTGCAACAAGACAGCAGCCTGAGCAACCAAGCCCTGGCCGAGCGAGCCCACATCTCGCCGCCCACCTGCCTGCGCCGCGTCAAGCGCCTGGTGGAAGAGGGCCTGATCGAACGGCAAATCGCCGTCTTGAGCGCCGACCGGCTCGCGCCCTTGGTGGGCCACGGCCTTCAAGCCATCGTGGAAATCACGCTGGAGCGCCAGGGCGAGGAAGCCCAGACGGCTTTTGAGCAGCGCGTGGTGCACGACCACGCCGTGCAACAGTGCTACCGCGTCTCGCCAGGGCCGGACTTCGTGCTCGTCGTCCAGACGCGCGACATGCCAGACTACCTGGCACTGACCCAACGCCTCTTCACCAGCGACGCCAATGTGCGCAACGTGAAGACCTACTTCAGCACCAAACGCGGCAAATTCGGTGCGCAAATTCCCTTACCCAACAGACCCTGAGCAGTTGCATCGGACGCTGAACCGCCCCGCTCCCTGGATTGCCTGCCACCTCAAGGATGCGCTGGGCCGGGGGAACCCGACGATTTCGATTTGCGCAGCAAATCATATGAGGAGTGGTCCCCCGGCCCAGCGCGTCCGGGAGCGCCCACAGACAAACAGACAGAGCCACCCCGCGACCACAGAAGCCGCTAAAGCAACTCCGCCTGCCGCGGCGGCATGGGCAAGGTGACGCTGACATGGCAGCCCGCGTCCGGCATGGCGTCAATGCGGATCGAACCGCCATGGCGCTGCGCAATCTTGCGCGCCAGCGCCAGCCCCAGGCCCAGGCCCTCGAACTGCTGGGTGCTGTGCAAGCGCTGGAAGACGTTGAACAGTTTGCCGCCCTGCGCCGGGTCAAAGCCCGCGCCGTTGTCGCGCACATGGAGGGTGGCCCATTCCTCGCCGGGAGTCCCTGGGCCGCCGGTTTCGCCCTCGATCACGATGAGGGCGGTCTTGCGCTGACGAGTGAACTTGAGCGCGTTGCCCAGCAGGTGCGAGAACAGAAGGCGCAGCAAGGCGGCGTCGCCACGCAAGGGCGGCAAGGCCGGGTCCACCCGCCACTGCACGGCGCGCAGCGGCGACAACGCGGCACCGGAGGGTTGCGCGGCGGCCGCGACGTCCCAAGCCCGCTGCTCCTGCGCCATGGCAGCGGCCTGCAGTTCCGCGAGCAACACATTGGCGTCCACGGCCACGGGATGCAAGTCGGCCCGGTCCAGCATCGCCCATTCGCGCAGGCCATCGAGCTGCCGGCCCATTTGCTGCGCCGCCTCGGTGATGGTGTCCAGAAAGCGCGTCGCCTCGCCGTTCAGTTCCCCGCTGGCCTCCTCGCGCAGCAGACCAGCGTAAGAAATGATGTGCCGCAAAGGCGCGCGCAAATCGTGCGTCACCACATAGGTGAAGTCGCCCAGGGACGCCCGCACCGCCGCCAGCTCGGCGCGCAGACGCTCGATTTCCCGGTCCGCTTTCACGCTCGCCACCTGCCGATCAAGTTTTCTTCTGGGAGTTTTTGCTCGGCCGCGTCCAACCTGGCACCGAGGCCTGGCGAGCCCGCGCGACCGTCAAGGCACCGGGCGCCGTGTTCTTGGTGATGGTGGAGCCCCCACCCACGGTGCCGCCCGCGCCAATCGTGACAGGCGCGATCAGCACGCAGTTGCTGCCGATGTGCACGTCGTCCTCGATCACCGTGCGGTGCTTGTTGGCACCGTCGTAATTGGCCGTGATGCTGCCCGCGCCGTAGTTGACTCGCGCACCCACCTGCGAATCACCGAGGTAGGCCAGGTGGTTGGCCTTGGCGCCAGCCGCCAGTGTGCTGTTCTTGACCTCGACGAAGTTGCCGATGTGCACCTCTTCACCCAGCTTGGCGCCGGGCCGCAGGCGTGCGTAAGGGCCGATCAACGCGCCCGCGCCGACCTCCACCCGCTCCCCTTCGGACGCGCCGCCCTCGATGTGCGTGTAAGGGTGAATGACCGCGCCGGCCGCGATGCGCGCGTTACCGATCACGCAGTGCGGCCCGATGCGCACGCCCTCGCCCAGCTCCACCTTGCCCGTGAAAACGCAGCCCACATCGATTTCCACGTCTTGCGCGCACCGCAACTCGCCTCGCACGTCCAGCCTTGCTGGATCGGCCAGGCGCACGCCCTGCTCCAGCAGGCCGCGCGCGATGCGCCATTGGTAGGCACGCTCCAGCTCGGCCAGTTGCAGAGGGCTGTTGACGCCCGCGACCTGCGCGGCGTCGTTGATGCGGTGGGCGATGACCGCCACGCCCTGCGCCACGGCGAACTTCACCACGTCCGTCAGGTAGTACTCACCCTGGGCGTTCTGGTTGTCCAACTTCGCCAGCCAAGCCTTCAATTGCTTGGCGGGCGCGGCCATGATGCCGCTGTAAATTTCCTTGATCTCGCGTTGCGCCTCGCTCGCGTCCTTCTGCTCCACGATGGCCTGAACCGAGCCGCCCGCGTCGCGCACGATGCGTCCGTACCCCGTCGGGTCGTCGAAAGCGATGGTCAACAGCGCCAACTTGTCGCCACCACTTGCCGCAATCAGGGCGCGCAAGGTGTCGGCCTGGGTCAAGGGCACGTCGCCCGAAAGCACCACCACCACGCCATCGTCGGGCAGCCGCGGCGCAGCCTGCTGCACGGCGTGCCCCGTGCCGAGCTGCGGCTCCTGACGCACGAATTGGAGCGCCGCCGCCGAATCGCGCGCGGTGACGCCCGCTTCCACCTGTTCGGCGCCGTGGCCCGTCACCACCACAACGCGCCGCGCCTGCAGCGCCGCGGCTGTGTCCAGCACATGTTGGAGCAGCGCTCTCCCGCCCAGGCGGTGCAGGACCTTGGGCAGGCGGCTCTTCATGCGGGTGCCCTTGCCCGCGGCCATCACGACCACGTCCACTGCGATTGAACTTGCAGTTGAACTTGCACTAGAACTTGCGCTTGCGCTTGCCATATCGAAACCCTGCTAACCCCACGTGAGAACAGGCGGCATTATCGGCGCGCGCCCAAGTGCCCCATCAGCCCCCGCGCAAAGGCCCATGAAAAAAGCCGCCAGACTCTCGTCCAGCGGCTGCTCGCACCCGGCAACAACCGGGAGCTTGGGTGTTGATCAGCAGATCAGTCAGCGTATTCGCCAGCCGCCTTGATGATGGCGCCCCACTTGGCGATCTCGGCCGAGACGAACTTCTTGTGCTCAGCCGGTTCCATGCGCTTGTCGGTCACCACCACAGCGCCCAGGCCCGCTTGCTTGCTGATGAACTCGGGGTCCTTCAGGGCCGCCTTCAGCGCGGTGTTGATGCGCTGAACCACGGCGTCTGGCGTGCCCTTGGGCGCGTACAGGCCGTGCCAAATGGTGACTTCAAAGCCCTTGAAGCCAGATTCCTGCAGCGTGGGCAGGTCCTTGAGCGCGGGGGTGGTCAGGCGCTTGGCCGTGGTCACGGCATACGCCTTGACCTTGCCGCCCTCGATCTGCGGCGTGGTGTTGGTGGTCTGGTCGCACAGCAGGTCGATTTGGCCGCCGATCAGGTCGGTGATGGCGGGGGCCGTGCCCTTGTAGGGCACCGTCGTCATCTGAACCTTGAACGCATCCTGCAGCATCAGGCCGCACAGGTGCGAGGCGGCGCCCAGGCCCGCATTGCCCAGGTTGATCTTGCCGGAATTGGCTTTGATCCAGGTTTGCAGCTCCTTGAAGTTCTTCGCCTCCATGGTCGGACGAGCGATCAGCGTCATGGGCACGTCATTGACCATGCCCAGGTAAGTGAAGTCGTTCTCGACGTTGAACGTCAGCTTGCGGTACAGCGCGGGCATAGTGGACATGCCGATGTGGTTCAACAGCAGGGTGTAGCCATCGGGTTTGGCGTTGGCGACTTTGGCCGTGCCAATCGAGCTGCCCGCGCCAGCGGCGTTGTCGATCACGATGGTCGCGCCGCCCAACGGCTTGCGCAGGGCCTCGGCCAGGTCACGTGCCACGCGGTCGGTCGGACCGCCCGCCGTGAACGGCACCACGATGGTGATGGGCTTGTCGCCAGGGAAAGACTGGGCCGAGACGGCCAGAGGGGCGAGCAGGGCCACCGCGGAAGCCGCGCCCAGAACGTGCGCAAACAAGCGTTTCATGTGAATTCTCCTCAAGGGAAAAGGGGGGAAGGGGAACGGAAAAAAGTCCCGAAGTCTAAGGCTTGCGGATTGGCGGAAGTTACTGCGGAAATCACTTAGGGCGACAATTCCCCCATGTCTTCTCCTGAAAAGCCCGCCATGCGCCGCGCGCCCCGTCCCGAGGGCTCGCAGCCACAACGTTCTTCCAGCGGCTCCACGCCCGGTTCCGGTGCACTCGCCACCACCCGATTGAACAAACGCATGGCCGAATTGGGCTTGTGCTCCCGCCGCGAAGCCGATGCCTGGGTCGAAAACGGCTGGGTCAAGGTCAACGGGCGCGTGGCCGAGATGGGGCAGCAGGTCAGCCCCACGGACCGCATCGAGGTCGACAAGCAGGCCCAGAACCAGCAGGCCACGCAGGTGACCATCCTGCTGCACAAGCCCATCGGCTACGTGAGCGGCCAAGCCGAAGACGGCCACGAGCCCGCCGTGGTGCTGGTGCAAGCGCAGAACCGCTGGCGCGAGGACCATGCTCCCCACCGCTTCAATGGCAGCCAGCTTCGGGGCTTGGCCCCGGCGGGTCGGCTGGACATCGACTCCACCGGTCTGCTGGTGCTGACACAAGACGGCCGGGTGGCGCGTCAGCTCATCGGCGAGGATTCAGAGATCGAGAAGGAGTACCTGGTGCGGGTGGTCTACCTCGGCACGCCCGCGGCCGCGAACGCACCGACCGAATTGCAGCCCATCCACGCGAGCGACCCGGTCTCCACGAATGTGCAGGCGGTCTTTCCGTCGGCCATGCTGGCCAAACTGCGCCACGGCCTGAGCCTGGACGGCCAAGCCCTCAAGCCTGCCAAGGTGGACTGGGAAAACCCCGAGCAATTGCGCTTTGTGCTCAAAGAGGGCAAGAAGCGCCAAATCCGCCGCATGTGTGAGCTGGTCGGCCTGAAAGTCGTGGGCCTGAAGCGAGTGCGCATCGGCCGTGTGATGCTGGGCCAACTGCCCCAGGGGCAATGGCGCTACCTGGCGCCGCACGAACGGTTCTGATTTCGGCGCGGCCCCCGGCGTCGGCTCTGTGCGAACCGACGCCGGTACCTCGCCTCCCATTCCCCAACAGGAACCTTCACCGCTTGGGCAGGAGCGCCTGCGCCATCGCCCTCGTTCAATCTCGCACTCGCGTTGAGGAGCGCCCCCCGCGCTTCCCCAAGGCTTGACGCACGGGGTCAGGCCGTGATCAGCGGCGCTTCCAACACTTCGATGCGCGCCTGCGGCCAACCCTCGGCCACCCATTCGGCGCCCGGGGGCAGGCAATGGCGCTGGCCCGCAGCCAGCCAGAGGTCGCCGCCGCGGTCCTGGGCGCTGTGTTCACCCGCACCGCTCTGGGTCAACCAGACCCGGCCTTCCACCACCCGCAGCCAGCGGGGCTGGGAACCGGCCGCGATGCGGGTGGCGGTGCGGGGCGGCAGGGCCCACTGCCACGGTTGTGCGGTTTGATGCATATTCGTCATGGAAACGATGTTCATGGAAACTCCTCTTAGACCGTCAGAAAGCGTCGTCTTGAGGGAAATTCTCCGCAGAGCACGCCTTGGCGTCCAATGAGGAATGCGTCGACCACTGATAACATTCCTGCATGAATCCCATCCGCCAGCGCCCGCTTTCAGTCGGCCCTTTGCGTGCTTTTGAAGCGGTGGCGCGGCGCGCCAGCTTCCGCGCGGCGGCCGAGGAACTGCACCTCACACAGCCGGCCATCAGCCGCCAGATTCGCAGCCTCGAGGAGGAACTCGGCGCGCCGCTGTTCCTGCGTGGCACGCGCCACGTGGAGCTGACTGGCGCGGGCGCCACGCTGCTGCGCGCCATCGCCCCGATGCTGGACCGCCTGGACGCCAGCGTGCGGCACATCCGCACCTCCCAGGGGCGGCGGCACGTGAGCGTGACCACGTTCGCCTCCTTCGCCTCGCTCTGGCTGCTGCCGCGCCTGGCCGACTTCCAGCGCCAGCACCCCGACATCGACATCCGCATCTCCGCCAACGACACCCTGGTCGGCCAGGACGACCCGGAGTTGGACCTGGGCCTGCGCTACTGCCACCCCAACGACGCGCCCGCCAATTCGACCCTCTTGTTCGGCGAAGTGCTGTCGCCCGTGGTCAACCCCTCGTTGCCCTTGCGGCAAGCGCAAGACCTGGCGAGTCACACCTTGATCGAGCAGGACGACCACCGCTCCACCCCCCTGCGGCAGGTCAAGGATTTGGCGCGCCACACCCTGATTGAGCAAGACGACCACCAACCGAGCGCCGAATACCTGAGCTGGCGGCGCTGGCTGCGCGAGTACGCACCGCCAGGCACCGAGCCGCGCGGCTGGATCTACCTCAACTACACCAGCCAGCAGATCCAGGCGGCCATGGCGGGCCAGGGCGTGACGCTGGCGCGCATGGCCATGATCACCGAGGCGCTGGCGCGCGGTGAACTCGTCGAGCCCTTTGGCCCGACCAAGCGACTCACCTCGCCCTACGCCTACTGGCTGGTGCGCTGGCCCAGCCATGGCAAGGAGCACCGCCCCGAAGTCACGGCCTTCGCCGACTGGCTGCTGGCCCAAGCGGCCGAGACCCGCGCCTGTCTGGGGCGGCGGCACGTGAACCTGCGGACATCCGCCGACGTGGCGTCCTTCTGGCTGCTGCCGCGCCTGGCTGATTTTCAGAGCCAGCACCCCGACATTGACGTCCGCGTCCTGGCCAGCGATGCCCCGGGCGAGCAACACCCGCTGGAGCCCGACCTGGACTTGCGCTACGACGTGCCGGATGACGCCCCGGCCCATGCCACGCTGCTCTTCACCGAGACGCTGACCCCGGTTGCCAGTCCCGCGCTGCCCGCGCGGCAGACCAAGGACCTGGCGCGACACACCTTGATCGAACTCGAAGAGGACCCGACTCAGCCCGGGGCCGCGATGTTGAGCTGGCGACGCTGGCTGGGAGAGCACGCGCCTGCGACGCAGCCGCGCCACTGGGCCCGCCTGAACCACGTCAAGTCACAGATCGAGGCGGCCACGGCAGGCGAAGGCATTGCCCTGGCGCGGATGCCCCTGGTCACCGAGGCGCTGACGCGAGGCGAACTGGTGGAGCCCTTCGGCCCTGCCAAGCGCCTGGCAGCGCCCCAGGCCTACTGGCTGGTGCGCACTGCGGGACAAGCCGGGGCAGCACGGCCCGAGGTGCAAGCCCTCATGGACTGGCTACTCGCCCAGGCGGCTCAAACCCGAGCGCGCCTGGAGGCCTGAACGCACCGCCCGAACGGGCCCCAACGCAGGTCCGGCCTCAGGCAGCCAAGGCCTGGCGGCGTGCCAACGCCATCAGCACCAAGGCCAGCAGCACCGTGGCGACGAGGACAATGCCGTAGCCGATGCTGGTGGACTCCAAGCCGAACAGGCCCACCGACAAGCCCGCGGCGATGGCTGGCACGCTGAAAGCCAAGTAGCTCAGCACAAAGAAACCCGACATCAAGGCGGCGCGCTCCTGCGGCGATACCAAAGGCACCAGGCTGCGCACCGAACCATTGAAGCCCGCGCCAAAACCCAGGCCCGCGATCAAGGTGCCCAGAAAGAACAGCGCGGTCGAGTGCAGGTGCATGCCCACCAGCGTCAGCACCAGACCGGCGGCCAACACGATCGCGCCCCCGGCCAGCACCGCCATGGGCGGGTGATTCCGCACCAGCAGGATGGCCACCGCGCCGCTGAGCACCAGGGTCGCGATCAAACCTCCGCCGATCATGGGCGCGTCGATGCCGGTGACGTAGCGCGCCAGCGTGGGCCCCAGCGAGAGGTAAAAACCGCCCAGCGCCCATTGCGCGGTATTCACCGGCAGCACCTTGCCCAGGGTCGCCCGGGCCGCGGCGGGTACGGCAACCTTCGGGCGCATCGACGCCCAGGCACCCGGCCTGCGCTCCACGGTCTCGGGAAGGAAGTAGGCCAGCCCCCCCTGCACGGCGAACAGCACCAGCAACACGTCGAACACCAAGCGCGTCGGCGCGGGCGCGAACTGCACCAGCGCGCTGGCGCCCAGCGCTCCGAGCGCCATGCCCAACATGGGGACCACGCTGTTGATCAGCGGACCGCGCGCACGGTCCAGGTCCAACAAGCTGGCACTCAGCACGCTGGTCGCGATGCCCGTGGCCAGACCTTGCATGACCCGCGCACCGATGAGCCAGGCCAGGGAATCCGCGTGCCAAAACATCAGGGTGGAAACAAACTCGATGCCCAGCGCCAACAGGATCACCTCGCGCCGCCCCCGGTAATCGGACAGGGCGCCAAACATCAACAGAGAAAACAGCTGCGCGAATGCATAACTGGCAAAGGCCACGGTGAGCATCAGCGCCGAAAAGCCCCAGGCCTCGCGGTACAGCGCGTACAGGGGTGAGGGCGCGCTGGACGCCGCCAGAAAAGTGATCGCCATCGACGCCACCAGCCAGAGTGATTGCCTAGGGCCGAGGCGCGCCCGAGTGGGATGCTGGGTGAACTCAACTTCGGCCACGGGTGCGGTAGGCGTGATGGCGGGTGGGGGTGGTGCGGACGGCATGGAAATCCCTAGTACGCTGTTAAAGCAAATTCTTTGCGTTTGCGGAATTGTGATCCTGTTTCGACGCTAACGCAAGTTCTTTGCGTTAGCATGGCCAAATGAATGTCCGACCCCTGCCCCGTCCCGGAGGCCGCAGCGCGCGCGTGCAGGCCGCCGTGCACCAGGCCACCCGCGAGCTGCTGGACCAGCGCGGCCGCGCCGCGCTCACGGTTCCGTTGATCGCCGCGCGGGCGGGTGTCACACCTTCAACCATCTACCGCCGTTGGGGCGACCTCAACGAGCTGCTGGCCGACGTCGCCCTGGAGCAGCTGCGACCCGACAGCCCGCCCGCCGACACCGGCAGCGTCGAGGGCGATCTGCAAGCCTGGGCCGAGCAATATTTCGAGGAAATGTCCTCGGTGGGCATGGCCATGGTGCAAGACGTGCTCTCCGCCCGCATGGGCAGCGAGGACGCCCCAGGCTGCGCCTGCGCGGGCATCACCGCTGGGCAAATCGCCGCCATCGTCGAGCGCGGCATCGCACGGGGCCAATCCGTGCCCTCGGTCGAGGCGGTGATGGATGGCGTGGTCGCGCCCATCGTCTACCGCCTGCTGTTCGGGCCCGCGCCAGCCACGCCGGGCCTGGTGCGCGAATGGGTGACCACCTGCATGACGCGCGCCACGCTCCAGCCTCCAGCCCAGAGTCAGCCCGTTCAACCTGCCGTGGCTTGAAAGCCTGCGGCACCGCCCATAATTCAAGGCTTTGCCCGCCACGGCCGGGGGCATGGCGACATGCGTGCGAGGTGCGCCGCGCTTCGCATGCTGCCGCCCCCGCCAGGCATTACTCCGTGTTCCACGAGCCATCACGACCATCATGAGCCAGAAACATTCCTTCCAGGCCGAAGTGGCCCAGTTGCTGCACCTCGTCACCCACTCGCTGTACTCCAACAAGGAAATCTTCGTCCGCGAGCTGGTCTCCAACGCGTCCGACGCCTGCGACAAGTTGCGCTATGAGGCCCTGAACAACAGCGCGCTTTACGAAGACGCGCCCGAGCTGCGCGTGCGCATCGCGCTGGACAAGAAGGCCCGCACGCTGACCATCACCGACAACGGCATTGGCATGAGCGCGCAGGAAGCGATTGACCACCTGGGCACCATCGCCAAGAGCGGCACCAAGGACTTCATGAGCAAGCTGGGCGCCGACAAGCAGGCCGACGCCAAGGAGCAAGGCCAGCTGATCGGTCAGTTCGGCGTGGGCTTCTACTCGGGCTTCATCGTCGCCGACAAGATCACCGTGGAATCGCGCCGCGCCGGGCTCAAGCCTGAAGAAGGCGTGCGCTGGACCAGCGGCGGCACGGGTGACTTCGAGGTGGAAGCCATCACCCGCGCCGAACGCGGCACCAGCGTCATCCTGCACCTGCGCGAGGACGAGGCCAACAGCGCCGACGAATACCTGAGCGCCTGGAAGATCAAGCAGATCATCGGCAAGTACTCCGACCACATCGCCCTGCCCATCCAGATGCGCAAGGAAGAATGGAAGGAGAGCGAGGAAGAAGGCAAGCCCGGCGAAATGGTGACCACCGACGAGTGGGAAACCGTCAACAAGGCCAGCGCCCTCTGGACCCGCGCCAAGAAGGACATCAGCAAGGAAGAGTACGAAAGCTTCTACCAAGGCATCAGCCACGACTACGAAGCCCCGCTGGCCTGGAGCCACAACCGCGTGGAAGGCAGCACCGAGTACACGCAACTGCTCTACGTGCCAGCCAAGGCGCCCTACGACCTGTGGAACCGCGACAAGAAGGGCGGCCTCAAGCTCTACGTGAAGCGCGTCTTCATCATGGACGAGGCCGAGGCCCTGTTGCCCAGCTACCTGCGCTTCGTCAAGGGCGTGGTGGACAGCGCCGACCTGCCCCTGAACGTCAGCCGTGAACTGCTGCAGGAAAGCCGCGACGTGCGCGCCATCCGTGACGGCAACACCAAGCGCGTGCTGACCCTGCTGGAAAACCTAGCCAAGCACGACGTTCCCGCTGCAGACGCCAGCGAGGAAGACAAGGCCGACGCCGGCAAGTACAGCAAGTTCTACGCGGAATTCGGCACCGTGCTCAAGGAAGGCCTGGGCGAGGACTTCGCGAACCGCGAGCGCCTGGCCAAGCTGCTGCGCTACGCCAGCACCACGAGTGACACCGCCACCGTGAGCCTGGCCGACTACAAGGCCCGCATGAAGGAAGGCCAGGAGGCGATTTACTACATCACCGCCGACACCTTGGCCGCCGCCAAGAACAGCCCCCAACTTGAAGTGTTCAAGAAGAAGGGCATCGAAGTGCTGCTGATGACCGAGCGCGTGGACGAGTGGGCGCTGAGCTACCTGACCGAATTCGACGGCACCCCGCTGCAAAGCGTGGCCAAAGGCGCCGTGGACCTGGGCAAGCTGCAAGACGAAGCCGAGAAGAAGGCCGCCGAGGAAGCCGCCGAGGCTTTCAAGCACGTGCTCGCCAAACTCAAGGAAGCGCTCAAGGACAAGGCCGAGGACGTGCGCGTCACCACCCGCCTGGTCGATTCACCGGCTTGCCTGGTCGTGAAGGACGGCGAAGTGAGCAACCAGCTTGCCCGCCTGCTCAAGCAGGCCGGCCAGAAGACCCCCGACAGCAAACCCATCCTCGAAGTGAACCCCGAACACGCGCTGGTGAAAAAGCTCGACGGCAGCGTGCACTTTCACGACCTCGCTCACATCCTCTACGACCAGGCCCTGCTGGCCGAAGGCGGACTGCCGGAAGATCCGGCGGCGTATGTGAAGCGGGTGAATGCGTTGTTGGTTTGAGTTGCTTCACGTGCCCATGAAAAAACCGCCTTCGGGCGGTTTTTTGTTAGGTGTCCAATTTCTGCGATCGACCCATGCGGACGGTTGGAAGTCAATAGGGCGGACGTTCAACGCGATGCTAGTCAGCTAGCCAGGAATAACCGATGAGTTAGGCTTCTTTGGCATGGGTGTAAAGAAACGCACGTATCTCATGAACAAGGCGCTCTTGGAGGGTGGCTCGATGGCTAGGAAAGGGTACGTCGAGCATACGCTGTACAGAATAGCGACTAGGACGGAGAACAGGCTTTCTGCCGTTGAAATAAAGCTCCCAAAGTGTCTGATGCAGGCGCCTAAGGAAAACGAGGAGCTGTTGTAGTTCACTAATGCTTGTTTGGGCGAAGAGATTCGCGATCTCATCTTGGGTTGCGACGAGCCGGTGCGCAAAGACCTTGTGCCTAAGCGGACGGTACTTCTCTTCGTAGATTTTTCGGCGAATGGATAGATGTTTTTTTAGCCTTCTGAAGTCATTCCCCGTAGGCTCGTAGACCGTCTTCAAGTATTCAGGCAACCATTCATCAGCATTTGCACTTTGGGCACGCTTTCGCTCTGCCAGGGCCTCTTTCGAGAAGATTGGAAGATCCGCGTGCGCTGAAGCCAATAGGCGAGTGACGCTATGGCTACTTGAATCTGGATCAAACACTCGGCCAAGCACAACCAATGTAGATGCTTGAAGGGCTCCCAGAGACGTGTTCCAGAAAAGTGGCGCTTCATTGAGCAAGCGGTGAATCTTCGGATCGCCCGCAGCCACGGTGTGAATAGCGTGCCAGGCGTAGAAGTATTGAATTGCGCTCTCCGCTTCCGTTCGGAAGAGTTCCAATTCATCAGCGAAGTCTAGACGCACAGTCGCCACGCCTGTTCGGGGTACTTGGTGAATGATGAGATCTGCCCGACTTTAGCCGGTTTGGAACTCGGCGACTATGCTCAGAAATGATTAGGCACCGCCCAATACGTGAGTTGATATCTGACCTAGTGCTCCAAGCAGAACCCGGTCTATTTGCCAGTGATGGTCGGCTCCTCTAGCATGGCTCCACCCAATAACAACAACGGAGACAAGACATGCCCTTCCCCACCTGGCAGCGCTTCGCACTGCCTCTGCTGCTGGCCACCCTACTGACCGGCTGCGCACAGAACCCCAGCACCATCAGCGGCGCAGCCGCGACCGAAGCCGCACCCCAAACCAGCCCCTGCCCCAAAGGCACGCCCGACAGCGCGCGTTGTCTGCGTGGGCAAGACTCGGCCGGGGCGTTTTATCTGATCGTGGTGCCCGCGCAATGGAACCAGATGCTGGTGGTGCACGCCCACGGCGGCCCGAGTCTGGGCGAGCCCAAGGCCAGCCGCGCGGACGAAGACATCGAGCGCTGGGCCATCACCGTGCGCGCGGGTTATGCCTGGGCGGGCTCGGTGTTCCGCCAAGGCGGCGTGGCCGTGCGCAGCGCGGCCGAGGACACGGAGCGCGTGCGCCGCATCTTCGTGCAGCACGTGGGCCAGCCCACGCGCACGCTGCTGCACGGCCAGTCTTGGGGCGCCAGCGTGGCGGCCAAGACGGCCGAGCTGTACGCCGGGCCCGGCATGCGCTCGTCTTATGACGCGGTGCTGCTGAGCAGCGGCGTGCTGGCGGGCGGCACGCGTTCCTATGACTTCCGGCTCGACTTGCGCGTGGTCTACCAATTCCTCTGCAACAACCATCCGCGCAGTGACGAGCCGCAGTACCCGCTGTGGATGGGCCTGCCGGTGGACAGCAAGCTCACGCCCGCCGAGCTGAACGCACGCGTGGAAGACTGCCTGGCCACGCGCAAGCCCGCCGCGCAGCGCACGCCCGAGCAAGCGCGCAAGCTCAAGACCCTCGTGGACGTCATCAAGATTCCCGAATCGTCCGTCGCGTCTCACCTGGCCTGGGCCACCTGGCATTTCCAGGACATCGTGCAGAAGCGCACCCAGGGCCGTAACCCCTTCAGCAACGACCAGGTGCGTTACAGCGGCTCGCCCGATGACGCAGCGCTCAACGCCGCCGTGCTGCGCTACTCGGCGGACCCGGCGGCCGTGGCCCGCTTCGGCGAGGACGTGGACCTGACGGGCCGCATCGCCATTCCCGTGCTGACGGTGCACGGCATCGACGACCCGACGGCCTTCGTGGAGTTGGAGAGCGCTTTCCGCCAGACCATGGAACGCGCGGGCAACGGCGCGCGCCTGGTGCAGGTGTTCAGCGACCACAACACCCACAGCTACCTGAGCGACCCGACCTATGTGGCGCTGTTCGACGCCCTGAATCTGTGGGTGGAGCGCGGCGTGAAGCCCACACCAGCCAGCGTGGCCGAGGGGTGCAAACGCGCCGAGGCCACGTTCGGCGCGGGCTGCAAGATCCGCGCGGACTACCAGCCCGCGCCGCTGGAAGCGCGCATGGCCCCGCGCCGTTGAGCCCGCCCTAAGCTCAACGCAGGCGCCAAGCCCGACCTCACGCCAGCGAGGTCGGCCAGGCCTTCAAGGTCAGCAGCGTGGCGCGCACCAGGGCCTGGCGCTGTGGCAAATCTTGCAGACGGTTGGGCGTGTCCATGTTCATCGCGAAGAACACCGGCCCTTCGGGCCATTCGACCCAACCCACCCACCAACCGATCCGTCCTGTCCAGCCGGTCTTGGCGCGCAAGAGCCAGTCCGGTCCGGCCGCGCCCACCATCACATCCTTGACCAGGCGCTGGTGGGCCACTTGGAAGGGCAGCTCGTTCAGGTACAGCCGCTTCAAGAAAGCGATTTGTTCGACGGCCGAAATCGCCAAGTCGCCCTCCACCCAAAAGGGCTGCGCACCGCTGACCGCTGCATTGCCGTAGTCCACGCGACGCAGGTACTCGGTCTCCTTCGCCGCACCGAGTTCACGGGCAAAGCGCTCGTAGACCCAGACGGTGGAGCTGCGCATGGCTGAGCGTAAGGTCTGGTCTTGGTTCCAGGCGGACACGCTGCGCTGCACGCCGTCCCAAGGGATGACGTGAAACTCATCGCGCAGCAGTCCAGCGTCCAGGGCGAACAGGCTGTGCGGAATCTTGAAGGTGGACGCGGGTGAAAAGCGTCGCTGCGTGCGCGCCCCATCGGCCACCCGCAGCGTCTGCCCGCCACCGCGGGCATCCAGCACCGCGATGCAGCCTGACACCCCCGCCTCCTTGAACAGGGCGGCCCAAGCGGGCAGGTCGAGTGTGGAAGTTTGGGAGTGCGCCAGAGGCAGGGTGCCGAGGGCGAGAGAAGAGAGGATGAAATTACGGCGGAGCATGAATGAACAATGAACGTCTTTTCCGAGACGCGCGGGATTATTCAGCATGTTGATTGGCTTTTGCGCCAGATCAACCTGCGGACATCGATGGCACGCACAATCAAGTTGGCAGTGCGCCGAATCACTCGTGCACGCGCCGGAAAGGATTGCCATGCGCAAGTCAACGAATGCTTCCGCTCGGGGTTGGATTCAACCGGTTAATACGGCCCATCTGGCCGCACTCTTCTTCGCCCTGCTTGCGGCCACCCTCACCGGCTGCGCCGTGGAATGGCAGAACCCCCAAGCCGCGCGCCAACTGGCGCGGGAGGAGCAACCGGCGGGTTCGGTCTACCTGGGCTGGCGGGTTTACCAGGATCGCTGCGCCAGTTGCCACGGCGCCGACGCCCGAGGCACGGGCAACGCGCCCAACCTGCTCACGCGCTTGCAGACCTTGGGGCCACGGGATTTCGTGAGCCTGGTGCTGTACCGCTACGACACCACGCTGCAAGGCCCACCCGCTTCGACGCGCGGCACGCGCGACGGTCAAGTGGACAGCGTGATGACCCGCCAAGGCCAGCTCTTGACCATGCCGGCCTGGCAGGACGAACCCCGGGTGAACGCGCACATCCTCGATCTCTACGCCTACCTGTCCGCGCGTTCGCAAGGGCGGCTGGGTACTGGCAAACCCTCCCCCTGAAAGGGGGCGCTGTTCGGGCTTGCGGGGAGATTGCTGGGGCGGCGAACCGCCTGAATCTAGTCTGTGCAGGGGCTGGTTTCCCGATACCGGCGTCGGTAGACTGGGCCACCGACGCTGAATCAGCATCGCTTGAGTCCATCCAGGGAGCCCCAGGGAATGCGCTTGTCAACGCCCACAGACGCGGTCCCCACCGCGCCGCGCCGCAACGACCTGCCGCCGCTGAGCCTCGCCATCGCAGTGGCTTGCGCGCTGGGCTTGACGCTCATCTGGACCATGACCCTGCAACGCATCGCTTACGAACGTGAGCAGGCGGTCGCCGCGGCGATGGAGTCCAACGCCAACCTCGCCATTGCGTTTGAACAGCAAATCTACCGCACGCTGAAAGCCGCGGAACAGGTCGCCAGTTTCGCGCGGGAGCAATACCTTAACCACGGGGACACGCTGGACTTGCAGCGGTGGGAAACACGCGGTGTGATCCGCGAGTCGATGTTCAACATCATCAGCGTGGTCGATGCACGGGGCAACATCGTGCGCAGCAGCCGCCTGCCGCTGAACGTCAACTATGCCGACCGTGAGTTCTTCATCGCGCAGCGCGACATCACACCCGACCTCGCGCACGATGTGTTGCATGTCAGCCAGCCGGTGCTGGGCCGGGTCACGGGCCGCTGGCAGATTCCGATGTCGCTGGGCATGTGGCGCGAGGACGGCCGTTTCGCAGGCGTGGTGGTGGTGTCGGTGGACCCAGCCAAGTTCACCGATTTCCATCGGCAGGCCAACCTGGGCCCGGGCGGCCTGCTGGAGCTGACCGGCTTGGACGGCACGGTGCGCGGGCGCAAGATCGATGATGAACGCAGCTTTGGCATGGATGCCCACGATCTGCCCTGGTTCCAGCGGCGCGCCATCGCCCAGGCTGGCAGCTACGTGGATGGCGGTAGCCTGGACGGCGTGCCCCGTGTCGTCAGCTTTCGCACCATGGCGGACTACCCACTGATGGTGACCGTGGGCACGGCGTTCAAGAGCGAGTTGGCGCCCTCGCAAGCAAGACGCCATGGTTATTTGTGGCTGGCGGGCGGCGTCAGCTCGGGACTGGTGCTGTTCACGGCACTGCTGATGCTGGCCCTGTCGCGTCAGCGCGCGGCCGCCGAGGCCTTGCAGGCCAGCGAAGCCCTGTTCCGGGCGACCTTCCACCAGGCGGCGATGGGCATCGTGCATCTCTCGCCCGAGGGCCGCATCCTGCTGGTCAACGAAAAATTCCGCGCCATGCTGGGCTACGACATGGCCGAGTTGCGTGAACGCACGATCTTTGAAATCGGCGATCCGCAGCGGCAACTGGAGGCGCGCCTGTACCTGCGCAAGCGCCTCTCACTCGACAGTGCCGACGCCTTGCCCGAGATGGAAAAAACCTATTTGCGCAAGGACGGCAGCCTGCTCTGGGTCTGCGAGGCTTTGGGTGTGGTGCAAGACCGGCAAGGTCGTCCGGAACGCGTGGTGGCGGTGGTGCAGGACATCACGGCGCGCAAGGCTCTCGAGGCGCGTCTATCGCACGACGCCCTGCATGACCCGCTGACGGGCCTGCCCAACCGCATGATGTTCCATGACCGGCTGGGCCAGGTGCTGGAGTCGGCGCGGCGGCGTCAGGGCATGGCCGCGGTGCTGTTCCTGGATCTGGACGGCTTCAAGGAAGTGAATGACACGCTGGGGCACGCTGCAGGTGACGAGTTGCTGAAGCAAGTGGCGCGCCGACTGGAAGATTGCATGCGCGCCGAAGACACCGTGGCGCGCATCGGCGGCGACGAATTCGGGGTGGTGCTCGCCGTCGTCGCGCAGGAAGGCGACTGTGAACAGGTGGCCGACAAGATCCTGGAGACGCTGTCACGCCCCTTCGCGCTGCCCGGGCGCGAAGTGCGCATCTCGGCCAGCGTGGGCGGTGCCTTGTTTCCCCTGCACGGTCAAAGCATGGACAGCCTGCTGGCGCGCGCAGACACCGGCATGTACGCAGCCAAGCACGAGGGCAAGGGACGCTTTTGCTGGGAGGATGAGGCACCGGACGCGGGCACCGCGTGACGCGCCCCTTGTTGCCTCCACCTGTCCGCGCGCAACGAGGGGTAGACGCGCGGCGCGCCCTGCTCAGGCCGAGGCCAGCTGCCGCAGCGTGGCGAGCAAAGCGTCGGGAATCTTCAAGCCCTCGGCGAGGGCGCGTTCGGCTTTGCGCTCGCGTTGGTCACCGGGCACGCGCACGCCTTCGTCGGCGCGCATGGCGGCAATGAGGGCTTCGATGCGCTGCGCATAGGCCGTCGTGCCCGCCATGCTGCCGGGGTCGAAGACCAGGAAAAGTTGACCCATGCGCAGGCGGTTGCCCTCGGGTTCGAAGAAGGTGTCCATCTCGGCGCCGAAGCGCGACCCCGTGAGCGTCACCACCAGCACTTCGATGATCAAGGCCAACAAAGCGCCCTTGATGCCGCCGTTGGAGGAGCCAAAGGGCAACATGGAACCGCGCAGTCCGGCTTGGGCGTCGGTGGTGGGTTGACCGTGTTCGTCCAGCGCCCACCCCAAAGGAATGGCCTCGCCCTTTTGCGCGGCCACCATGAGCTTGCCGCGCGCCACCTCGGACATGGCGAAGTCCATGACCATCGGCGGCTGGCGGTGGCCATCCCGGTCAGGACGTGGGAACACGGCCGCCAGGGGGTTGGTGCCCATCAGGGGTCGCTTGCCACCGACCACGGGCATGGCGGCTGGGGAATTGCTCATGGCGATGCCAATCAGCCCGGCACGAGCCGCCGGCTCCAGATGCCAGGCGGCGGCGCCAAAGTGGTAGCTGTTGCAGATGCCGGCCAGGGCCAAGCCCTGGGCACGGGCGCGGGTCATGGCTTCCTGAACAGCCAGCTCGCAAGCGGGAAAGGACAAGCCGTCGGCCGCATCCACCAGCACGGTGGCCGGCTTGGAAGCCAGCACCCGAGGCTGCGCTTGACCATCGACGCGGCCACTGCGCAGGTGTGAGGCATAGAAAGGTATGCGCGAGACCCCGTGCGTGGCCAGGCCTTGGGCGTCGGCGGCGACGAGGGCACGGGCGGTGGAACGGGCTTGTTGGGCGTTCGCGCCTGCGGCGCGCAGGGCTGATTCAGCCAGGGATTCGAGTTCGGCGTAGGAAATCACACCGCATCTTAACCAGGCCACACTCAGACAGGCGACCGCGCGGGCTCCAAGCCATCACTCAAAGCCATCGGCACGGCGTTGCGCCGCCGCTTCGGGCGTGGCCAGCATCTCGATGAGCAGGCGCGCGGCCAGCGGCTGCTCGGAACGTACGGTGATGGCGGCGATGTAGACGGTCGCCAGCTCGAAACTCTTGGGCAACACGCCCGCGCAGTGCACGCCAGGCGTGGCCAGGATTTCGGTCATGTGGGTGCAAACCAGCACGCCACGGGCATCGGCTGGCTCGGCTTCCGTCAGCGCCTGCAACGCGGCGCTGCCGTTGCCGAAGAAGCGCAGCTTGGGCGCCAGCTCGGGCGTGAGGCCCAGACGCTGGACCACTTGCATCAGATGCGTGCCCGCGCGGGTCTTGGCCGGATCGGCGAAGTAAATGGCACGCGCGGCCAGCAGCGCAGCTTTGAGGGCTTCGGGCGTCTCCACGCAGGGCACCGGCTCGCCAGACCGCACGGCCACGCCGGTGCGCACCAGCCCCAGGGCTCGGGCGCTCTCCGGCAGAACACGGCCCGCGACGACGAGCTCTTCGATCAGGGCCTGGGTCAGGATGAGGACATCGCAGGCTTCGCCCGCGAGCAGACGATCGCGCATCAGGCCCACCGCGCCGAAACGGGCCTCGATCGTGCGTCCGGTCTGCCGTTGAAACTCCTCGCGCAGCTTTGCTATCAACCCCCTGGCCGCGCCGCCGCTCAGGACATGGAGTGCACCCATCGCGGGTCTCCTTCTGGGCTTGTTTGTTGTCGGTCGCAACCATGCTAGTGCGGCTGCGCGCGCGCCTCTCCGAGGACTATCCCTGAAAGTCGGACTAGGGAAAGCGTGGGCCAGCGTTTCCCCGGGTTAAACCATCAACGGTTCTTCCTGCATGGCCTCGATCTGCTCTTGCAGCATGCGGGCCTGGCCTTGCCAGTAGTCGGTGCTGCCGAACCAGGGAAAGTTGCGCGGGAAGGTCGGGTCGGCCCAGCGGCGCGCGAGCCACGCGCTGTAGTGGATGAGACGCAGGGTGCGCAGCGGCTCGATCAACGCCAGTTCACGCCGATCGAAGGGACGCATCTGTTCGTAGCCATCGAGCAGGCAGGACATTTGCCCGGTACGCTGCGCGCGGTCCCCCGAGAGCAGCATCCACAGGTCTTGCACGGCAGGCCCCATGCATGCGTCGTCCAGGTCCACGAAGTGAGGGCCAGGGGCCGTGCCCGTCGACGCCTGGGTGGATGAAAGCGAGGCGGTGCCATGCGATGCGGGCGCGCGGGCCGATGACTGGTCCGACTCCAGCGGCGTCCAGAGCACATTGCCCGCGTGGCAATCGCCATGCAGGCGCAGCAGGGCCAGGTCGCGCAGGGGCTCGGTGTAGCGGGCCTGCACCAGGGCCAAGGCGTCCTCACAAGCGCCTTGCCAGGCGGATTGCGCGTCCAGCGGAATCATGCCGCTGTCCAGCAGCCAGCGCAGGGGTTCGAAGCCGAAGCGCTGAGCATCCAGCGCGGGACGCTGAGCAAAGGGCTGACGCGCACCGACCTCGTGCAGGCGCGCGAGGAAACGGCCAATCCATTCCAGCACGTCAGCATCGTCCAGTTCGGGCGCGCGCCCACCGCGGCGGGGACTGACCGAGAAGAAAAAACGCTGCGTGAAGCCAGCGCCCGCGTCAGCTTGCGCGGCGACGTCTTTGCCCCCCTCCACGGTTGCGGCGGCCTCGCAGACATGCAGGCTGCGGCCTTGCAACAGCAGGGGCGCGACCACGGGCACTTCCGCCGCAGTCAACTCAGCGGCGAAGGCATGTTCTTCCAGGATTTGAGCCTCACTCCAACGCCCGGGTCGGTAGAACTTGGCGACCACGCTGCCGCCATCGTCCAGACCGGCCAGGTAGACGCGGTTTTCATAAGAGCTGAGCGCTTGCAGACGCCCATCGCAGGGCAGACCCAGGGCGAGCAGCGCGTCCTGCACCACATCGGGAGTCAAAGCATCGTAGGGATGCGCGGAGGACGGGGAGACGCGGGCAGCATGGGACATGAGGCGGCGATTGTCGGTCATTGCCTTGCGCACGCTTCCCCGCGAGGCGGTGCGGCGGTGTGTTGCGCCGGTCTGTTGCGGCAGAGCGCAGCCTCCGCTTGAAAAGCGCAACCGACTCATATTTCGGGCAGCGCAAATCGCCGAAAAGCGGGGCCCGAGGCCTGCAAAGCCGTTTCCTTGGCGGTTTCACCGAGGGTTTGTCAGGCTTTTTCTGACAAGAGAAACCGATCTACGCCGATTCAAGATCTTGGAGGCGGCCCCTAAAGTTCGCGCACGCAATCACAAAACCGAGATTCCTCTTTTTTTTTGCGTCACAAGGAACCGCCATGCAAAGCAACCCTAACGCCCTCAATCCCTTCAGTCTGATGATGGAGCCCGAGGCCGTGATCCAGGCCATGGAACGCTCCACCGCCCTGCGCTCTCTGCGCCGCCACCAGCTGCGTCCCCTGGACAAGCCGCTGATCCCTTATTCCAGCACCCGCATCAACCCGATGCGCGAGGTGCTCGACGACGAGCAACCCGCCGTGCGCCAGGTGCGCCCCGACGCGATGGGCCTGGGTCACTGATCATTTCACCGCACCGCAGCGGTTGACCGCGCGCCGCGTGGCGTGAGGGACCGCAGCCAGGCGCGGACTTCCGGCCGTTTCTGGTCGGGCCGACACGGAAAGTCGGCATTTGCGTTTATCCTTGGCGGGCCCTGCCGCACTGACTTGCCCCGTCCGCCATGTCGCACACTCACGCACGCCCCCCCGCAGAAGGTTATGCCGGTGATGTCTCGCCCGAGCAGGCTTGGGCCTGGGTGCAAGGCGGAGAAGCTGTACTGATCGACGTACGCAGCGACGCCGAGCGCGAGTGGGTAGGGTATGTGCCGGGCGGCATCGGCCTGGCTTGGAAGCAATGGCCTGGCATGGCCTTGAACCCCGGCTTTGACGCCGACCTGCAGGCCGCAGCGGCGGCCGCGCCCGGTAAGAAGCTGGTGCTGCTGTGCCGAAGCGGCGTGCGTTCTGTCGCTGCCGCGCGGCGAGCCACCGAACTGGGCTTCGTCGCCTACAACATCCTGGAAGGCTTCGAAGGCGATGCCGATGCCCAAGGACACCGAGGCCGCGTGGGCGGCTGGCGCTACCGGGGCCTGCCCTGGAAGCAGTATTAACGCCCCGGCACTCCCGCACCGTCATGTCCTTTCTCGCCATCGACGTCGGCAACACCCGCCTCAAATGGGCCTTGTTCGAGTCCTCACGACCCGGCGCCCGGGCCCTCGCCCAGGGCGCTGAATTCCTGGATCACATCGACAAGCTGGCCGAAACCTCCTGGAGCCGTCTGCCACCGCCCCAAGCCATGCTGGGCTGCGTGGTCGCCAGCGACGCGGTCAAGCACCGCGTGGAGGCGCAGATGGAAGAGCTGTGGGACGTCTCGCCGCAGTGGGTGATCGCCAGCGCGCAAGAGGCAGGTCTGGTCAACGGTTATGACCACCCAGCGCGTCTGGGCCCGGACCGCTGGGTCGCCGTGATCGGCGCCTGGCACCGCATGCGGGCTCTGCCGGGTGCCTTGACGCAACCCCGCCCCATCGTACTGTCCATGGTGGGCACGGCCGTGACGGTGGAGGCCATCGACGCGAGCGGCAAGTTCCTGGGCGGCTACATCCTGCCGGGCCACGGCATCATGCTGCGCGCGCTGGAGTCGGGCACGGCCGGACTGCACGTGCCCACCGGCGAGGTGCGCCCCTTCCCCACCAACACCAGCGACGCGCTGACCAGCGGGGGCACCTTTGCCATCGCCGGCGCGATGGACCGCATGGTGCAGCACGTGCGCGCGCACAGCGGCGTCGACCCCTGGTGCGTGATGACGGGCGGTGCGGGTTGGAAGATGGCGCCCAGTCTCGCATCCCGCTTCGAGCTGATCGACAGCCTGATTTTTGATGGGCTGCTGCAGATCGCGACCCACCGTGGCCTGGGCCAGAAAACAGCGGCCGACGCGCCGCTGATCCAGCCGCGCTTTGCGCTGTGAGGCTTGGGTACCCCGAGGTGTTGATCTTCGATACCCGTGCCCCATGATCGGGACGGGTTCCGGCTTCAACCCTTCTTCAAGAATTCCTCGACCAGGCGCACCCAGAGGGTGGCGCCCAAGGGAATCAAGTCGTCGTTGAAGTCGTAGCTCGGGTTGTGCAGGGTACAGGGCCCCACGCCATGGCCGTGTCCACGGTGCGTGCCTTCTCCATTGCCGATGAAAGCGTAGGCGCCCGGCTTGGCCCGCAGCATGTAGGCGAAGTCTTCCGCGCCCATGGTCGGCTCCTGTCGCAGGACGTTGGCTTCGCCCACGATGCTGGCCATCACGCGGCGAGCGAAAGCGACCTCGGCCTCGCTGTTGATGGTGGCGGGGTAATTGCGCACGAACTCGAAATCGCAGCTCGCTCCGAAAGCCGCGCAGGTGTTGTCCGCGCAGACTTTCATGCGGGCTTCGATCAAATCCAGCACTTCGGGCTCGAAGGTGCGCACAGTGCCTTGCAGCTCGCAGCTGTCGGCGATGACGTTGCTGGCGTGGCCTGCGTGGATCATGGTCACCGAGATCACGCCTGCTTCGACGGGCTTGACGTTGCGACTGATGATGGTCTGGAAAGCCTGAACCAACTGCGCGGCCACGACCACCGGGTCCACCGTGTTGTAGGCCATGGCTGCGTGCCCCCCCTTGCCTTTCACCACGATCTTGAATTCGTTGGTGGAGGCCATCACCGGACCCGGGCTGAGCGCAAAACTGCCGACCGGAAGGCCAGGCCAGTTGTGCATGCCAAAGACGGCATCCACCGGGAACTGCTCGAACAAGCCTTCGCGGATCATGCGGTCGGCACCGGCACCGCCTTCTTCCGCGGGCTGAAAGATGAGGTGGACCGTGCCATCGAAGTTGCGGTTCTGCGCCAGGTGCTGAGCCGCTGCCAAGAGCATGGCCGTGTGGCCGTCGTGCCCGCAAGCGTGCATCTTGCCCGCGTGGCGACTGGCGTGGGCGAAGGCGTTGATCTCCTGCACGGGCAAGGCGTCCATGTCGGCGCGCAGGCCGATGGCGCGCGACGATGTGCCGTTGCGCACGGTGCCCACCACGCCCGTGCCGCCCAATCCCCGGTGCACCGGAATGCCCCATTCGGCAAGCTTGGCCGCCACCAAGTCCGACGTGCGGAACTCCTCGTAGCTCAGCTCGGGATGGGCGTGGATATCGCGCCGGATGCCAGCGATGCCGGCCGCCTGCACGGCGATGGAGTCGATCAGTTTCATGGTGTTCAAACCTCGGGGGGAGAGTCTAGTTCAGCGCCTGCAGGCTGTCACCCTGGCCCGCGCAGGGTTTCAGGACGGCCCAAGGTTCACGCGACGGCAGCGCGACAGCGAATCCGCGAAAATCAACGCCCATGACTGACTCGGACATCAGCGCTCTCAACAGCCAGGTGCTTTGGGCCGTTCTGGCCCTTGCCCTGGTCTTCGGCGTCATCGCGCGACGCACCCGTTTCTGCACGCTGGGCGCCATCTCGGACGTGGTGGCCATGGGCGACTGGCAACACGCCCGCATGTGGGCCCTGGCCGTCGCGACCGCGATGCTGGGATTCAACGCCATGGTGGCGCTGGGCTGGGTCGAGGCGCGCCATACGCTCTATGCCAGCCCTCGGCTGCTCTGGCTCTCCGCCCTCGTGGGCGGCGCCCTGTTCGGCCTGGGCATGAGCTTGGCCTCGGGCTGCGGCAGCCGCAACCTGGTGCGTCTGGGCGGGGGCAACCTCAAATCGCTGGTCGTGCTCTTGGTCTTGGCTGTCAGTGCCTCGGCGACCTTGCGTGGCCTGACCGCGGTGCTTCGGGTAGAGACCGTTGACCGTGTGCGAATTGATCTGCCCGCGGGCCAAGACCTGCCCTCGCTGCTGACCCTGTCGACCGGACTGCCGGTAACGACCCTGGCAGCACTGATCGGCGGCTTGCTGGCCTGCGCGCTGTTGGTTTGGGTAGTGCGCCAACCGCAAGGGCGCACCGGCGAGACGTGGCTCGGCGGACTGGGCATTGGCGCCGTGATCGTTGGCGTGTGGTGGGTGTCGGGGCGCCTGGGTTACGTCCCCGAAGACCCGAACACGCTGGAGCCCGCCTTCCTGGCCACCAACTCGCGCCGCATGGAGTCCTTGTCGATGGTGGCGCCCGTGGCCTACGCTTTTGAATGGATTCAGTTCTTCAGCGACAAGTCCCGCGTGCTGACCCTGGGCATCGTGGCCACCGTGGGCGTGGTGATTGGAGCGCTGATCGATGCGCTGGTGACGCGGGAGTTCCGCTGGGAAGGCTTTCAGGGCGTCGAAGACCTGGGCCATCACCTGCTGGGCGGCGTGCTGATGGGCGTTGGCGGCGTGGTCGCGCTGGGTTGCACGGTCGGGCAAGGCATCAGCGGGGTCTCCACCCTGTCGCTGGGCAGCTTTCTGGCCGTGGCCGGCATCGTCGCAGGTACCTTGCTCGGTTTGCGTTGGCAGCGCTGGCGCATCGAGCGCGCGGGATGAACTCTTGAGTCCAGACCTTGAACCGGACGCTTGGCGGTAGACCGACACAGAACCTCAGCGCGCTCCGGCGGCCAACGCCCAGCCTCTGGGGTTTGATCAGCCCAGGTACTTGCTGATCTCGACCGTGTCGATCTGCGCGGGGTCCATGTAGCGGCGGGCATAGGTCAGATAGATGCCCGAGCTCAGGAACAAGTCGAACAGCACGGGGTCGATGTGCCCTCGGGTCTTGAACTGGTGCAGGATCTGGACCGCCGTCGACAGTGACTTGGCCTTCTGGTAGGGGCGATCCCGCGCGGTCAAGGCCTCGAAGATGTCAGCGATGGCCATGATGCGGGCTGGGATCGACAGCTGCGCCGCCGTCAGTCCACGCGGATAACCCGACCCGGTCAAGGTCTCGTGGTGCGTGCCCGCGTATTCGGGCACGCGCTTGAGGTCGTCGGGCAGGGGCATGCTCTCCAGCATGCGGATCGTCTGGATGATGTGCTCGTTGATCTTGAAACGTTCTTCCGCGTTGAGGGTGCCACGCTGGATAGAAAGGTTGTAAAGCTCACCCCGGTTGTAGAGGTAGCGTGGCGGCTTGAGCTTGAAATCGCCCCCGTCGTCGGTCTTGTGTCGGTCGATCAAGTGGTAGGGCTGGTCGGCCAACAGGTTCTCCCGGGCGGGCAGACCGGCGCGTGGTGTTTTTTCGTGCAGCCTTAGCTCTTCATGTGACAGCCCGAGTCGGTCGTCGAAGTGGCGCAGCCAGGTTTCCTGGGCGATGGCACGCAAACGGGTGACATGCGCCTCGTCCATGCTCTCCCCCCCAAGATTGCACTCGGCCACGAAAGCGAAGTCCTCGTGCAATTGGGCCTGGCGGCGCTCGAAATCAGCGCGAGCCTGCGCGGCCGAGCCCCCGGCGAGCACGGTCTCCAGCTCACGCACCTTGGCGTCGCGCAGCAACACTTCAAATCGGGTTCGTATTTCGTGGATGCGGTTGACGATGGTCTCCAGCTTGGTCGCCTTGTCGACCACGTACTCGGGCGTCGTGACCTTGCCGCAATCGTGCAACCAGGCGCCAATGCGAAACTCGCGCCACTCCTGCTCCGTCTTGAAAGCGAAGTCGGCCAGAGGCCCTTCGCGCACGCGCTCCGCCTCTTCGGCGAGCATGAACGCCAATTCGGGCACGCGCGCGCAGTGGCCTCCGGTGTAGGGGCTCTTGGTGTCGATGGCGCCCGCCAGCATGCGGATCATCGAATCGGTCAGGTTCCTTTGGGCGTCCAGCAACTCATGGTTTTCGAGCGCCATGGCGGTTTCAGCGGCCAATGCCTCGGTGAAACCGATGATCTCCGGATCGAAGGGACAGATGGCCCCCGTGCGCGAATCCTGGGCATTGATCATCAGGATGACGCCGATCACCTTGCCGTCGCGTGGCTTGAGCGGCACCCCGAGCACGGACAAGGGCGAAATGCCTGCCGCTTCTGCCAGACGCCGCAGAGGGTCCAGATCGAGACCGTTCGCGGACGAGACACGTGCATCGTTGATGACCACGGTCGCTCCGGTTCGGGCGACGCGCTGAGCGATCCGGTCACGCGCATCGGCCCCCTCCCCGGACTTTGGCGCTTCCAGGGGCAGCTCCATGCTGCCAGCGGCCATCCGCTCGTGCGTGCTGTACGCCATGCGCAGCGTGTTGGCAGGCGTTCGCACGAACAGGGAAACCGCTTCGCAGTTGGCGATATCGCGCGCGCCAAGTAGCGCACGCTTCATCAGGGCTTGGCGATCGGTGTCACGACCGAGCGCGATGCCGATCTCAACCAGTTTCGCCAATTTGGCGCGCGCCTCGCCCAGCGCCAAGCCCGTGCGCCGCACTTGGTCACCCAGCTGGATGTTTTGGGCTTCGAGCAGCCCCAGCGCATCGCGCACCAATAACTGTGTCTGCACCCGCGCCAGCAGGATGGGTGGACTGACCGGCTTGGCGATGTAATCCGCCGCGCCCAGGGCCAAGCCCTTGCTTTCATCCTCCTCGCTGCTCATGCCCGTGAGGAAAATGACCGGAATCGCCTGCGTCCGCACGTTGGACTTGAGGCGTTCGCAAACTTCGTAGCCAGACAGGCCAGGCATCACCACATCCAGCAAGATCAGGTCCGGCAGTTCGTCCCCACTGGCCAGCGCTGTCAGCGCCTTTTCTCCACTGTTGGCCAATCTCACACGGTAGAAGTCTTTGAGCAGGTCGGCGAGCAAGGACAGGTTGTCCGCCGTGTCGTCCACGACCAAGATCGTCCTTTTTTGCATCGCTTGATCGAAGTGCCCTCCCGATGCGGCGCTTGCCTTGGGGCCATCGGATGTCGTTCTCGTCGCGGTCGATGTCATGACGTCTCTCCTCGGGTCAACAAGAACAGGTCGAGTTGCTGCAAGGCGGCGTCGAAGTCATAGGCCTTCAACGCGGCCTCCCAAGCCTTGAAGTTGTGGCCCAGCGCGCTGGCCAGCAGATCTGCCTCACGCTGCGCGAGGTCCATCGCCTCGGAATCCATCGCCGAGAGGAGTTCACGCAACTGCGCCGCCACCTCGCGCAACCTGCTCGGGTCCACCGGCGTTTGGGGCCTGAGGGTCTCAGGTTCTGGCGGCAGGTGTTCCCGCAAGCTCTTCAGCAGAGGCAGCAGCACCGCTGATAGCCCAGCGACGTGCGTCCGGAGCACGTCGTCTCCAGCTTGCTCATGCAAAGCCCGCTCCAGCGTCGCCGCGGCGGCTTGCACTTGGGTGGCGCCGACGTTGCCTGACACCCCTTTGAGCGTGTGCGCGATGCGCATCGCCGTTTCCTTGTCTTGGGCGTCCAGTGCTTGCGTCAACGCGACGAACTGATCATTTTGTCCTTCAAGGTACTTGCGCAACAAAGACATGTAGCGGTCTGCCCGCTGCATCATGCGCCTGAGTCCCGTTGTCGTGTCCAGCCCCTCGACGTCGGCCAGCTTCAGGAGCGCGGCGGATTCGGCAGCGGCAGTGGCTGCGTCAGACGGCTTCGGGGGTGACGGTCGATGCAGGGACACTGTGGCGGCTGGTGAGGCCGATGCACTTTGATCATTGCCCGACGATGATTGCGGGTCGAGCACCGTATTGGATGTCGTGGCTCGGGCTGGCAACCAATCCAGCAAGGCGCGCCAGAGTTCATCGGGCTCGATCGGTTTGGCGACAAAGTCCTGCATGCCCGCAGCCAGGCAAAGGTCCCGGTCGTGCTGCATGGCATTGGCGGTCATCGCCACGATGGGCAGTTCCGCGGGCGACAGAGTCTTGCGCAATTCCCGGGTGGCGGTGACACCGTCCATCACAGGCATCTGCATGTCCATCAGGACCAGGTCGAAGCGGGGTGTTCCTTTGGTAATTTTCTCGATTGCGATTTTGCCGTTGTCGGCGATGTCCACCAAGAAGCCCGCGCCGATCAATAACTCCTGGGCGACCTCCTGGTTGATTTCGTTGTCTTCCACCACCAGCAAGCGGGCGCCGCGCAAAGAGACCAAACGCTGCTCCAACGCCGAGGGAGCCCCCTCCACCAGGGGAACAATAGGTTCACGCGCGGCTGCGTCATCCAGCAAGCGCACGGTCGTATCAAACAGCACTGAAGGATTCACGGGTTTGATCAGCACGTCTGCGACGCCCGAGTCCTGGATCTGGTGCAGCACTTCCTCCCGGCCAAAGGCCGTGACCATCGCAATCTTGGGCTCGTCCGGCAGTTCCAAGGCACGGATGCGACGAGCGGTCTCGGCGCCATCCATGCCCGGCATTTTCCAATCCAGAAAAACGACCGCGTACGCGTCAGGCTGTCCACTGCGCTTGCGCAAGGCGTCAATTGCATCGGCGCCGTTGGAGACGGTCGTCACCGAGAAGCTCATGCTTTCCAACATCTCCTTGAGCACGAAGCAGGCGGCCTTGTTGTCATCCACCACGAGCACCGCGCGACCGCGGAGATCCCCGCGGGGCCTCAACTCGCGCATGCCGCCTTGGCCTATGCCCAGTCTCGCGGTGAACCAGAAGGTGCTGCCCCGCCCCAGTTGGCTGCTGACACCGACCGTGCCGCCCATGCGCTCAGCCAACTCACGTGAAATGGACAATCCCAGGCCAGTGCCACCATATTCGCGCGTCGTGGAGTTGTCCGCCTGCTGGAAGCTTTGGAAGAGACGACTTTGCTGCTCGACAGTGAGCCCGATGCCCGTGTCATGCACGGCGCAGTACAGCAACACATCATGCTCGGTGCGCTCGCGCACGCGCATCTGAATGGTGACTTCCCCCCGCTCCGTGAATTTGACGGCGTTGTTGGCGTAATTGATCAGGATTTGGACCAGGCGCAGTGAATCACCCACGAGGCGCTGCGGAACGTCGGGCGCAATGTCGAAGATCAGTTCCAAGCCCTTGGCATGGGCTTTTTCGGCGATCAGGTTGGCCATGTTGCTCAAGGCTTTCTCAAGCTGGAACTCCACATGCTCGATGACAAGCTTGCCCGCCTCGATCTTCGATATATCAAGGATGTCGTTGATGACCCCCAACAAGTGCTGCCCCGCCTGCTGAATCTTGCGCAGGTAGTCGTGCTGCCGCTGGCTGAGTTCCGTCTTGAGCATCAAGTGGCTCAAGCCGATGATGGCGTTCATCGGCGTGCGAATTTCATGAGACATGTTCGCAAGGAAATCACTCTTGGCCTGGGCCGCATCCTGCGCGCGGTCGCGCGCGACGCGCAGTTCGCCCTCCATGCGCTTGCGCTCGGTGATGTCCGCGATCACCCAGACACTTCCTCTATCTAGATTGCTCGGATCGATCGCCCGCCCGCGCAGTACAGCATCGAAACGGCTGCCGTCGCGTCGAAGCAAGATGAGTTCTCGGCGAAGCAAGGTTTGCGCAGCGCGGTTTTGCCCATCCTCGACGAGCTCGGTGTACAACGCTCGCCCGACCTCTTGATAGTCCTCTTCATTGACGTACCACTCTCGGGTTGGATGCCCCAGCATGCCCCCAGGCTCCACCCTGAAGATACGCTCCATGCCCGCGCTGCAACGCACGACGGTGCGATTTTTCACGAGTACGATGCCAATGTCCGCGGCGTTGAGAATGGCGTCCTGCTCCTCCTTGGCATTCTTGATTTCCTGCTCGGCGACGAGACGCGCCTGCGTCGACGCTTGCAAGCTACCAAGCGCGCCGATCACCTGACCAATTTCGTCTCGCCAGCGAGCTAGCGGTAGACGCACCTGCTGATCACCTCGGGCGATCTGTTCCAAGGCCATGGTGACTTGGGCCAACGGCTTGGACAGGCGCACACGCATCAGCCCGTAGATGCCCAGGAGCAGCAAAATCGCGATGGCCGCCAGTGCTTCTGTCAGCAGCAGTTCCCTGAGATTGCGTGCATCCAGGGCGTCAATGCGCGACTGGACACCCTGGATGGCGATGTTCCCAAGCTCGGCGATCGCATCGAGGGAGGGGCCGTACTCGCTGGAGAGCTTGACCGCGCTCATCCCGTAGTTGCCACTGGTGCGTCCTGCGGTTTCCAATTCGCGCAGCAGGTTCATGCCGTCCTGCATGAACAGTTCCTCCACCTTGCGCACCGCGGCCCGAAAGCTCTCTGCTTCGACCCCACCTTGTTCCATCACTCGATCCCGTTGCGAGATCAACTCACGCCGCAACGATTCAATCGCACCCCGAAGGTAATGAATGCGCGCCATTTCCTGGGGTAAGAGCGGGCGGTTGCCCGCGAACGCGGCGGTGAACACCGAGGACATCTGCCCTGCGTAGTCGTACAGCGCAGTGGACAGTCGAGCGATGGCGGTCCATTGGAAGAGCAGAGGATCGGAGACACTGACCAGCATCTCAACCTCGGCAATGCCGGGTTCAAGATTGTCCGGCACCTCGATCAAGCTGGTCACCGCGCGCCGGACCTCGGCGTCGCCCCGAGCACCCCGCTGCTTCGCGAGCAAGGCGTCGACGTTTTCCCGCGCCTGGGTCAGCATGCCCCGCGCATTGCGCAGCGCCTGGGTAAGACGAGCCGCCTCGTCTGCCGTGATGAGCCGCACATTGGACACAGCAGTCTGCGCGATCGACAAGGTCGAATCGGTCTCATCGCGTGCCTGGCGCAATGCAGCGTGCATCGCAGCTGATGAACCATCACCGCCCAATAGCGCATTGCTAGGGCCGCGCTCCTTGGAGATATGAACCGTCGTGCGCAACGCGAGGTCCATGAGCCGTGCAACCTCTCTCGCCTTGAGCGCATGCTCATGCTGCTGAAGTTGAGGAATGACTGCACGCCCGACCAGCACGGCGCTGGTGGCAATCACCAAACCCATGCTCAAGCTGACGAGTACCGACACGCGCATGGATATCCCCCATGACGATTCCGAGTGCTTGCGCCAGGACCTGGCAGCACTGCCCCCTAAATCAATGCGGGAAGGAAAGGATGCGCGGGCTCCGGTCTGTCAGTCTTCTTGCCTTTTATGCGCTTGCCGCTCCCCAGCATTGCCCCGAGCTCGATTGAAGCCATTATGTACTGGCGAATCAAGGCGCGTGAAAATCACAAACTTTGCACTTAATCCGCAAACAAAAAAGGCCGCGGCGAATGCCGTGGCCTTTTTTGAGTGGTTTGGTTGCGCGAGGAGGATTTGAACCTCCGACCTTTGGGTTATGAGCCCAACGAGCTACCAGACTGCTCCATCGCGCGGTAGCCTTAGATTATAACTTATTCCGCCTTGCCTTCGCCAGCTTCAGCGGGACGATCGACCAATTCCACCAGAGCCATGGGGGCGTTGTCGCCCACGCGGAAACCCATCTTGAGGATGCGCGTGTAGCCGCCCGGACGTGCCTTGAAGCGCGGACCCAGTTCGTCGAACAGCTTGACCACGCTATCGCGGCTGCGCAGTCGGTCGAAGGCCAGACGGCGGTTGGCCACCGTGGCTTCCTTGGCCAGGGTGATCATGGGCTCGACAACGCGACGCAGTTCCTTGGCCTTGGGGACCGTGGTCTTGATGACTTCGTGCTCGATGAGCGAGTTCATCATGTTGCGCAGCATGGCGAGGCGGTGCTCGCTGGTGCGGTTGAGTTTGCGGAGTCCGTGTCCGTGACGCATGGTGCTTTCCTTTCCTTATATAAAACGGGCAGCCGTGTCAGGTACTGCCCGGTGCACCCAGCCCCGTAGGGCCAGTTTTGGTTCGCTCCCCACCGAGGTGAGGGGCGCCATTCTAGATCAACGCTTCTCGAGCGCGGCCGGCGGCCAGTTTTCGAGCTTCATGCCCAGGGTCAGGCCGCGCGAAGCCAGAACTTCCTTGATCTCGTTGAGCGACTTGCGCCCCAGGTTGGGCGTCTTGAGCAACTCGTTCTCGGAACGCTGGATCAGGTCGCCGATGTAGTAGATGTTCTCGGCCTTCAGGCAGTTGGCCGAGCGCACGGTGAGCTCAAGCTCGTCGACCGGACGCAGCAGGATGGGGTCGAACTGACCGGCATTGCGCTGCGAGGGGGTATCGAAGATCTTCTCGCTGCCATCAAGCTGGGCGAACACGGCCAGCTGTTCGACGAGGATCTTGGCCGAGGCGCGCACGGCATCTTCCGCCGTGATGGTGCCATTGGTCTCGATCTCGATGACAAGCTTGTCCAGGTCAGTACGCTGCTCCACGCGCGCGCTCTCGACAGCATAGCTCACACGCTTGACGGGCGAATAGGAAGCGTCGAGAACGATGCGACCGATGGACTTGCTTTGCTCGTCCGTGTGGCGACGCATGGTGCCCGGCACATAGCCGCGGCCCTTCTCGACCTTGATCTGCATGTCGAGCTTGCCCCCCGCCGACAACGTGGCGATGACATGCTCGGGGTTGATGACTTCCACGTCGTGCGGAGTCTGAATGTCACCGGCAGTGACAACACCTTCGCCGTCCTTGCGGAGAGAAAGCGTCACTTCGTCGCGGTTGTGCAGCTTGAAGACCACGCCCTTGAGATTGAGAAGGATGTTGACGACATCCTCCTGCACGCCGTCAATCGACGAGTACTCGTGCAGAACACCAGCGATGGTGACTTCGGTAGCCGCGTAACCCGGCATCGAGGACAGCAGAACGCGGCGCAGCGCGTTGCCCAGCGTGTGCCCGTAGCCACGCTCGAAAGGTTCCAACGCGACCTTTGCGCGATTCGGACCAAGTTGCTCGACGTTGATGGTTTTGGGTTTCAGCAGACTGGTTTGCATGAAAACTTCCTGTCAATACCCCCGGCTCGTTACACCGGTAAGGCTGGTGAAGCACCCGCAGGGCGTGCGCCCGGCGGGAACGTTGCTCAATGCTCGGCTGATTAACGCGAATACAACTCAACGATCAGCGATTCGTTGATGTCGGACCCAAATTCATCACGATCGGGAGCTTTCTTGAAAGCGCCCTCGGCCTTGTCCACGTTCACTTCCACCCAAGCAGGGAAACCCACTTGTTGTGCGAGTTGCAGAGCTTCAACAACCCGGTTCTGCTTCTTGGACTTTTCACGAACGGCGATCACATCGCCGGCCTGCACCATGTAGGACGGAATGTTCACGGCCTGGCCGTTCACGGTGATCGCCTTGTGCGACACCAGCTGGCGCGCCTCGGCGCGGGTGGAGCCAAAACCCATGCGATAGACAACGTTGTCCAGGCGAGATTCCAACAGGCTCAGCAAGTTGGCGCCGGAGTTGCCCTTGCGCTGGGAGGCCTGCTCAAAGTAACGACGGAACTGGCGCTCCAGCACGCCGTACATGCGCTTGACCTTCTGCTTTTCACGCAGCTGCAGGCCAAAGTCGGACGTGCGTGCGCCAGAAATGCGGCCATGCTGACCAGGCTTGGAGTCAAATTTGGCCTTGTCGCTGATGGAGCGGCGTGCGCTCTTCAGGAAGAGGTCGGTGCCTTCACGGCGGGAAAGTTTTGCCTTGGGGCCGAGATAACGTGCCACTTGAGTTTCCTTTTCTTCAACTTCCGCAGCCTTGAGCTACGGGAGCCACCAACGCATGACGCGGGTGGCGGTGGGCTTGGTTAAAAAAGATGCGCAGGACCTTGCGGACCTGAGAACCAATCAGATGCGACGACGCTTTTGCGGACGGCAGCCGTTGTGCGGCATGGGGGTCACGTCCGAAATCAAGTTGATGCGAATGCCCAGCGCGGCGAGAGCGCGCACCGAGGACTCACGACCAGGACCAGGGCCCTTGATCTCAACATCCAGATTCTTGATGCCTTGCTCGATCGCTGCACGCCCTGCCACTTCAGATGCCACCTGGGCGGCGAAAGGCGTGGACTTGCGGGAGCCCTTGAAACCTTGACCACCGGAAGAGGCCCAGGACAAGGCATTGCCTTGACGATCCGTGATCGTGATGATGGTGTTGTTGAAGGAGGCGTGAACGTGGGCGATACCGTCAGCCACGTTCTTGCGAACCTTCTTGCGCACGCGTTGCGCAGCGGTATTGGCGGGAGCTTTAGCCATGGTGTTCTTTCAATGCCGGTTTATTTCTTCAGTGCAGCGGCGCCCTTGCGCGGACCCTTGCGAGTGCGGGCGTTGGTGCGCGTGCGCTGACCGCGCATGGGCAGGCCACGGCGATGGCGCATGCCGCGGTAGCAGCCGATGTCCATCAAGCGCTTGATGTTCATCGTGGTTTCGCGGCGCAGGTCACCTTCGATCGTGAACTGGGCAATCTGGTCGCGGATTTTTTCCTGATCGGCGTCGGTCAGGTCCTTCACCTTCTTGGAAAAAGGAATGCCGCAAGCCACGCAGATCTTGCGGGCGCGGGTGCGACCGATACCAAAGATGGCGGTCAGGCCAATCTCGGTATGCTGATGCGGCGGAATGTTGATGCCAGCGATACGTGCCATTTTCGTCCTCTTAAACTCTTGCGATCAGCCTTGGCGCTGCTTGTGGCGCGGATCCGTGCAGATCACGCGCACCACGCCGTTGCGACGGATGATTTTGCAGTTGCGGCAAATTTTCTTGACCGAAGCCGAAACTCTCATGATGCTCTCCTAAAACTACTGTGCCTACGCCTTGCGATTCACGTCATTTGGCGCGGAACACGATCCGCGCTCTCGTCAAGTCGTAAGGCGTCAACTCGACCGTTACCTTGTCACCGGGAAGGATGCGGATGTAGTGCATCCGCATCTTTCCAGAGATATGTCCCAACACGATGTGGCCGTTTTCCAGCTTGACGCGAAACGTCGCGTTCGGCAGGTTTTCCACCACCTCGCCCTGCATCTGAATTACATCGTCCTTCGCCATCTCGCATTCTCATGCACCCAGCGTGGGCTTGAAATTGGCTTTCTTCAACAGAGACTCGTACTGCTGGCTCATCAGATAGTTCTGAACCTGCGCCATGAAATCCATCGTCACAACCACCAGGATCAGCAGTGAGGTGCCACCGAAGTAGAAGGGCACGTTGTATTCCAGGATCAGGAATTCAGGCAGCAGGCAGACGAAGGTGATGTAGATCGCTCCAGCCAGGGTGAGGCGCAGGAGAATCTTGTCAATGTACTTGGCGGTCTGGTCGCCCGGACGGATGCCCGGAATGAACGCGCCGCCCTTTTTCAGGTTGTCCGCCGTCTCACGGCTGTTGAACACCAGAGCCGTGTAGAAGAAGCAGAAGAAGATGATGGCAGCTGCATACAGTGCAACGTAGACCGGCTGTCCCGGAGCGAGGCTGGCTGCAATGTCCTTCAGCCACAGCATGGAGTCGCCGCTGCTGAACCAGCTCACCACGGTCGCGGGCAGCAGGATGATGCTGGACGCGAAGATGGGAGGAATCACGCCGGCCATGTTCAGCTTCAAGGGCAGATGCGAGGATTGACCGCCGTAGACCTTGTTGCCAACTTGACGGCGGGCGTAGTTCACCAAGATCTTGCGCTGGCCACGCTCCACGAACACAACGAACCACGTGACGAGAATCACCAACGCCACGATGAAGAGCGCCGCGATGATGCTCATCGAACCGGTGCGTACCAGTTCCAACAAACCGCCAATGGCGCCGGGCAGTCCGGCGGCGATGCCGCCAAAAATCAGGATCGAGATACCGTTGCCCAGACCACGCTCAGTGATCTGCTCACCCAGCCACATCAGGAACATGGTGCCCGCCGTCAGGGTGACGACCGCCGTGAAACGGAAACCCATGCCAGGATCGATCACCAAGCCTGGAGAACTTTCCAGAGCGATTGCGATACCCAGGGACTGGAACACAGCCAGACCCAGCGTCGCGTAACGTGTGTACTGAGTGATCTTGCGACGACCCGCTTCGCCTTCCTTCTTCAATTGCTCAAAGGTGGGAAGCACGTAAGTCAGCAGCTGCATGATGATGGACGCGGAGATATAGGGCATGATGCCCAGCGCGAACACCGTGAAGCGCGACAGCGCACCACCCGAGAACATGTTGAACAGGCTCAGGATGCCACCCTGCTGTCCCTGGAAGAGCTGGGCCAGCTGATCGGGATTGATGCCGGGCACCGGGATGTGCGCGCCAATGCGGTACACCACCAGAGCGAGCAGCAAGAAAACCAGTCGGCGACGCAGGTCGCCGAACTTGCCGGTCTTTGCCAACTGAGCCGCGTTCGTAGCCACTGTTGCTTACTTTCTTCCGTCGATCCGTTGAATCAGCTCGTCCGATCAGGCCACGCTGCCGCCAGCTGCCTCGATGGCGGCCTTGGCACCAGCCGTCGCGCCGATACCGTTCAGCTTGACCGCCTTCTTGATTTCACCAGACTTGATCACCTTGACGACCTTGGCGAGCTCACCCACCAGGCCAGCTTGCTTCAGAGCAAGCAGGTCCACGCTGGCTGCACCCAACTTGTCCAAAGCGCTCAGCGTGATCTCGGCGTTGTACTTCAGCAGCGCCGACTTGAAGCCGCGCTTGGGCAGACGACGATGCATGGGCATCTGGCCGCCTTCGAAGCCCACCTTGTGGTAGCCGCCAGAACGCGACTTCTGACCCTTGTGGCCACGACCGGCGGTCTTGCCCAGGCCGGAGCCAATGCCACGGCCAACGCGACGCTTGGCGTGCTTGGCGCCAGCCGCGGGTTTGATGCTGTTGAGTTCCATCATCGGCCTCTAGAAATTTCGATTAAAGAACCTTGACCAGATAGCTGATCTTGTTGATCATGCCGCGCACCGCGGGCGTGTCCTGCAGCTCGCTCACGCTGTTGAGCTTGCGCAGGCCCAAGCCACGCACGGTCGCACGGTGCGATTCCTTGGTGCCGATGGGGCTGCGGACCAATTGAACCTTGACGGTTTGTTGAGTTGCCATGTCAGACTCCTAGTGCGCTCAAGCGGTGAACAGTTCTTCAACTGTCTTACCGCGCTTGGCCGCTACTTCGGCCGGCGTGCTGCTGTTGTTCAGCGCATCCAGCGTGGCGCGCACCATGTTGTAGGGATTGGTCGAGCCATGGCTCTTGGCCACGATGTCGGTGATGCCCATCACCTCGAAGATGGCGCGCATCGGGCCACCAGCGATGATGCCGGTACCCTTGGGAGCCGGCGCCATCATCACGGAGGCGGCACCGTGGCGGCCCATCACCTTGTGATGCAGCGTGCCGTTCTTCAGGGACACCTTGAGCATGTTGCGACGGGCTTCTTCCATGGCCTTTTGCACGGCGGCAGGCACTTCCTTGGATTTGCCCTTGCCCATGCCAACGCGGCCATCGCCATCGCCCACCACGGTCAACGCGGCGAAGCCCAGAATACGGCCACCCTTGACCACTTTGGTCACACGGTTGACCGCGATCATCTTCTCGCGCAGACCGTCCTCGGGACCCTCGGCCCCTTTGCCCTGCATTTTTGCTTGAACCTTAGCCATGTTTGCTTCCGATCTGCTTAGAACTGCAAGCCCGCTTCACGCGCGGCATCCGCCAGCGCCTTGACGCGACCGTGGTATGCGAAGCCAGAACGGTCAAAGGCGACCTTCTCGACGCCTGCCTTCTTGGCTTTCTCGGCGATGCGCTTGCCGATCAGTTGCGCGGCAGCGGCGTTGCCGCCCTTGCCTGCGCCACCCAGGGACTTGCGCACATCGGCCTCGGCGGTGGAAGCGGAGGCCAGCACCTTGGCACCGTCTTCCGAAATCACGCTGGCGTAAATGTGCAAGTTGGTGCGATTCACTGTCAGACGGGCCACGCCTTGCTGTGCAATGCGAATCCGGGTCTGACGCGCCCGACGAAGACGCTGCTCTTTTTTGGTCATCATGATGAGTATCCTTTTGAGCCTTACTTCTTCTTGGTTTCCTTGATCACCACCGTCTCATCCGCATAACGGATACCCTTGCCCTTGTACGGCTCGGGCGGGCGGATCGCACGGATTTCGGCGGCAACCTGGCCAACGCGCTGACGATCAGCACCCTTGATGATGATTTCGGTCGGGGCCGGCGTGGCCACGGTGATACCTTGGGGCATCTGGACATCCACAGGATGCGAGAAGCCCACCGACAGATTCAGCTTGGCACCCTGCGCCTGGGCCTTGTAGCCCACACCAATCAGGGTCAATTTCTTTTCAAAACCCTTGCTGACGCCCAGCACCATGTTGTTCACCAGCTGACGCAAGGTGCCGCTCATGGCGTTGGCTTCACGGCTGTCGTCAACGGGCGTGAAGCTGAGCTTACCGCCTTCGTTGCTCACCTTCACCAGCGCGGACGGTGCCAGCGACAACGTGCCGCCAGAACCCTTGACGTTGATTTGGTCGGCCTTGATGGAGACTTCCACGCCGTTGGGAACGGCGATGGGCATTTTTCCGATACGCGACATTTCAGTGACTCCTCGACATCAGGCCACGTAGCACAGCACTTCGCCACCGACACCGGAGGCGCGCGCCTTGCGATCGGTCATGACACCCTTGGGGGTGGTCACGATGGCCACGCCCAGGCCGTTTTGGACCTGAGGAATGGCGTCACGGCCTTTGTACACGCGCAGGCCGGGACGGCTCACGCGCTCGATACGCTCAATCACCGGGCGACCGGCGTAGTACTTCAGCGCGATTTCAAGCTCGGACTTGCCATCGATGGACTTCACTTGGAAGCCGTCGATGTAGCCTTCGTCCTTCAACACCTGGGCGATGGCCACCTTCACCTTGGAAGAGGGCACCGACACGGTGGTCTTGGCGACCATCTGCGCATTGCGAATGCGCGTCAGCAGGTCGGCGATGGGATCACTCATGCTCATCTTGAATCTCCTGCTTACCAGCTCGCCTTGGTCACGCCAGGGATTTCACCGGCGAAGGCCATTTCACGGATCTTGGCGCGGGCCAGCCCAAACTGACGGAACGTGCCACGCGGACGACCGGTGATTTCGCAACGGTTGCGCTGACGCGTCGGGTTGGCATTGCGCGGCAGCTTCTGCAGATCCAGGCGTGCGGCAGCGCGTTCTTCATCGCTCTTCTTGGAATCAGAAGCGATGGCCTTGAGTTCCGCGTACTTCTTGGCGTACTTGGCGACCAGTTTTTCGCGCTTGATTTCGCGCTCGATCAAAGCTGTTTTAGCCACGGGTCACCTCAGTTCTTGAAGGGGAATTTGAAACCAGCGAGCAGCGCCTTGCACTCCTCATCGGTCTTGGCCGTCGTCGTGATGCTGATGTTCAGACCACGCAGGGCATCCACCTTGTCGTATTCGATTTCAGGGAAGATGATCTGCTCTTTGACGCCGATGTTGTAGTTGCCGCGACCATCGAAGGCACGACCAGAGATACCACGGAAGTCACGCACGCGCGGCAGAGCCACGGTGACGAAACGATCCAGGAATTCATACATCTGCACACCGCGCAGGGTGACCATGCAACCGATGGCCTGACCTTCGCGGATCTTGAAGCCAGCGATGGCCTTCTTGGCCTTGGTCACGACGGGCTTCTGGCCGGCGATCTTGGTCAGATCACCAACTGCGTTGTCCATCACCTTCTTGTCAGCGACAGCTTCGGACACACCCATGTTCAGGGTGATCTTGGTCAGGCGCGGCACCTCCATGGGCGACTTGTAGCCGAACTTCTTGGTCAGTTCGGGAACAACCTTCTCGCGGTAGATTTCTTGGAAACGAGCCATGATGAGTACCTTTAGGCGACCTTGATTTCTTCGCCGCTGGACTTGTAGACACGCACGCGCTTGCCATCGGCCAGCAACTTGATGCCCACGCGGTCAGCCTTGCCCGTCGCGGCATTGAAGATCGCCACGTTGGATTGATGGATCGGCATGGATTTCTCAACGATGCCACCAGTCGTGCCCTTGACGGGGTTGGGCTTGGTGTGCTTTTTCACCAGGTTCACGCCCTCGACCACGACATGGCTGTCGTCCTTGCGCAGCGCGACCTTGCCACGCTTGCCCTTGTCACGCCCAGCCAGGACGATGACTTCGTCGCCTTTGCGAATCTTGTTCATGACGAGTCCTTCAGAGAACTTCGGGCGCCAGGGACACGATCTTCATGAAGCGCTCGGTGCGCAGTTCGCGCGTGACCGGGCCGAAGATGCGGGTGCCAATGGGCTCCAACTTGTTGTTGAGCAGCACGGCGGCATTGCCGTCGAACTTCACGAGCGAGCCGTCGCCACGGCGGATGCCCTTGGCGGTACGAACCACAACCGCGCTGTAAACCTCGCCCTTCTTGACGCGGCCACGCGGAGCAGCTTCCTTGATGCTCACCTTGATGATGTCGCCGACACTGGCGTAGCGACGCTTGGAACCGCCGAGCACCTTGATGCACAAAACGGACTTCGCGCCGGTGTTGTCGGCAACTTCCAACCGAGATTCTGTCTGGATCATTTCAATATTCCCAACTTGCACCAGCACCGAGCCGCGCGAAATGCGTCAACCCTTGCCGGACAGTCTTGGGCCCGTCGTCAACGCCACGCACCACGCGCAACGCCTCAGTTTGGGCAGATGCCAGACTCCATCGATTAACCGAAAACCAGTTCGGCGCATCTAGGTGTCTGGCGGGAAGTCCACCTGAAAAATCAGGCAGAGCCGGCTATTATGCACGAGATTTGAGGCAGCGTCAAACACCGCCCAGCAGTTGACGCTAAACCGTCGTCAACCTACGCCACGCAGGTCGGCTGCCGAGGATTGAACACGAGCGCCTGCGGCGCCCATTGCGCCCATTGCATTGGCACCGGCCGTCAAACCGGCCAGTCGCGGTAACTGCGCGCCAAGGCTTCGAAGCCGGCCAACTGCGGATCCCCCCCGGTTTCCTCCGTGAGGATTTGGGCCACGCGAGGCGCCACGCGCCCCGCCAGCTCCGCGTCCAGAAACAGCAGGCGCGACCGCCGCGCCAAGACGTCCTCGACCGTCAGTGCATACTCATACCGCGCAGCGAACCGCACCATGGCCTCGGTCAAGCCCGGCGCGAGTTCATTTCCTGCGCCCGGTAACGCGGCCAGAGCAGCAGCTTCCGCACCATAGAGGTGCGGGCCGGGCGCCGCAGCCATCCCCGGACCCAGTGACGCCTGCAAAGCCGGCGCGCCCACCAAACGCAAGTCTGCGCTCATCCCTTCGTTGCGACGCGGCAGCACGCCCGAGGTCACGCAACGCGCCAGCACGTCCTCGGCCATGGCGCGGTAGGTGGTCCACTTGCCGCCTGTCACCGTCACCAAACCGCTGCTGGCCTGCAGCACCGTATGTTCGCGACTCAGGCTACCGGTGTTCGAATCATCGCCCACCGGACGCACCAGCGGCCGCAACCCTACCCAAATGCTCAGCACGTCGGCGGGCTTGGGCGGACGCACGAGGTAACGCGCCGCTTCGCCCAGGATGAAATCAAGTTCAGAGCGCAAGGGCCGGGGCTCACGAGGCAGATCGCGCCGAGGCGTGTCCGTGGTGCCGAGCACCAGTTTGCCCTGCCAGGGCACCGCGAAAAGCACACGACCGTCGGCGGTCTTGGGCACCAACAGAGCATGATCACCAGACAGGAAGGACCGGTCGACCACCACATGCACACCCTGGCTGGGCGACACCATGGGCGTCACCGCCTTGCCTTGCCCGCCGCCATCCATCTGGCGCACGTCGTCCACCCACACACCGGTGGCGTTGACCACGCAACGCGCCTTGACCTCGTACACCGCGCCTCCGATGGCGTCGCGACACTGCAAACCCGTCAAGCGGCCAGCTTCATGCCGCAACTCAGTGACCGGGCAATAGTTGAGCAGCAAAGCACCCTCGCGCGCCGCCGTGCGCGCCAGTGCGAGCGCGAGACGCGCATCGTCAAATTGGCCATCCCAGTACTGCACGCCACCACTCAGACCTCTGGGTTGCAGACGGGGCAAGGCCGCCAGGGTGTCTCGCCGGCCCAGGAAGCGCGTCGGGCCCAAGCCCGCTTGACCGGCCAGCAGGTCATAGAGTTTCAGGCCGATGCCATAAAACGGCGTCTGCCACCACGCATAGGACGGCATGATGAACGACAACCGTGACGCCAAATGGGGCGCGTTGGCCAGCACGGTGCTGCGCTCGTGCAAGGCCTCGCGCACCAGGGCGACATTGCCCTGGGCGAGGTAGCGCACCCCCCCGTGCAAGAGCTTCGTGGAACGCGACGATGTGCCGCCGGCGAAGTCATGCGACTCCAGCAACACGACCGAATAGCCACGTGCCGCAGCGTCAAGCGCCACGCCCAGACCGGTGGCGCCACCGCCGATCACGGCCAGATCCCAGGTGGGAGACTGGGCCAAACGGTCGAACAACTGGGGGCGCGAAGTGGGATTCGGAAGTACAGACTCACTCATAGCTTTACAACAATACTGGGAACCAAGATACCCGGATCATCCCTCATTCCAGCCCCCTTTTTGATCCCGGCCGACCGTCGGCGAGGGTCTGGCGCCCCAAGGTGCGCGCGCCAGACCGGGTGCATCAACGCACTTTGCCGTCCTTCCAAGCCTGGAGCAGCTTGTCGTAGTTGATGGTCTTGCCCGTGGGCTTTTCATTCGCCAGCTTGGCCCAGGGCGCGGCATTGCTGCTGAGCCACTTGGCGGGATCGCCCTTGGGGTTGAGCTTGGGCGCGCAGCGCGCCATGCCCGCGCGCTCCAGGCGAGCCATGACTTGGTCCATTTCTTCAGCCAGGGTGTCCATCGCGGCCTGCGGCGTCTTCTCGCCTGTCACGGCCTGGGCCACGTTCTTCCACCAGAGTTGGGCCAACTTCGGGTAGTCGGGGACGTTGGTGCCGGTGGGCGACCAGGCCACGCGCGCCGGGCTGCGGTAGAACTCCACCAGGCCGCCCAGCTTGGGCGCCGCCTGCGTCATGGCCGCGGACTGAATGTCGCTCTCGCGGATCGGTGTCAGGCCCACCATGGTCTTCTTGAGCGACACGGTCTTGGCTGTCACGAACTGGGCGTAGAGCCAGGCCGCCGCCGTGCGGTTGGCGTCGTGGCCCGAGAAGAAGGTCCACGAACCGACATCCTGGTAACCGTTCTGCATCCCGTCCTTCCAGTACGGACCGTTGGGGCCGGGAGCCATGCGCCACTTGGGCGTGCCATCGGCGTTCACCACGGGCAGCCCAGGTTTGGTCATGTCGGCGGTGAAGGCGGTGTACCAGAAGATCTGCTGCGCGATCTGGCCTTGCGCGGGGACCGGGCCAGCTTCGCCAAAGGTCATGCCCGTGGCTTCCTTGGGCGCGTACTTCTTCATCCAGTCCACGTACTTGGTCAGCGCGTACACGGCGGCCGGCGAGTTGGTGGCGCCGCCCCGCGACACCGACGCACCCACGGGCGTGCACTTGTCCGCCGCGACGCGGATGCCCCACTCGTCAATTGGCAAGCCGTTGGGCGCGCCGATGTCCGCGGTGCCGGCCATGGAGAGCCAAGCGTCTGTGAAGCGCCAACCCAGGCTGGGGTCCTTCTTGCCGTAGTCCATGTGCCCGTAGATGGGCTTGCCGTCGATGGTCTTCACGTCGTTGGTGAAGAACTCGGCGATGTCCTCGTAGGCGCTCCAATTCAGCGGCACGCCCAGGTCATAGCCGTACTTGGCTTTGAACTTGTCCTGCAGGTCCTTGCGCGCGAACAGGTCGGCGCGGAACCAGTACAGGTTGGCGAACTGCTGGTCAGGCAATTGGTAGAGCTTGCCGTCCGGCGCGGTCGTGAACTTGGTGCCAATGAAATCCTTGAGGTCCAGGCCTGGGTTGGTGTATTCCTTGCCCGCACCGGCCATGTAGTCGGTGAGGTTCATCACCTTGCCGTAGCGGTAGTGCGTGCCGATCAGGTCCGAGTCGCTGATCCAGCCGTCGTAGATGGACTTGCCCGACTGCATCGAGGTCTGCAGCTTTTCGACCACGTCGCCTTCCTGGATCAGGTCATGCTTGACCTTGATGCCGGTGATTTCCTCGAAGGCCTTGGCGAGGGTTTTGGATTCGTATTCGTGGGTGGTGATGGTTTCCGACACCACCGAGATTTCCTTCACGCCCTTGGCTTGCAGCTTCTTGGCGGCATCGATGAACCACTTCATCTCGGCCATCTGACGCTCCTTGTTGAGCGTCGAGGGCTGGAACTCCGTGTCCACCCATTTCTTGGCCTCGGCCTCGCCCGCCATGGCCGGACCGGCCAGGAGGGCGATGGCCAAAGCCACCGCGGTGTATCCCGTCTTCATCATGTCTGTCTCCTCGTTGTCACTTCCCCTGAAGGTTCACGATCACGTCCGACGCAGGGGAAGCAGGGCGCCAGACGAAAACAACCATCACCCCTTTCGCATCACCCACAGCAAGAGCAACATCGACAGCACGAAGCTGATCCACACCGAAGGCTCCGACGAAAGATTCAGCCACTCCGCGAGCTTGCCGCTGAGGCCCACAAAGCCCAGGTTCACGTAGGCTGCCAGCAGCAGGCCGATGAACAAACGGTCGCCGCGCGTGGTGGCGAGCGGCAAGAATCCACGGCGCCGAGTCGTGGGCGAGCGGATTTCCCACACCGTCATGCCCACCAGCAGCAAGACGATAGAGACGAAGAAAACCGCCACGGGCGTGGTCCAGGCCATCCAGTCAAACATGGCTCCCCCCTGTAGCGCCTGCGGCGCTTCTCCCCCCCCTGCGGGGGACGCACCCAGTGGCCCGGCAAAGCCGGTTCCACGGGTGCCCTGGGTTTTGCGTCCTGAGTCGTCGCTGCGATATGGGATTCATGCCTTGTCCCTCTTCTGCTCAGACGCGGCCCATCGCGAAACCTTTCGCGATGTAATGCCGCACGAACCAGATCACGATGGCGCCCGGCACGATAGTCAGCACGCCAGCCGCCGCCAGCACGGCCCAGTCCATGCCCGAGGCGGACACCGTGCGCGTCATCGTCGCCACGATGGGCTTGGCGTTGACGCTGGTCAGCGTGCGCGCCAGCAGCAGCTCCACCCAACTGAACATGAAGCAGAAAAAGGCCGCCACACCAACCCCCGCCTTGATGAGCGGCAGGAAGATGGTCAGGAAGAAGCGCGGAAAGCTGTAGCCATCGATGTAGGCCGTCTCGTCGATCTCGCGTGGGATGCCGCTCATGAAGCCCTCCAGGATCCAGACCGCCAGCGGCACGTTGAACAACAGGTGCGCCAACGCTACAGCGATGTGCGTGTCCATCAGTCCCACCGTGGTGTAAAGCTGGAAGAAAGGCAGCAGGAACACTGCCGGTGGCGTCATGCGGTTGGTCAGCAACCAGAAGAACACGTGCCGGTCGCCCAGGAACTGGTAACGCGAGAACGCATAAGCCGCGGGCAGCGCCACGGTGACGGAAATCACCGTGTTGATGAAGACGTAGATCAGGCTGTTGATGTAGCCCGAGTACCAAGACGGATCGGTGAAGATCGTCTTGTAGTTCGCCAGCGTGAAGTCCTGCGGGAAGAACGAGAAGCTCGACAGGATCTCCTCGTTGGTCTTGAAGCTCATGTTGACCATCCAGTAGATGGGCAACACCGCGAACACCAGATACGCGATCAGCAACAGCGTGCGCTTGCGCAAGCGGGGTTCATGCATGGCCAGCCTCCTGCTTGTCCGAAGTTCCCACGCCCTGCATCCAGTTGTACAGGATGAAGCACAGCAACAAGATGATCAGGAAGTAAATCAGCGAGAACGCCGCCGCCGGCCCCAGGTCGAACTGGCCCACGGCCTTCTGCGTCAGGTACTGCGAGAGAAAGGTGGTCGCGTTGCCCGGCCCGCCGCCGGTGAGCACGAAGGGCTCGGTGTAGATCATGAAGCTGTCCATGAAGCGCAGCAGCACCGCGATCATCAGCACGCCGCGCATCTTGGGCAGTTGGATGTAGCGGAACACGGCGAACTTGCTGGCCCCATCGATGCGGGCCGCCTGGTAATAGGCGTCGGGGATGGAGCGCAAGCCGGCGAAACACAGCAGGGCCACGAGCGGCGTCCAGTGCCAGACGTCCATGACCAGCACCGTGACCCAGGCATGGGTGGGGTTGCCGGTGTAGCTGTAGTCCAGGCCCAGGTAGTCGAGCGCCGCCCCCAGCAACCCAATGTCCGCGCGGGCGTAGATCTGCCAGATGGTGCCCACGACGTTCCAGGGAATCAGCAGGGACAAGGCCATCACCACCAGCACGGCCGAGGATTTCCACCCCTGGGCCGGCATGGCCAGCGCGAGCGCGATGCCCAGCGGCAACTCAACCGCCAGCACAGCCAGCGAGAACACCAGTTGGCGCAGCAGCGCCTCGTGCAACTCGGGGTCGCGCATCACCGCGGCGAACCATTCGGTTCCCACGAAGACGCGTCGCTCGGGCGAAATGATGTCCTGCACGGAGTAGTTCACCACCGTCATCAGCGGCAGGATGGCCGAGAAGGCCACGCACACGATCACCGGCAGGATCAGGAACCAGGCCCGCTGGTTCACCGGTTTGGTCACAGCGCTCATGGCAGCAGTTCCTCCCGAACATAAAAGCAGGTGTGCGCACCCAGCAGCTGCACCCACAGGGTTCCGCCAGGCGGGGGCGGAGGCGGCGCTTCGTTGGACAGTCGTACCTTGAGCGCAGCCCCCTGGCTCAACTCGACCGTCAGCATCAGGTGCGTGCCGACGTCCTGGACCTGGCGCACCTGGGCCGGCAAGGCACCGGCCGTCCCGGGGGGGACCACGGCCAAGTACTCTGGCCGAATGCCCAGCTTGACCGGCCCTTGCGGCAGGGCCCGCTCAGCGGGCAGCGGCAGCGTCTGGCCCGCGAGCAGCAGATGGCCATCGCGCACCTCGGCGGCGACGAAGTTCATGCCCGGCGAGCCGATGAAATGGCCCACGAAGGTGTGCTGTGGCCGTTCGAACAGCGCGTCCGCCGGTCCGACCTGCACGGCCTTGCCACGGGTCATCACCACCACTTGGTCGGCGAAGGTCAAGGCCTCCACCTGGTCATGCGTGACGTAGATCAGCGTGAGCTTGAGCTCGTGGTGGATTTGCTTGAGCTTGCGCCGAAGCTGCCACTTCAGGTGCGGGTCGATCACCGTCAACGGCTCATCGAACAGGACGGCCGACACATCGGGGCGGACCAGCCCCCGACCCAGCGAAATCTTTTGCTTGGCGTCCGCGGACAGGCCGGCGGCGCGGCGGTTGAGCTGACCGCTCAGGTCCAGCATCTCGGCGATGGCGCCGACCCGCTGTCGGATCTGCTCACGCGGTACGCCGCGGTTGCGCAGCGGGAAGGCCAGGTTCTCGGCGACGGTCATGGTGTCGTAGATCACCGGGAACTGGAACACCTGGGCGATGTTGCGCTCCTGCGGGCTGGCCCGGGTCACGTCCCGGCCGTCGAAGAGCACCCGCCCCTGCGAGGGCACCAGCAGCCCCGACATGATGTTGAGCATGGTGGTCTTGCCGCAACCCGAAGGGCCGAGCAAGGCGTAAGCGCCGCCATCCTCGAACGCCATGGTCAGCGGCAGCAAGGCGTAATCACTGTCCTCGCGGGGGTTGGGCCGGTAGGCATGCGCCAAATCGAGTTCGATGCGTGCCATCTCAATGCCCCCCGGCCCGTCGCGGCGCGACGCACAACTGGCCCGCCGCATCGAACAGATAGGCCTGCGCGGGACTGAAGCACACGGTCAGCGTCGCGCCCAGCTCAAAGTAGTGGACGCCGGTGAGCTGCATCACCAGCTCGCCGACCTGGGTGGCCACATGCACATAGGTGTCTGAGCCCGAAATCTCCGCCAGCTCCAGCCGCCCCGGCACGGACACATCGCCGTCGCGCGGCGCCACCCGCAAGGCGCTGGCCCGCAGGCCCAGCGTGACGGCGCCCACCGGTCGGTCCGCAGGCAGGGGGAACGCAAAACCCGGACCACCGCGCAGGCGCAGGCCCTCGGCCGTGACGTCTGCCGTCAGCAAGTTCATGGGCGGATCACTGAATGCGCGAGCCACCCGCAAGGACGACGGCCGGTGAAAGACGTCCACCGTGGGCCCGTATTGCAGCAGTTCGCCCTTGTCCAGCACGGCCGTGTAGCCGCCCAGCAGCAGGGCCTCGGCGGGCTCGGTGGTGGCATACACCACGGTCGCGCCCTCGGACGCGAAGAGCTGGCTCAGTTCTTCGCGCAGCTCTTCGCGCAGCTTGTAGTCCAGATTGACCAGGGGTTCGTCCAACAGCATCAGCGGCGCCTGTTTGGCCAAGGCGCGGGCCAGGGCCACGCGCTGTTGCTGGCCGCCGGACAGCTCGGCGGGCAGGCGATCCAAGAAGGATTCGATGTGCAGCTTGGCCGCGAGTTCACGCACCCGGGCGTCCACGCCGGCCTGCTTGCGCAAAAGCATGGGCGAGGCGATGTTGCGTGCCACGGTCATCGACGGGTAGTTGATGAACTGTTGGTACACCATGGACACATCGCGCTTGCGCACCGGCACGCCCGTCACATCCTGGTCGTCGACCAGCACGCGGCCGGAGGTCGGCGCATCCAGACCCGCCATCAGCCGCATCAGGCTGGTTTTGCCCGCCTGCGTCGCCCCCAGCAAGACCGTCACGGCCCCGCTGCGCAACGCCAAGCTCATCGGCTTGAGCCAGGTTTCGGCGCCCACGTTCTTGCCTACGCCATCCAGTACCAGCCGCATCCCGCCCCCTTTCATGAACGAGGTCACTGCCGGCGCCACGATGCAAAGCAAGGTGGTCGGCAACTGCTCGCAATTTTTCGATTGTTATTCTTTTGCTTTCGTTTTCTGTACAGGTTTTCCCTGGAGCTATTCCTTTTCGCTCGTTTATAGTGGCCCGCTCAAAATTGAACGACCCGCATGGAGAACCACACCCCCCGTCAGCTGCGACTGATCGAATTCGTGCGCACACGCGGTTCGGCCACGGTGGAACAGCTTGCCGAGGAGCTGGGCGTGACCTTGCAAACCGTGCGGCGCGACATCCAGCGCCTGGCGGAAACCGGCACGCTGGCGCGCTTCCATGGCGGTGCCCGCGTCCCCAGCTCCACGACCGAGAACATCGCGCACCAGCAACGCCAGCAACTGCACGCGCAGGGCAAGGCGCGCATCGCGCGCGCCATCGCGCGGCAAGTGCCCAATGACTGCTCGCTCATCCTGAACATCGGCACCACGACCGAGGCCATCGCCCAGGCCCTGCTGCAGCACACGGGTTTGCGCGTGATCACCAACAACCTCAACGTGGCCCACATCCTGTGCGGCAACCCCAGCTGCGAAATCATCGTGGCCGGTGGCATGGTGCGGCCCCGAGACCGCGGCATCGTGGGCGAGGCGGCCGTGGATTTCATCCGCCAGTTCAAGGTGGACATCGCGCTGATCGGGATTTCGGCCATCGAAGCCGACGGCTCGCTGCGCGGTTACGATTACCGGGAGGTCAAGGTGGCCCAGACCATCATCGCGCAATCGCGCGAGGTCTGGCTGGCCGCCGACACCAGCAAGTTCAACCGCCCCGCCATGGTTCAGGTCGCGACCTTGTCGCAGATCGACCGGCTGTTCACTGATGCCGAACCCCCAGCTCCTTTCCCAGCCCTGCTGAACGACGCGGATATCCAACTGGAAATCTGCACCTGATCCACCTCGTCACGACCCAAGCTACCCATGACCTACCTGCTGGCACTCGACCAAGGCACTTCCAGCTCCCGCAGCATTGTCTTCAACGAACGGGGACAAATCGTCGCGCTCGCGCAGCAGGAATTGCCGCAGATTTATCCGCAACCCGGTTGGGTCGAGCACGACCCCATGCAGATCTGGCAGACCCAGCTCGCCACCGCGCGCGACGTGCTGCGCAAAGCCAACATCAGCGCCTCGGCGGTGCACGCCATCGGCATCACCAACCAACGCGAGACCACGGTGGTGTGGAACCGCAAGACCGGACGGCCCATCCACCACGCCATCGTCTGGCAGGACCGCCGGGCGGAACCGGCCTGTGCCCGGCTGCGCGAGCAAGGCCACGCGCCGCTGATCCACGCGCGCACGGGTTTGCTGGTCGACGCTTATTTTTCGGGCATGAAGCTGCAGTGGATCCTGGACCACGTACCCGGCGCGCGGCAGCAGGCCCTGGCCGGTGAACTGGCCTTTGGCACCGTGGACAGCTGGCTGATGTGGCAGTTGACGGGCGGCGCCATGCATGCGACGGACGTGAGCAATGCCTCGCGCACCATGCTGTTCAACGTGCACACCAACCGCTGGGACCCGGAGCTGCTGGCCCTGCTCGACATTCCTTCGCAGCTGATGCCCGAAGTCCGTCCGTCCAGCGCCGACTATGGCCAAGTCAGTGCCGACCTGCTGGGGCATGCCATCCGCATCGGCGGCGTCGCTGGCGATCAGCAAAGCGCCCTGTTCGGCCAGGCTTGCTTCCGCGCGGGCATGGCGAAAAACACCTACGGCACGGGCTGCTTCATGCTCATGCACACCGGCACCACCTTCCAAGCGTCCAACAATGGTTTGTTGACCACCAGCGCGGCGCAGGCCAGCCCACAGGCCGAATTCGCCATCGAGGGCAGCGTCTTCGTTGGCGGCGCGGTGGTGCAGTGGCTGCGCGACGGACTGAACGCCATCAAGGCCAGCGGCGAAGTGCAGGGCCTGGCGGAGAGCGTGCCCGATGCGGGCGGCGTGATCCTGGTCCCCGCATTCACCGGCCTGGGCGCGCCCTACTGGAAAGCGGACGCGCGCGGCCTCATCACCGGCCTGACGCGGGGCACGACCTTGGCGCACATCGCGCGCGCCGCGCTGGAGAGCATCGCATTCCAAAGCACCGCCCTGTTGGAAGCCATGAGCCGGGACGCCGTGTCCGCGGGCGGCAGAGCGGTCAGCGAATTGCGCGTGGACGGCGGCGCCTGCGCCAACGACCTGCTGATGCAGATCCAGGCGGACCTGTTGGGCATCCCCGTGGTGCGGCCAGAGGTCATCGAGACCACCGCCCTCGGGGCCGCCTACCTGGCGGGCCTGAGCACGGGCCTGTACGCGAGCACGGACGAACTCAGCCAGCTCTGGCGCGCTGAGCGCACCTTCCTGCCCACGCTCGGACGCGCGCAAGCCCGCGCCCGCATGGACCAGTGGGAACACGCGGTGCGCCAGGCAACGGCGGACTGAGACGACCCGCCGCTGCGGCGACAATCCTTCTTTTTGAACCGGCCTCGGCCCGCGAGGCCACGCCAGGAAGGAAGCTCCGGATGATTGACCCCCGCACCGCCATCGCATTCATCGGCGGCGGCAACATGGCCAGCGCCATCATCGGCGGCCTGCTGCAGCAAGGCACGCCCGCTGCGTCCATCGACGTGGTCGAGCCGCTGCCCGCCGCACGTCAGGCGCTGGTCGACAAATACCAGGTGCGCGCGCATGAACAGGCCGGCGAATTCCTGCGGAACGCCGGTCTGGTGGTCTGGGCCGTGAAGCCGCAGATCTTCAAGGAAGTGGCCCTGGCGCTTGCCCCCACTGTGGGCCAAGCCCTGCACCTGAGCGTGGCCGCGGGTATCGCCAGCGACAGCATCGCCCAGTGGTTGGGCAATGAACGCATCGCACGCGCCATGCCCAACACGCCGGCCCTGATCGGGCTGGGCATGACCGGGCTGTACGCCCGCCCCACGGTCAACGCCGCCGAGCGCCAGCAGATCGAACGCATCGCCACCGCGGTAGGTGACGCCGTCTGGGTGGAACGCGAGCAGTTGCTGGAGGCCGTGACCGCCGTCTCAGGTTCCGGCCCTGCCTACTTCTTCTACGTGCTCGAAGCCATGACGGACGCCGGCGAGGCGCTGGGCCTCAGCCGCGAGCAGGCCTACCGCCTGGCCGTGCAGACCGCTCGCGGCGCGAGCGAGCTCGCGAGACAATCCGACGAACCTGCCGAGCTGCTGCGCCAGCGCGTCACCTCCAAGGGCGGCACCACGCACGAGGCCATCAGCACGCTGGAAGCGGGGGGCCTGAAACCATTGTTCGCGAAAGCCATGCAGGCCTGCGCCCGACGGGCCCGGGAATTGGGCGAAGAGTTCGGAAAGGGTTGAAGCCGGTCCAGAACAGGTCACTTCTTCACAACCAACCTTTGAATCACGGGTGATAGCATTTCAGCACATTGGTTACTAGACCTTCCTCACCTCTGCACACCCATCATGAAATCAAGCTGTTTTCTTGCCCTGGCTTGCACTTTGGCGCTTGTTTCCGGTTATGCCCATGGACAAAACCTGCAAAGCGAGATCTCCAGCCCTGTAAGGAACAGAGATGCCACGGAAGTTCTCCCTCAGTTTTCCGGACAGTACGTCGTCACAGACAGCCGCCTGGATCGACTGAAAGTGGCATCGGTTGAATTACTGATCGAGAAGGAAGTACCCACACTAAGGTTTCTTGCGGCGGATGGAGCACTCTTGACGGCTATACAGGCTAACGATTGCGCTGGTGATTTGGTCAACAAGAACACTGGGCGGATGTATCTCGCATGCTTCGGACCGAAGCCTAGCGCTGGCTTGCCTCAGTTTTTTACGTTCTCCCTTGTCCCACCAGACTACGTGGAAAAATCAGGTGGCTTGATACCGGCATATAGCCCGATGCCTGTCAGTGATGGTTACTTGGTCCGATACCACTTGGGACCAGATCGCTCTTTGACTAAGGTGCTGGCACTACGCCGGGTCTCAACGCCATAGTTGCTGGAATCTCATATCAAACCCAGCACCACCCCCGCGAACACGGTGAAGCCCAGCCAGTGGTTGAGGCGGAAGGCACGAAAGCACCCCTCGCGCGTGCGATCCCGAATCAGCCGGTGGTGCCAGACGACTTGCGCGACGGCGACCAGCAGCGTCGCGCCCCAGACCCAGGGGTGCAGGCGGTCGATCAGCAGCACGGTCCAAATCAGCAAGTACAGCAGGTAGAAGGCCGTGATCGCCACCACGTCGAAACGCCCCAGGGTGATGGCCGAGGTCTTCATGCCGATCTTCAGGTCGTCGTCGCGATCGACCATGGCGTACTCGGTGTCGTAGGCCAGCACCCAAAAGAGGTTGCCGATCAGCAGGGCCCAGGCCAACGGTGGCACCGCACCCAGCACGGCCGACAAACTGAACCCGTGGCCACCTGACACGGCGGCGAAGGCCATCGGAATCCCAAAGCTGAAAGCCACGCCGAGCACGGCCTGCGGCATGGACACGTAGCGCTTGGCGTAGGGATAGATCAAGGTCACGGCCAGCGCCGCGAAGGACCAGGCGATGGTCACGGCATTGGTGGTGAGCACCAGGCCAAAGGCCAGCAAGGCCAGCGCCGCGCCCAGAGCCAGCGCTTCCTTCACGGACACTGCGCCACTCGTCACCGGGCGTTGCGCGGTGCGCTTGACGTGCCGGTCGAAATCACGGTCGGCCACGTCGTTCACGCAACAGCCCGCGCTGCGCATGAGGATGGTGCCCAGCACGAACACCGTCAGCAAATGCCAGCCCGGCCAGCCCCCCGCCGCCGCCCACAGCGCCGACAGCGAAGGCCAGAGCAACAACAGCCAACCCGCCGGACGGTTCCAGCGGATCAGATCGAGGTACAGCGACCAGCGCGAGGGCTGGGTGGATGGGGGGGTGATTGAGGACATGTCAGGAATTGGAAGGCTGAGAAACCGTAGCGAGCGGTCTCAGCTTGCGTCGAGCATCGCAGCCGTACTGTACGTACGGCGAGAAGCACAGGCGCGAGATGGGATCGCGCAGTAGGTTGATCAGTCTTCCAAGAGGGAGCGCAGCATCCAGGCCGACTGCTCATGCACGGTGAGGCGCTGGGTCAGCAAATCGGCCGTGGGCTCGTCGTTGGCCTTCTCGGCCAGGGGAAAGATGGCACGCGCCGTGCGCGCCACCGCCTCATGGCCCTGGACCAGGATGCGCACCATCTCCAAGGCCTTGGGCGGCGTGGCCGGAACGTCGGGCACCGAGGCCAGCTTGCCGAACTGCGCGTAGGAACCCGGCGCTGCGTGCCCCAGCGAGCGGATGCGCTCGGCCACCGGGTCCACCGCGTTCCACAGCTCGGTGTACTGCGTCATGAACATGGTGTGCAGGGTGTTGAACATGGGACCCGTCACGTTCCAGTGGAAGTTGTGCGTGGTCAGGTACAGGGTGTAGGTGTCGGCCAGCAACCGGGACAAGCCCTCGGCGATGGCGGCGCGGTCCTGTTCGCTGATGCCGATGTTGATGGCGGGTGCCGTGGTCTTGGCCATGTCTGAACTCCTAATGGTCGATGAAGAATGAGTCCGGTGAAGCCGGCCTATGCAGGTGATGGTCCAGGCGGCGGATTCAAGGTGTGATTCAAGCCGCCTGGGCCTCGACCTGGCGCAGGTCCGACAGGCGCGTGACCCCGGGCAGCGCGCAGGCGTAGATGGCATTGCGCAAAGCGGCAATCGCCGCGTAGCGCGTGAAACTGCGCCGCCAGACCAGCACCACGCGGCGCAGGGGCGCGTCCCCTTCGAAAGGCAGGTAGCGGATCAGGCTCTCGTCAGCGCCGATGCGGCTCTTGGCCTGGCCGTCTTCGAGTGCGCCTTCGGGCACCGACAGGCGCGGCACCAGGGTCACACCCATGCCGGCGGCCACCATGTGCTTGATGGTTTCCAGCGAGGAACCCTCGAAGCTCTTCTGGATGCCTTCGGTGTTGCTGGAGAACCGGGCGAACTCCGGGCAGACCTCGAGCACGTGGTCACGGAAGCAATGCCCCGTGCCCAACAAGAGCATGGTTTCGGACTTGAGTTCCTGCGTCGTCACGCGCTTGCGCTGAGCCAGCGGATGGCCCACCGGCACGGCCGCGAAAAAGGGCTCGTCGTACAGCGGCGCAACGGCCAGCCCGGTGTCGGGGAAGGGCTCGGCCAGGATCGCGCAGTCGATTTCACCGGTACGCAGCATCTCCAGCAACTTGCCGGTGAAGTTCTCTTGCAGCACCAAGGGCATCTGCGGCGACAGGCGGATGTTCTGCCGCACCAGGTCGGGCAAGAGGTAAGGACCGATGGTGTAGATCACGCCCATGCGCAGGGGCCCGGCCAGCGGGTCCTTGCCGCGCTTGGCGATTTCCTTGATGTTGGCGGCCTGCTCCAGCACGGACTGCGCCTGGCGCACGATGTCCTCGCCCAGGGGCGTGACCGTGACTTCGTTGGCGCTGCGCTCGAAGAGCTTGACGTCCAACTCCTCCTCGATCTTCTTGACCGCGACCGACAAGGTGGGTTGCGACACGAAGCAGGCCTCGGCCGCGCGACCGAAGTGCTTTTCCCGGGCCACCGCCACGATGTATTTGAGTTCGGTCAGGGTCATGATCTAGCCATTCCATCCATCCAATAGACCGATACTATCAAGAGGGCCTGAATTGGGCATGACGATGGCCGCACCAGGCGTCGCGCGCCGGGTGCAAACCGCCGCGTCGGTTCAGGGCAGCACGGTCACGCGCAGTTGCAAAAGGCGCGCCGGCTGGCCGGCGGTGTCGCTGCGGTAGGAGCCGCGCTCGGGCTCGGTGCCGCTCTTGGCCAGGGTGACCCACTGACCCAGCGGCGCGAGCACGGTGGTGCGCAGCTGGCCCGACTGCTGCGCGGGCAGTTCTTTGCCGGGCTGCTGGCTGACGTTCTCGCCCAGCCATTGCACTTCGACCTCGGCTTGGCGGCCACCCGACCAGACGGGCCGCATTTGCAGGGTTTGGCCGCTTTGGAACCAGATCAGCTCCTGCTTCACGCCAGCGCCGTCGTTCTGGCCTGCGTCCTGCACTTCCTTGATCCAAGTCTGCGGCTGGGCCGTGGTCTGCCCCACGCGGGTCACGTCCCCATTGCGCACCTGCACCTGTTGGGCCGGCTGCAAGGGCACGGTGGGCTGGGTGCCCACGCTGTAGCCTGCTGCGGCCGCGTCGATTTGGCGCAGTTCCAGCAGCACGTTGCGGGCCGGCAGCGACTGCGCGGTGGCCAGGCCCATGGCCCAGAACAGCAAGCCGCCGAGGGCGCTCACTCTCAGGGTTGAACTCATGCGCGAACAAGTACCCATCACGACCTCTTTTCCTTGCGGTTCCATCCTTGCGATTCCATCAACGTGCTTCACGCATCACCGCCGCGGGCAGCTTGCGCGCCTGGATGCGTTGCGCGGTCTGCTGCGCCTGCGCTTGCTGGGTGTAAGGCCCTGCCACGACCCGCAGCAGGGTCTCCCCCCGGTTGTTCTGCACATTCTCCAGCCCCGCCTCGATGCCCATGGACCTCAGCTGCGTGAGCACGCGGTCGGCGTTGTCGGGCTGGCGGAACACCCCCGCCTGAACGACCCAGCTGGAGGCGGCCCCGGGGCGAGCGGTTGAGGTGCGTGAGGAGGTCGCCGCTGCAGGCGACGCGCTGGCGCTCAAGACACCCTCCTGAGACTGCGCAGCACGCTTGGCCTGCGCCGCCTGCGAGGCGGCGCGCAATCGGGCCGAGGGTTGCGGCTTCTCGCCTTCGGTGGATTCCACCGGCGTGGCCCGTCGAGGCATGGAAGGCGTGACGGGCGACGGAACGCGCGCAGGCGCAGGCGCGGCCACCGCCGGCGCTGTCGTCGGGGCCGCTTGCGTGACCGCGCCACTGGCCACGTTGCCGGGGCGCACGCCAGCGGGTGCAGCCGACGTGTCCGCCTGAGCCAACGGGCGCCCACGCGGCGCCGTTGTCGGGGGTGACGGGGGCCGCGAGGACGGCAGCGTCACGGACTGCAAGGGCACCAGATCCGAAGCAGCCGATGCAGCACCGTTGCCCGGGCCAGTGCTGGGGGCGGCGCCTGCAGCGGGGTTGGTGAAGGGCGCCGGCAGCGGCGCGTTCAGCGGTGCGGGCGCCACGGGATTGGCGGCAAAGGACGTCACGGGAACGAGGTCGGCACCCGGCCGACCGGAGCGTGTCGTGGCATCGAAAGCGGGCTCAAAGGCCACGACGGGCCGGGTGGCGGCATCGTCGGCGGGTGGGGTCGAGCGAGCCGACACCGCAGGAACGGCTGAAGCGTTCGCAGGCACGGGCGGCACGGAAGCCGGACCCGCGGGCGGAGTCAGCGGAGTCAGGGCTGCGGTGGCGGGCGTCGTGGGCGCCAAGCCTGTCACGCGGCCCGAGGCACTTTGCGCCCCCGACGCCGTGGGTGCGGATGGCGTGAGGGGCAAGAGCGTGCCGCCGTCTGCGGGTGCCGGGTTGCGGCTCATCGCCGAGGCCAGCTTGGCCCAGGCCTGCCCGCCCAAGCGATGCCAGTCCTGCGTGGCCGCCACGGGCGCCAGCACGGCCCCGACGACCAGCAGATTGGCCACCACTTGCCACGCGAAACGACGGGGACCGGGCGCGACCGCCGTGAGCCGCCCCACGGTGTCGACCACGCCCGAACTTTTGCGCAGCACCTCGGAAATCTTGTCGTTGTAGTGCCCGTAGAGCCAGACGTTGGCATAGAGTCCGGGCACGATGTAAGCCGCCGAGAGGAACCACAGACCCAGCATCCAGGCCAGCGCGCTGGAGTAATCGAACACCAGCTTGCCCACGCCGAACACCAGCAGCCCGGCGGCGGCGAGCACGCCCACATAGGCCAGCGCCCAGTTCCACATCTTGCGGTAGATCAGCCAGTTGAAGGTGAACAGGCTGGCCGCCCAGTTCCAGCTCAGCCCGGTCTGCCCGGCTTCGTCGAAGCGCAGAAAGCGCGGCAAGTGGTAACCCTGGCCGCGCACGCCGATGGCGGCACGGTAGAACAGTGCGGTGTCACCTGCGGCGAGGGGATGGAAGGGGTCGGCGCTCATGAGGGCAAAGGCGATCGAACGGTGGCCGCCGCACCGGGCGACGGACCGGCACGGCGGCGCTGGGCAAGTCTAAATCAGCTCGCGGCGCTCAGGTATCTTTTTGCCCCCGGTGCGCGGGGTGACAGCCGGGCCACCCACGCCCTGCACCCGCGCGGCTGCGGCCTTGATTCAGGCCTTGAGGTAATCCACCCGCCCGCCCAGCCAGCGGGACACGTGGCGCTCGGCCAAGGCGGGATGCTGGGCGAGCATCAGCGCGGCGGTCTGCCGCGCCCACTCCAGCACCTCGCCGTCGGTGGCGAGGTCGGCGAAACGCAGCAAGGCCGCGCCGGACTGGCGCGCCCCCAGGAATTCGCCGGGGCCGCGGATCTCCAGGTCACGCCGCGCGATCTCGAAACCGTCATTCGTCTCGGCCATGGCCTTGAGGCGCTCGCGCGCGGTCTGGCCCAGGCGCGGCGCGTCGCCCGTTGAGTACAGCAGCACGCAGGCTGAGGCCTGAGCGCCCCGACCCACGCGCCCGCGCAGCTGGTGCAGCTGCGACAAGCCAAAGCGCTCCGCGTGCTCGATCACCATCAGCGTGGCGTTGGGCACGTCCACCCCGACTTCGATCACCGTGGTGCTGACCAGCAAGCCCATGCGACCCGCCACGAATTCGGCCATCACGGCCTGCTTCTCAGCGGCGGGCAAGCGGGAGTGCAGCAGGCCGACCTGGACGCCGCCAGCGCCGCCAGGCTGTCCCACGACGGGGGACGTGCCCTGGGGGGACGTTGGCCCGCGCTGCGCCGCAGCAGGGTTGCCGTCGTTCAACGCGGCAGTCAACTCGGCGTGCGTCGCCGTGGCGTTGGTCAGGTCCACCGCCTCGCTTTCCTCAATCAAGGGGCAAACCCAGTAGACCTGCCGACCCTCGGCCAGTTGGGCCCGAATGCGCGCGATCAGCTCGGGGCGGCGCTGCTCAGAAATCACGCGGGTCACGATGGGGCTGCGCCCCGGCGGCAGCTCGTCCAGCGTGGACACATCCAAGTCGGCGTAGTAGCTCATGGCCAAGGTACGCGGAATGGGCGTGGCGCTCATCATCAGCATGTGGGGTTCAAAGGGCCCCCCCGCTCCGCCGCTGCGCGGGTCGCCATCGGCCATCACCTTCTCGCGCAACGCCAGTCTTTGCGCCACGCCGAAGCGGTGCTGTTCGTCCACGATGGCCAGGCCCAGCCGATGGAAGCGCACTTTCTCCTGGATCACGGCGTGCGTGCCGACGATGAGCTGGGCCCCGCCCGCCTCGGGCGGGCGCTCAATCGCTTCCAGTGTTTCGCGCCGTTCCTTCGTCTTTTGCCCGCCCGCGAGCCAGGCCACGCGCACGCCCAGGGGCGCCAGCCAGTCCACCAGTTTCTTGACGTGCTGGCTGGCCAGGATCTCGGTGGGCGCCATCAGCACGCATTGGTACCCGGCATCGATGCACACCGCCGCAGCCAGCGCCGCCACCACGGTCTTGCCACTGCCCACGTCACCTTGCAGCAGGCGGTGCATGGGCGAGGGGCGGGCCAGGTCGCGCGCGATTTCCTCGCTCACGCGGCGCTGGGCCCCGGTGAGCGCGAAGGGCAGCACGGCCAGCAGCTGCTCATGCAAACCATCGGCACCTCCTTCGGATGCCGCGACGCCAGCGTCCTCCTTGGGTGACCCCTTCGCGGTCAACGCAGGGTCGAGCGGGTTCACTTGCCGCGCCTTCAGCACCGGCGCGCGTCGCAGCGCCTGGGCCTGGCGAGCCTGCAACTGCGACAGCTGCTGGGCCAACAACTCCTCGGCCTTGAGGCGCAACCAGGCCGGATGGCTGCGGTCTTGCAAGGCCGCCAGCGAGACCTCCGGCTGAGGATGGTGCAAGTAGTCGAGCGCGGCATGCAGCGGCCAGTCGGCCAGCACGCCTGGCCCGCCCGGCCAGAGTTGCAGCGCCTGCGGGGGCAGGGTCTCGTCCAGCACCAGCTTGTCCAGCGCCCGGCCCACGGCCTTGCGCAGGTACGCCTGCGGCAAGCCCGCCGTCGTCGGGTAGACCGGCGTCAGGGCCTGGGCCAGGGGCGCGCCCGCCTGCACGGCCTTGCATTCGGGGTGCACCATCTCGCGGCCCAGAAAGCCCCCGCGCACTTCCCCTCGCACCCGCACGCGCTGGCCCACGCTCAACAGTTTTTGCTGTGAAGGGTAAAAGTTCAAGAAGCGCAGCAGCAGCGTGTGGCCAGTGTCGTCTTCGATGCGCGCGATCAACTGGCGGCGCGCACGCACCTCCACCCGGCTCTCGCGCACCACGCCCTCGGCCTGGGCCAGGTCGCCGTCGCGCAGCTCGGCGATCGGCGTCAGTCGCGTCTCGTCCTCGTAGCGCAAGGGCAGGTGCAAGGCCAAGTCCATGTCGTTGTCCAGGCCGAGGCGGCGCATCGCCTTTTGCGGCGCGCTCATCGGCTTGTCGGACTGGGCCTGAGCTGCCTTATGCTCGCTGACTTTTCCCTTTGCGCTTGGCATGAACGGGATTGTGGCGCAGGCCCGCGGGAGGTCACGGGCGCCGTCCAATCGCCGCAAGGAATCGCGCAAATATGTAACCGGCACAGCTCTTGCGTGGTGCTCGGCGTGAGCACCCCACTCACGCGCAGACTCGACAACTCGAAGCGTTACCCGCCACAGGGAGGGAACGAACCAGTGAAGACAACACAATGGACAACAAGAAGACAAAGCTGCAAACCGACATCTATCTGCCCTATATGCGTGACGTCGCGCGCTGCGAGCAATCGCTGCGCGAACTCAACCAGATGTGGCGCATGATCGAATCCTCCGCCAAGATGAACTGCCCGCGCGAGGCGCAGACCATCCTGCCCATCATGGCCGCCACGCGCGCGGGCTTCGGTCGGCTCGAACAGGAACTGGTGGACAGCCTGGCCGGGGAAAAAGTGGCCAATGTGCTGGCCGCCATCGGCGCCAAGGCGCATTACGTGATCGACATCATGGTGCGCAACCTCTACGAGCGCACCGCCGACGTGGGCTTTCTCGCGACCGACCGCGAGCTGTGCGCCTTCGTCGCCGCAGCCCAACAGGCCACGCAAGGCCCGGACGAGGACGACATCGACGCCATCCGCGCGCGCCTGTTCGCCTACCGCAGCAAGTACACGGTCTATGACGAGATCATGCTGCTCGACCTCCAGGGCAACGTGCTGGTGCAGCTGGACCCGGACTCCCCCGTAGAAGGCAGCGCCGACGCCCTGATCCGACAAACGCTGGACAGCGACAACTTCGTCGAGACCTTCCGCGCCAGTGACCTTCGCCCCGGCAAGACGCAGGCGCTGATCTACTCGCGCCGCATGCACCACCCCGACACGGGTGCGGTGGTCGGCCTGCTCTGCCTGTGCTTTGATTTCGAGAACGAGATGCGTCGCATCTTCCGCTCGCACCGCGACCCGGAAGGCCGCTCCAACATGCTGCTGCTCGACGGCGAGGCCCGCGTGATCGCCAGCGCGGACGAGCACTGGATCGCCCTCGGCACCACGGTGCCCGTCAACCTCGATGGCACGCCGCATCTGCAAATCCATCAAGGCCGCGAGTACCTGATCCGCACCTTCCACGCCGAGGGTTACCAGGGCTACATGGGCCCGCAGGGCTGGCGCGGCCAGTTGATGATCCCGGTGGACCTGGCTTTTTCGGGTGGCACGCGCAGCACCTTGTCGTCGCTGGCCCCGGCGCAAGCGACAGGCCTGCTGCAGCACGCGCGCAACTTCAGCCCGCCGCTGCACGAAATCATCACCGCCACCGAAACCATCCGCCGCGTGGTCTGGAACGGCCAGGTCATCACCGCCGACCAGCAGGACATCTTCGTGGACGACGGCAGCCCCAAGCGCCGACGCTCCGACGCCAATGGCGGCGAGCAAAAGGAAAAGCTCAAGACCATCCTGGACCAGATCAGCGAAACCGGCTCGCGCAGCAACGCGCTGTTCTCGCAGTCCATCCGCGACCTGTACGAAACCGTGCTGGAAACCAAGCAGCAAGACAGTGAGTTTCTGTCCCAACTGTTGGTGGACCTGCTGGACCGCAACCTCTACGAACGCGCGGACGATTGCCGCTGGTGGGCGCTGACACCCGAGCTGCGCGCGGCCCTGGCCAAGCCCGTGATCGCGCAGGACGAAGCGCGCAAGCTGCAAGACATCCTGGCTTACATCCACGGTCTGTACACGGTCTACACCCAACTCTTTGTGTACGACCGCCAGGGCAAAGTGATCGCGCGCTCACGCCGCGCCAACGACCACGGCCACGCGGGCGACGAGTCCGTGGACGCGGCCACGCTGGCGCGCGTGCGCGCTTTGGCCGATGATCAGGCCTACCACGTCAGCGCTTTCGAGCCCACGCCGTTTTATGGCGGCAAGCCCACTTACATCTACCACGCGGCCGTGCGCGCGCCCGCGCAAACCGGGCCCAACGGGGTGGAGGTGGCGGGGGAAGTGGTCGGCGGCATCGGCATCGTCTTCGACGCCGCCACCGAATTCGAAGCGATGCTGCGCAGCGGCCTGGCCCAGCGCCAGGGCACCGGTTACTTCACGAACCGCGCGGGCCGCATCATCGCCAGCACCGACCCCGCGCACCCCGTGGGCCAGCGCCTCGAAGACGCCACCCTGCTCACCTTGCTGCGCGAGTTGCCCAAGGGCAAGAGCGTCTCGCGCATCGTCGAACACGACGGCCACTACGCCGTCATGGGCTGCGCCGCGGGCCAGGGCTACCGCGAGTTCAAGGTGAGCGATGGTTACTCGGAAGACGTGCTCTCCGTGGTGTTCCAGCCCTTGGGGGCGGTGCAACGCCATGCCCACGCGCAGCGCGCGGACCAGGCCATCGAAGGCAGCGGCTTTGGTGGCGATGGCCGCCAGCGCAAGACCTACGCCACCTTCCACTGCGGCGGTGACCTGCTCGCGCTGCCCGCCGTGCATGTGGTGGAGGCTCTGCCCGCCAGCGCGCTGTCGGCCCGCATGGGCAGCGGCGGCCCCGGCGCAAGTTCGGGCGCGGGTGCGGGTTCGGGTGCGTCCACCCGTGGCGCCACCGGACCGAAGTACCAGGGCCGCATCGGCATGCTGGCGCCGCAAGGCAATGACCGCATCGGCCACTTCGTCTGGGTGTTCGACTTGTCGTGGCTGCTGCACCAGCGCCCGGGCACGCTGGACGACAACAGCCAAATCATCATCGTGCGCAACGGCATGCACACGGCGGGCATTCTGGTCGACGGCCTGCACGCCGTGCCCGAGTTCGCCGATGAGCAGCTCATGCCCTCGCCCTTTGGGGCGGAGCAGAAGCTGATGAGCCACTTCATCCGCGCCAACGGGGGCAACCTGCTGATCCAACTGCTGGACCCAGCCGCCCTGCTGGCACGCGTGACGGGCGGCGCGGCGGACGCAGCACCCGCACCGACCCCGCACGCGGAAGCGGCCAATCTGGGCAGCGGCAAGGAGTTGGCGCGCGCGGCTTGAGGATTCGAAGCGATGGCGCGCATCGCCAGGACCAGGCACCGCTGGCGCGCGAGGCGAGGCGAGATGCGATTCGATCCGGCGCGATGCGATGCGACAATGCGGGCCTGTTTCACTTGGAACGGGCCCGTCCGGCCCTCAAGCACATGCCTCATGCCTCTGGCGCCGCGCGCCGCGCCTTCACCCTTAGCGATTTCGACTTCGCTCTGCCCCCCGAACTCATCGCCCAGCACCCCGCACCTGAACGCAGCGCCTCACGCCTGCTCGATGGGCGCGACCCCACCCCCGGCGCCTTGCCGGTGGACCGCATCTTTCGCGAACTGCCCGCACTGCTGATGCCCGGAGACCTGCTCGTCTTCAACGACACCAAGGTGGTCAAGGCCCGCCTGTTTGGCCACAAGCCAGCGCCCACCCGAGGCGGCAGCGCGCCCATCGGCGGCAAGCTGGAACTGCTGATCGAACGCGTGCTGACGGACCACGAAGTCGTGGCCCACATGAAGGTCAGCAAGAAACCCGCAGTGGGCACCGTGCTGCAGATGACCGGCGGCTACACCGCCACGCTGCTGGGCCGCTGGCCCGATGAAGACGGACAGCTGTTCCGCCTGCGTTTCAGCGACGAACCGCATGCCCTGATGGAGCAGCATGGCCACGTTCCTCTGCCGCCGTATATCGAACGTCACCCCGGCCGGGGTGACGGGATAGACCACGGCGACAGCCCCGAAGACCTGGCGCGTTACCAGACCGTCTTCGCCGCCAAACCCGGCGCCGCCGCCGCGCCCACCGCTGCCTTGCACTTCGACGCAGGCGTGCTGGCGGCGCTCGACGCACGCGGCGTGCGGCGCGCCAACGTCACCCTGCACGTGGGCGCGGGCACCTTCTCACCCGTGAAGACCGAGAACCTGGCCGAACACCGCATGCACCGCGAGTTGTACGAGGTGCCCGCCGCCACGCAGCAAGCGATTGCGGAAACGAAAGCCCAGGGCGGCCGCATCGTCGCCGTGGGCACCACCACCATCCGCACGCTGGAATCCTGGGCCCAAACAGGCGCGGCCAGCGGCGACACCGACATCTTCATCACCCCGGGTTTTGAATTCAAGGTGGCCGACCTGCTGATCACCAACTTCCATCTGCCCAAGTCCACGCTGATGATGCTGGTCAGCGCCTTCGCGGGCTACGAACACATCATGGCGCTGTACCGGCATGCGATCGCGCAGCGCTATCGGTTTTTCAGCTATGGGGATGCGATGGTGTTGGAGCGGGTGGGGTAGTTTTCGCTCGCGACATTCCGCTTGCGGCCAGAAGCGGACACCGACTCTGGAACCCGGAATCGGTCGCTCCGAACAGCAACTACGAACTGCTTAAACTGAGGGCGATGGCGGCAGTGAACTGCCTCGCTTTTGCGGTCCATTTCATTAGGAGTCGAGATGCAGAATTCCCCCGAAGAACGACTCATGAAACTTGAGCAAGACCTCAAGTACATGGCCTCTGTGGTGTCTCGGCAGTCCGGTGAACTCCAAGCGCTTCAGGCTGCCTTTTATGGCTTCCTGATAATTGCGGGAGGAATTCCTGAGATCAATCGACAGATCGATCTCGAACTTGAGAAATGTGGTGCTTCCAACTTGGGATCCTCGACGAATCAAGACCGAGTCGATGGGTTTGATGAGACTGCAAACCTGATTCGCCTCGCAATGGCGTCAGTAGCCGCTAGTCCGCCACAGCAAGTGTCACCGGGATCAAAAGATTTAGGAGTACAAGATTGAGCACCCCTCGTCTCGGTAACCAGCACAGCCCGCCACCTAATCCCCCCGTCAAGGGGACATCCCGCGAGAGGCCCCCCCTTACGTCGAACTTTAGCCAGCAGTCCACATGCCATGACGCCCGATCGGTACCAAAAGCTGCTCCGTGAGTTTGATGCCCTCATTTCCCATGCCCGGGCAATCTCTGATCGGCTGGTTGGGCGCCCTATCAAGCAGAAGTCTCTTTCGTACTCGGATGCCATCTACACCAAGTTGATTTGCCACGGCATTAGCCTTCGCAAGCTGTCGCCCTCCCTCGACCCCAGACAGATACCGGAACTCTGGGATGTCGCCTCAGCCTGTGCAGTAGCCCGCGCACTCATCGAAGCGTACGACGCACTTGCGTATATCGGTGTGCATCAGGTTGAGTCTCCAGAGCGTGAGTTTCGGATCTTGCTTTGGGAACTCCATGACCAGCAGCGCCGTCTCGCGATGCTAGAGAAGATCGGGTCTGCCGATCCGCGGGTGGCCGATATTCAAAAGCGAGTGGGCGATCTCACCGCGGAATTGACCGCTAACTCGTTTTATTCCTGTGCCCCAAAGGAGGTAAGAGGCAAGGTGTCCCGTGGGGAGGCTCCGGCTATGCACCTAAGCCAGCGAGATTTGAATGCTGCCAGCGGGATCAATCACGACTACTACGTTGCTACGACTATGTGGCTATCGCAGTATGTTCATACCTTCCCTTTGTCACTGCACCAGTTGATGCACTTCCGCGCGGGTGAGTCCGATGCTCTTCACGTATCGTCCATGCCGTTGCAATATTCAATGCCGTTCTTGGCAAAGGCCATTGAAGGCATAGTCGAAGTTTGGCCTGAGGGAGAGATTGAACCCAGTGAAGAGGTCGAATCCATTTTGCGGTCGTGGCTCGAGATTGCGAAAAACGGGGTACGCAATGCAGGCTAACAATTCCGTCGAGAGGGACGATTTACAAGCTACGCTTGCAAATTCCCTCTGCCGCTTCGCAGCTCCGGTCATGCCTCACGTTAAACGTTGCATGTCCGCTTTTCGACCTGCGGAGCGTCAGCTATGGGTCGGAAGCACGCAAACTAACTATCTGACCGCCCCGGGCAAGCCCGCGCGGCATGCGAGCTGAGGGCCTTCACGTTGCGCACCCCTTTGCCTGCCTTTCACGCGTGTTGGCCTCACGGGTGCGGCGTGTGACGCTGCCGTTCACGGTGACAGCAAGCACCCTCTCTGAACGCCATGCATGCCGTCTTGTGGGGATCTCCCGCAGGCGCCACAGTCATGCGCGGCTTGGCGGGATCGCACGGGGTTGAGCTTTACGCGCTTATGCCGGAGTTGATGCGGTTGAGAACTGCCGCCGGTAAGTAGTGGGTGCGATGTTGAATGCTGCGGCGAAGTGCTGTCGCAGTGACACGGCCGAACCAAACCCCGCGTTGAGGGCCACGGTCTCGATGGACTGATGGCTCGTTTCCAGCAGGTGCTGTGCCAGGGCCAGCCGTTGGTGCAGCAGCCATTGCCCGACCGTGGTGCCGGTGGCTTGACGGAAACGGCGCGTGAAGGTGCGCCGACTCATCAGGGCGCGCTGCGCCAGATCGTCCAGGGCGTGCGCTTGGTGCAGGTGCTGGCTCAACCACGCCAACAAGGGCTGCAAGCGGTCGGATTCGGCGGCCATGGGCACGGGTTGCTGGATGTACTGGGCTTGCCCACCCTCGCGGTGGGGGGCCACGACCATGCGACGCGCGGCCTGGTTCGCCGCTTGGGCGCCGTAACGCACGCGCAGCAGGTGCAGGCAGCAGTCGATGCCAGCGGCCGTCCCGGCCGAGGTCAGGATGTCGCCATCGTCCACGTACAGCACGTCAGCCTGTAGCCTGACCGCTGGGAAGCGCTGGGCGAAGACGGAGGCCAGGTGCCAGTGGGTGGTGGCGGGGCGTTGGTCCAGCAACCCCGCCTCGGCCAGCACAAAAGCGCCCAGGCACAAGCCGACGAGGGTCGCGCCACGGCGATGGGCTTGACGCAGCGCTTGCAGCAAGGCCGGGGGCACCGGCTGGCCGTCCTGGTGCCAAGAAGGCACCACCACGATCTGCGCGCGGCGCAACACCTCCAGACCATGGGCCGTGTGGATGGTGAAACCGGCATTGGTTCGCAATGGGCCCGGTTCCGGCGCGCACACCCGCAAGCGAAAACGCGCTTGACCGGTGCTTGTTTGGTCTTCGCCAAACACCAGGCAGGGCACGGACAAATGGAACGGACTGATGCCGTCAAAAGCCACCACGGCAACGGTTTCGGGGGCAGGCGCGCGCATGGCCCAATTCTATCGATCAATGGCATTCGGGCTGCTGTTCTGAATGGCGACCTGTGCCCAGAATTCGCCTGTCCCTTGAACTTTGGAGTGATTCATGAGCAAGTCCACGCTGCGCCGCGCCCTGGTGGTGATTGATGTCCAGAACGAATATTTCGAAGGCGGAGGGCTGCCCATTGCCCACCCGCCCATTTCGCAGACCTTGCCCAATGTGTTGCGCGCCATGGATGCGGCGCGTACGGCGGGCGTGCCCGTGGTGGTAGTGCAGCATCAGGCGCCTGCCGGTGCCCCGGTCTTTCAACTCGACACCCACAATGGGCAGTTGCACCCGGAAGTGGCGCGCCGCGAGGCCAACCATCGCATCACCAAGACCTTGCCCAGCGCATTCACCGGGACCGATCTGGCCGACTGGCTGGCACAACACCACATCACCACCCTCACGGTGGCGGGCTACATGACGCACAACTGCAATGCTTCCACGGTCTTCGAGGCCATGCACCGTGGCTTGCAGGTGGAGTACCTGGCCGATGCCAGCGGTTCATTGCCTTATGCCAACGCCGCGGGCCAAGCCACGGCGGAAGAAATCCACCGGGTGTTCAGCGTCGTGTTCCACAGCAATTTCGCGGCCGTCGTCTCCACCCGCGATTGGGTCCAGGCCGTGCAAGCAGGCTTGGGGCTGGAGAAGGACAACGTGCTGATGTCCAACCGTCGTGCCCGTGCCGACACGAGGGCCTCCATGGCTTGAGCTCGGCAACCGCAGGAGGCCCGTCCCGCGCGGCCTGCGCTTCACCGAAGCGAGCCGAGATCTGCACAATCCGTTGACACAGCAGGCGCATCATCCCGCGCCATGACTGACACCCGCCGACGCCAATTCACGCTGGCCTTGATGGCCGCCAGCCTGGCCCCCGCCGCGCGCTCCGCCGAGAGCGCGCCGCAGGGCATGGGCAACACGACGGAATCCAACCTGGATTTCAACCCCAACCGCTACACCCGCCAGGACTTCGTGCTCAAGGGCTTGGCGGTGGACGTCCGCGCCTACGAGGGGTTGCCCACGGTGCGCCGACCGGTGGACCCGAACTACCAGGCGCTCAATCTGTACATCCCCGACGCCTACTTCAAGGGCGGCACCGTGGGTCGCTACAACGCACAGACGGCGCCCATTTTTCTGCCCAATGCCGTGGGGGGGTACATGCCCGCCAGACCCGCAACCCTGGCGATACGGGTGGACGGTCCGCCCGGCGGGATGGGTGGCATGGGCGGCATGCCCGAAGGTGGCCGAGGCGGAGCCCCGCAAGGTGAAGGGGGCATGGGCGGTGGCCCGGGTGGCGCGCGCATGGGGCCGCCCTCCGGCGGCATGTCCGGCAGCGCGGGTGGACGCCCGGGTGGGGGTCCGGGAGGCGCGGGCGGTCCAGGCGGTCCAGGCGGTGCGGGTGGAGCGCGAGGCCCCAGCAGTGGGCCCAGCACCATCATGCAGGCGCTGGCGCGGGGCTACATCGTGGCCGCCCCTGGCGCACGCGGCCGGACGCTGCGCGCGGAAGACGGCCGGTGGATCGGCAAGGCGCCAGCCGCCATCGTGGACCTCAAAGCCGCCGTGCGCTGGCTGCGCCACAACGCGATCGCGAACGGTGGTCGCTTGCCCGGCAACACCGAACGCATCATCTCGAACGGCACCAGCGCCGGGGGCGCGCTCTCGACCCTGCTGGGCGCCAGCGGCAACCACGCGGATTTCGCGCGTGAACTGCAAGCCTTGGGCGCGGCCGACCAGCGTGACGACATCTACGCGGTGTCCGCCTACTGCCCCATCACCAACCTGGAGCACGCCGACAGTGCCTACGAATGGCAGTTCCACGGCCTCAGCGAGTACCGCAACGTCGCCGTGTCCATGCTGGACTTCCGCGCCGAGCGCAAGGAAACCGTGGGTCGGCTCGACGCCGAACAACAGCGCCTCTCCACAGAACTGCGCGCGCAGTTCATCGCTTACGTGAACGGCCTGAACCTGCGGGGCGCGCAGGGCCAGCCCCTGTCCCTGCAAGCCGATGGCACGGGCACGCTGCGCGACGAGATACTAGCCCTGCTGATGGCCTCGGCCCAGCGTGCGCTGGACGCTGGGCAAGACGTGACGCAACGCGATGGGGTGCGCGTGTCGCAAGGCCGAGTCAGCGCCGTGGATTTCGCCGCGCATGTGCGGGGCATGGGCCGCATGAAGGGCCTGCCTGCCTTCGACGGCTTCGCGCTGGAAACGGGTGAAAACCAGCTCTTCGGTGACGCCCAGACCGACCTGCGGCACTTCACCACGTTCTCTGCCCAGCACAGTCGCAGCGAAGGCGGCGCCTTTGTGGCGGACCCTCTGACCGTGCGCCAGATGAACGCGATGGTCTACGCCAGCGACGACGCCGCGCGCCCCGCGCCCCATTGGCGCATCCGCCACGGCACGAAGGACAGCGACACTTCTTTCGCGGTCCCCACCCTGCTCGCCGCCGCACTGCGCCAGCGCCAACTCAACGTGGATTTGGCGCTGCCCTGGGACAGGCCCCACAGCGGGGACTACGACCTGGACGAGCTGTTCGCCTGGATCGAGCAGCGGGTGTGAGGCGCTGCCCTGGCATCAGGCGCGGCGGGCGTCAGTCGTCACATCTTGATGTCGAGTGACACGTAAGCCGCGCGTCCCGGGGCGGGTGAGTACATGGCTTGGTTGGCACCACCCCAGAAGAAGTTGTCGTACCAGACATATTCGTACTCGCGGTCCGTCAGGTTGCGAATCTGAAAATCAATGCTGGTGCTGGCGTTGATCGCGTAGCGCAGGTTGGTGTCGAACAAGACAAAGCCGCCGTGCTTGCCCTGCGCGTTCAGGTTGTCGATGTAGTAGTCGTCCTGAGCGCGCCCTTGCAGGCCGAAACGCCAACTCGCGTTGGGCTGGTACTCCATGCCGAGGTTGGTGATGTAACGCGGAGTCGAGAACACTTCCTTGCCTTTCAAGGACACGCCGTCCACGGTGCCGCTGATCACGCGCGCCTCTTGGATGGCATGGGATGCCCAGGTACGCCAGGCGCGGTTGATCTGCACGCTGCCTTGCAGGTCCACGCCGCGTCGGCGTGTCTCGCCCAGCCCGACGGTGGTGCCGGTGCTGGGCATGTTGGCGACTTCGTCGGTCGCGTCTTGCTGCCAGACCGCCAGCCGCACTTCGGACTTGGGCACGGGGCTGAACTTCACGCCCAGTTCGGTACCGGTGTTGATCGACGGGTCGTAAGTCTTGCTTTGAGCATTCGTCATGTAGGCGGGCTCGCGCGAACCCGTCAGCACCTGGAAGGTCCGCCCCCAGTTGGCGTACACGTGCGCGTCGGTGGCCAGGCTGTAGACCAGGCTGAGCTTGGGCTGCGGTATCCAGCCGTAGTCCTGCAAATCTGCCGTCTCGCCGGTGGTGTTCAGGCGTGTGCTGCCGGAGAAGCGGTCGGCGCGCAGCGCGGGAATCACCTTCAAATCCGGCGTGGCCTGAACGATGGCCTGCAGGTAGGCGCCGAGGTTGTCCAGCGTGTACTCGTCGTCGTTCTGGATGCGAGCGGGCGTCGCCGAGAAATCGGTGGGCACGCTGTAGCTGTAGCGGTAGCGCCGGTATTCGTTGTCCTGGTGCTCGACATTCACACCGCCGTCCAAGGTCAGCGTGGGGTTGACGCGCCAGGTCAAGGTGCTCAATACGCCGGTCTGCACTTCGTCCCACATGCGGCGCTGGCGCGGCGCGTTGCCGGTGGCGTAGCTGGTGAACGTGACCTTGCGGTCGTCCTCGTAACTGTTGCGGTAGAGCTTGCTGGACAGGCTCAGGTCGTCGCGCAGTTGCCAGTCCAGATGCAGGCTGAGTTGGTTCATGTCGCGGTCATCGCCGTCATTGGCGTTCTTGGCGGGGGATTGGGTGCGACTGTCGGCCAGCTGCGACGCGGTCAAGAAACCTGGTTCCTCCGCTTCGTGGTGGTACGTGCGCGCGATCAAGCCGGTCTTCACCCGGCCGTCCTCGGAGGTGTAGAACCACTTGCCGCCCAGCACGTATTTTTCAGATTCGGAGTGGTCACGGTGGCCATCGGAATCCTGCTTGGCGATGAAGTAGTTCTGGGCGAAACCGTCCGACTCGCGTCCCAGCGCCACCTGGGCTTCGCGCGTGTTGAAGCTGCCGTAGGTCAAGCGGGCGTCCGAGTAGTTGCCACCTTGGCGGGTGACCATGTTGAAATTGCCGCCGATGTTGTGCAGGCCGTAACGCGGGTCGTTGGTGCCGCGCACCACCTCGATGTAGTCGATGTCCAGCGGGAACACCATGTCGATGAAACGCTGGTTGCCGCTGTTGACGTTGCTCGGCACGCCGTCGATCAACACCTTGATGCCGTTGATGTACCCCTCGCCGTTGAAGGCGCGGAACGTGGCCTTGCCGGATTCAGCGCCCATGCGGGTTTCGGTCAGCTGGATGCCGGGCATCTGGCCCATCAGCTCCCAGCTGTTCATCACGTTCTTGTCCTCCACCTGATCGCCGCCCATGATGTCCACGGAGGTGAGGATGGTGTTGGTGGACAGAGGGCCTCCGGAGGATTCACGCACGGTGATTTCGCCCAGGGTGAAGGTTGCTTCGCCCGAGGTTTGGGCTTGCGAGGAAAGTTGGAACGCCGCCGCGATGGCGAGCGTGAGCGCTTTCTTTTTCATGGAATTGCCAGTTTTTTGCAGAGTCGAGAACATTGAAGGATCAGAGGTAGCGAAAAACAGCCACCGTGGTGGTGCGCTTGAAGCGCGCGTACCAGCGACACGGCCCATAGACCAGCGCCAGCACGAGCGCGGAAATGACCCAGAGTTGCCAGACTGCGTCCACCCCCCAGCGTTGCGCGCTTGGGAGTTGCTGCGCAGGCGCCAGCAGCAGGTAGAACACGTGCAGCACATAGAGGTGCAGCAGGTAGAAGAACATCGGCGCGCTGCCCAGCACCACCAGCGCTGGCCAGGGCCGCACGCGCTCCAGCCAGGCCAGGGCGATGAAGCCAGCTCCCAGCGTGAGCAAGAGGAACTGCAAGGAGGGTGGGTACTTCGTGACGTTCAGAAACGCCATGACGGTTTGGAGCGCGCTCGCGGCGGGCGTCCAGTCATGGTCGCCGTAGCCATGGGTGCATCGCAAGACCAGGAACAAGCCCAGGCACGCGAGACCGAGGCCCAGCAACAGGCCACGACGCCGCGCTGGCTGCTCGGGTTGGTACAACCGCCCCAGTTGGTAGCCAAGCAGGATCACACCGATCCAGGGCAGGACCGGGTAAGAGGTGCGGGCGCGCAGGCCCTCGCTCAACTCGATCCAGCCCCGGTCGTGCAGCACAGCCCAAGCCAAGTAGGCTGGCTCTCCGGGCTGGAAGTGCACGCCGTCCAACAGGTTGTGCCCGAACACGATCAACAAGCCCAGCCCCAACTGCACTGAAAGCGGCAGGTGCAGCAACACCGCGAGCGCGAGCATGGACAGGCCGATGGCCCAGATCACTTGCAGGTAGACCACGCGGGGCGGGAACTCAAAGCTCCAGGCGAAGCCGACCAGCGTCAACTCCAGCACGATGAGCAGCAAGCCGCGCTTGAAGAGGTAAGCGGAGGTCTGCGCGGGCCCCACGCCAGGGCGGTGCGCATGGAGCCAAGCGCCCAGCCCCGTGAGCAGCACGAAGATCGGCGCGCAGAAATGACTGAGCAACCGGGTGAAAAACAAGTCCGGCGATGTCGCTTCGACCAGCATCGGGTCGGCCACCTGCCGGTGCAGGAAGAAGAACTCGCGCGCATGGTCCACGAGCATCAGGACCATGACCGCGCCTCGCAGCGCGTCGATGCTCGCCAAACGGGAAGGGAAAGACATGAAAACGGCGGGAACACGGCGCCAAGCCGTGCTCGGTCAATGACGAAAGCCCGGCATCTTAATGCAAATGGCTTGTCATTAACAAAAAAGGTTCACGCCATCCAGACGCCGCGCCCCGGGGCGCCCAGCCATCGCGTCGCGGTCCGAGCCCGCAGGATCAGCGCGCTTGCGCGCGCAGCATCGCCTCGAACTCGCTCTGCGGCAGGGGGCGGGAATGCAAGTAGCCTTGCTGCAACACGCAGCCCCGGCCGCGCAGGAACTCCGACTGCTCCTCGGTCTCCACGCCCTCGGCCACGACCTGCAAGCCCAGCTCCTTGCCCAAGGTGATGACTGCGGCGGCCAGTGCGCCATCGCGGCCGCCGCGCGCCACGTCGATAACGAAAGCGCGGTCGATCTTCAATTCGCTCACTGGCAGGCGCTTGAGGTAATTGAGCGAGGAATAGCCGGTGCCAAAGTCGTCCAGCGCCAAGCCATAGCCCTGGTCGCGCAGGCGTTCGAGCACGCCGATGGCCGCGCCAATGTCGCGCATCAGCATGGTCTCGGTCAACTCCAGGATGAGGCTGGAGGGACGTAACCCGTGGCGCTGCATGAGCGCCGCCAGTTGGTCCAGCAAGCGCGAGTCGGCCAGGCTGGACGCAGGCAGATTGACCGACAGCGGCAGCTCGGGCAGCCCCGCGTCGGACCAGCGGCGCAAGCTGCCACAGGCGGCGTGCAGCACCCAATCGGTCAAGGGGCCGATGAGGCCACTCTCCTCGGCCAGGGGAATGAACTGCCCGGGTGGAATCAAGCCTCGCTGCGGGTGTGCCCAGCGCACCAGGGCCTCGGCGCCCGCCATGCGGCCGCTGCGCACGTCCACCTTGGGCTGGTAGTGCAGGCAAAGCTGCCCGGTTTGGATGGCTTGTCGCAGTTCGTTTTCGAGCAGCACACGCTCACGCGCCTGGGCGTTGTGCGCGGCGTCGAAGAACATGTGTTGGCCGCCGCCCGCCTCGGCAGCGGCGCGCGCCGCCTGCGCGGCGCATTGCATCAGGCCCGTCAGGTCCGGGGCATCGCCTGGAAACAACGCGATGCCGATGCTCGCCGACAGCACCAAGGGTTGCCCGTCCACGACCACGGGCTGGGCCACGGCGGCCATCAGGCGCTGGGCGACCACGGAGGCACGCTCCTGGTGGCTGAGTTCGTTCAGCAGGATGGAGAAAGCACTGTCGCCCAGACGCGCCACCACGCCCGCGCCCTCGCTCGATGAACTGACGACGGCCAGGTCGCCGCTGCGGATGCACAAGCGTATGCGCTGAGTGATGTCGGCCAGGGCCGCGTCGCCCGCGGCGCGGCCATACACATGGTGGATGCCGCTGAGGCGGTCGATCTCGACGTGCAGCATCGTGCAGCCAGCCCCACCGCGCCGCGCACGCTCGATCACCGGCACCGCCAGCTCGGCGAACAAACGGCGATTGGGCAGGCCGGTCACTTCGTCGTAATGCGCGAGCCGCAGGGCACGTTGTTCAGCCGCCGCGCGGGAATCGTCCAGACTGGCACGTGCCACGAACTCCTTGCGCAGCAGGTACTCGCGCCACCAGCCGATGCCCGCCGCGAGGATGAAGAGCGTGAGCACGTGGTACGACCAGTAAGCCGCCCAAGCCGGTGTCAGGTCGGCGTGCCACCAGAGCGCGTACTCGAACGCCGCCAGGATGACCAGCCCCGAGGCCAAGGCGTAGCGGAACTGCACCCCCAGGATCACGAAGCAATAGAACTGCAAGAAAGTGAAATTGAGCACGCCAACCCAGCTGCGCAGGCCAGCGCCGCCCTCGGCGTCGATGCGCGTCAGGGTGAAGAAGAGGCAGAAAGCGACGGTGACGATGAAGCAGCTCATCACCGGCTGCCAATGCCGGCGCGCGTCCGGCAGGAGCGAATACCCCAGGCCCGCCAGCAACACCGGCAGGGCCAGCGTCAAGCGCAGCAGATTGGCGCCCACGCCCCCGTAAGCAATGTGGTCCACCAGGTAGTCACCGACGATGAGCACCGCGCCCAGCACCAGGCTGGCCTGGGCATAACGGAAATAGAAGGCAACGTAATGCCTCACGAAGCGCTGCTCATAAGCGGCGTCGGCGAAGCGCAGCAACAGCCGCAACGGCATGGCAGCGACGCCCGCGGTGCTGGCAGGCGGGCCCTGGGCATCGGAATCGTGCATCAAGAAGCCCCTGGTTCAAGACGACCGGCGACGGCGAGAGGCCGCGCCCCAAAAACTCCGGCTTGTCCCCATCATATCGTCCGGCCTGGCGTCGCCTTGAGTGGCTCCTGTCGCGCGCGCAGCGCAGGTTGTCAGGCGAGACCCCGCACGCGCCAGGAGCATCCACCAGCCCCCAACAAAGCGCCGGGGCGAATGGCAAGTGGCTAGGACAGTCTCAGCGCAACGAGGCCGCGTGGTGCGCCAAGTGGTCGCCGATGAAGCTGGCGATGAAGTAGTAACTGTGGTCGTAGCCGGGGTGGCGACGCAGCGTCAGCGAATGCCCTGCTGCGTCGCAGGCTTGCTGCAGCAACTCCGGCCGCAGCTGTTTGCTCAGGAATTCATCGCTGTCGCCCTGGTCCACCAGCAGCGGCAAGCGCTCGGTGGCGCTGGCAATCAGCTCCACCGCGTCCCAGTCCTTCCACGCCGCGCGGTCCTCCCCCAGATACGCTGCGAAGGCCTTGCTGCCCCAGGGCACCTGGCTGGGCGCGACCACGGGTGCGAAGGCCGAGACGCTGCGGTAACGGCCCGGGTTGCGCAGCGCGGTGACGAGCGCGCCATGGCCGCCCATGCTGTGGCCGAAGATGCCGCGCGCTTCGGTGGTCGGGAATTGTTGTTCCACCAGCGCTGGCAGTTCCTGCGCCACATAGTCTTGCATGCGGTAGTGCTGGGACCAAGGGGCTTGCGTGGCATTGATGTAGAAGCCCGCGCCCTCGCCCAGGTCGTAGCTGTCCACGTTGGGCACGCCCGGTCCACGTGGGCTGGTGTCGGGCGCGACGAGGATGAGACCATGGCGTGCCGCATGCTCTTGCGCACCCGCCTTGGTGATGAAGGTCTGCTCATTGCAGGTGAGGCCGGCCAGCCAGTACAGCACGGGGCAGCGCTCGCCAGCGACGGCAGCGGGCGGCAGGTACACGCCGAATCTCATCTCGCAGCCCAGCGTGGCGGACGGGTGCTTCCAAACTTCTTGACGGCCACCAAAGCAGGCGTGGCGCTCAACGCGGTTCATCTTCTGTGTCTCCTTGTGGGTGGGAATGAGGGCGCGCGAAAGCACATTCTCGTCCAGAAGCCAAGGCGGCCCGCGTGGGCACCCAGGCCGACCGCGCGGCGTGCATCGACAGGGCTCGGGCCCGCGACTACGGGGTGGCCGATGCGGGCGCGGCCGAGGGCCCCGGCGGCGCGATGGGCAGCATCAGTTCGACGCGGGTGCCCTGATCGGAGCTGACGATCGCCAATCGGGCCGAGAGCGCGGCGGCGCGCTCGTGCATGGCTTGCAGGCCCTTGCCCGGCGTGAGGGCGGGCTCGAAGCCCAGCCCATCGTCCTCGATCACGATGTGCAGGGCCTCGCCCTCGGGGCCGTGGTCACGCTGGGCGGACACGCTGAGTTGGCTGGCCTGCGCATGCTGCAGCACGTTGGAAATGGCACCGAAGAGCAGGAACTGCAGGTTGCGCGCGTCGCCCACATCCAATCGCGCCAGCGGCGGCAACTCGTCCACCGTCCAGTGCAGCGTGATGCCGCCCGCGCGCAGGCGCGGCTCCAGCCGGTAACGCAAGGCCGCCAGCATCGCACCCACGTCACCGGGCTCGACCTGCATGGCGTCGATGGAAAGTTTGAGCTGGTCCAAGGAGTCGGTGAGCGTGCGCAACAGCTCCTCGCTGTTGGTGGCACCCGAACGCAGCTGGCGGATGGCGGTGCTCAGGTGCACGCCCACGCCGTCGTGCATGTCCTTGAGGATGCGGCCGCGCTCCTGCTGGCGCGCCTGGTCGCGCGCCAAGTTTTCGAGGCGCGCGTAACTCTGGGCCAGCTCTTGCTCGCGCGCGGCCACGCGCGCGCTCAACTGCTGGGTCAGTTCACGCGCGTACTGGCTGGCCGCGCGAAAGCGCTGGATCATGATCACGATCAGGGCCAGCCCAAACAGCACCGAGGAATAGCGTATCCAGGTGTTGACCTCCAGGCTCCCTGCCGCGAGGCGGATGGCCAACCAATCGCGCACGCCCATGGCGACGTTGATCGTGCCGATCAAGCCCACGACCAGGCGCGTGCGATCCCCCAGATGCAGCAAGGCGCGCCAGAGGTACAGCAGCGCATAGGCCACGAAGATCAGATTGGCCATGCCCAGCCACATCGTCAGCCACACGGGGTTGTCGAGCCACTGGGTCAGCGACGACGCCAGCATGGCCGTGACCACCAACGCGCCCAGCCCCCATTTGACCCAGCGCGCCGAGGGCCGCTGATGCCAGCCCGCCACGCAGTGGCAGAACCACCCCACCCCCGCGATCCAACCAGCGAAGGCCACGGTCACCACCACGTTCCAAACCGGCCAGGGCAGCGGCGGCCTGTGAAACACCACGTCGCCCACGCGCAAGGCCCAGCAGTACTCGGCCAAGAAGGCGGCAAGGTACAGCGCATTGGATTGCGGCCCGACCTGTCCCTGAACCGGCTCGCTCTCGGGCTGCGTGAACCACAAGGCCAAGGCCAGGCTGCCCACCAGCAGGCTGAACGCGGCGATGATGACGGACATCTCGACCCGCATGCGGTAGCTGGCGTCGTACAGCGGACGCACCTCGGCCTGCGGCCCCAGCAGAGGACGCGCCAGGCCGCCGCGACGTCCTTCATCGGCGTTCAAGCGGATGAACAGGCGGTTGTCGGTGTCCGTGATCAACTGCGGCGGCACCGTGACGTACTGCGGCGCGCGGGAGTAATCCGCCGTGTTCGGCTGGTTCAGATCGCCCAGGCGTTCGAGCAGGGTGCCGTTGAGCCAGATCTCGGCGGTGTTGCCGATGCGCGGAAAGTAAATGCCATAAGGCTCACCTTCGCCCTGGCCCACCTTCGGGACGTCGAAGCGCAGTTCGAATTCAGCCTGACCGGCACGGCCCGGGTGCACGCGGTCCCAGTGGTACGGCAAGGTGACCGCGCCCAGCGCCACCGGCGCTTGTCCCACGACGTGCACCACCGCGCGGGCCTGCGCCAGCTCTTGCAAGGCCGGGGCCATCGGGGCAACAGGCACTGCGCCGGGAGTGCTGCTTCCCGCGTAGGGTGCGCCGGTGGCCGCCGCGCTCACGAGGCCACAAACGATCAGACCGGCGGTGAGACCCAGTCGGCGCCAACCACGCACGCCCTGCGCAAGCGCGGATTTCGCGGGAATGGGCAGCGCCATGGCCATGCTCAAAACGATTTCAGCAGGCCCATGCGGGTGGCCTCGAACACCGCCTCGCCCCGCGAATGCACGGCCAGCTTCTGGTAGAGGTTTTTGATGTGGGTTTGCACCGTGTGCACGCTGATTTCCTGCAGGCGTGCGATCTCGGCGTAGGAAAAGCCGCGCGCGATCAACTCCAGCACCGCTTGTTCTCGCGTCGACAGCGCAGGTGCTTGCGCCTCGGGCAAGACCGGGGGCGCGGCAGGCGCGGCTTCGGCCAGTGCCCGGTAGCGCCGCAGCACGCGCCGCGCGACCATGGGCGAGATGGGCGAGGCGCCCGCGCGGATTTGCAGAATGGTCTGCGCGATGTTCTCGGGACGCTCGTCCTTGTGGATGTAGCCCACGGCACCGGCTTCGATGCTGTCGAGCACGCTGTCCTCGTCGCCAAACATGGAGATGACCAGCATGTCCACCGCCGGAAAGCGGGCGAAGGCATGGCGCATCACATCGAGACCGGAACCATCGGGCAGGCCCAGATCCACGAGCAGCACGTCCAGCACCAACTCGGCACTGTCCAGCCAGGCCTTGGCGGCGGCCACCGTGGCCGCGGCGCCGACCAGCGACAACCCGGGCGTGTCCTGGATGCAGCGGGCAAAGAAATCGCGGGTCTGCGGGTCGTCCTCGACCACCAACACGGACAACATGGAAGAAAGGGAGTTTGGGTCTGCGGGGCTGTTCAAGTCGTCTTTATACCCAGCGTCGGCCACGGTGGGACATCACATGAATTCGGGATGTTGCTTTCCAGGTCGCGCTTCCAGAATGCGCGCCAAGCCCGGTGCCACACCGGTACCCCGCTTCCACTCACCCTGTCACACATCCTTCAAGGAGTACTCACCATGCGTTCCCCCTCCCCCCTGCGCCGACTTCTGGCCTCACTCACTCTGGCGGCGGTCGCTGTGCTGGGTCTGGCCAGCGAGGCCCAGGCGCAAGACAAGCGCAGTGAAATCAGCTTGTCCGGCGACATCAGCAGCACCGACAACTACGACCGCACCGTCATCTGGGCGAGCTACGGTTTTTACCTGACGCCCCAGATGGTGCTCAAGCTGGGCTACACGCGCTTCTACACGTGGCAGCACGCACCGTACTCGGAACAGGTCACCAACGGGTTCGACGTGGGTGCGCGGTATTACTTCCAGGTGGGGAGAACTGGGGAATTCGTACCCTTCGTGGAAGCGGGCGTGGGCACCTCGGAAACCACGGTCTGGAGCGTGGGCAGCACCACCACCGACAGCAGTTCCACCTTCACGCTCAAGGGCGGCTTCTCGTACTTCATCAACGAATCGGCCAGCTTTGACATCAGCGTGTACCAACGCTCCGAGGACCCCTCCGACACCACCGGCATCCTCTTCGGCACCACCGTGCGCTTCTGATGCCACGCTGATCGCCGTCCATGTCGAGCGCGCGCTTTTCCAGGGGCCGTCCCATGCTGGCACGGTTGACGGTGACGGCCCTGTTTTTCTTTACTGCGGCCCCGCTCGCAGGGGCCGCTACCTGTCCGGGCAACGGGGCGCAGCCCCCTTGGGTGGCCAGCCCCGACGCGATTTCCGGTGCCTTTTTCTTCGCGGCCGGCGTGTCCAGCCTGAGCAGCGGCCCCTTGGCCGAGCGCTTGGACTCCGCGCGGCAGAACGCCTTGCGCAGCCTGGCCAGCCTGATCCAGGTCGAAGTGCGCAACTCGCTGACGATGGAGCAATCTCAACGCCAAAGCGGCGGCGCGGTGCTGACAGAGTCCACCCTGCGCACGCTGACGGAAACCTCCACCCAGGCCACGCTGGAAAACGTCGAGACCGTGGCCACGTGGGAGGATGCCGCGAATTGCCAGGTCTGGGTGCGCGTGCGCATCGCCCAGCAGATCGTGGAAGAGAAGAAGCGCGCCGCCCTCGCACGCCAATGGTTCACGCAATTCAACGAGCAACTGGCGACCGCGCAAGACGAGACGCAACCCCTGGGCGCGCGCCAGACCGCGCTGGAGGCGGCGCAGGACGGGCTACCGCGCATCACGCTGGCGCTGATTCCCGAAGCCAGTTCACCCGCGTACTACACGCAGCTGCTGCGGCGGCTGGACACGAGCTTGGGCACCGCCGCGCGCGAGCTGGAGGGCGTGCGCCAACGTCTCGCCCAGGCCGATGCTCAGTTGCTCAAGGCCGAGGATGCGCCCGATGAGGCGGCCAAGGCGCGCCTGCGCCTGAGTGCCATCGGCACCTATCGGGACCTGCTGCGCCAGCATGCCAACGGCCTGCCGCCGCTGTTCGCGCCGGGAGATCTCTACCTCAAGCTGGCCGAGGCGGAGGAGTTGCGCGCCAACCGCTGCGGCGCCAAGACGTATTACCAACTCGCGCTCACGGCGCGGCAACTGGTGGACCGCAGTGCCGTGGCCCGCCAGCGCGCCAGCAGCCTGAACTGCTCGGCAGCCGACCTGGAAACGGCGCGCTGGCGGCAGTACTTTGAGGGGCGGCCGCTGGAGCTGCTGTGCCTGCAGAGGGTACAGACCGCGCTGACCGCACAAACCACACATGCGGTGCAGTCGGCGCAGACCGCGTCAACCACACCCTGGCACAAGGCCTGCGACGAGGTGGGCAATGGCTTCCGCGCCCTGGGCGCCGATATCCAAACCCGCAACGCGACCCTGCCGCCCGCGCAAACTCAGGCTCTGCTGCAAGGCAATCTGCCGGAAAAGCTGGGCGCCCCAGGCCAAACGGACCGCCCCATGCTCGTGGTCTTGGCGTCGGGCAAACTGAACAGCCGCCAAGACACCAGCCCCAACGGCTCACCGTCGCGCGCCTACCAATTCGAAGGTCTGCTCTGGACCCTGCTCTGGGACGGCGGCAAGCCGGTCTACACCGACCGCTTCCAAGGTTTGACGGGCTGGAACCCGGTGTCGGCCGAGATGACGATGGACGTGCTGGCGCTCAACGTGGTGCGGCGCTGGCAAGAGCGCTTTGGCAAGTTCCTGAACCCGGAGATCAGCCCATGAGGCGCGCCAGCGTCATCCTGCTGTGGGCCTGGGCCGTGGCATTCGGCGCGGGGCTGATGGCGCAAGCACAGGGGCAGGTTCGCGCCGCCACGCCAGCGCGCAAGGTGGCCGTGCTGGTCTATGCGTCACCTGCCCTGCCCGCGGCGCACGCCCGCATCGCGCAGACCCGGCTGGAGCAAATCCTGGCCGACAACGGCGTGACCGTGCTGGACCGCGAACAAGCCGACAAGCTCAAGCAAGGCTGGGGCCGGTTGCAAGACCCCGGCGCGCTGATCACGGCCGAGGAGTTCGTCGCCAACGCCGCGAAGTACGCGCTCGATGGGGTCTACCGCGTCTACCTCGACACGGGCGTGGTGCGCGGCGTGGCGGGCCTGTACAGCGCCACGGCGCTGTCCGACATCCGCTACGTGGGCGAGGACGCGCAGGTGCGCGCCGCCGCTTCGCCGCCCATGGGCGTCAAGGGCTTGCCGCCCTCGGACGGCCTGACCGAGAGCGCGGCCGTGAGCAACGCCGTGCAGCGCGCGGTGGACGCGACCGCCCAGGCCCTGGGCCTGCAAGTGCTGGACTACACCAACCCCCGGCTGTTCAGCGTGCGGCTGCAGGCCGTGCCCACGGTCGGCGCCGATTACCGGGCCGAAGCCCGCCCCGCGCCGCTGGCGGCGGCCGATCCCGCGCTCAAGCGCGTCAAGCTGGCCGAGGGCGATTGGCTCAGCGAGGAGATCACCTGCGCGCAGCCGTCACCGGACGGCAAGATGGTGGCGGTGGGCGGCTACATCCGCAAGACGCAGTTGCTGGGCGGACGGCCGCAGCGCAGCTATGGCTCCACCGTGCATGTGCTGGACCTGGGGGCCGACAAGGAAGTCGCCACGTTCGTTTCCGCCCCGGTGGCGGACCGCACGCGCGACGAGCAGGGCGGCAGCAAGGTGCTGGACTGCCTCTTTCTCTCTGGCTGGCGCTACGTCGCGGCCGTGACCAACAGCAAGCTGTTCCTGTGGGACACCGAACGCGGCGCGGTGATGAGCGAAATCACCTTCGACCGCGCCTACGAGCTGGCCCGGCTCGAGCATGGCCGCTCGGGCGATCAGGACTTTTTGTCTTTCTCCTTCCAGGGTCTCACCACTGGAAGCGGCCGGGTGAGCTACCGCATCACCCGGGAATGAATGCGCTGTCACCTTTGGGCAAGCTGCATGGGAGCCGTCGTTTTCTTCAACAAGGAGCTTTGTATGTCACACCGTTTACAACATGTCGCCGCCCTGGCTGCGGTTCTGCTCGTCAGCGCGTGCTCCGCGCCGACCCAGGTGGCGGAATGCGTTTTTCCCAACTCCAAGCAGCCCGCGCCCGGCTGGATTTGTGACCAGCCGGTCGAGGGCATGGCCGTCACGGCGATGGGCTCGGCCACGCCATCCCAAGCGGGCCTGGACTTCATGAAGCAGATGGCGGCCACGGCCGCGCGCGTGCAGTTGGCGCAGCAGATGCGCATCGAAGTCGAGAACATGATCAAGCAGTACGCCGAAACCACCGGCGCGGGCGGCAGCGAGACCGTGGACCGCGTGAACACCGCCGTCACCAAGCAGATCACCAGCCAGAGCCTGCAAGGCACCCGCATCGTGCGCAGCCTGCAAGGCCCCGACGGCACGCTGTACGTGCTGGTCGGCCTGGACCCCAGCGCCGCGGAGCAGGTGGCCAAGAACGCCATCAAGACCAGCATGAACAACGAACAGGCCGCCTGGCAGCAGTTCAAGTCCCAAAAGGGCCAGGAAGAGCTGGCGGCTGACATCGCGCGCCTGTCGAAGAAATAAGGGGCGCACGCTGGGCGGGGTCGGGTGCGCCGCCAGCGGCCCGCTTGGCCGCGGTGTACACGCACGCCCTCGCCCCCTTACCATGCCCTCCGATAGCACGCTCACCCCAGCCCCAAAACGGGCAGTTGAGGGGAAAAACGGCCTCAACACCTGGCTTAGCGCCCTGTCCAGGCCCGCAAAAATCCTGTTCCAGATTGATTCTGTTTCAGGGGTATTTGCCATGATTTCCACCGTCAACAACACGCTGCTGGGCTATCTGGCGTCTCAGGGCCTGCTGTCACCCGTCACGGCGGGCAACATCGCCAGTGCCACCTCCAAGACCGAATCGACCAGCAGCAGCACGACGACCAACTCCAGCTCCAGCAGCGACGAGACGATTTCGCAGTCCTCGCTGGACCGCGCCGCGGGCATGTTCAAGACGGCGACCATTGCCCGCAATCTGGAGACCGCCCAAGTGGCGCTGGCCGCCGATCTGCGCGCGGCCCTCGAGAAGGCGCTGGCCAAGCTGGAGGGCAACGTCCAGTTCTCGGTGAATACCAAGGGCGAAGTGACGGTGGAAGGTTCCGACAAAGACAAGGCAGCCGTGCAGGCCGTGCTCAAGGCCGACACCAGCGACCCCAGCCTCGCCAGCCGCATCGCCACCCAGGCCAGCGACGCCATGGCGCTGTCGACGCAAATTCAGCAAAGCGCGGCCATTTCGCAGGCTGCGAAATCCTCCGCGACGCCCGACGGCGTGATCTCCCTCTACCAGTCCTTGATGCAGCAGACGGCATCGACCAGCGTGGTGTTTTCGGTGTCCGCCACATCGAGCACGCTGACTTACCCCGGTTCGCTCAAGGCCAAGGCCTGACCCCTCCTCTCGCGGGTCGCGTCCCGCGCGCCGGCCTCTCTTGAGGACCCAGCGCCCGGCGTCCGGCAAAAACCCGCGCCCGCGGTCCGCCACGCCGCTTCGGGGACAATCGCGGGCATGCCCCACCTCTGTTCCCGGGCCCCTGCCCGCCTCGGCCTGCTGGCCGCCTTGCTCGTCATGTCCGCTTTCGCGTCGGCGCACGCGCAGTCGCTGATGGAGCGGCGCAACGCCATGCACAAAGGCACCTCCCCCGGTGTCGTCATCATCGACGCCAAGCCGGACGACAGCTCGGCCACCCCGAGCACCGACGGCGCGCCCCAGGGCGAGAAGCCCACCGGCCTGAGCGCCATCTTCGACAAGCTGGGACCGCCCAGCGGCTGCCCGCTCGGCGCCGCCCGCAAGGCGGAATGCCCGGACCAGGGCATCGAAGTGCCCACGGGCGCGCCCTCCGCCTCGAACACGCCCAACTTCAGCCGCTGACCTCTCGGCGCCCGCTGACTGCTTCCACCATCCCATGCTCCGCTTTGAACTGCTGCGCACCGAGGGCCAAGCCCGCCGGGGCCGTCTCACCCTCAACCACGGCGTCGTCGAAACGCCCATCTTCATGCCCGTGGGCACCTACGGCACGGTCAAGGGCGTGCTGCCGCGCAGCCTGCACGACATGGGCGCCCAGATCATCCTGGGCAACACCTTCCACCTTTGGATGCGCCCGGGCCTGGACGTGATGCAGAGCTTTGGCGGCCTGCACGGCTTCGAACAGTGGAACAAGCCCATCCTGACCGACAGCGGCGGCTTTCAGGTCTGGTCGCTGGGCGCGATGCGCAAGATCACCGAGCAAGGCGTGCACTTCGCCTCGCCCGTCAACGGCGACAAGCTCTTCATGTCGCCCGAGGTCTCGATGCAGATCCAGACCACGCTGAACTCCGACATCGTGATGCAGCTCGACGAGTGCACGCCGTACTGGCAAGGTGGCAAGGGCAGCGGCCACATCACCACCGAGGCCGAGGCCCGCGTGTCGATGGAACTCTCGCAGCGCTGGGCCAAACGCTCACAGGCTGAGTTCGCGCGGCTGGAAAACCCCAACGCCCTCTTCGGCATCGTGCAAGGCGGCATGTTCGAGCACCTGCGGCAGGAGTCTCTGGAGGCCCTCGTTGAGATGGACTTCCCCGGCTATGCCGTCGGCGGCGTGAGCGTGGGCGAGCCCAAGGACGAGATGAACCGCATCATGGCGCACACGCCGCACCGTCTGCCCGCCCACAAGCCGCGCTACCTGATGGGCGTGGGCACGCCGGAGGACCTGGTCAACGGCGTGGCCTGTGGCGTGGACATGTTCGACTGCGTGATGCCCACGCGCAACGCGCGTAACGGCACGATATTCACGCGCTACGGCGACCTCAAGCTGCGCAACGCGCGCCACAAGGCCGACCACCAGCCGCTGGACCCGAGCTGCACCTGCTACGCCTGCGCGGGCAGCGCCGGCATCAGCTGGGAGCAAGGCGGCCCGGACCACGGGTGGCAAGGCTTCTCACGCGCCTACCTGCACCACCTGGACCGCTGCGGCGAAATGCTGGGCCCCATGCTGGCGACCATCCACAACCTGCACTACTACCTGAACCTCATGCGCGAAGTGCGGGAGGCGCTGGACGCGGGCGCCTTCGCCGCGTTCACCGCGCGCTTTCACGCGGAGCGGGCGCGGGGGGTCTGAGACCGCCGCCGCGACGGCGCGGGTGCGGCGGCCCAGGTGCGGCGGCTCAGGTGGCCTCTGCTGGCTCGTTAGGCACGTCAATGCCCGCGCGCGTGGCCAGGCAGCAGTTGCTTGAGCACGTGGTCCGTCATGCCCCGCGCGAGTTCGTGCTCGCCCAGGAACACCGTGCCCTGAGTGTCCTTTTGCAGCAGCTCGGCTTCTTCGTCGTTGTGGGTGCGCAGCACGACCTGGATGTCGGGGTTGAGCTGGCGGGCGATCTCGACCATCTGCCGCACATTCACGGCGTCGGGGATGGCGATGACCAGCATGGCCGCGCGCGTCACATGGGCCTGGATCAGCACCTCCGGCGTCTGGGCGTCGCCGCTGACGGCGGGCACGCCCTTCTTGCGCAAGGCGTCCACCAGCTCGCGGTTCTCCTCGGCGACCACGTAGGGGATGTGGTGGTCACTCAGGCTGCGCGCGATGCGGCGCCCCACGCGTCCATAACCCACCAGCACCACTTGCTTGCTGAGCAAGCGCGGGTCGGTGCTCATCGGCAATTCGGACAGCGGGTCATCACGCAACTCCAGGCGGCGCGCGAACTCGGAACGCGCCAGCAACCAGCGCCGGACCGGATCAATGGCCGCGAACAGGGACACATTGAGCGCGATGGAGATCAGCGCGCCCGCCAGCACCAGGCTCTGACCCTCTTTCGGCATCAAGTGCAGGGCCACGCCCATGCCCGCCAGGATGAAGGAGAACTCGCCGATCTGCGCCAGGCTCGCGCCCACGGTCAGCGCCGTGTTGAAGGGATAGCGGAACAGCAGCACGATGGCGATGGCCACCAGCGGCGTTCCCACCAGGATGACCAGCACCACGGCCAGGAGCTTGAAGGGTTGCTGCCAGATCACCGAGGGGTCGAACAACATGCCCACGGAGACGAAGAACAGCACGGCGAAGGCGTCGCGCAGCGGCAGGGACTCGTCGGCGGCGCGGTGGCTGAACTCCGACTCACGCATCATCATTCCTGCGAAGAAGGCTCCGAGCGCGAAGGACACGTCAAACAGCTTCGAGGACCCATAGGCCACGCCCACCGCGACGGCCACGACGCTGAGCGTGAACAATTCGCGTGAGCCGGTGTGGGCCACCCACCACAGCAAGCGGGGCAGCACGCGCCGACCCACCACCAGCATCAGCGCGACAAACGCCGCCACCTTGAGCAAGGTCAGGCCCACCGAGGCCCAGAGGTCGCGGGTCGGCATCAGCAAGTCCGCCCCAGTCTCCGGCGTGGCGTTCAGCACCCCGGCCAAGGGTGGCAACAACACCAGCACCAACACCATGACCAAATCCTGGACGATCAGCCAGCCCACGGCGATTTGGCCGTTGACGGACTTCAGCAGATTCTTGGCTTCCAGCGCGCGCAGCAGCACCACCGTGCTGGCCACCGACAGGCACAGGCCGAACACCAGCGAGCCCCCCAGCCCCCAACCCCAAAACCAGGACACGCCCATGCCCAGCAACATGGCCGCGACGATTTGCACCAGCGCCCCTGGCACCGCGATGCGCCGCACCGCCATCAGGTCCTCCAGGGAAAAGTGCAGCCCCACGCCGAACATCAGCAGCATCACGCCGATCTCGGCCAGCTGGCTGGCCAAGCCCACATCGGCCACGAAGCCCGGCGAATTGGGTCCGACCACGATGCCCGCGACCAAGTAGCCCACCAGCGGCGGCATGTGGAGCTTGGTGGCCAGCAGGCCCAGCACCATGGCAATGCCAAAACCGAAGGCGAGGGTGGCGATCAGACTGAGGTCGTGGGGCATGCTTGCGCTCTCAAAAAAGGAGCAGATTCGGTGAGTCGGAATGTAAACCGACGATAACCGACTTTCGCGGCGCGCCCGGGGATTCGACGGGCACCCACCGTGCCTCGCCCCTCGGGTTCATCGACCCGTCTGACCGCCCTCGGAGCGACCCAGGGGGGGTGGCAAGGCATCCCCCGCGCGACGGCGCCGGAACAAGGCCGCGCGCGCCAGCACGAGGGTGGTCACGGGCGCGGTGATCGACAGAACGATGATGATCAACCACACGTGCAAGGCGAGAGAGCCCGCGCGCGCCGAGAAATGGACAATCGAGGCCAAGGCCACGATCCAGGCCGCCAGCGTGGACGCCAACGCGGGCGCGTGCATGCGCGTGAAGAAATCGGGCAAGCGCCACAGGCCCAGGCCAGCGGCCAGCACCACCACGCCGCTGAGCAGCAGCAGGGCTGCCACCACATAGTCGCTCCAGGGCGTCATTCGATCACCTCGCCGCGCAACAGGAACTTGGCCAAGGCGAGCGACCCGACGAAGCCGAACAGCACCATCAGGAAGGCGCCCTCGAAGTACATGCTGCTGTCGTAGCGGATGGCCAGCACAAGCATCACCAGCATGCCGACCACGTAGATGAAGTCCAGCGCCAACACGCGGTCCTGGGCGCTGGGCCCGCGCAGCATGCGCAGCAAGCCCAGGCCCATGGCCACCACGTAAAGAACCAGTGTGGCGGCGATGGCGTAAGTGAGCAAGGGGCTCATGGTGCTGATGTTGCTCATGACAGGATCTCCCTCAGGGGCCGCTCGTAGCGGTTCTTGTAGTGGTCGATGAAAGCCGCATCGTCCCCGCTCACGTCGAACACGTGCAGCAACAGGCGGCTGCGGTCCGGGGCCAGTTCACACCACACCGTGCCGGGAATCACGGCGGTGATCATGGCGAGGGCGGCCAAGGCATGGTCATTGCGCAGATCCAGTGGCACCACGACAAAACGGCTGACCGGGCGCGCGTGACCCGGGCGCAGCACCCCGCGCACGACCTCGACCCCGGACAGCACCACGTCGCCACCGACGCGCAAGACCAGGCGCGCCAGCACCAAGGGCCTGCGCACCGCGGGCCCGGCCGGGCGCAGCGGCGCGGCCAGCACGGGCAGCACGAGGGCCAGCAACAGCCCCAGCAGCAAGTTGCCCGGGCTCAGGCTGCGGGTCAGCATCAGCCACAAGGCCAGCAGGCCCGCCGACAGCCAGGGCGAGGGCAAGCAGCGCTTCATCGCCCTGCCTCCTCGCGCGCTGACCGGGCGGCAGCGGGCACGGGCTGCGCCGAGAGCACCGCCGCGATGTACTGGCTGGGCGCATGCAGGCTGGCCGCCGTCTTGCGCATGTAGTCCAGAGCCTGCCCGGCCTGCAACACCAGGGCCAGGCCCACGGCCAGCAGCAGGCCGATGGGCAAGGTTTCCGCCACGCGCAGACGCGGGGCGGGCCGCGCCTGCGCGGTCCAGAAGTGGCGCATGCCAATACGCAGCAAGGCGGTGGCCGCCATCAGGCCGGACAGCAGCAGCAGCGCGAACAGCAGCCAGGCCGCTGGGCGCTGCAATTCCAACAAGGCCGTGAGCATGGCCAACTTGGCCACGAAACCCGACAACGGGGGCAGCCCGCTGACCACGAGGGTGCAAACTGCGAAGGTCAGGCCCAGGAAGGCCAGGGCCGCGGGAATCGCGCGACCGATCAGCACTTCCTCGTCGTCGTCGAGGTTGACGCCAGGCAAGGGCTCGGCCTCGATGAAGGCGGGCAAGGTGTCCTGACCATCGTCGATTGCATCCGGACCGAGTTCGACCTGGCGAGCGCGTTCCAGCAGCTCCACCAGCAGGAACAGCGCGGCGGCGGCGAGCGTCGAACTGGCAAGGTAGAACAAAGCGCCCGCGGCCAACGCCGGCGCGCCAAATCCGATAGCCGCCACCAGCGTGCCCGACGAAGTGATCACGCTGTAGGCCGCGAAGCGCCCCAGTTGCTGCGAGGCGAACATCCCCGCCGCACCAAAAGCCAGCGTGGCGACACCGCCCCAGACCAAGGCCCAGCTGCCAAACGGTTCGGCCCCGGACGCCCCACCGCCCGCGGCGGCGGGAAAGCACAGCGTCCACAGGCGCAGCACCGCGTACACCCCCACCTTGGTCAAGATGGCGAACAGCGCGGCCACCGGCGCGCTGGCCGCGCCATAGGCCCCGGGCAGCCAGAAATTCAAGGGCCAGAGCGCGGCCTTGGCCAGGAAGGCCACGGCCAGGATGGCCGCGCCCGCGTGCAACAGCCCCCGGTCGACGTCGGGCACCAAGGGCAACTTGGCCGCGATGTCGGCCATGTTGAGCGTGCCCGTCACCCCGTAAAGCACGGCCACGCCGATGAGGAACAGCAAGGACGCCACCAGGTTGACCGCGATGTAGTGCAGGCCCACGCGCACGCGTTGCGGCCCGCCACCGTGCAGCAGCAGGCCATAGCTGGCCGCGAGCAACACCTCGAAGAACACAAAGAGGTTGAACAGGTCAGCCGTCAGGAACGCACCGTACAGCCCCATGAGCTGGAGCTGGAACAGCACATGGAAATACACGCCCGCTTGGTGCCAACGCGCCAGAGCGTACAGCAACGACGCCAGGCCGACACAGCCCGTGAGCACCATCAGCAGCGCCGAGAGTCGGTCCAGCACGAGCACGATGCCGAAGGGCACTGGCCAGTTGCCGGGCAGGTAGACGCCGAAAGCCAGGGTCAGGTCCTGTGCGTGCACCGCCTGCATCAGGTACACCGCCAGCAGCAAGCCCGCCAGGGTCGAGGCCAGATTGACCACCGCCTTGACCTGGCGGCGGCCCTCGCCCAGCAAGAGCATGAGCGCGGCCGTGGCCAGCGGCAGCAGCACGGGCGCGACGATGAGGTGCGAGCCGCCCAGAGACGAGAGCGCGACGGTCATGGCCGTTCCTCCCGGCCGTCCACATGGTCGCCGCCAGAAAGCCCCCGCAGCGCGAGCAGCACCACGAGGAAGAGCGCCGTGGTCGCGAAGCCGATCACGATGGCGGTCAGCACCAGGGACTGCGGCAAGGGGTCGGTGTAGCTGTCCAGCGTGGGGGGCAGGCCTGGCAGCACGATGGGTTCCTTGTCGATGGACAGACTGCCCACGCTGAAGATGAACAAGTTGATGGCATACGACAGCAGGGACAAACCGATCAGCACCTGGAAAGTCCGCGGGCGCAGCAGCAGCCACACACCCGAACCCGCCAGCACGCCAATGGCGATGGAGATCACGACTTCCATGTCAGTGCCCCTCCCCTTCCACCTGCCGGTGCGCGCGCAGCGACTGGTGTGCGATGGCGATCAGCAACAACAAGGTGGCACCGACCACCACGGCGAACACCCCCAGGTCAAACAAGGCCGCCGACGGCAGGTGGATGTCGCCCAGCCAGGGCAGCGTGACGTGGGCGGTGTGCGTGGTCAGGAAGGGGTGGCCGAACCACAACGAGCCGAGTCCGGTGCACAAGGCGATCAGCAGGCCGAAGGCAATCCAGCGCGGCGGCTGCAAACGCATCTGCCCCTCCACCCAGCGCGTGCCCGCCACCATGTACTGGGCAAGGAAGGCAATCGCGACCACCAAACCCGCCACGAAGCCGCCCCCGGGCTCGTTGTGCCCGCGCATGAAAAGGTAGGCGGCAAACAACCAGGCGACCGGCAGCAGCAAGCGCACCAGCACGGCGGGCACGCCCATGTAATCCGGCACGCCATCACCCCGCGCGGACTCCCGCAAGTCGGCGCCAATGTCCCCCACGCGCTGCTGCGCGGGCACGTCGATGGCCTCCACAGGCGGACGGAAACGCCGCAACAAGGCATAGACCGTGAGCCCCACGATGCCCAGCACCGTGATCTCGCCCAGGGTGTCGAAGGCGCGGAAGTCCACCAACATCACGTTGACGACGTTGGTCCCCCCTCCGCCAGGCAAGGCTTGCTCGATGAAGAAAGGCGAAATCGAGAGCGCCGTGTGGCGCGTGAGCAAGGCGTAGGAGAAAGCTGCCAGCCCCAGGCCGACCAGCAGCGCGATCACCAGGTCGCGGCGGCGGCGCCAGAACACGCGCCGCTCGATGCGTGGGTCGTCTTGCTCCACGCGCTTGGGCATCCAGCGCAAGCCCAACAGGAACAGCACCACGGTCACCACCTCCACGGCGAGCTGGGTGAGCGCGAGGTCCGGCGCGGAGAACCAGGCGAAGGTGATGCACAAGGCCAGACCCACGACACCTAGCATGATGAGCGCGGCCAGCCGGTGGAACTTGGCCTGCCAAGCTGCGCCCAAGGCGCAAGCGCCCCCCACGATCCAGAGCAGCACGAAGGCGGGCGATGCGGGCACACGGGCGCGGTCACCCCAGGTCAGCGGCACGATCAAGGCGGAGGCCGAGGCCACCACCAGGGTCAAGACCAGGATGGCGGACAGCTGCGGCTGCAAGCGAGACGAACCGGTCCAGCGGCGCAGCGCGGCCGCGGCCGCGCTCACGGCGGCGAGCAGGCCCTCAAACAGACGCTGACCGTCCAAGCGCAACAGCGCCGCGGTGCGCGCGACGCGGCGCTTGAACACCCCCCTGAAGAGCAGGTAAGCCAACAAGCCCCCGGCGCTGGCCACCAGGCTCATGACCAGCGGCGTGTTGAAGCCATGCCAGACCGCCAGGCTGTAGTCGGGCAGCACGCCGCCCACGACCGGCCGGGCAGCGGTCTCCAGCAGGCGGCCGATGGACCAATCCGGCAGCGTGCCCACGATCACGCAGGCCAGGACCAGCAATTCCACGGGCACGCGCATCCAGTGCACGGGTTCGTGGGGCTGACGCGGGCATTCACCCGTGGCGGGGCCGAAAAACACATCGTGCGCGAAGCGCAGTGAATACACCACGGCGAAGACTCCCGCCAAGGTGGCGGCGAGCGGCAAGCCGTGTTGAAGCCAGGGCTGACCGCTCACGAAGACCGTTTCCGAGAAGAACATTTCCTTGGACAGGAAGCCGTTGAGCAAAGGCACGCCCGCCATGGCCGCGCACGCCACGATGGCCAAGGTGCCGGTGATGGGCATGGCGCGGTAGATCCCGCCCAGTCGGCGCATGTCGCGCGTTCCGGTTTCGTGGTCAATGATGCCCACCGACATGAACAGCGACGCCTTGAAGGTGGCGTGGTTCATCATGTGGAAGACCGCCGCCACCGCCGCCATCTCGCTGTTGAGGCCCAGCAGCAGGGTGATCAGCCCGAGGTGGCTGATGGTGGAGTAAGCCAGCAAACCCTTGAGGTCGTTCTGGAACATGGCCACGTAAGCGCCCAGCAGCAGCGTGACCAATCCCGCGCCACCGACGATCCAGAACCAGGCGTCCGTGCCCGCGAGCACGGGCCAGAGGCGAGCCATCAGGAAGACACCCGCCTTCACCATCGTGGCCGAATGCAGGTAGGCCGACACCGGCGTGGGCGCGGCCATGGCGCGCGGCAGCCAGAAATGGAAAGGAAACTGCGCGCTCTTGCTCAGCGCGCCCAGCAGGATCAGCACCAGGGCCAACAGGTACAGCGGGTGCGCGCGCACTTGAGCGCCCGCGGCCAGCACGGCATCGAGCTCGTAGCTGCCCACGATGTGGCCCAGCACCAACGCGCCTCCCAACAAGGCCAAGCCCCCGGTGGCCGTGACGGTGAAGGCCATGCGCGCGCCGCGCCGCGCGTCCTTGCGGTGGTACCAGTAGCCGATCAACAAGAAGGAGAAAACGCTCGTCAGCTCCCAGAACACCACGAGCTGGATCAGATTGCCCGAGACCACCACGCCCAGCATGGCGCCCATGAACCCCAGCAGCAGCGAATAGAAACGCGCCGCCGGGTCTTCCGGCGCAAGGTAGTAACGCGCGTAGACGATGACCAGCAAACCCATGCCCGCGACCAGCATGGCGAACATCCAGGCAAAGCCGTCGAGCCGCACCACCAGGTCCACGCCCAGCGCGGGGAGCCATTCCAAGCGCTCGGCCAGCACGACACCGGCGCTGATCTGGGGGTACATCCAAGCCAGGGGCACAGCCACCGCCATGGCCACCGCCGCGGCCCACAGCGATTCGAGGTTGCGCGCGCTGGTCGGCAGCAGCGCGGCGACGACGCTGCCAACAAACGGCAAGAGGAGGATCAGCAGCAGGGACATGCCCCGAGTCTATGGCCTGAGCGCCCGAATTTTTCAAGCGCGGGAACATCCGAGCATCTTCGATGCGGATGCCTGGGGTAAGCTCCGTTTTACCTCCATGTTATGGGGCCTTTGCGGGCCAACGTTCATGCCGATACTGCGCACCTTGAGGGCCCTCGCGGCCCTGCTGTCCGTGAGTCTGACGACGCTCCCTGCGGCGCTCGCACAGACGCGAGAAGCGGGCTACCGCTTCTCGCCCGTCAACCAGTACGACATCCCGCTGATGGCCGCTTACTGGAACCCCATCATCCAGTACGTCTCGGACAAGAGCGGCGTCAAGCTCTCGCTCAAGATCGCGCGCACCTCCGCCGACACCACAGCCTATGTGCTGACCCAGGAGGTTGAATTCGTCTTCACCAATCACTTGTTCAGCCCCGAGCGCGAGCAACTGGGGTGGAAGGTGTTCGGTCGGCGCCAGGTTCCTCCCATCACGGGCCAGATCGTCGTGCCCGAAGGTTCACCGATCACCCGGCTTGAACAGCTCAAGGGACAGGAAGTGGCCTTCGCTGGCCCCGAGGCCTTCGTGATCTACAAGGTGCCTTACGCCCATCTGCTCAACAGCGGCATCGACATCAAGGTGGTGTTCGGAGGCAACCAGAACGGGGCTCTGGCCCAGCTCTTCGCGGGCAAGGTTCAGGCCGCCGGTGGTAATTCCCAGCTCATCGAGGGCTACGCCAAGCGCGAGGGCAAAAAGTTCCGCGTGCTCTGGAGCTCGGAGCCCTTCAATGACCTCGCGCTGATGGTGTCGGGCAAGGTCCCGGCCAAGGACGCGCAGGCCGTGGCCGACGCCTTCCTGGGCATGCACCAGGACCCGGTGGGGCGTGAAGTCCTGCGGCAGACGGCGCAGACGGTCGGCTTGCCGGTGGAGGCCTATTTCATCCCCGCGACCTCCGCCGACTACGCCGCCTACCGCCGCTTCTACCAGAGCGCGCCGCCTCAATTGCGCTGACCCCGCGCCATGGTCGCCCCGCTGATGCGCCTGCTGCCGAACTCGCTGGTCAAGCGGGTGTTCGCTCTCTACATCGGCACGCTGCTGCTGTTTTTTGGCAGCGGGCTCTGGCTGTTCTACAACTACGAGTTCCGGGAAGAGGTGGAGCAGGTGCGGGAAACCGCCGCCATCCTCGTGGAGTCCACGGCCCAGACCATCACCGAAAGCGCCGTGATTGGTGACTACGACACCATCCAACGCACCTTGGCGAGCAGCGTGTTTGGCTCGCCCTTCGCCTCCGCGGAGTTCATCGACCTGCGCGGTGGGGCGGTGCGCAGCTTCAACCCCGCGATCAGCAGCGAGGCCTACGCACCCGCCTGGATACGCAGCCGCGTGGGGGCATTGCTCGATGACCTGAACCGCCCCATCACGGCGGGCGGCAGTGACTACGGCGTGCTGCGCCTGCAGTTCGCCGTCGGCGCCGTCGCGCACAAGCTGTGGGAGCTGCTGCTCACCGTGCTGCTGCTGATCGCCGCCAGTCTGCTGGGCGGCTTGCTGGTGATCGGGTACTCGCTGCGGCGCTGGCTCAAGTCATTCCAGCAGTTCGACGGCAATCTGCAAGCGGGCAACCCGCGGTTCGAACAGATCACAACCCAGATGGTGCAGGCCGTGCCCGAGGAGTTTCGCCCCACGTTCGAGGCCATGCAGCGTATTTCGGGTGACTTGCGCCGCGAACTGGGACAGCGCGAACTCGCCCTGACCTCGCTGCGACAGGCCTTGGCCCGATTGCTGCCCGACGCACCCCACGACAAGGCCACCCAGGGCATGGACCTGGGCGCCCTGGCGGATCTCGTGCTGCAGGTGGTGCGTGAGCGCGAGGCCGACCGGGTGATGCTGCAAGAAGCCAAGCAGGCGGCCGAGGCGGCGAACCGTGCCAAGAGCGAGTTCCTCGCGGTCATGAGCCACGAGATCCGCACCCCCATGAACGGCATCGTCGGGATGACGGGCCTGGCGCTGGGCACGACCCTGACGCCGCAGCAGCGCGGTTACCTGACCATGGTGCGCCGCTCGGCCGACGCCTTGCTGGGTGTGATCAACGACGTGCTGGACTTCTCCAAGATCGAAGCCGGACGGTTGACACTGGACCCACGTCCCTTTCGCTTGCATGCCCTGGTGCGCAACACACTGGCCAGCCTGGAAAACCAGGCACGCGAGAGAGGACTGAAGCTGGCCTATGAGCCTGCCGAAGACTTCAGCCACCGGCTGATTGGCGACCCGGGGCGCCTGCGTCAAATCTTGGTCAACCTCGTGGGCAACGCCATCAAGTTCAGCGAAAAGGGCACGGTCACAGTGCGGGTGCAATCGCAAGGCATGCGCTGGCAGCAGATGTTGCTGCGTTTCGAAGTGGAAGACCAAGGCATCGGCATCACGCCGAGCCAGCAGCAGGCCATCTTTCAACCCTTCACCCAGGCTGACGCCTCCATCACCCGCCACTACGGTGGCACGGGCTTGGGCCTGGCGATCTGCAGCAAGCTGGTGCATGCCATGGAGGGCGAGATCGGCGTGCGCAGCGAGCCTGGGCTCGGCAGCACCTTCCACTTCACCGCTCAGTTCGGGCTGGGCGCGCCGGACACCGAGGACGCGGACGACAGCGAGAGCGAAGGCGATGTCACTGCGCCGCTGCCACGGACGGCGGGACATCCGCAGTCGGCGCTCAAGGTCTTGCTCGCCGAGGACAACGAGATCAACCAGGCGATCATGGTGCAGCTGCTGCAGCAAACGGGGCATGACGTCACGGTGGCGCACAACGGCGAGCAGGCCGTGCAGCTGGTCACCCAGGCCGAAACGCCTTACGACCTGATCTTCATGGACATGCAGATGCCGGTGCTCGACGGACTGCAGGCAACGCGTCGCATCCGGGAGCACGAGCAAGCCAGCGGACAACGCACGCGCATCGTCGCGCTCACGGCGAATGTGCTGCCGGAAGACCGCGCGCGCTGCCTGGCGGCTGGCATGGACGGCCATCTGGGCAAACCGATTGACCAAGGCGAGCTGCAGACGGTGCTCGGAGGAGGCACGCCGCCACCCGCCACGCGCGCCATGCCGCCGGCTCCCGTCACGGCGTCGCCAGCGGTGAACGCGTCGGCCTTTGACTACCAGCGCGCCCTGGATGGCGCGGACGCCCTGGTGGTGCGCATCATCGCGGAGTCCTTCCGCGGCAACTGGCCTGGACAATTGCGTGCCCTGCGGGCCTGCGCGCAAGGGGACGACGTGGGGGGCTTGCAGCGCGGCGCGCACGCCCTGCGGGGCGTGATCGGCAACTTCGGCGCCACGCCCGCCGCCTCCTTGATACGACGCATGGAGTCGCTCGGCGCCCAGGGCGATCTCGAACAGGCCCGCTTGCTGCTGCCCGAGCTGGATGCCGCGCTGCACGCCCTGGACCAGGCGCTGCTGGACTGGCTGGCCCGCACCCCCGCGTGAGCCAGGACCCAGGCTACGATGCCATCCTGCACACCCTCCAGGCCGAAGGATCGCTGCCCATGAGTTCGCCACATCGTTCCGGTGCCGCCCACGTCCTCGTCATCGACGACACGCCCGAAATCCGCCTGCTCGCCACCGTGCTGCTGGAGCGCGAGGGCTACAAGGTCACGAGCGCGGACAGTGGTGAGGAAGGCCTGCGACGCGCGATCGAAACCGCGCCCGACATGATCCTGCTGGACGTGATGCTGCCGGGCATGGACGGCTACGAGGTGTGCCGCCTGATCAAGCAGGACGAAGCGCTGCGCGACATCCCGGTCATCTTCATGAGCGCCCAGGACGACGTGCCTGCCCAGACCCAGGGGTTCACGGCGGGCGGCGCGGACTACGTCACCAAGCCGCTGTCCGTGCCCGTGCTGCTGGCGCGCGTGCGCACGCACGTCGCCTTGCACGCGCAGCGCCGAAGTCTGGAAGGCATGTTTCGCGATGCCCTGGAGTACGCACCCGACGGGATCGTGCTGACGGACCCGCAATGGCGCATCGTGCAGGCCAACGCGCGCACCCTGGAGTTGTTCGGCTATGCGCGCGAACAGCTGATTGGGCAACCCGTGGACATGCTCGTCCCCGCGCGACTGCGCGAACACCACCACCAGCGCCGTTTGGCGTACGCCGATCTGCACCCGGGTGATTTGAAGCTGGGTGTGAACACCGACTGCCTGCGCAGCGACGGCACCGAGTTCGCGGGCGAACTCAGTGTCGGGCTGCTGCGCACCAACCGCGGTCCTTTGTTGATGACGGTGGTGCGGGATGTCACGGAAAGTCGCCGCATCCAGCAAGAGATGGCCGACTCTCGCCAGCGCCTGCGCGACCTGGCCGCCCAAGGCGACGCCATGCGCGAGTACGAACGCAAGAACATCGCGCGCGAGGTGCACGACGAACTGGGCCAGGTGCTGACGGCGCTGCGCATGGACATCACTTACGCGAGCATGAAGTTCGGCGCGGCCGACGCCGATTTGCTGGATCGCTTGCAGGGCATGCGTGTCCTGGTGGACCGCGCCATCCAAGGCGTGCGCAACGTGGCGTCCAACCTGCGCCCCTCGGCGCTCGACATGGGACTGGTGCCCGCGCTGGAATGGCTCAGCGGCGAGTTCCATCGCCATGCGGGCATCCCCTGCCACGTCGACGTGGACACGCCGTCGATCGACATGCCCGAGCACCGCGCCATTGGCGTGTTTCGCATCGTGCAGGAATCCCTGACCAATGTCAGCCGCTACGCCCAGGCCAAGTCGGTGTGCATCAGCCTGCGACAAGACGAGGGGCAACTCGTGCTTCAGATCCGCGACGATGGGCGAGGCTTTGACACGGCGGCGAGCGCACGTGGCGGCTCCTTCGGCTTGCTGGGCATGCAGGAACGCGCGCTGGCGCTGGGTGGCGAATTGACCGTGAACAGCGTGATCGGCGGTGGAACCACCATCACCGCACGCCTGCCCTTGCAGCCAGAACCCCAGGGAGAGGACACCCCATGATCCGAGTGATGATCGCCGACGACCATGCCATCGTGCGCGGAGGCCTGCGGCAGCTGCTGTCGCTGGCGCCGGACATCAAAGTCCTGGCGGAAGCGGTGGATGGCGCGCAGGTGCTGGAAGGCCTGCGCCGCGAACTGCCCGACCTGCTGCTGCTGGACGTGAACATGCCCGGCCTCAGCGGGCCGGACCTGATCACCCGCGTCAAGTCCCACTGGCCTGAACTGCCTATCCTGGTACTGAGCATGCACAACGAAGGGCAAGTGGCCGCGCGCGTGCTCAAGGCCGGCGCCAGCGGCTACGTGACCAAGGACAGTGAGATGGAGGTGCTGCTGGGCGCGATCCGCAAGGTGGCTGCAGGCGGCAAATTCATCGTGCCCGAGATCGCGGAGAAACTGGTCTTCGACGTGTCCCTGGGCAGCGGCGACCGCCTGCCGCACCAGACCCTCTCGGACCGCGAGATGGAAGTCTTCCGTCTGCTGCTGGCTGGCCAAGGCGTCAACGAAATCGCCGAGCAGCTGTGCATCAGCAACAAGACCGTCAGCACGCACAAGACGCGCCTGATGGAAAAGCTCAACCTCGGCAGCACCGCCGAACTGGTGCGCTATGCCATGCAGCATGGCTTGCTGAACTGAGCCCCACTGACTCACACTGGGCCTGACTGAGCCGGACTGAGCCCCATCGACGGGCCAGCACCTCCTCCGCGGGGTAGGAATCGTCCTACCCCCGCCATCCCATTCCGACACAAGAACCATCCCTGTCCGATGGTGTGTCAGGGTACGTCTGGGCACCATGACGGTCATGAAAATCCTGGTCGTCGATCATTCCGAATCAGTCCGCTTGCACCTGAGTTGGCAGGTCGGAGCCATTCCGGGTCTTGAGCAAGTGTGGGTGGCCTTGACAGGCCACCAAGCGCAAAAGCTGCTGACCCGCATGAAGCCCTCGCTGCTGGTGCTGGAACTCCAACTGTCCGATGGAGACCCCGTGCACCTGATTCCGCTCTTCAAGAACAAGCACAACGACCTCAAGGTCGCCGTTCTGACCAGCGATGCAACAGCCGACAACCGCCAGCGCTGCTTGCAAGCGGGCGCCGACTGGTTCTTCGACAAATCCACCGAGTTCGAGCAGTTCTTGAATCAAGTGCATCAACTGTCGTGCCGCTGAAATAACCCGCAACTTGCGGCCTCAAACAGTCACAGCGTTCCCTGGCTCGGCGGGTACGCATTCCACGCTTCGCTGAAGAAATCCCCCCGACCGCCCCGAGCGGACCGGGGATTCGGTCATTTCTGCTTTCGCGCCTCAGGCTCTGGACCAGGGCCTAAGTCATGTATGCAGCCCTGGTGAGCGCAGTCGCTGTCGACTGTTCATCCTTGGCAGCTCCATCAACACGATTGGGTGAACTACGCACCCCAACAGCGTGAAAGGGGTAGGAATCTTCCTACCCGCGCCATCCGATTCCGACACGCAAACCAGCCGCGTCCGATGGTGCGCAAGGGCCCGCCTCGGCACCATGAGGGTCATGAAGATTCTCGTTGTCGATGATTCCGAACTGATCCGATTCCGCCTGGTCCGCCAGATGGAAGCGATTCCTGGCGTCGAGCGGGTGCTGACCGCCTCCGGCTGCATGGTGGCCAAGCACTTGGTCGCAAGCATGCAGGCCGCGCTGACGGTGTTGGTGCTGGACTTGCACCTGCCCGACGGCGACCCCGTGCGCCTGATCCCGCTGTTCAAGGGCGAGCACCAAGACCTCAAGGTCGCGGTGCTGACCAACGACGCAACGGACTACAACCGTCAGCGCTGCTTGCATGCGGGCGCCGACTGGTTCTTCGACAAATCCACCGAGTTCGAGCAGTTGCTGACGCTGCTGCGCCAATTGTCTGACCCCTCTGTCTGAGCCCATTTTTCCCCGGAGTAGCCCATGAGTACCGTTCTGAACCACGCCCCCCACGACAACCGCACCGACGCACCCACGTCCATCCGCGAGTTCCTGGCTTTCAAGCTGGGCAACGAGGAGTACGGCGTGGACATCCTTCGGGTGCAGGAGATCCGCTCCTTCGAGCAGCCCACCCGCATGGTCAATGCACCCGAGCACATCCTGGGCGTGGTGAACCTGCGCGGCGTGATCGTGCCCATCGTCGACATGCGCATTCAATTTGGCTTGCACAACGTCAAGTACGACGGCTTCACCGTGGTCATCGTGCTCAACATCGGCAGCAAGGTGGTCGGCATGGTGGTGGACGCCGTCTCCGACGTCATCACCCTGGAGCCCAATCAGCTGCGCCCGGCACCGGAGATCTCCGGAACCATCGATTCGAGCGCGGTGCTCGCCTTGGGCACGGTCAACGACCGCATGCTGATCCTTCTGGACATTGAACAAGTCCTCAACGCTTCTTCGGTGCAGTGAACCGAAGCACTCTGAACATTGAACTGGAGAAACGTCATGAAATTCCTGAACAACTATTCCATCAGTACCCGCTTGGGTTCCTCGTTTGGCCTGATTCTGATCCTGCTTGCAGTCTGTGCATCCATTGGCGTGTGGCGTCTGCAAGATCTGGCACACACGGCCCATGTCATGGGCACGACAGACAACGAACGCTTGCGCCAAGTCAGCACCTGGCGCAGCGCGATCGAACTGAACTGGGTCCGCACCCGTGCCGCACTGCACGAAACTGACACAACGCGTATCAAAGACTGGCAAGCGGAAATGGACAAAACGTCCGCGCTGGTGACGGAAGTCAGCCAAAAGGCAGTGGCAGTGCTCACATCCCCAGCAGACAAGGCCCTGGTGGATGAGGTCTTCAAGGCCCGTGAAAACTACCGCGGCCCACGTGCCGATGCCCTGAAGCGTCGTTTGGCTGGCGAGGATGTCTCTGCCATCGTCACTCAGCAACTCAAGCCGCTTTCAGAAACCTACATCGCAGCTCTGCAACGACTCGAGGACCGTCAAGTGGACCTGTTTGAGGAGGAGTTGAAAACTGCGGAGAAAGACGCAGCGCTGGGCCGTTGGATCATCATCGGGTCGGCGGTGGCTGCCATCGTTCTTGGCTTCGCCGCCATGGTGTTGTTGTCTCGCTCCATCGTGCCCCCGCTGCGCCGCGCCGTTGAAAGCACCAAGGCCATCGCGCAAGGCGACTTGAACCGCCCCATCGACATTGAGGGCCGCGACGAACTGGCACAGATGCTGGAGGCGCTGTCCACGATGCAGTCCAGCCTGTCGCAAATCGTGCGGCGTGTGCGCGAAGGCAGCGAATCGGTCTCGACGGCCAGCGCCGAGATCGCCGAAGGCAATCAAGACCTGTCGGCACGCACCGAAAGCCAGGCCAGCGCCTTGCAAGAAACCGCCGCCAGCATGGAAGAGCTGTCGTCCACCGTCAAGCAGAACGCCGACAACGCCCGCCAGGCCAACCAACTCGCCCAGAGCGCCAGCACCGTCGCCGTGCAAGGTGGGGAAGTGGTCTCTCAAGTGGTCGACACCATGAAGGGCATCAGCAACAGCAGCAAGAAGATCGCCGACATCATCAACGTCATCGACGGCATCGCCTTCCAAACCAACATCCTGGCCCTGAACGCCGCTGTGGAAGCCGCGCGCGCTGGCGAGCAAGGCCGCGGCTTCGCGGTCGTGGCCAGCGAAGTGCGCAACCTGGCGGGTCGCAGCGCCGACGCGGCCAAGGAAATCAAGAACCTGATCACCGAGAGCGTGGGCCGCGTGGATCAAGGCACCACCCTCGTTGACAAGGCTGGCCAAACCATGACCGAAATCGTCGCCAGCATCCGGCGCGTCACCGACATCATGGGCGAGATCAGCGCGGCCAGTTCCGAGCAGAGCGCCGGCGTGTCCCAGGTGGGCGAGGCCGTGACGCAAATGGACCAAGCCACGCAGCAGAACGCCGCGCTGGTGGAAGAAATGGCGGCCGCCGCCAGCAGCCTCAAGAGCCAGGCACGCGAACTGGTGCAGACCGTGGCCGTCTTCAAACTCGACGACCATGGTCAAAGCATCGGGATCACTCCGGCTGCCCCGCGTTCCAACGCCGTGACGCTGCCCGTGCGCAACGTGATCCACGGCGCCACGGCGAGTACCAACAAGGTGACGCGTCTGCAGCCCCTGCCCGCCCATGCCTCCGTCGAATCGACTCCCTCGGCCAAGACCGGCACGGACGATTGGGCGAGCTTCTGATCTGAAAGAGCCCCTCGCCAGAGGAACCGCAAGGAACCGATCATGAAAGCACCCTCTAAAGCCTTCAAGGGCCTGGGCATCACCCACCGCCTGTACGCCCTGAGTCTCGTCGTGTCGATCGCGCTGGCGGCGCTGGCGGGCTACACCTACCTGCGCCTGCACGAGGTTGGGGCGCTGGCGGCTAAAACCGAACAGGTGCGCGTACCCCAGTTGTCCGCGATGGCGAATCTGGAGCTGGCCATCACCCGGGCCTCCTTGCAATTGCGGCACGCCATGCTGGCCCGCAATCCGCAGGAACGGGACGCGGCGCTCGCGGACATCGCCGCCAAGCGTCAGTTCATCGCCCAAACGATGGAGAGCTACGCCAAGGCGCTTTACACCCCCAAGGGCAAGGCACAGTTCGCGCGGATACCACCGCGGATGAAAAATTTTTGGGAGATCGCCGAAAAAAACGTGGCCTTGATTCAGGCAGGTCAAAAGGAACAAGCCTTCGCGTATTTGGTGGACGTGACCATTCCCGCGCGCAATCAGCTGCTTGAGTCCTTGGACGAAGGCGTTCTCTACCAGGAAGATGCGCTGAAGCATGACATCCATGTCATCGTGAACGGTGTCGACACCATCTCGCTGGCATTGGCGGTGACCACGGGAGCGATCATCGTGGCCCTGCTGGTCTTCGCCCTCTGGTTGACGGCGCAACTGCGCCGCCGCCTGAGTCTGTCGCAGAGCGTCGCCGAACGTGTCCGGGACGGAGATCTGACACGCCCAGTTCTCGACGACCACAAAGATGAGTTTTCTCCGCTGCTGTCGGCGCTGGGCGAGATGCAAGGCGCACTGTTAGGCATCGTGTCGGGGGTGCGCCAGGGCTCGGACGTGGTCTCCGGGGCCTGCGCCGAGATCGCGCGCGGCAACCACGACTTGAGCACACGCACCGAGCGTCAAGCCAGCGCATTGCAACAAACGGCGGCCAGCATGGAAGAGCTGTCCTCCACCGTCAAGCAAAACGCCGACAACGCCCGTCAGGCCAACCAACTGGCCCAGAGCGCCAGCACCGTGGCTGTTCAAGGCGGTGCCGTGGTCTCGCAGGTGGTCGACACCATGAAGGGCATCAGTGACAGTAGCAAGAAGATCGCCGACATCATCAACGTCATCGACGGCATCGCCTTCCAAACCAACATCCTGGCCTTGAACGCGGCAGTGGAAGCCGCGCGCGCTGGGGAACAGGGCCGTGGCTTCGCGGTGGTCGCCGGTGAAGTGCGCAACCTTGCCAGCCGCAGCGCCGACGCGGCCAAGGAAATCAAGACCCTGATCACCGACAGCGTGACCCGCGTGGAAGAAGGCAACGCGCTGGCAGACCAGGCGGGTAGCACCATGCACGAGGTGGTGAGCAGCATCCGCCGGGTGACCGACATCATGGGCGAGATCAGTGCCGCCAGCCTCGAACAGAGCTCAGGCGTCTCGCAGGTGGGTGAGGCCGTGACCCAAATGGACCAGACCACCCAGCAGAACGCGGCGCTGGTGGAGGAAATGGCCGCGGCCGCTGGCAGCCTGGAGACTCAGGCCCGTGAATTGGTGGCGTCGGTCGCAGTCTTCAAACTCGATGAACGCGAAGCGGTTTCAAAACCCAAAACGGTCGGTGCACGGACCGCCGCACCTCGCACGCCGCAGCCCTCTCAGAATCGAACCAGCAACGTCGCGCGCCTGCTGCCCCGGATCAACGCGGCTCGCGCGGAGTCGGCCCCCCTGGCGAAAACAGGGACCGACGACAGCTGGGGGTTGTTCTGAAATCAATCGGATGCAAGGCTCAGGTCATGCACCTTGCCCACAGCTTCGCTCAGGCCTCGCGCCGCTCGCGCCAATAGTCCGGCACGAACACAAACACGGACAGCGTGACCGCCGCATTGGCCAACCCGATGCACAGAAAGACCTCGGGGATGGTGGCACCCGCGCCAAGCAAGGCCCCGGCCAGCAAGGCACTGACCACCATGTAGAGGGCGTTCAGGATGTTGTTGGCCGCGATCACCCTGGCACGGTGCGTGGGCGGGCTGCGTCGTTGGATCAAGACATACATGGGCACGCTGTAGAGACCGACGAAGAGGCTGAGCAGCAACAGGTCGGCCATCACGCGCCAATGCGCCGGCTGGGCCGCGAAGGCCGCCAGGTTCATGAGGTCCACCGCAGGCAGTGCGCGCGAGGCGAAGTACAAATCGATCGCGAACACGCTCATGCCGATGGCGCCCAGCGGGGCCAGGAAACGGCGCACCGGGCCCGCACGCTGCTCCAACACCTCGCACAACAAGGCACCGACACCCACGCCGATCGAAAACAGGACCAGCAGCAAGGACGCCACCTGTTCGTTGCCGCGCAGCACGTCCTTGGCAAAGGCCGGAAAGAGCGACAGGAAGACCGCCCCGAAGAACCACATCCAACTGATGCCCAGCAGGGAGTGAAAGACCACGGGATCGCGCCGCGCCAGTTGCAGGTTGCGCCAGGTTTCGCTGAAAGGGTTCCAGTTGATGCGCAGATCCGGGTCGGTGGCAGGCAGTTGGGGCACGCGGGCCGCGGCCAGACGCCCCAGCACCGCGACCACCAGGCACGCCAGCGCGGCAGCCTGCGCACCCGACACCGGGCTGGACGCGGGCAGCGTCATCAGCAGGCCGCCGGCCACGTTGCCGAGCAAGATGGCCACAAAGGTGCCCATGTGCACCATGCCGTTGCCGCCCGTGAGTTCACGCGGATGCAGCGCAGCTGGCAGGTAGGCGTGCTTGACCGGGCCAAACAGCGTGGAATGCAAGCCCATCAGGAAGATGCACAGCAGCAGCACGGGCACATTGGGCGCGAGAAAGCCCCAGGCGGCCGCCAGCATGATCAGCACTTCCAGGTTCTTGACGAAGCGAATCATGGCGCTCTTCTCATGCTTGTCGCAGAGCTGCCCACTGGTCGCCGAAAACAGCAGGAACGGCAGGATGAAGAGCGCGCCGATCACCAGCCCCGCCTGCACCGGTGGCAGCCAACTCACTTGAAGCTGGTAGGTCACCAGCACCGTGAAGGCGAACTTGTACAGGTTGTCGTTGGCCGCGCCCGCGAACTGGGTCCAGAAAAATGGCGCGTAGCGGCGCTGGCTCAGCAGGGCGAACTGGCCGCTCACCGAGGCATCGTCGGGCGGGGATTCACGCTGCGGATCGGGATGCGTCGGTGCGCTCATGCCTGGCCTCCTTCGGGCGCAAGGAAAACGGTCAGCACCCCGGTATAGCCATGCAATTGCCGGTGCGCGATCTCGCCGCCGGCAAAAAAGCCGATCAAGGGGACGTCGCCCAGGGCATGGCGCACCAGCTGCAGTTCGGCGCTGGGGCCGCCAAAATGCGGACCGCCGCGGCCTGAACAACTCACGTAGATCGCGCCCGCGATCTCACGGGCGGGAACGGCGGGGCGCGCAGCCAAGGTGGGCGCGGTCGGTTCGGAGGTGGTGTTCGATCCCGCGCTGGGCGTCGACAGCAGCGCGCTGTCGAACAACAGATCGTCCGGTTCCAGCTCGGCGCGGATTTCGGTGCAGATGCGGATCAGGTCCGTGCGCGCGGCTTGCACATTGCGCTGGCAGAAAGCGAGTCGCATGCCCTCGGTCACGCGCTCGGCCAAGGCCACGCCCCCGCGCTGTGGATCGAGCCCCACGATGTGACGCACGCGCACATCCGGGCCGAACAAGCCGCCGCGCCCGATCACGCGGCTGTCTGGAGTGACGCGTGCATTCGCATGGTCGTCTGCCGCGTGGCGCTTGCGCAGCGCATCGCGCGCCTGGGGCTCGACCAGCCCCGCCAGCGTGGCCCGCACGGCCTCCAGGGCCTGCTGCGGCTGGTCCAGCGACACGCCCAGCTCTTGGAGCAGCACCTCCAACGCCGGCCGCCCGTCGAGTTGGTAGACCACATGGCGCTCGGCCTCGGTGATCACGTGTTCGCCCCCGGCGGGGCTGACGGGGGCGCAGCCCTGGGTGACCCGCGACAGCAAGGCGACCCCGGGTCCGAACGCCACCCCAGACAAACCGCCGTGGAACACGCCGCTGCTGCGGCCCTGCCCACGCAGGTAACCGTCACCGCTCTGCGCGAACTGCACGCTCTGCTGGCGACTGGCGGTCAAGCCGCCGAAGAGGTAGGCCGAACTGGTGCGCGCAGCCATTTCCTCGATCAGCTCGCCCAACTCGGGCGCGTGACCATCGGCGTGGACCAAGGCCGTCTGCGCGGCAAAGCCTGGCGCGAGCGGCGTCACACCCGAGAAGACACGGTACTGATCGGCCGGGATGTCGCACAGCATCACGGCCATGGCGGGCTCGTCGAAGTACTCCACCCCCGTGACCGCGACCCCCACGCCCACCGTGCCAGACCAGTCCGTCACCTCGGGCAATTCGGCGCCCAGGTGGGCGAGGATGGCTTCGGCCTCGTTCGCGTAATGGTCGGTGATGTAGAGCAAGGCCAAGGTGGGCGCTGAGCCCGTGCCCTCGGCCGCGCGGCTTGCGAGCTGGGCGCGCAGTTGCGCCAGCACCAACGTGGCGGCCATGCGCCACTGCGGATGGGTGGCGTGGGCGATGAGATAACGGTTCATGGAAGGGTCAGAAAAAATCTCGTCTGGCGTGAGGCCTCGGGCTCACGCGTCCGCCTCTGGCAAATCCGGCTTGGGTTTCACGCCACGGCGTGGCTGTGCAGCGGGGGGCGCCGCGCGCGTGGCCGGACCGGCAGCCGGGGAGGCCGACGCTGCCGCGCCCTTGGCGGCTGGTGCGGGCGGGGCCGACGGCTGAGGCGCTGCACCCGCACCCACACCAGCGCTCGCCCCCGAACTCGCTGCAGCAGAGGCAGCGCTGCGCGTAGCGACCTCTTGCATGGCCTGGGTGGCGATGGTCTGAAATTGCTGGGTCAGGGCGCCCCAATACTGCATGGCGTCGGCCATGAAGGGCGGTGCTGCCACGGGCTGCGCCGGATCTCCGCTTGGCCCCGGCGTCGAGGAGGCCCCAGGCGTGGAGGCGCCCGATGCCGCCGAGCGCTCCTCAGCGGCTGGCGGCGCGCCAGGGATCGGACTGCCCATGCTGCGCAGGGCGGCCAAGGTCATCTTCTGCAACTCCAGGGCCTGCAAGGTGGCCTTGAGGGCGGCGGTGTTTTGTTCCAACCAGAACAGCACGGCCTTGAGTTCAGCGATGCGCTGGTCCAACACCTTCGGGTCCAGCGTGGGAGCGATCCAACTGGCGTAGAGGGCCTGCGGGTCCCCGTGGGCCAGTTTCTGGAGAAAGTCAAAGCCGGGCACGTAGGCGCCGAAATCGGCGCCCAGGCCTTGGGGGTTGGACTTCGGGTTCATGGTGGCGCTGCGACGTTTTTGTGCACGCAGCTTACCGCGAACCGCTGGCCCCGGGCCGAGGCCGTGGCAAAGAAACCCCAAACCCGCCCCGCTTGTCGCGGGCCGGTCACAGGACTCAGTGCTTGCCGCCGTGCCCTTGGTGTCCGCCCTGCATGGCGCCACCCGGGGTCATGGCGCGCACCGGCACCTGCAGCTCCTGGCGGCTTTCCTTGCCTTGCGCGTTCTTGAACAGCAAGGTCACGGGGATGGTCTGGTCCGCGCGCAAAGCGGACTTCAAGTCCATGAGCATCACGTGGTAGCCGCCCGGCTTGAGTTCCACGGTCTGACCTGCGGGCAGGTCCAGGCCAGCGATGGCGCGCATCTTCATGACGTCACCTTCCATCTTCATTTCATGCACTTCGACCACGCCCGCGACCGGCGACACGGCGCCGACCAGGCGCGTGCCTTCCTTGGCGGTGAGCTTCATGAAGGCGCCGCTGGCCTTCTGGCCCTGCACGGTGGCGCGCGCCCACGCGTCCTTGACGTCAACGGTCTGGGCGTGCAGCACGCCCGAGGCAGCGATGGCGACCAGCGCAATCAGTTGTTTGATGTTCATGGTGAAACTCCTCTAGAGGTGAATGCCGGTGGCCCGGCGGACAAGTGATATTAGGACGCGGTGCGCAGCCGGTGCGAGGTCGCAATGCCCAGCCCCACGGCAGCGCGGCCGCCCGGTTTAAAAATCGACGGTCACGCCGACGTTGACCGACCGCCCCATGCCGCGCACGGCCACGGGTGCGACGCCGGCCATCATGTCGGCGCTGGCATATTCCAGACCGCCCAGGGGCTGGTCGTACTGCTTGTTCAGCAGATTGTCGACGCCCGCGTCCACACGCACGGTTTTCGATACTTTGTAGCGGGCGCGGTAGTTGAGCAGGCCGTAGCCATCCGTCTCCTGCTCGGCGCGGACCTCGCTGACGCGGTCCTTGGCGTCCACCAGCACGGCTTCCAACGTCTGGGTCCAGGCGCCCAGGGCGTGGTCCAGGGCGAGGCGGCCGTTGAGCGGCATGATGTTGTAGAGGTTATCGCCGTCCGTGGTCTTGCCGCGCACGTAGCTGAGCGTGGCGCGCGTGGTCCAGTCGCCGCCCGCACGGCCCACGTACTTCGAGGCCGAGAGGTCCAGGCCGTAGAGCACGGCATCCTCGTTGATGAAGCGCAATGATTGCCGCCCCGTCAGCATGCTCATGTTGTAGGGGTTGGCGTCGGTGTTGGCCTCGACGTTGATGTAGTCCTTCACGTAGGTGTAGAAGGGCGCCAGCGTCAACTGCCAGTCACGGCGACCGGCGTCGTGCCAATCGGCACCGGCTTTGACGCTGTAGGCCACCTCGGGCTTGAGGTCCAGGTCGCCGACATAGGAATTCAAGTCGCCGAACCAGTTGTTCATCAGGCCCGCCATCATGGCCTCGTTCGACCAGGTGTAGCGCTCGTGCAGGTTGGGCGACCGGGTCTTGCGGGACACACCGACGTCGTAGGTGGCGGCCTCGCTCTGCACGTAACGCGCCGCCGCCGTCAGGTCCCAGTTCAGGTCCTTGCGCTTGTGGTTCTTGGCGTTGAAGGCGTCGGCGTCCGTCTTGTAAGTGGAGTCCGCATAGTTCTCGGTTCCGCCGTTGTAGCTGCCGTCAGCCGCGGTGTGGTAACCCTGCACATCGCCCGTGTCCATGCGCACCTGTTCCAGACGCAGGCCCACCAGGGTGGAGAGCTTCTCGCTGAGCTTGCTGTCCAGTTCGGCGAAGACGGCCAGGCGGTCGCGCTGGCCGTCGCGGATGTTCCAGAAATCATGCGGGCCCATGAAACTGTCGTTCAGGGGCGGCCACCAGTCGTCCAGCGTGTAGCGATGGAACTCGTGGCCAAGCCGGACCGTGTTGCCCTCGCTCCAGGGCAGGGTGGCCACGATCGAGTAGCCGAGATCCACCGCGTCCGTGTCCATGGGCATCTCACCGCCCTTCTCGCGCAGGATGTCCATTTTGTGTTCCACGTGCTGGCGGTAAGCGCGGGTCTCCAGCGCGCCCCAGTCGAACTGGCCTTTGTAGGCCGCGTTGATCGACAGGCTCTGGTTGCCGGTCATGTCCATGGCTTGGTTCGGAAAGCCTTGGACCGGAATGTCCTGCCAACCCACGCTCAGGGTGTAGAGGTCCGTGCCCGAACGCGCGGCCAGGTCCACCGCGTTGTTGCGCACCTTGTAGCGGCTGGCGCCGACTTCCTTGCCCTTGCCATCCTCGTAGTTGTCAGACTCGGCCGTGTTGCCCGTGTAGCCCAGGCTGAAGTTCTCGGTGGCCACGGCGGTCCGCAGGCTCGCGCCCTGGGCATCGCCGTTGCTGCGCGCGAAGGCGGAGAAACTGCCTGTGGTCAACAGACCCTGCCCTGGCTCGGCAAACACCGGGGGCCGAGACGTGACGGCGATGGCGCCACCGATGCTGTCGCCGCCCTGGCTGACCGGAACGATGCCCGCGTAGACGTTGATCGACCCCAGCGCCGCCGGGTCCAGGTAAGACAGGGCCGGGTTCATGTGGTTGGGGCAAGCGGAGGTGATGCTCATGCCGTCCACCGTGATCTTGAGCCGGTCGTCCCCCAGGCCGTTGATGACGGGCAGGCTGGAGACTCCACCCCCGAAATAAAAACTCAAGCCTGGCGTGCCTTCCAGCACCGAGGCCGTGTCATTGCGCCCAAAACGCCGCGCGTCCAAGGCCTCGCCCGTCAGCGAGGACTCAAAGGGAGGTTTGATTTCTTGCGCGACCACGCGCACGGGCGGCAAATCGCGGGCCGCCTCGCCTTGCGCGGCGGACTGGGCGTGCACGGCGCCCCCCGAAACGAGCAGAACAGCGGACAGCACGGGCGTCAGCTGGCGCTTCTTGAACGACGAAAGATGCTTGGACTTGAAGGACTTCATGGGCTTTTCCTGGATCGAGCACCTGCGCTGAGACCCAGCACAGGAGATGAGAGAAGTGACTGCCAGCGCGAGCGCGCGCCGCAGTCAACGCAGGGGCATGCACCGGCGCATCAGCGCCGACCGCGCACTGCGGGAGCAGGATCAGGAAAAGGAAGGTGGGCCGCGCGGCGGCAGGGGCGCGGCCGTGCGGCCCGCGATGTGCGCGGCGACCAAGGGGTGCAGCGCCAGGGCCAGAGGCGAATCGTGCGGCAGGACACTCACCGGCACGGAGGGCGGCGTGAGCACCTGCACGCACAAGGGGCAGTCCAGCGCGTGGGCATGGCGGGTGGCCGCGCCCTCGTCATCGCCCTGCGCGACCAGCTTCATCACGCCATCGGCAGCGCACACCAACTCCATCGTCTTGGGCTGCACGATGGGCGATGCAATCGCCACGCCGAGCGCGAGCGCGAACCCCGCCAGCACGAGGCGGGCGAGGAAGCGGGCGCGGCGCAGGGCTTGCATGGGGCGCGATGATACCGGGCGGGTCAGGCGGCTCTGGGCGCGACCTGCTGCTCAATGGCACCGAAGACCGACAGCCCGTCCCGGCCCTTCATCTCGATGCGCAGCGTGTCGCCGAACTTCATGTAGGCGGTGGCCGGTTGGCCGTCCAGACGCGCTTCCATGGCGCGCTTCTCAGCGATGCTGGCATAGCCCTTGGGCCAATCCTGGCGCCCTTCGGTCTCCAGCGCGCGGTTGCTGAGCGCGCCGCTGGCGACGATGCTGCCGACACGCACGCGTCGGGTCGCGCCCAGGCCCGCGATGAGTTGGCCAAACGGCACCTCCATGGCGTCACCCGCGTCGCACAAGCCCACGGTGCGGCCGTTCAAGCTGGTCTGCAAGGTCAGGTGCACACGCCCACCAACCCAGGCCTCGCCCAGTTCATCGGGCGTGACGGCCACAGGGCTGAACGCCACGGCCGGCTTGCTTTGCACAAAGCCCAAGCCGCGCTTGAGTTCCTCGGCCATGCGCTGACGCAGCGTCCAACCGTTCGACAGCATGAGGAGCCGGACGCCGTCCAAGGCCTGCTCGGGCGGAGCCCCGGCAGGCACGTCGCCGGTGATGACGGCCAGCCCCGCCTCGAAATCGATGCCCGGGTCCTGGCCGGACAGCTGCGCGGCTCCGTCGTCTGCGAACAGCGCTTTGTCACAAGCACCTTGCAAATGCCCGTAGCCCTGATGCAGCAGCGGGGCGTCCAAAGCGGTCAGCTCCGGGTACACCAAGTCCAAGTGGTTGGCGCCACCGAGGCCACTTGCAAACTGGAAGGCACGTGGCAAGGGGGCCATGCATTGCGCTGCGTCAAAAGGAAAGGCATGCCGCGCCTTGCCCTGATTGAGGGTGGCGTAGAGGTCTTCCAACTGGGGGGCGAGAAAGTTCCAGTCATCCAGTACCTGCTGCATGCGTTGCGCGATGCCGGTCGCATAATGGGCCTGACCGAGGTCACGCGAGACGACCAGCAACTGACCATCGCGTGAACCGTCTTTGTAGGTGGCAAGTTTCATCGGGATGCAATCGTTTTCATCGGCGCCTGTGCCGCAGTCCAAGTGGCCCAGCCGCAAGCTGTGATTACACCATGAGCGATTTCGAGCTTTTGCACCGCCGTGCATGGCTGATGCGTGCTGGCCTGGTCCTGCTGCCCGGCCTCGCTTCGGGGCCCTTGGCGAGGGCCGCGAACTCTCCGCCACGCATCGCGCCGAATGCGGTTCCCGCCTCGCGGCAATTGCGGTACGAGGTTCGCGGCACGTTCGCCTTCATACCGCTGTTCGCCGATGGCGATCTGTCATGGCGACATGGGCCCAGCGGCTACGAGGCGAGACTTCGACTTGACGCGGGCTTCCTGGGCACGCGCGAGCGCGTCAGCACGGGAACGATCACGCCCATGGGCTTGCAACCCTTACGCTACACCGATCGTTCACAGCACCAACGCGACACGGAATTCGATTGGCCGCATGCCGAGGCACGCCTGGCACGCGGTGGCACGGCGCTGCTGGACCCGGGCACCCAAGACTTGGTGAGTCTTTACATCCAGCTCGCTTGCCTGTTTGCGATGGACGCCGCCGCCCCCTTCCTGCCACCCAATGGCACACAAATGCCCCTGCCCGTGTTGGGCAATGGCAAGAGCGTGGAACGCTGGCGTTTGGTGATCCAAGGCGAGGAGACCTTGGAGTTGCCGGGTGGACGCCTGCGCACGCGCAAGCTGCTGCGCCTGCCGGAAGACTCGGACAACCTGGGCGCGGAGCTTTGGCTGGCGCCCGCCTTGAACTGGATGCCAGCGCGCATTCGCCTGCGCGAAGGCCGCAGCAGCGATGTGGATTTGCGCTGGAGCCAATCCGTCACGGATTTGACTAGCCTTTGATGCATCTTGAAACCTTCCAGGAGACCCCCAACTGCCTAATCCAGCATGAAACTTGCGGCTGTCACCGTGCCATTACCCAGCTTTCGCCAACTGCCTATAGACTGACACCATGCATACCTTGTACGACTCGGAGTCTTTCATCGTCACTCACCTGCTGGCCAGCCCCATTCACCAGGATGACAAGGGGCACGTCACGGTCAGCGACCCCGACGACGAATACATGGCGGACCGCCCCACGCTGATGCGCCATGGGTTTGAAATCGTGGACAAACGTTCGGGCAAGGAACTGTTCCTTGACGGCGCCTGGGCTGAACTCTTCCAACAGCGCTTGAGCGAATGGCAGCGCAACCGCCCCACGCAGGACGAGGTGGAGAACACCCTGGCGCAGTACGCCGAATTGGCCACCCTGCCCCTGCACGTGCACTGAATCCACGCGCCGACGCGGGCCCGGGCCGCGCAAGCGCTCCAACCAACACCGCCGCCCGCCTGCCCTGGTGGGGCGGCGGTGTTGCTTGGGGAAGGACATGCTAGCCAGGCTAGACGGTGAGTTTTGCGACAATTCACACCTCGCCCATTCCGACCCAGAGCCGACCCAGAGACCCGAGACACCATGAGCGCCGCCTATATCCTCACCTTTTCGTGCCCGGACCGTCTGGGCCTGGTCCACGCCGTGTCCGGTTTCCTGCTGGAGCGTGGCGGCAACATCGAAGAAGCCGCCCAGTACAACGACCCGGTCACGGGCTTGTTCTTCATGCGGGTGCGCTTCTCCTGCGGCCAGGTCAGCCACGCCGACCTGCAAGCACAGTTGAAGACGTTCGCCGAGCCCTTCCAGATGCAATGGCAGCTGAACCCAGCCGAGACCAAGGTGCGCACCATCATCTTCGTCAGCAAGGAAGGCCACTGCCTCAACGACCTGCTGTTTCGCTGGAAGATCGGCCTGTTGCCCATCGACATCCGCGCCATCGTCTCCAACCACCGCGACTTCTACCAACTCGCGGCCAGCTACAACATCCCCTTCCACCACATTCCCGTCACGGCGGCGACCAAGCCCGAAGCCGAAGCCAAGCAGTACGAAATCGTGCAGGCCGAGAACGCCGACCTCGTGGTGCTCGCGCGCTACATGCAGGTGCTGAGCGATGACCTGTGCCGCAAGCTCTCGGGCAAGGCCATCAACATCCACCACAGCTTCCTGCCCAGCTTCAAGGGTGCGAAGCCCTACTACCAGGCCCATGACCGCGGTGTGAAGCTGATCGGCGCCACCGCCCACTACGTCACGGCCGACCTGGACGAAGGCCCCATCATCGAGCAGGACGTGGCCCGCGTGGACCACAGCAAGACCGTGGAAGACTTCACGGCCATCGGCCGCGACACCGAGAGCCAGGTGCTGGCGCGCGCGGTGAAGTGGCATAGCGAGCATCGCGTGATCTTGAATGGGCACAAGACGGTGATCTTCAAGTAAGCCCGCGCCATCCCAAAAAGCAAAGCCCCGATGTCTTGCGACTCGGGGCTTTTCTGTTCGATGGGAGGAGCGCGTTATTGCCCAGGACGGCGAGCGTCCCAGACGCCTTCGCTCGGTCAGGGCGTGGCGCAAAAACACGGTGCGGGGCCCCAAAAGTACCCCCAACAGATATTCAACCATATGGTTGACAATCGACGAGATCACCCCTATATTCAACAACATGGTTGAACTTCAGGAAACCCAACTCAGCGCCGTGTTCCATGCACTGGGCGATCTCACGCGTCGCCGCATGTTGCGACTCCTGGCCGAGGGCGAACGCACGGTCGGCCAACTGGCCGAGCCATTTCACATGTCGCTGGCAGCAGCCTCCAAGCACATCAAGGCGCTCGAGAGCGCGGGTTTGATCAGGCGTGAAGTTGAAGGCCGCACGCACCTTTGTCACCTGAATGCCGGCCCCCTGGCCTCCGCCGAGGAGTGGATTTCCTACTACGAACGGTTCTGGCACACGCGCTTGGACCGACTCGAAGCCTTGCTGCAACGCGACCGCGCGGCCGATGCCCCGACGAAGAGCGTCGAGGCATCTCAGGTCGAAGCGGGTTCCCCGCCCTCAAAGTCACCCTCAACAAAGAAACGGAGCAAGCGATGACCGACACACAGTTCAACAACAGACTCGGAACCTTGACACCGGACAAGTCTTTGCACATCCAACGCCGGCTGCCAGGCCCGATCGAACGCGTTTGGGCTTACCTGACTGATAGCGACCTGCGCCGTCAATGGCTGGCGAGCGGCACGATGCCGCTTCAGGCGGGCGCGTCCTTCGAACTGGTATGGCGCAACGACGAATTGTCGATGTCGGCCGACGAACGCCCAGAAGGCTTCTCCGCCGAATCTCGCGCGACCTGCCAGTTCATCGAGGTAGAACCACCCCGACGCATGCGCTATATCTGGCCTGGCGTGGGCGATGTCAGCATGGAGCTCGAAGCCCTTGGCAACGACGTACTACTGACACTGACCCACCGGCAACTGATCGGCGAAAGGCTGATCCTCAATGTCTGCGCTGGCTGGCATGCGCATCTTGCATTGCTGGTTGCACGCCTGGAAGACGACAGCGTGCCTTCGCTTTGGAGCACGTGGAAAAAACTGCGCGCCGAGTACGAGGAGCAGTTATGCGCAAGCTGATCGCCGCCATGCGACTGTCGCTGGACGGCCGCAGCCAAGGCCCGGATGGCTATGCTGACTGGGTGGATGCATGGTCCGAAGACTACGGACTCATGGAACGCATTGACGCCTGCCTGCTAGGTGGACACATGTACCCAGGATACGAACAATACTGGACGGCTATCCGGCAGGAGCCCGCACAGCCCCTACCGATGACCGGTCGGCTCCCACACCCTGACGAGCTGCGCTGGAGTGAGTTCACGCAACGGACACCGCATTACGTGCTGTCCACCACCCTGCAGACGGTCAGTTGGCCACAGACACGCCTGTTGCGACACGCGGATGCTGTTCGAGAGCTGAAAACGCAGCCTGGTAAATCGATTTACCTCATGGGCGGCGCGAGTCTGATCGGCAGCATGCTCGACATCGGCTTGGTGGACGAGTTGCACTGCATCGTTTACCCCTTGCTGCTCGGTCCAGCCCAAGGTCCATTTGAGAAGCTGGCACATCGCCAAGCGCTGAAACTGCTGGATCAGCGTTTGATGGATGAAGGACTGATGCACCTGACCTATCGGGTCGGCTGAGGTCTGTCGGAGGGCGTCTCAAGACCCTATTGGCGAACATCCTTGGACCAACACTTCACTGTCCGATACCGAGGGGCTTACCCTCAACCCGCCAAGGTCCAGCCGCAGACCTGGATTGGCATCAAGCCATGGGTCACACCCAAATCAAAGCCCCAGCTCGTGAGAGCAGAGTCTTGGGTGTTTGAAGAGGGAAGGTGTTTATGCCGCTTTCGCCACCCTCTCGGTGTACCCCAGCTTGTCCAGGCCGAAGTGGCCGACGCGGAAGGTGCTGAAGTCCTTGGGCACGTCACCCTGCAAGGGCACGCCCGCAGCGGTCTGCAGGCCCAGGACCTTCTTGCTGTTCTGGATGTCGGTGTCGGCGGTGGCGCTCACTGCCACGCTGACGAAGCTGCAAGCCTGTACTGGCTCAGGGGAGTCCAGGCATCACTCGACGCATGTACGCGTCGAACAGTGGCACGGTGAACCCAGTATCCCCATGCGCTGGGCTGTAAATCATGCCTTTGTCGATCAGCTTGGCTCGCGTGGGCGCTACCGTGCGCACTTCACGCCCAAGAATGTGCGCAATGTCACCCGAACGATGAGGGCCAGGCCCGAGTTCCGCCATGGCGCGCAGGTACCGCTTTTCCGAAGGCGTAAGGCGATCCAGGCGGACGCGAAAAAAACTGGTATCCAGTTCCGCGAGCGCCTGTTGCGTGGCGGCGTGCACGTCGTGCTCGCTGATGGGTGAGCGCTCGGCGCAGGTCCAGCTGTGTTTGCCCCACTCCTGCAGGAAATAGGGATAGCCTTGGGTCTGGAGAACGATCTCCCGCAGCGCCGCCTCTTCATAGCGCACGCCGAAACGCAGGGCAGGTGCCGTGATGGCTTGCCGGGCATCGGCCTCCATCAAAGGACCGACCTGCACAAACTCGAACAGACGCTCGGCATAGGACTTGGCACGCCCCATCTGCCCCACCAGCTGCGGCAAACCCGCACCCACCATGGTGACGGGCAGTTGCATCTGCGCGCAGCGGTGCAAGGCGGTGATCAAGGCTGCCAGTTGTTCTTCCGGCACATACTGCAGCTCGTCAATGAACAGCACTGTGACGGTCTTGCGTTCCTGGGCCGCCTCGCCCACGGCCTGAAAGAGAGAGATCAAGTCGGCATCCAGATCACCCGTGTCCGCCACGCCCGGCTCCAGCCCCAGATCGACGCCGAACTCGATGTCGTCGTACTTCAGCTTCATGGCCTGCACAAAGCCGCCGAGCGCACGCAGGGCACGCTTGGCGAGATCGCCGCTGGCGGCCAGACGGTCCAACTTGAGCAAGGCCGCCCGCATGGCCGGCACCAGCAAGGCCGGCAAGGACCGTTTTTCCGGCGCCTCCAGCAGCACGGTGGCAAACCCTTTTTGTTCGGCCTCTCGGTACAGACGATTCAGCAGCACCGTCTTGCCCACCCCCCGCAAGCCAACCAGCATCACACTGCGCGCCACCAGTCCAAGGCGCATCCGATCCAGGGCAATGGACGCGGTTTCGATCACCCGGTCGCGCCCGGCCAATTCAGGCGGAGGTGAGCCCGCGCCAGGCGCATAGGGATTGGTCCGAGGGTCCATGCAAGGCAGTTTATCCGAAGTTACCTAAATTCAGTAACTTCAGATAAATTGCATAAACCCTCCATTCCGAACTCAAAACAGAAACGCCCTGCGACCTTCCGGTCACAGGGCGCGAGGAGCATGAACAGGCTGCTGGTCAGGCCGCCTTCGCCACCTTCTCGGTATACCCCAGCTTGTCCAGCGCCGCCGCCAATTGCGCCACGCTGCGGTCCGGGTTGTGGAGCTTGTCCAGACCGAAGAGGCCGATGCGGAAGGTGCTGAAATCCTTGGGCTCGTCGCACTGCAGGGGCACGCCCGCGGCGGTCTGCAGGCCCAGGGCCAGGAACTTTTTGCTGTTCTGGATTTCGGTGTCGGTGGTGTAGCTGACCACCACGCCCGCCGCCTTGAAGCCGTCGGCGGCGACACTGACAAAACCGCGGCGCTCCAGCAGGGCGCGCACCTTGGCGCCCAGGGCCAGCTGTTCCTGCCGCACCTTCTCGAACCCGTAGTCGCGCGTCTCGCGCATCACCTGGTCCAGCCGCGCGAGCGCGTCGGTGGGCATGGTGGTGTGGTACATGTGGCCGCCGTTTTCGTAGGCCTCCATGATTTGCAGCCACTTCTTGAGGTCGGCCGCGAAACTGGTGCTGGTGGTGCCATCGATGGCCTGGCGGGCGCGCTCGCTCAGCATCACCATGGCGCAAGCGGGCGAGCCGCTCCAGCCCTTCTGCGGCGCGCTGACCAGCACGTCCACGCCCGTGGCCTGCATGTCCACCCAGAGGCAGCCGGAAGCAATGCAATCGAGCACGAAGAGACCGCCCACTTCGTGCACGGCGTCCGTCACCTTCTTCAGATAGTCGTCGGGCAGGATCATGCCGGCCGCAGTTTCGACGTGGGGCGCGAACACCACGGCGGGCTTTTCCGCCTTGATCGTCGCCACCACTTCGTCCACCGGACAGGGTATCCAGGGCGCTTGCGGGCCCGTGCCGATGCGACGGGCCTTGAGCACGGTGGAGCTGGCAGGAATGTTGCCCATCTCGAAGATCTGGGTCCAGCGGTAGCTGAACCAACCATTGCGGATCACCAGGGTCTTCTTGCCCGTGGCGAACTGGCGCGCCACAGCCTCCATGCCGAACGTGCCGCTGCCGGGCACGAGCGCGGCGGACTTGGCCTTGTACACGTCCTTGAGGATGGTGGAAATGTCCTTCATTACGCCCTGGAAGCGCTGGGACATGTGGTTCAGGGCGCGGTCGGTGTAAACCACCGAGAATTCGAGCAAGCCGTCGGGATCGACGTTGGGCAACAGTGCGGGCATGGAGGTCTCCTGTGGATGCCTGACTTCCCAGAAACCGGTGTCAGGCTTTCGAGTCGGCCATTCTCTCACCAAGCCGGATGGCGCGCCCGGGCGCCCAATCCGGGTTGAATTGCAGGCCAGACGCCCCCGGTTTGCCGGGCCAGAGCAGCACCACGGTGCTGCCCAGCAGGAAGCGTCCCATCTCCGCGCCCTGGGCCAGAGTGACCGTGCGGCTCCCACCAGCGCCTTCGCCCGCCCCCTCGTACAGCCACTCCATCACCGTGGGTCGGCGCGGCGGGTTGACCTGGCCGTGCCAGACGGTGACCATGCTGCCCACGATGGTCGCTCCCACCAGCACCAGGGCCAGGGGCCCCGAAGCGGTGTCGAAGATGCAGACCACACGCTCATTGCGCGCGAACAAGCCCGGCACGCCGCGCGCGGTGGTCGGGTTCACGGAGAACAACTCCCCAGGCACGTAAACCATGCGCCGCAGCGTGCCCGCGCAAGGCATGTGGATGCGGTGGTAGTCGCGCGGGCTCAGGTAGAGGGTGGCGAAGTTGCCGTTCTCAAACTGGGCGGCCAGCGCGGCGTCACCGCCCAGCAAAGCGGTGGTGCTGTACTGGTGGCCTTTGGCCTGGAAGATCTGGTCGCGTTCGATGGCGCCGAATTGGCTGATGGCGCCGTCCACCGGGCAAATCCAGTCGGCATCAGCCAGCGGGCGAGCACCGTCCTTCAGCGCGCGCGTGAAGAAGTCGTTGAAGGTGGCATAGGCCGCCGGGTTGGGCTCGGCCGCCTCGCTCATGTTCACGTTGTAGCGGCGGATGAAGCGACGGATGATGGCCGTCGTCACCGCCCCCATGGCCGAACCGGCCACCCAGCCGGAAAACACATTGATGGCTTTTTTCGGATAAAGGTACTGCGGCAACACCGCAAGACGATCGGACATGGACGAGGCTTTCTTCGGATGACAGGCGAGGATAAGAGGGTGATTATCCCGCCACGGCGCGGCGGCCTGACCCCGCCTGTACGTCGGGCCACGAGACAATGCGAACCATGAGTTCCCCTGATTCCCGTGATTCCGACGTCGCCATCATCGGCGGTGGCCCTGCCGGGCTGATGGCCGCCGAGGTGCTTTGCGCCGCGGGCCACAGCGTCACCGTGTTCGACGCCAAGCCCAGCGTGGGTCGCAAGTTCTTGCTGGCGGGCAAGGGCGGGCTGAACCTGACGCATTCCGAGCCGTTCGCGCCCTTCGTCAGTCGCTATGGCGCACGCGCCGCGCAAATTGAGCCGCTGCTGCGAGACTTCGACGCTGGTGCGCTGCGCGCTTGGGCCGCCGGTCTGGGTGTGGAGACTTTCGTCGGCACCTCGGGCCGCGTCTTTCCCAGCGACCTGAAAGCCGCGCCGCTGCTGCGCGCTTGGCTACACCGACTGCGCACGTCGGGCGTCACGTTCGCGATGCGGCACCGCTGGATGGGCTGGGCCCATGGAGAGGGTGATCAAGACGTCGGCGCGCTGCGCTTCGCCACGCCCGACGGCGAACGCTTGGTTCGCCCGCGCGCCACGCTGCTGGCGCTGGGGGGCGCGTCTTGGCCCCAGCTTGGGTCGGATGGCGCATGGACGGCGTTGCTGCAAGCGCGCGGCGTGGACATCGCGCCGCTGCGCCCCGCCAACTGCGGCTTCAACGTGGCGGCGACCGCCGCGCACCCGCAATCGGCGGGCTGGAGCGAGCGCTTCGCATCCGAGTTCGCGGGCCAGCCCGTCAAACCCGTCGCGCTGACGACCGAGGGCTTTGCGGCACGCAGCGGCGAGTTCGTGATCACCGCCCACGGCATCGAAGGCTCGCTGGTCTATGCCGCCAGTGCCCTGCTGCGCGATCAGATCGAGCACGACGGCGCGGCCACGCTGCACCTCGACCTGCTGCCCCAGCTGACGCCCGAGCGCGTGCTCGCCGAGGTGCGACACCCGCGCGGTAGCCGCTCGCTGTCCTCGCACCTGAAAAGCCGCCTGCACCTCAGCCCGCTCAAGCTGGGCCTGCTGCATGAGCTGCTGACGCGCGAGCAGATGCAACACCCGCCCACGCTGGCCGCCGCGCTGAAGCGCCTGCCACTGACACTCGCGTCGCCGCGCCCGGTCGCCGAGGCCATCTCCACGGCGGGCGGCGTGCGCTTCGAGACGCTGACCGACACGCTGATGCTGAACACCCTGCCTGGCGTGTTCTGCGCGGGCGAGATGCTGGACTGGGAGGCGCCGACGGGCGGCTACCTGCTGACGGCCAGCATCGCCAGCGGACGCGCGGCGGCTCGCGGCGTGACGGACTGGCTGGCGACGCCGAGACCGTGATGGTGAACGTGATCGGGGTCTAGCTTCAATCGTCATGTCGACGCCCAGGGCCCGTTCACACTCATTTCTCAGGTGTGAACAGGTCCTGGCTCGACCACGCCATGGCGATTATTTATGATGCCTGCGCCATGAATGCCCCCGCAGAGCCCCCCTTCAGCACCGCCGAGCGTCACACACGTCAAGCGCAAGTCGTGCAGGCACTCCAAGCCGTGCTGCCCGCCCATGCCCTCCTCTGGCAGGAAGAGGACACCACGCCCTACGAATGCGACGGCCTCACGGCCTACCGTCAACGGCCCCTCGCCGTGGCTCTTCCTGAAACCGAAGAGCAAGTCGCGGCAGTGCTACGCACCTGCCATGCGTTGAATGTGCCCGTGGTGGCGCGCGGTGCAGGCACAGGTCTGTCGGGCGGGTCCATGCCGCACGCCATGGGGGTGACACTGTCCTTGGCCAAGTTCAACCGCATCCTGAGAGTTGACCCGGCCAGCCGCACCGCCGTCGTGCAGGCCGGCGTGCGCAACCTCGCCATCAGCGAAGCCGCCGCGCCCCATGGCCTGTACTACGCCCCCGACCCGAGCAGCCAAATCGCCTGCACCATCGGCGGCAACGTGGCCGAAAACTCGGGCGGCGTGCACTGCCTGAAGTACGGTTTGACGGTGCACAACGTGCTCAAGGTCCGGGGTTACACGGTCGAGGGCGAGGCAGTGGAGTTTGGCGGGGAGGCCCTGGACGCCCCCGGTTACGACCTGCTGGCCGTGCTGGTCGGCAGCGAAGGCATGCTGGCCGTGGTCGTGGAGGCCACGGTGCGCCTGACGCCCAAGCCCCAACTGGCGCGCTGCATCATGGCCAGCTTCGACGACGTGAAGCGTGCGGGTGACGCCGTGGCTGCGGTGATCGCGGCGGGCATCATCCCGGCCGGCCTGGAGATGATGGACCAGCCCATGACGGCCGCGGTCGAGGACTTCGTTCACGCCGGTTATGACCTTTCCGCCGCCGCCATCCTGCTCTGCGAAAGCGACGGCACACCGGAGGAAGTGGAAGAAGAAATCGGCCGCATGAGCGAGGTGCTGCGCAACGCTGGTGCCACGGCCATCGCGGTCAGCCGCGACGAGGCCGAGCGCCTGCGCTACTGGAGCGGGCGCAAGAACGCCTTTCCCGCCAGCGGCCGGTTGGCCCCGGACTACATGTGCATGGACTCGACCATCCCTAGAGCGCGACTGGCCGACATCCTGCAAGCCATCCAGGAAATGGAAGGCAAATACGGGCTGCGCTGCCTCAACGTCTTCCACGCGGGCGACGGCAACCTGCACCCGCTCATCCTCTTCGATGCCAACGACCCGGACCAACTGCACCGCTGCGAACAATTCGGCGCGGACATTCTGGAAACCAGCGTGGCCATGGGCGGCACCGTGACCGGTGAACACGGCGTCGGGGTGGAAAAGCTCAACAGCATGTGCGTGCAATTCACCGCCGAGGAGCACGCGCAAATGCTGGGCGTCAAGCAAGCCTTCGACCCGGCGGGCTTGCTCAACCCTGGCAAGGTGATTCCGACGCTGAACCGCTGCGCCGAGTACGGCAAGATGCTGGTGCGCGGCGGCCAGCTCAAGCACCCCGATCTGCCGCGCTTCTGAGGTCGAACGCAAGGCAAGCTCCTGGGAACCCGGCACCCTGGTGGGCCCGGCTTCTATTTGCGGGTTCTCGAGCCCTGCGGGCGGCGCGGCAGAGGCCGCTGGCGCCCCCTCTGTTCTGAGCGTATCGACAGGCTCACAGATTCAACGTTCGGTCAGCAGGGGCCGCTGCTGATCAGGCACGCCCGGCGAGGTGGCGCCGCCCAGGGCAGGGGCGGTTTCCTTGCCGCCCGGCGGGTCCATCAGTTTGAACACGCTGACCGCCCGCACCAGTTCCTGCGCCTGCATGCGCAGATTGGTGGCAGCGGCCGCCATTTCCTCCACCAAGGCAGCGTTTTGCTGGGTGGTCTGGTCCATGTTCGTCACGGCATCGCCCACCTGGGTCACGCCCGCCGTCTGTTCACTGCTGGCCGCGCTGATCTCCGCCATGATGCTGCTGACCCGCTGGATGCTGGACACGACTTCGTTCATGGTGCCGCCGGCCTTGTCGGCCAGGGCCGTGCCTTGTTCCACGCGGTGCACGCTGTCGGTGATCAGGCCCTTGATCTCCTTGGCGGCTTCGGCGCTGCGCTGCGCCAACGCGCGCACCTCACCGGCCACCACCGCGAACCCTCGACCTTGCTCGCCCGCGCGT